>CALJNB010000053.1 GCA_937981985.1 uncultured bacterium
TTCCCGGGTAAGGAAAGCCTGAAGGTTATGGATGCCCACGTTAACTCGCCTCGGCCATCGCTTTCGGATGTTAATCCGAAGTTTGCGAAGATTCCCGGTTTAGAAGATTTGATAGCGTTAATGTTGGCTAAGGCTCCTGATGATCGGATCGCGACGATGGGCGAGGTTGTTAGTGCAATTGATAATGTCTTGTCGATGGATTCCACATTACGAGCTAAACCCAAATTCTCAAGCGAATCGACGCTGACGAGTCGCCAATTACCAACATCTGATTTTCCTGCCATATCTGCTCCGAATCCACGTTCACAGCTTCTGCAGCCGATCTTAGATTTTCGAATATCGGATATGGAAAAGATTGCTGGAGGTATTTTTACAGCGGTCTCCTTAGCATCCTTCGGACATTTATTGGTGGTCGCTGATAGAAAGCATAACGTCCATTTAATTGGTATGCGTAACGACGGTTATTTCGAGACCTTTAGCGGTGCGAATCAAACCATTACTTCGGTAACTATCGATCAAAGTTGCTCCTTTGTATTCGCCTCAACTTTGGGCCGCGATCTTTGGCGCTGGGATGTTTCTCACCCAGAAAACCCGCCTGTTTTATTGAAGACCACCACGGACCGTATTTATGCGATGGACGCAGGTCATAACGAAGTAATTTGCGGTACCGATAAGGGACGTATTCTCAATATCGATGCATTTTCAGGAAAAGAACGCGTCCTTGTTGAAAACGGTGCGCCAGCAAGTGTTGTCTCTCTTTGCTCATCACGTCGCGTTATTTATGCAGCAGGGTGGGATTGTTCTGTTCGCGAGATTTCTTTTAGTGGCAATGTGGTCGAGCTCGATCCGCTACAGAAAAATGGCGTTTCTATGGCTATAAGCGAAAAGGTGGTCGCTATTTTGGACGGTGACGGTACCATCCGTATGTTCGGTCCCGAGCCGGATAAATTTATTGAAATTTCCACGGGTGACAGCCTTAGTGGTATCGTTTTCGCCCCCGATGGCAGTCTCATCACGTGCTCGAACAAAGATGGATTTTTTCAGCTCTCTGATTTGCGTAACGAAGCCCTCATGTATCAATGGACGTAGGGACGACGAATCCTCATCTTCCACCTTGAATTGAAGCCCCGATAAAGGTACTGAACATGAGAACAGTTGCAGGTGCATCGTGCAAGACATCCCATTTGAAATAATTTCTGACTTTCAGCCCTGCGGGGACCAACCGAAAGCGATCCGTCAATTAAAACAGGGTTTGGAAAGAGGGGATAAACATCAGACTCTTTTCGGCGCTACGGGTACCGGCAAGACATTCACGATCGCCCATACCATTGCGGAGCTTAACCGTCCTGCGCTCGTCATGGCGCCTAATAAGACTCTAGCTGGACAACTTTATAATGAGTTTAAAGAACTATTTCCCAATAATTCTGTCGAATATTTCGTTTCCTATTACGACTACTTCCAGCCTGAAGCTTACCTTCCCGCGTCAGATACTTTTATTGAAAAAGATTCGAGTATAAATGAGGCTATCGATCGCATGCGCCACTCGGCCACTCGAAGCTTGTTCGAGAGAAATGACGTTATCATTATTGCTTCTGTTTCCTGCATTTATGGTCTTGGCTCAAGCGACGCCTACACAGATATGTGTGCGTTCGTGCAGACTGGTATGGAGATGGATCGCGATAAGTTTTTGGCGCGTCTGGTGGAGATTCAATACGAACGAAAGAATAATGATTTCTATCGAGGAACTTTTCGCGTGCGCGGAGATGTTGTCGAGATCTTCCCTGCCTACGAAGAAGAGAAAGCGATTCGAGTTGAGTTTTTCGGAGATGATGTTGAGGCGATTTACGAAATCGACCCGCTTCGTGGGAAGCGTCTTCGCGAACTTTCCAAAATCGCAATTTATCCAAATACCCATTACGCGGTTTTGCCCGAAAAGCGTAAAGCCGCTATTGAAGGAATAAAGGAAGAGCTGATTGATCATATAGAATTTTTCCGTCGAAGCGACAAACTTTTAGAAGCTCAACGGTTGGAACAGCGGACCCAATTCGATCTCGAGATGATGATCACGATGGGTTATTGTAATGGTATCGAAAATTATTCACGACATCTTACAGGGCGCTCACCCGGTGAAGCTCCGCCCTGTTTGATAGATTATTTTCCGGATAATTTCGTCACCATCATAGATGAGTCTCATGTCACGATTCCACAAATTGGCGGAATGTTTCGAGGTGATAGAGCTCGAAAAAGCAATCTTGTCGATCATGGTTTTCGTTTACCAAGTGCGATGGATAACCGGCCTTTGAAATTTGAGGAATGGGAGGAACGAATTGGTCAGGCGATTTTCGTTTCGGCCACTCCTGGTGATTGGGAAATAGAAAAATGCGAGGGAGTAGTCATCGAACAGATCATTCGCCCAACGGGACTGATTGATCCGGAGATCGAAGTACGCCCGGCGTCAAATCAAGTGGATGATGTATTTGGCGAAATAAAAACGCGCGTCGAAGAATCAGAACGGGTGCTCGTGACTACGCTGACTAAAAGAATGTCTGAAGATTTAACTGAATACCTCCAAGATCTTGGCATTAAAGTTCGCTATCTGCACAGCGAGATCAAAACTATCGAACGCATGGCGATTATTCGCGATCTTCGTTTAGGGGTATTTGATGTCCTCATAGGAATCAATCTTTTAAGAGAGGGTTTGGATATCCCGGAGGTGAGTTTAGTTGCGATTCTGGATGCAGATAAAGAAGGCTTTTTACGTAGCGAACGAAGTCTAATCCAGACCATCGGACGAGCTGCCCGAAACGCGAATGGAAAGGTGATCTTATATGCTGATAAAATCACAAAAAGCATTGATGCTGCGATGCGTGAGACGGATCGCCGTCGTGCCGTTCAGCGTGCATATAATATCGAAAATGGGATCGTACCGACCACCATAAAAAAACGGATTTCTAGCCTCGATGATGAGGAGGAGGAGGGCGAAAAATTCCGCGTTCCCGCCTTGGTAGGCGAATCTCAGGAAGAATTGGTCCAGACGATCGAAACGTTGGAAAGAATGATGAAGGCTGCAGCCAAAGAGTTGAGGTTTGAACAAGCCGCCCAGCTTCGTGACGAAGTTCGCAGGGTCAAGATGCTCATTGAGCTTGGAGAGTCAGTTTCCAGTAATTAATCGTGTCCAAAATTGATTTAGATGATAAGGGTAACTAGGCTACGGCTGAGTATTTTTAAACCTTTTTTTTGGAATGATGATGGAATCGTTGGGAGAAAACGAAACAAAACTGGGAACGAAGAGCGATCGCGACGCGATCAGGCATCATATCTCAAGATATTTCGCGCTTTTTAAACGTTATTGGTGGGTCTTTTTAATCGCTACGGTTCTCACATCCTCAATTGCATATTTCTACACGAAACGACAACCCGCGGTTTTTGAGGCGACAACTAAGATTATTTTCCGAGAATCGAATCCTAACGCGTTTGGCAAAAAACTCGATCGACTTCAGTTCGTTGATCCCGGTGGTCGGTGGCAATTCGATCAGTTTTGGGCCACGCAGAAAGAGGTGTTCAAAGCACGTTGGTTTGTGAAAAAAGTTATCGAAAGTGAAGGGTTGATGGATCTAAAAACCTTTTCAAACTCAATTCCTCTAACGGATAACGAAGAAGATAATGCCCGTATGGCAATCAACAAAGTTTTATCGATGGCCGAAATTAGTATTCAGCCTGGGAGTCGCGTTGCACTCGTTAAAGTAACATCCAAAGACGCAAGTCTTTCTGCCCAATTGGCCAACGGAATTTCGACTGCCTATGTCGCCTACATGCGCAATTTGCAATCAGGTGGATTAAGCAAGATGTCCAACTATTTTAATTCCGAGGTACAATCGACCCGCGCCGATCTTGATAAGGCCCAAACCGCATTGCGCGACTTTGAGCGTGCGAATAAAATTTTAACAATGCCTTACGGCAAGCAACAGGAGCTAACCACGGCAAATATAGAATCGACTACCCGTCAGATTAACGACGTTGAAGACCGACTTGATGCTGAACAATCTTTGCTGAATCAGATCAACGAAATGTTTAAAAAAAACGAGGATCCCAAAACTATCGTGCAGATGGTTAATAGCGCAAATCTTAGTGTGGCAATTCAGCGAGAAGACGTCCTTGAACAGAATTTAGCTGAGTTGGAAAGTATCTACGGCCCGAGTTACGAAAAAGTTAAGGGTATACAAAATCAGCTCAATATTGTCAGAAAAAATATTAAGGACGAAATTAATCGTATTCGTTCTGGAATTAGAAATCGCGTTGGGAAATTAAAGCGAGAACGAGCCGCGAAACGTGGGAGACTCAACGAACTCAAGCAAGAGGTTGAGAACTTGGATCAGCTCGGCAAATCTTATTTCGAGATTAAAGATCGCGTTCAATCTACAAACGAGTTTTATAAATTGGTGCTTAGCCGCGCCAAAGAGCTCAATATCAACTCGAATTACGAGGATACCAACCAAAGTAGTACGATTGATATTCTCCAACGTGCCGAGAAGCCAAGGCAACCGGTCAATCCCGGACTGCTATTGAAGTTGTTGTTGGGGATCTTTCTAGGGCTCTTTCTGGGGACCTCGATCGTTCTCATCATCGACGGTTTAGATAACACCGTGAAGCTTGAGAGTGACGTCGAAAGACTCACCACGAAACCCATTCTTGGACATTTGCCTAAAGTCGACCCTTCAATCATGGAACAGTTCGGTTCCATCGATACGATGGTTCATATTGCGCCTAAGAGTTCCTTTGCCGAGGGTGTCCGAACGCTCCGTACCAATCTTATGTTCATGTCTGCGGATAATCCTCCGCAATATATTTTGGTTACTAGCCCCGGTCCGGGCGAAGGTAAAACACTTATCTCCACCAACATGGGGATAGCGATGGCGCAATCCGGTTTGAGGACTTTAATCATTGATGGCGATATGCGCCGTCCCCGTCTTCATAAAGCGCTTAAGATCGAAAATCAAAAAGGACTCGCTGATGTTCTATTAAAAACACACGAATCTGAAGACGTTATTCGACCTACTAATATTGAAAATTTGTCCATGATTTCGTGCGGGACGATTCCGCCGAATCCGTCGGAGTTACTTCACACTCCTCGATTTCGAGAAATGATGGATGGATTGAAAGGACAGTTTGATCGGATTATTTTCGATTCACCTCCGCTTGGTGCAGTATCGGATGCGTTAGTTCTGAGTACAACAGCTGATGCTGTTCTTTTGATTCTTAAATTCGGAAAGACCCGACGCGATTTACTACATCGATCCATCAATCAACTCGAGGGACTTGGTGCTCCGTTTCTCGGTTGCGTTCTCAATGATATTACCGCGTCTGCCGGTTCTTATTTATATTCCTACTATAACTATCGGGAAAAATATGAAGAAGACCCAACTCCTCCAGTCAGTTTAGTTAGTTAAAAAGTAGGTGAGAAATGTACATTAGTCCCCACATTCGAAGGCTTATTGATTTAGCACTCGATGAAGACGATATTGGTTTTGATGTAACTTCGGTTGCTTTTTTTTCCGAAGTAGACAAAACCGCGCAATTATTAGCGAAAGAAGACCTAGTAGTCTGCGGTGTTGATTTAGTTCAAGCGGTTTTTGATCGTGTGGATCCAAAAATTCGTTGGCAATTTGACGTTTCCGACGGCGCGAAAGTTAAATCAGGAACCGTTTTTGGACGCGCAACAGGGCCGGCTCTCTCCCTCCTTAGAGGTGAACGGGTTGCGCTTAATTTTATGCAGCGTATGACGGGGGTGTCCACACAGACGAATCGATTTGCTGTTCTCTTACAAGGCTCTAAGACTAAAATAGTCGATACTCGGAAAACGCTACCAGGCTGGCGAGAACTCGATAAGTATGCAGTTCGTACAGGGGGCGGTGGTAACCATCGTTTTAGTCTTTCTGGCGGGGTCATGGTGAAAGATAATCATATTTTCGCTGCCGGATCGGTAAAGAAGGCCGTCGAAAAAGCACGAAACTCGGCGCCTCACACTTTGAAAATCGAGGTGGAGGTTGATCGCTGGTCGCAGCTTGATCCCGCTCTTGAAGCTGGCGCCGACATCATCATGTTGGATAATATGACCACTGCGGAAATGAAAAAAGCTATCGAACATATCAGAGATTTCTCAGATCGAATCATAATCGAAGCGAGTGGGAATATTACCATCGAACGTCTGCCAGAATTGAAGAATATAGGTTTGGATATCATCTCTTCGGGTGCTCTTACTCACTCGGTGAGAGCCTGCGATATTTCAATGAAGTTAGACCTAAGTTAAGTGACTTAGATGAATCTCGCCGCTCCAATCGGTTCATCTTTTTGGACAGGTTTTGGCCGGCGTAATCGGACAACATTTTCCATGTGAAATGTATGTGGAAACATATCAACGGGTTGAACGTTTTCGATTACGAATTGCTCATCTTGAAATAATTGTAAATCACGAACCAGGGTTTTAGGGTTGCACGAAACGTAAATGATTCCCGTTATCGTTGAACTGCATATTAGCGAAATTACTTTGGGGCTCAATCCTGCCCGTGGTGGATCTACTACAATAATATCTGGCACGTTTTCTTTTTGGAAGATTTCATGCGCATCTGCGCAGAGAAACTCACAACCGGTGACGTGGTTCGTCTCCGCGTTTTTAGCCGCATCGGCAATTGACGCCTCCACAATATCGATCCCTATTACGTTTTGAAAATAACTGCCAAGTACGCAAGATATTGTTCCGGTACCGCAATAGAGATCCCAGATAGTTGACGTCGGAGCATCTTCTGCAAGACCGTCTAAAGCGTCGAGAATATTCTCGTACAAAACCCCGGTTTGGATCGAATTGGTCTGAAAAAAGGCGCCTGGTGTCACCTCGAAATCATAGGACTTACCTCGCACCACAATGGTTTCTCGCCAGGTCGTTGGTCCGCATATATGTGTCGATTTTCGTAAAGTAGGGGTTCCACGCTTTGCTCTCAAAATCGTAATCGCCAGCGCAGGATTTTCGAAAAGTGAATTGACCAGTTTAGTAAATGTTTCTACTTGTTCAGTTTCAAGTTCGTGAGAAACGATAAGTTCGATAGCGATGGATTCGAAGCCAACTCGAAGCCCGACCGCTTGAAGTGTACCTTCTTCTCTTTTCGCCACTTCTAGGTTTGAAGCGATTGCCCAAGCTCTTACTTTTTCGATGAATTCGATCATCGGTTTGGGGCCAATTAAACAGGTTTCGTGGTCAATCACTTCGTAGTGATATCCTGGAGGATGCATTCCAAGACCAATCTCGAATTCCTTCGACTCGCCGAAATTGATTTCCATCTTGTTGCGAAAATATCGGGGGGAGGCCATTCCCTGCATCGTTTGAATCGTGGATGGATCAAGATTTCGATTCTTGAACATTTTTTTCAAGAAGTTTTCTTTCAGAACACGCTGATTATCGTAGTCGATTGACTGAAGCGAACAGCCGCCGCAACTACGTTCGGCAAAAGGATCGGCATGGCTGCATTCGGGGCGAATTCTCATCGGGCTCGCCTTTATTAGTTGATGAATACGAGCTTCGCGTTTTTTTCGATTGGAATTGGTTACCAGAATCTCGACAACGTCGCCGGGAACCCCACTACGGACTGCAAAGGTATATTTGCGTTCCTCTTTTTGTGGACCAACCGTGACCTCCAAATAGCCTAAGCCCTTTCCTTTTTCGTCGATGTCGACGATGTCGATTTTAAAAATATCGCCGAAGCGCGGTCCCCGTGGGAGATAAGCGCCGGAAGAGTAAATTTGGTCTAATTTAGTCGATTTCTTCAACAGATTTTCCTGATACGACAGAAAGCGGTTCGGTGATAACAGGATTTCTCGTCGATGTCGCTTTGGCATCAAACATTTTCATCATATACCAACGTTCGTTATCGCCCTCGTCGATACGTAAAAAAGAAAAACCTCCCTGCAACTTCTGGCCTTCTAATCTAATACTTAAATGTCCTCTCTCCAACCCATCTTTTACGGATAGTATTTTGTTATCCAGTGAGAAGACGTTAAACGAGCCAGAATCCCATACTATAACTTTTCCTTTTTCGCCGTGATTGGATACGCCCTCGAAATCAGTCGGCACATTAGATTCGATCGGAATTGCGAGCCTTTTTATTCTGGGGTCCGTAGATGGGCCTTTCGGTACGGCCCAAGATTTTACTTTCCCATTGTATTCAAGACGAAACATATAATGAAGTTCGACGGCTTCGAATTTTTGTATACTGAACTTATTGGAATCAGACATGAGTAATTCTCCATCGACTTTGAAAAAATGGATTATCGTTGTACACAATAAGTTCACTTTTTAACACGGTCATCATGCATCTTCATCATCTTGCTTTAGGCGCAATCGACGTCGATCTCATTTCGAACTTCTATTCGATAGCTTTTTCTTTGCAGGAGCGGTCGCGCCAGACAGACGAGGACGGATTGAGGTCAGTATGGTTGGAGCTCGATCCTGGTGTTCTAATGGTTGAACGTGTCTCAGGCTTAGCCCAGATTT
This sequence comes from uncultured bacterium, assembly GCA_937981985.1. Lineage (GTDB taxonomy): Bacteria > Myxococcota_A > Bradymonadia > Bradymonadales > Bradymonadaceae > CALJNB01. The sequence goes on from CALJNB010000053.1 coordinate 8,543, forward strand.
GGGATAAACAAATGCGACAAGGCATTTTTTTACTGGCTTTTGAGGTGAGTGAACTTGAACGTCAAGCGATCGAAAAAAGAGTCGTCGATGAGGGAGGGACCGTTGAGTCCAGGACTGAATTTTCTACCTATTTTCGCGATCCTGAACATAATCGAATCGCAATATCGAGTCATTGTCTTCAACTTTAATCGATGCCGTATTCGACTCTGGCGCTAGTGTTCTTCTTCTCGGAGAATTTCGCCTTCTGAAGTGTAGTAAGTCCACTTGCCCATTTTGATCGATGTTTTGCTATAAACACCGAACTCCCAAATATCGTCTGCCGTATATTGGAGATTCGACCCAGTTGTTCTCGACCGTTCTGAAATTCGCGTATCAGTTTTTCACAATCTCTGACAACGCGTCCCTTGTGTTCCGAACAGACCGTTAGAATTTCTTCTAATTCAGGTTCGTCGAACATAAATGCTTTCCACATCGAATAAACGGCCGTCGATGTGTATGTTTTCATTGCTTCTATTCGAAGGGCATACACTTCAGGGGTTAACGGGGCATTGAGGTTGGCTACGAACACATCTTCTAGGTCTTCGACATCCACAATTCCATTATTGCGGAGAAAGTATTGAATCCATGCGCTACGCCAAAAATAATATCTTGGATTATTGAATTCGGCCTCTAAAGGTTCGAATTCTTCTATTGAAAAGTGCCAAGTTGGGCAAACTCGCTCCCTCAAAGATTCAAACCCTTGCAAAGCGACATCTTCGGACACAAGCTCTTCGTCAACGGCATTGGTTAAAGAGCATAGATAGGTCAAAGAAGAGATCGAGTCGGCAAATACATCCTCATCAAATTCGTGGGTTTCGTGATCCCAAGAAAGAACGCACCGATCTATTTTGCTTCCATCTTGCAGTTCAGTATCAAAAATTTCATAGTGATAGGTATCTCCGTTTCCAAGAGACCCCAACGAAATGACGCCCGAAAAAACCTCGGCCAGATTGGTTCCTAGGTAGGCAAGCTGGTCTAAAAGGACAATCATTTCAAAAAGGTTTTTGTCTTCGGGAGGATTGATAATTGCGCCTTCGCTTAAGCGAAGTTCGTTAAAGGTTGACCAAGGATCGGCTCCTTCAATTGCGTTTTGAAAGGCTAAATACTCAGGAGGCGCTTTGACTCCCCAAACAGCTTCGAAATCATCAATCGAACCCCAACGAACTTCGCGACAGTATTTAATTGCCTCCTTTTTCCATGCATCCGCGCCTTGGAACGCTTAGTCATCCTCATCTTCTTCGCTTTGTTGACTCAGGGTCTCACTTGATTCATCGACCGAGTGATCTTCTGTCTTTTCTGTGGGAGCTTTATTTTTAAGTTCAGGATTTACGTGTTCGATATAGTTACGCAGTTGTTTTTGAAGAAATTCTTCGGGCCCGTCATTAAAAATCGAGTCCATCTCACCTTCTTTTTTTGTCATCGTTTTCCCTTTGGTTTTGATTATGACGCAGATGATATTCCTAAGATTAAACCAAGTCTATGCAGTTGATCCAAATCTGCTTGCGGAGAGGGAGTTAAAAAGGGCTCTGAAAAATGGGTATTCAATTATCTTTCTAGAAACCCGATTGCAGGCAGACATAGCTATTTAGGTTTGGTAAATTGCTCGCGATTACCCAAACTTATAGAACAGGCCACCCATGAAATTTCTTCATCCAGATCGTGATAATGCGGTTGAACTCTCGCTTGATGATGTTTTTATTCTTCCGTCGTATTTTCAGGGTATTTCTCGGAGTTCTGTGGACCTATCCGCCGTCGACTTTCCCGGAGGTTGTCACCCCGTGGTCTCGGCAAATATGAACGCGGTAACGGGAAAAAGATTAGCCGAAACGATGGCTCGTAATGGAGGTTTGGGGGTCCTACCTCAGGACATGTCCAACGACACGTTGGAGCGGATCGTTTCCTATATCAAGTCCGCTTCACCTCTTTTTGATACCGCGCTTACTGTTTCTCCTAATTCGACTTTGCGAGATGTGCAGGGCATCATACGAAAAAGAAACCATGGTGCAGTCGTGGTCGTTGACGAGAAGAGTACGCCGGTAGGTGTGGTGACGCTGGCGGATTTACGTGAACGCGATCAGTATTCGGCAGCAAAAGACGTGATGTCCTCAGATCTCGTGGTAAGTGATATTTCGATGTCGCCGGAGGATTCGTTTCTAAGAATGCATGAGGCGCGAGTCAAAGTGTCTCCGGTAGTGGATGAAAGTGGGGTGTTGGTTGGGATCACGACTAAAGATGATTGCGTGCGCCGTATGCTATTTAAACCCGCAGTCGATGCGCAAGGTAGATTAATGGTTGCAGCGGCTGTGGGTATTTCTTCGAATGCTTCGACTCAAGCACGATATCTTGTAGACCTGGGTGTGGATGCGATCGTTTTGGATACCGCTCATGGACATCAGCGTCGTATGTTGGAAGCCATCGAGTCGACCCGAAAAGCGTGCCCCAAAATCCCGATCATTGCAGGAAATGTTTGTACCGCCGAAGGCACAAATGCACTTATTTCTGCCGGCGCCGACGTAGTGAAAGTTAACGTTGGACCGGGCGCGATGTGCACAACACGTATGCAAACAGGGGTGGGGCGTCCCACCTTCTCGGCAGTGAAAGCCTGCGCTGATGCAGCACAGAAACTTGGTAAACATGTTTGGGGCGACGGCGGGGTCAAGCATCCGCGTGATGTTGCACTTTATCTCGCCGCCGGAGCAAGTCGGGTGATGGTGGGTACGATGCTGTGTGGAACCTACGAATCGCCGGGTGAGCTAAAGCAGGATGCAAACGGGTTTTGGTTCAAGGAAAATTATGGGATGGCTAGTGCGCGCGCGGTACGAGACCGTGTGTCGGCTTTGAACCCATTCCAACAAGCTCAAAAAGAAGTATTTCGGGAAGGGATTTCAAACTCGAAAATTTATTTGGCACCCGGACGGGAGAGCGTAGCTGATATTTTAGTTGAAATTTATACTGGCGTTCAATCCTCGTTTACCTATGTTGGCGCGACGAGTATTCCTGAATTCCAGGAAAATGCGGTGGTCGGTGTTCAAACACGAGCCGGATTTGTTGAAGGTACTCCGCATGGAAAGGTTCGTAATGCATAAGTCTTTTGTAGTTTCGCTAATGTTAAGCATGTTTTTTTATTCTTGCGATTCAGATACCGCATCAAACGCAGATGCGGGGATTGATGGTTTTGAAAAAGATATGTCCTCTCCAGATGTAGGTCCGTCTGATACCGATGCCATAGAAGATAGCGGTATCCTCGATTCTGGCACCGACTCAAGTCCAGACCTTAGCGTGGACGTGAACAACGGCCTCGTTCCGGATATCATGGAATCTAAAACTCTAAGGTTGACACGAACTCTGGATGACCTGGAAATTCCCTTTACTGATTTTTATTACGGTAAGAATGCCGATAACAGTCTTCGATTAGAAGCAATGATCGAAGGTACCGGCTCGTGTCCCGAGTTGGGTGATCCAACACCGGAAGCTACGTTGATTGTCGCTTCTACCGTTGGGGATAATTTGACCGGTGTTCTTTTAGATTTTAAACCCTATTTCGAATCCAATGGACCGACCCATCCAGTGTTCATGACTGTAGATGAGATTACTTTTTCGAATGTTGGAGATAACTTAAAAATGAAACTAACTGGAGAAAATCGGCACGAGATTGATAACGATAATGACGGAACGGTAGATTCAATCGTTTCCTACTTCACTTTTACCGGTGAAGTTAACGCTATTTATTGTCCATCCTTGGACGAGTAACACAGGAATAAAAAATGGTCTCTGATATTTTTATCGCTGAAGATTGGCACGATGTTAAAGGATTCGATTTTCAAGACATCACATACCATCGCGCAAATAATGCCGGCGTCGTGCGAATCGCGTTTAATCGGCCTGAATGCAGAAACGCATTTCGACCGGCCACTGTTGATGAACTCTATACCGCCCTCAATCACGCGAGAATGTGGTCTGATGTTGGTGTGGTACTTCTCACAGGAAACGGACCATCTGCAAAAGATGGTGGTTGGGCGTTTTGTAGTGGTGGCGACCAGCGCATAAGAGGTAAAGATGGTTACAAGTATGAAAATGTTGAAGGCGACGTAGATCCGGCAAAACTAGGGCGCCTTCATATTCTTGAGGTACAACGCCTTATCCGATTTATGCCCAAAGTTGTTATCGCTGTCGTCCCCGGTTGGGCGGTTGGCGGCGGTCATAGCTTGCATGTCGTTTGCGACATGACGATCGCCAGCGAAGAGCATGCGGTTTTTAAACAGACCGACGCCGACGTTGCGAGTTTTGATGGTGGCTTTGGTTCTGCGTATTTGGCGCGACAAGTAGGCCAAAAAAGAGCGCGCGAGATTTTCTTTTTGGGTCGAAACTACTCGGCGAAAGATGCCTTCGATATGGGGATGGTTAACGAGGTCGTTAAGCACGAAGATTTAGAAAAAGTTGCTCTTGAATGGGCTATCGAGTGTATGAAGAGTCCAACGGCGATCCGCATGTTAAAATACGCGTTTAATATGATTGATGACGGTTTGGTGGGGCAACAGCTCTTTGCCGGTGAGGCTACACGGCTGGCGTATGGAAATGATGAAGCGACCGAAGGTCGGAATGCATTCTTAGAAAAAAGAAATCAGGATTTTTCCGATTATCCTTGGCACTATTAATTAACTAATTCGAACAACGACGATATTCATAATATAGATTTCTCTTTGCTTTATTTTGCTCGCTCTTCCACAATATTGACTCGTTTCTAGTCAAAGAAAGTGGTTAAAATGTCAGACAATAAAAAAGCCGTTGAGGACGTTCTCGATAAATTGGTTCAAAGTTATTCCGGACCGGAAGAAATCAATAATTTGGAAACTTATGCGCTTCCGAATAGAAGAGCTATTATTGAGGCATTTGGTCATATTCAACATCTTCTTTTTCTTGGATATTTCACGACAGGCCACTTAAGCGCGAATAAGCTAAGAGAATCTTTAGCCGAACACATGGTTCCGGCAACTGAAATTTTGAGCGAACAAATTCATCGTGCTAATAATTGGAAAAATTCACATTTAGACGACAAATCGAAACCTCGATGTAATGTTGTAGCTCTACAATTGCTATCCCAACTTCCTGAAATTCGTTCCAAATTAAACGATGATATTGTCGCGGCATTTAGAAATGACCCGGCCGCAGAAAGCGTTGAAGAGGTCGTGTTTTCTTACCCGGGTATCATCGCAATTACTGCTTACCGTGTCGCCCATGTTCTATACCATTTGGGTGTCCCGATGTTACCTCGTATTCTTACCGAATATGCTCACGGAAAAACAGGAATCGATATTCATCCCGGCGCGAAGATCGGAGATCGGTTTTTTATCGATCACGGAACCAGTACCGTCATTGGATCGACCTGCGTGATCGGAAACGATGTGAAGTTGTATCAAGGGGTAACTTTGGGAGCCTTATCGATTCGTGGAGACGTTTCCCGAAAACGAGGGGATGTTGTGCAACGACATCCTACGCTTGAAGACCACGTTACTGTCTACGCAGGCACCACGATTTTGGGCGGCGATACCGTTATCGGCGAGGGAGCAACGATTGGCGGGAATGTGTGGATTACGAAAAGCGTAGAGCCGGGAAAAAAAGTTTTTTATCGTGTGAACGGAACACAAACGTAGGCAAGGTTACTCATGAACGTAAAAATGGACGTAGTTGAAGCGATTGGAAATACACCTCTTATTCGATTAAAGGGGCCGTCAGAAGAAACTGAATGCGAGATTTTAGGAAAGGCGGAATGGCTCAATCCAGGAATGTCGGTCAAAGATCGAGCTGCGAAATATTTAATTTTGGATGCGGAAGAAAGAGGGGAGCTAAAACCGGGGGGCGTTATCGTCGAAGGACCCGCGGGAAATACAGGAATTGGTTTGGCGATGGTCGGTAAAGCACGTGGCTACCGAGTCGTTATTGTTATTCCTTCGAGCCAGAGTGAAGAAAAGAAAGATATGCTTCGCCTTTTCGGCGCGGAACTTATTCAGGTTCCGGCGGTCCCTTTTGCGAATCCAAATAATTATGTTCATGTCGCCACACGCTTAGCGAAGAAATTGGGCGCGTTTTATGCGAACCAATGGGATAATCTTGCAAACCGAAAAGCACATATCGTCGGGACATCCCAAGAGATATGGGATCAGACCAAAGGTAAGGTCGATGCCTTCGTTGCGTCGATTGGAACTGGTGGAACGATAGCGGGTTGCGGAATTGGACTGAAGGAAAAGAACGAAAACATTCAAATCGTTTTAGCAGATCCACACGGGGCCAAAATGCATGCCTATTTTACACGTGGCGAACTGGAGAATGACGATGTTGGTGGAAGCATAACACAGGGAATCGGGCAGGGGCGAATCACCGGAAATATAGCGGGTGCGCCGATCGACACGTCATATAGAATTCCGGATCGAGAAGCCGTAGATATTATCGACAAGCTAGCGGAAAACGAAGGTCTAATGTTAGGAGGTTCGTCTGGGGTTAATATCGCGGGCGCGATACGTTGGGCAAAAGAGAAAGGATCCGGTCATACGATCGTTACTATTTTGTGTGATCATGGTAGCCGATACCAAAGTCAACTTTGGAATCCCGAATTTAGAAAATCCAAAAATCTGCCTATCCCGACTTGGTTGGTAGCCGAAAGTGATATCGAAATTCCTTTCGTGTAAGAACGGTCTCCATCAGAATTTCTATTTGTATGGAGTTCCTGAAAAAATTTGTAAATTTAATGAACCGAAACTATGAGGGTCTATGACTATCACTAATTTTTCTAGCGTCCTACTTGCGGAGAAAATCGAGAAGACTCCCAATGAACCCCAGTCTCATTTTTCCAGCTTCGATTCGGCTTTGCTCGTAAAAAATTTCAAGAGCCATAAGTTCGTGGCGGTCAAGCCAAACACCATGACCTTTAGTACAGCTATCGATTAGAATTTGTGAACAATATCCGTACTCGCTTCGTTCCATCTCGATTCCACAAATAGGGCAATCGATAAGATCGGTATCCTTCGCTTTGGCCAGTGCGGTTGCCTCGTTAATATGGTCGGACATCTCTTTTAAATCTTCGCGATAATCGTTTACCTTTAGTTCTTGGATGGCTTCAAGCTCTCCGGCGTCGAGCCAAATACCGCCGCATTTTTCGCACTTGTCGATTTCAACTTCGCCTTCATATTTCTCTTTGACGAGTTCGCTATTATCATTTGGACATTTCATATTTTTACCGGGTTAAAGATGGACAATGATATAAAGAATCGTTTCCTAAATCAACGAAGAATGATGAGCATCAAGATGGTTAGACTAGGCGACGACATGAACCTTTTGGTCCGGCGAAAAAGAATCACAAACATAGGTGGGTTGAATCGCGTGCTCAGAATCATATTTAGCTATCCCGCTACAAACCAGAAGCGATTGTAAGCCACTATTATTTGCGCCCAAAATATCGGTTAGCAATTGGTCACCGACCATCAGAAGGTTTTTACTTTTTAGTAGTTTAACTGCGTTTTCGAACAGAAAAGGCTCGGGCTTTCCTAGACTAATAAACCTCCAATTGCATTTGGGCCGTGCGACCTGAAGACCAGATTCGATCATATTCGCAATCGCGCCGGCCGCGAATCCGAATCCGTTTTTTTTGGGATAGATGACATCCGCGTTCGGAACGACAAGCTCAACATTTCGACCCTCATCATATGCATCGATGATTTTTGACAATGTAAGCTCACAAAAATCTAGGAGGGGGAATTCCTTTTCATCTCCGACGACAACCACTTCAAGGGGCAAACTAGATTCGGGTGAGACAATCTTAGCCCCCGCGGTTTTAGCCATTTCGATCGAATCCTGGGTACCCAAAACGATAGTATTTTTGTTGCGAAGTTTTCTTCGTTTGAAGACAGGAGTTAACATTGAACCCGATGACGTGATGCGATCTTCAGGGATGTCTAAACCAAGATTTTGAAAACGTTTGTAGAGCGATGGAATCGAACGCGATGCGTCATTGGTTACGATTAGATATTCAATCTTGGTGGTAGTAAGAAAGTTTATGATTTCTTGTGCGCCATCGTAACAACCTTTGTCGTGTACTAAGACGCCATATGCGTCGATAAGTAGGCCGTCATATTTGGGGATGAGAGTTCTAACTTGCATCAAACTATCGGCTTATTTCTTCGGCTAATTCTTTCGCGAGTGCCGTGGCTGAATCTTGATCTAACTCTAAAGCGTTTTGGGTTTCAATACGGAGTTCGTTCGGAATGGGTATTTTCCCCGTCGGCTCGTCATTGTCGACTTCATTCTGTCCCACTTTCACAGTTGGTTTGGTTTTGATCTTACCCGAATTACCAACAGGTACATCGCAGGATATAAGAAATACGAAAAAGGTTAAAACGTTTAGTTTGTGCATTTTTTATCTGATCAGGGAACGTTAATTTGGCCGTAAGTGTTGTAACCCCAGCAAAGGATTAATCCTTGCTTGTTGAGTGCACACGTGTGTTCGTGCCCGGCCGAAATGGATAGAAACTCTCCGTCTGGAGCATTCAATTTCTTATTCGCAGAATCGCCCCAACAATCAATCTTTTTGCCATCCATCGATAGCGCGCAGGAGTGATTGCTTCCGGTTGTGACTTCAGAATACTTTTCGGTCGGGGGATGAATTCCTGTCATTAACAAACCCCAGCATGAGATTCTAGAGTTTTTGAGAGCACAAGTACGCTGGTCGGTACTATCGATACCGTAAAACATGCTCTCTGTCGGATGGTTGGTGACTGAGCCGCTCGCGGTTCCCCAGCATTGAATGGTATTTTGCATGCCGATGGCGCAGGTGTGTTCCAAGCCAGTGGAGATAGCTGAGAAGAATCCTGAAGGTACCATGAGTTGTCCGGCGCTGTTATCGCCCCAACATGTGATCGCTCCCGTTTTTGAAAGGGCACAAGTATGGTTTCCGCCTGCGCTAACCTTTTTTATGTCAGAAGACTTTACTTCGGTAGGAACGCTAATTTTGCCGGATCCCGGATCTCCCCAACAACGCACCAGTCCGGCTTTATCGATAGCGCAGCTATGGTTCTGTCCGGATGAGATTTCGGCGAATTGGCTCCCAGTTGGCGCATCAAGTTGGTTTTTGTTGTTATCTCCCCAACATTGGATTTCGCCTGCACTCGTAATAGCGCATGTATGGCGTCCACCAGCACTTACTTTAGTAAAGGTGTAGCAGTTTTCCCTTTCAAGCGTGCAGTCAAAGGTGCAAGCCGTCGAGCCACCAGCGTAACCCAAGCTCTTGCAGTCCTGGTCGCCGAGATCATCTTCGTCGCATTCTTCGGTGTCGTTTTTCTCCCAATCACCGCAATAATAGCAGTCGTCAATGTTTAAGTAGCACAAGTTGTCACAGGAGAGTTGGCCTCCGTCAAAACCACCAATATTTGCGCAGGTTTGTCCGTTGAGTGAATCTCCGTCGCAATCCTCTGCTGAAGTCTGGATAATACCGTCGCCGCAGACGACGCATTTGCTTTTATCCACGGTACATTTTTTAGGGTCACAGCTGATTGTTCCGGCTTGAAAACCCCAATCCGCACACGTTTTTAGTCGAAGTTCGAATCCCTCACATTCTTCGGTCGGGCTTAAGACGCCATCGCCACAACCTGGAGCCGCGGTGCACTCGGACGTATCAAATTCGCATGCTCCGTCACATTTAAGGGTACCCTCTCCGAGGCCAATAGATTCACAAGTTTGGGTTATATTTTCTGGATCACATTTACATTCAGGATTCGGGTTGGAGCCGTCATTGTTGTTTTTATTTGCGCTCCCGGGAGTTATCAGGTTGCATGAAACGAATAAAATGAAGAGAGGGAGATATCTCATTATACTCCGGAATCGTTAAGCTGGTCGACCATCCTAGATCGTTCGCGAGTAGTTTTCAAGGGTTTCGGTGGTCGTCAAGGGACGCAAGCCGTCGTTATGATTTTGCATTCGGTTGAACATGAAACGTCTCCTGCTGAAAAATCGAGCGTTTGACATGTTATATCGTTTAAGTCGTCCCCATCACATTGTTCCTCCACATGTCTGACTCCGTCGTTGCATTTAAAACATTGTGAGAAGTCTACATCCAAACATCCCTCGGCACACAAGAGCGTCCCACCATCATAACCGTACGTTCTACAATCGGCGTCGTCACGAAAGTTCGTCCCGTCACAGTCCTCTACATCATCTACAATGGTGTCACCGCAGGTGTAACATTCTAGGAGGTCGTAGCGGCATCTGTTTCGATCACAATATAGTAGACCGCTGTCGAAGGTGAATGATTGACAAGTCTTCCCGCGTAGTTCCTCTTCTTCACATTCTTCGTTAACATCTAATTTTCCGTCACCACACCCGGGAGCCTTTTCGCACTTAGACGTGTCAAATCCGCAATCATCGTCGCATCTCAATTCACCGCCACCGAGCTTTAGACTCTCACATGTTTGAGTCATGGCGTCTGAATCGCATTCACAATCCTCAACATCGTTTGTGACGTCAGTTTTTTGGTTCATACCCATATCCGACTCGTCGGGATCTGGTTTATCGCTACCGGAGCTCCCGAAAAATAAATTACACGAACACAGAAGAAAGAAAAAAGGAATGTATCTCATAAGATCCAAACTCTAGAGTGGTTCGCATCATGTTAAACCTTCGTGAATCCTTTTCAAGGGTGTAGATAGACTAAACTCAAAAAGTAGATCCAAATGAACAATTAATTAGGATAAAACAGTCTCATCACATTGCCGACAAGTGCTCCACCGATTAGGTTGGCACTCATTTAGGCGAGTGTCGGTAATGGAACCTTTCAAGAACATATTTAACAAAGCATCAATTAAGAATCTGGCAAACGACATTAACGCAGTCTACCCCGATTTCGATAAAAGCACCTTCGTTCGCTTGTCTTCAAAATCGTTGAACGACCTAGAGCTCAAAGATCGCGTGCGCCAAATTTCAGCGTCACTAAAGGAAACGCTGCCTGATGATTACGAGGCTGCGCTTTCTGTCATCACAAACTGCGTTCAAGAAATAGAAGGCGGTGTTAGTGAAGGCTTCATTTATTGGCCTTATTTACAATTTATAGAGGATTACGGTCTAGACTATTTTGAGGCTTCACTCGATGGTTTGGAGTCCTTAACACCTTTCTTTTCTGCCGAATTTGCTATCCGGCCCTACATCAAGGCAGAACGAAAGAAGACTCTAAAACGGATGTTGAAGTGGGCGAAGAATCCAAACGAACATGTTAGACGTTTGGCTTCCGAAGGTAGTCGACCTCGTCTTCCTTGGGGAATCGCCCTTCCCGAACTTATCGCAGATCCGACCCATACTTCTAAGATTCTCGAGATTCTTAAAGATGATAGTTCTGAATATGTCCGCCGTTCGGTCTCCAATCATATGAATGATTTTTCCAAAGAACACCCGGAATTTGTTTCGCGAAGATGTGGTCAGTGGTGGAACGCAAATCCGGAAATGCAAAAGTTGGTGAAGCACGCTTTGAGAAATCTCTTGAAACAAGGAGATAAAAAAGCACTCAAAATTTTAGGTTTTGGTCCACCAAAGTTTTCGGCCGTCAAAATTTCGTTGGAGTCTAATATTGTAAAATTCGGGAGCAGTCTAAATTTTACACTTGAGATAAGTGGTGATAAATCTCAATCATGGATGATCGATTATGCGATCCACCATCAAAAAGCGAATGGTAAAATGTCGCCCAAAGTTTTTAAATGGTGTGTTAAAGAGGTTAAGAAGAACGAAAGCTTAACGATTTCCAAAAAACATAAGATAAAACCAATAACGACGAGGAAATATTATCCCGGAGAACACGCCATCGAAATCTTTATCAATGGCAAGAGCATTGGCACCCATTCTTTTGAACTTCTTATGTGAGAGTTTCGCCCACTTGCCTACTTTTGTAGTCGCGTTGAAATAGGGGGCCAATTTCTTTAAAAAATACGAACCTAGACTGCGACTTTCAAATGAGCGATGACGCGTCTACTAGCTTAATTCCCGATTCTTTTTTCTGCGTTGATTTGTGACGCGTGTAATTCATTTCTTCTTGCGAAATAGAACCCGCGGAGGCGTATGAGGATTTTAGCGTCAAGTAGTGTGCAGCCATATCCTCATCACCAAGCTCTCGGTGACGTTCTGATAATATGTCGAACAACATTGCGACATGTGCGTGGTCTTTTTTGTTCATCGATCCATCAAGTTCTTCAATTAGACGCCCGATCTCAACCTCATCGAAAGCACGTTCAACCTCTCCATTTATCTCGTTAATGGACTGCGCTTTGTGGGTATAATTAACAACTATAGATTGGGTGCTCGACGCATTTTCAATTCCCAGCGAGGGAATCGAATAATGTAATTGTGCTTTAAAAATACGTACTTTCCCGGTCTCGCGAGTAGGGACGACACACGTTAAAAGGTATGCGTATTCTTTATCCTTCTCAAGGGTTCCGATCGGAATTGAAATCATGCGCTCATTTCCGGGAAGCTTCATTTTTCCCATGTATGAGATTTCCGGACTATATCGATAACCGCGGTTGGCGCGAAGTTGAGGTGTGAAATGTAGGTCGAGTGTAACGTCGGTCGCCACGACGTTCTTTATAGCTGAGACGCGATTTTGGAAAATGGCTTGGATATCTTCGGGCTTTTCGACATAGGTTGTAAATCCGTTTGAATAAGAAACCAATCTTTGCATGAATTTGTAGTCAAACTCCTTTCCGAATCCAAGAGCATCGATTCCGATACCCCGTTCTGAAATTTCAAACGCCCGCTTTAAGCAATCATCTTCGATTCCGGTTATTTTTCCATCGGTGAACGCAATTATTTTGCGAACGAAACCATCGCTGTTTGTCGCTAAAAGATGTTCGGCTTTTGTGAGTGCGTATTCCAAATCCGTACCACCGCCTTGAAATTGGTCGATGACGTTTATCTTCTTGTGAATCTCTTCGACGGTGCTTTTATCGATAATTTCAACTGATTCCACAACTTCGAATACGACAGATTGGAAGGCGATGACACTGACGAAATCACCAGGCCGTAACTTCGAAACAGCGTCTTTTGCGGCCGCGGCCAAAGCGTTTATTTCTCGATTTTTCATGCTTGATGAAACATCCAACACCAACGCCATGTTGGTTCGTGTAGCTAGGGTAGTTTTTGAGGGATCCCGAATCGCATCTGAAGCGTTGATTTTCATGAGCACTTTTAAATCCGTCTCTTCTCGCGCTATATCGATATTGGGTTGGTTGATGAGGTAATCGAGGAGTATTTCTTCTGCCATTTTTTAGTCCTATATTTGCCGTTGTACTAGTCCTGAGCCACGCGAATGGTGAAGGCTGAGTGAGAAATGGTCAAAGGGTTTTGCGATTTATCATTTCATCACTTCGAGTGCCATTTTTGCCGCGCCGATTTCGTTTGGAAAAACGATTTTTGTAGCTCCAGCCATGAGGAACTTTTTTCTTGATGATTGGTCTTCTCCTTTGACTACGATTAGAATTTCTGGATTGAGACCTCGCGCCGTGATCGTTGCAAAAAGGTTGTCTTTGTCATTTCCGAGGGCGAAAACGATTCCGCATGCGTTGCGAATTCCCGCTCGTTCCAGAATATCATCGTCCGTTGCGTCCCCGAGTACGTACATCGTGTTATTGGTCACAACATCTTCCAAGTTTGATCGTATTTCGGTTTCTATAATAACGACTTGTTTACCTTCTTCGAGAAGCCGCGGTAAAACGTGTGCGCCGGTCTTACCAAAACCTGCGAGAATGAAATGTCCTTTGAGATTTGAAATATTCTTTTCCATTTTACGACTCCATAACATGTCTCGCATCTCCCCTTCCACCACAAAAGTCATGAGGGAAGAGACGAAATAGAGCACTGTTCCCATGCCAAAAGAAATGAGAAAAATAGTAAACAATTGTAATTTCGGGTTGCCGTCAACGGCAATGACTTCCGAATAACCGACAGTGGTTAAGGTGATTACAGTCATGTACGCGCAATCAAGAATCGTGTGGCCGTCGGATAGGTACCAGTACCCGAAGGTTCCGATTGCAAAAACCGTGAACATTAACCCGCTCGCTCTTAATAATCGATACAGAGTATGTTCGTCACGATGACGCGAGCCAAGCTGTAGGTACTGAAAATTAAAGGCCAATGTCCAACCAAACCGAAGTATACAAATAGGGTAGACTTGAAATAGAAATAGTAAAATTTTTGGTGAATGTACTTGGAGAACGAAGAGGACTATCCATCTAAAGGCGGCATAGGTACGCAAAAGTCAATGGTTTTGCGTTGTTGAAGATGGGGTCGGTAGAATCAAAGCTGCTATTCGGCCTCGATTGGTTACGATGATCAAGCTCATTAGGACGAATATTACGAGTTTGAATGGAAGCGGTTCTGCCGGGGAGGAGGTATGGTGCATGATTGCAAAGGCGTTGGCGCTTGTTAGGAGTAGCATGGCGAGTAAGGGAAGCGAGACTATTTTCGTTTTCATTTTAATTTCTACGATTCATCTAAGTTGCGAACGCCTTTTCGACCTCTTTGAGTCATCGTTGCGCGTTAATAGAAATGGAAAGTGACGCGCTTAAGTCCGCATGAGGATCAGTGTCTCTGTCTTAATTCATTTTGACGTGTTTACGAACGCGCTGATTAGCCCACTCCAATTTGTTTTCGAGTGTTTCTCCATAGATTTGAACCGCTGCTATGATGAAGCAAGCGATACAAATGAGTATAATGATGTATTCGGTGCTAGTGGCTCCGGACTCATCGTTGTGTAGTTTTTTTAACATTTTGTGCTCCAATTAATTAAAGGGTCGAAGCCTTTTCGGCTGAGGATGGAAAGCGTTGCGTTTTAATATTCGAAGGACGAGAGACGGTTGGAGTCGTTGATTTCATTGGCCAAACTCGTTTGTGTTTGTCTTCGCGAGGATATTGATTCTTGATCCGATCGCGGGTAGACCTCGATCGTTGCGGCCAGGAGTTAGATATCGCGAATTTAATTGAAGAGAGTCAGAATAGAATCCTAATTATTGACGGCGCTATGGGCACAATGATTCAGGAATATAAACTCGAAGAAAAAGATTACCGCGGGGAACGTTTTTCAGATTGGAACATTGACCTCAAAGGTGCCGCTGATCTTCTCTCGATTACCCAGCCCAAAATTATCAAAGATATTCATCGTGAGTTCTTCGACGCTGGTGCAGATATTGTCGAGACCAATACATTTAATGCAACGTCGGTATCTTTAGCTGAATATGGCTTGGAAGAATTCGCCTACGAATTCAATTTCGAATCAGCAAAACTTGCGCGTGAAGTCGCTGACGAGTTTGAAACTAAAAAATATGTCGCTGGATCGATCGGTCCCCTAAATAAGACGCTTTCACTATCGCCTGATGTAAACGATCCGGGTTTTCGAAGCGTAACTTTCGACGAGGTTTATAACGCCTATAAAGAACAGGTTTCGGCACTTATTGATGGTGGGGTTGATTTGCTCTTACCCGAAACCGCATTTGATACTTTGAATCAAAAAGCGGCGTTGATAGCTATTGAAGATGTGTTTGAAGAGAAAGGGATTCGCCTCCCTGTGATTATCTCGGTCACAATCACGGATGCGTCGGGCCGTGTTTTATCGGGGCAAACATTGGAAGCTTGGTGGATTTCGATCAAGCATATGAAACCCTACGCTGTTTCGATTAATTGCGCCTTAGGCGCAACGGAAATGAAAACTCACGTTGAGGAATTATCCCGATTAGCGGACACGCGCGTCGGTTGTTATCCAAACGCCGGATTACCTAATGAATTCGGGGAGTACGATGATTCGCCCGAGCACATGGCGGGCTTATTAGAAGATTTTGCCGCACAAGGGTGGCTCAATTTCGTGGGTGGATGCTGCGGAACGACTCCCGAACACCTTCGAGAAATCGTAAAAAGTGTTTCTAAATACGAACCACGTGAAATTCCAACATTACCCAAACGGGCTCAGTTTTCCGGGTTGGAGCCGCTCACGATTTATGAAGATTCTAATTTTCAAATGGTTGGCGAACGAACGAATATCACGGGCTCCAAACGTTTTTCTCGTCTCATTTTGTCCGACGACTACGATGAGGCCGTTAACGTAGCGCGCGATCAAGTTGAAGGCGGGGCCAACGTTATTGATGTTAATATGGATGAGGGCTTACTCGATTCGGTGGCGGCGATGACAAAGTTCTTAAATCTCATCGCCGCAGAACCTGATATTTCCCGTGTTCCGGTGATGTTAGATTCTTCACGTTTTGAGGTTCTTGAGGCAGGCTTAAAATGTGTCCAAGGAAAGGCAATCGTAAACTCGATTAGTTTAAAGGAGGGGGAGGAAATTTTTATCCGACAAGCTAAGACTATTAAAAAGTTTGGTGCGGCGGCTGTGGTTATGGGGTTTGATGAAGGTGGTCAGGCCACAGAAATTGACCATAAGGTTTCAATTTTCCGTCGCGCTCACAAAATTTTGACCGAAGTTGTTGGGTTCGACTCAACCGATATTTTGTACGATCCAAATATCCTAACGGTCGCAACGGGGATGGATGAACACAACGAGTATGCAGTCAATTTTATTGAAGCGACGCGCAGAATCACTGCTGAATTCCCAGGCGTTAATCTTGTTGGAGGGGTATCCAATATCTCGTTTTCTTTCCGGGGAAATAATACCGTTCGTGAGGCAATTCATGCCGCATTTTTATACCACGCGATTGAAGCCGGATTACGATTTGGAATCGTTAACGCCGGCCAATTGGAGGTATATGAAGAAGTAGAAAAAAACCTTCTCCAACACGTTGAAGACGTTCTTTTTAATCGCCGCGAGGATGCTACAGATCGGCTGGTCGAATTCGCGGAGAATGTAAAAAGCAAAGGAAAGAAAAAGGTTGTAGATTTATCATGGCGAGAAACTACTGTTGAAAAGAGAATTCAACATGCTTTGATTCGCGGAATTGATGCTTTTATAGAAGAAGA
>CALJNB010000054.1 GCA_937981985.1 uncultured bacterium
TTTGCGTCCACGGCAAATGCTTTCATCGCTATGAACGAAATCATTACCGAGAGTGGCAACGACGCCGAAATTACGATCGAGGATCGCAAGTGACCCAAAAGAAAAAGCACGACTAAGATCGTAATCAGTATTTGCTGCCAAAGCGCGTCGGATAAGGTTTGGACAGTTTCTTTGATGAGAAGCGACCGATCATAAACGGGAACAATGGTAACTTTGGCGTCACCAGCTTCGGTAATTTTTGTAGGTAGCGATAAACTCAAACCCGCAATCTTCTCTTTTACGGCATCTATAACTTCGACCGGATTCGCGCCGAAGCGTGCGACCACAATTCCGCCAACCGCATCAGCCCCCGAGACATCCAGCGCGCCGCGGCGTTCAGCTGGCCCGCTTACTACATTGGCGACATCAATAATGCGAATCGGTTTATCGTTTCGATAGGCGATAACAATTTTTCGAATGTCGGAGATGCTTTTTAATAAGCCCACGCCTCGAACAACATATTCAACCTGATTGATCTCCATCGTCCGCGCACCAATATCGACGTTCGCGCCTTTAACCGCGCGTGCAATATCGAGAACCGAAATGTCAAACGCTTCAAGCTTATCCGGGAAAATTTCTATCTGATATTCTTTTCTATTCCCGCCGATCGTTGCGACCTCAGCCACGCCTTTTGCGGATTGCAAAGCCGTCTTTACCGTCCAGTCTTGAATGTTGCGCAGCTCGTGAATATCCCAACCGGCAGCTGGATTTCCTTTCTCGTCTCGACCTTCAAGGGTGTACCAAAAGACCTGTCCAAGTGCCGTCGCGTCGGGACCTAAAGCGGGCGTAACATCATTGGGTAGGGTTCCAGGCGGAAGGGCATTCAGTTTTTCGAGGATTCGAGAACGGGACCAATAAAACTCCGTGTTCTCCTCGAAAATTACGTAGATACTTGAGAATCCAAACATCGAGGACGAACGAATGGTTTTCACGCCCGGAATGCCCAAAAGAACTGCGCTCAACGGATAAGTAATCTGGTCATCAATATCGCGGGGCGATCTTCCCTTCCATTCTGTAAAAACGATTTGCTGATTCTCTCCAATATCGGGAATGGCATCCACGGCGATTGGATCTTTAGGAAAGTCGCCGCCGAGTTCAAAGGGACTGAAGATAAGTCCAAAAACGAAAACGAGAAGCGCAAGGATCAGTACAACCAGCCGGTTACCAAGAATCCAAAGAATTGTTTTGGTCATTTTGTTCCCGTCGCACTTGTGGGTTGCGTCGCTGGAACGGATTCAGGGGACTTCGTCGGGGCAGATTGAGATTGTGTTGTTGGTGCAGTTTGAGGCGCTGTCGTCGGTGCCGTTGCCGGCGCGCTGGCCGGCACTTTCTTAGGCGATGACTTCGTCGATGATTTTTTAGACTTGGCAGCTGCCTTTTTTGATTTAACAACTTTGCTCTTTTTCGGTTCAACTTTTTCTGGAGCCTCACCGCCCAACTTTTGGAAGGGTTCTAAGGTTTGCTCAATCGTCCCGCAGGCCAACATCGTTTCCCCGAAATAGGAGTTCCTGATATTTGTCCCAAGTTGGAACCAATGCGCACCGAGATTATTAAACGCCATCGGACAGAAGGCAAAGGATAGTGATTTACTAAGTGGATTCCCGACTCCCTTTAGAATATCGGCCATTGCAAGAGATAGGGCCTGAAAATGATCGCGCGCCCCTTTTATGTCTTTGGCACCCGATATTCGCGTGGACGCGTTGGACAATTTTGATTGCATACGGTCCCATATTTTCCTCACATTAGGATTTAAGCCTGAGGTATCCACTTTTGAAATTTCGCTCTGCAGTACCGTACTCCCCTTCTTAGTTGCCGTCAGATCATCTTCGGCGAGGGACTCTTGTATGCGTAGATAAGCCACTAACTCCGGCGCGATTGTTTTCAGAAATCCGTCGGGGATCTCGAGTTCAGAACCCGCGCTTCGATCATCGGGCCTGGCCAAAAGTGATAACCCTCCTCTGATTTGTAGATCGGCGTCCAGCGTAAACGCGCCATGAGATACGACACGCTCTCCTATTTTTAATCCTTTTAAGACAATCACATTATCCCCAATCACTTGTCCGAGCTTGATTGATTTTGCGACATAAACAGGTTCCGGGTGCGTTTGTTTTTCAATATAAACCACCGCGCGTTTTCCCGCGTATAAGGGTGCACTTCGTGGAATAACCAATGTTGTGTTGCTAAACGATTTGCCTTCCAGACTGGCAGTCACATACTGACCTGGTTTTAATTTACCGTCGTTTTCAAGTTCAACACGAACCGTCCCGGTTCTTGTCGCTGAGTCGACAAACGGTTCGATGAATGACACTTTCCCGTCAAAGACCTCATTAGGGATCGAATCCACCGAAAATTTCACACTCTGCCCGACTTGAATAAGAGGCAGGTCTGTCGCATAAGCATCGAGTTCCACCCATACAGAATTTAAATTAGAGATCTCTAAAAGCGCATCCCCCTCTTTAACATAAGCCCCTTCAGAGACTCGTTTTTGTACGACGGTTCCAGAGAAAGGACTGCGAATCGGGATGCGTGTCCAAGCTTTTTTCGCGTTTGCCATCCTAGTAACTTCGGATTCTTTTAGCCCAAGTAATCGAAGGCGCATCTTTGCAGAATCCAATGCTGCCAGGGATGCATTTCGTGCAAAGGCATCGGCATTGGATAAACTTTTAATTTGAGATTGCGCCGTCATTAGGTCTCGATGAGCGGCGTAAATCCCGGGACTATAAACGTAGGCGATCGTTTGGTTTCGTTTTACTCGTTCACCGACCGAGGATACTTTTAATTTTTCGATTCGACCGCCAAACCAAGCAGTAATAACCTTCGTCTGGTCTTCATTTTTAGTAACGCGTCCAACGAGATTTCGACGGGCAGCTGAACCCGAGAGGGGACTCACAACCGAGGTTTGGATCTGCGCCAACGCTAGCGCGCGCGGAGTTAACTTCACCTCATCTGGAGAAAGAGAATTCCCGCCACTAGAAGATGCCGGAATGAGATCCATGCCGCAGATCGGACAAGACCCGGGTTCGGATGCTTGGACTTGGGGATCCATAGAACAGGTCCAAATCGTCTCCTTCCCAGGTGCGTGTTGATGTTCTTGAGAGGTCGAATCGTCACCCAATGTGAATCCGATAGCGATGCCCACCAACATGAAAAATCCCCAAATCAATGGAGTGTTTATGAGCTTCTTCATTGATTTTCCTCATGATTCATTTTGGACCGAAGGTCCGGATGAGCTGTATTTCCTGATTCAAAAATCTGTTTAGAGCGAGCCTTTTCGAATTGCGCCTGCGCGTCAGCTAGTTCTAACTGAAGGCGATAGACACGATTTAGGGCCTCAATCACGTCTTGAATTTTCGCGCGGTCGGTTTCAAACTCGGCGGTAAGATCAGCGCGATATACCTCTGCTAAAGGGATTATCGTTTTTTCTAGATAGCGGATTTTTCTACGATGGTCTTCGATTTTAAGGGCTTCAATCTCCAAGTCTGAAAGAATTTCTTTCTTAATATTCTCGCGAAGAAAACTCCTCGCGATAATGCTTCCTTCTAGCGCTTCAATTGCAGCGCCCGAAGGAGTCGACCAAATGGGTATGGAAACGCCCACCATTGCCATCAACCCATCTTGACCACTGGATGCGTTTTCGTTCTCTCCGATTTCGAAGTAGTCAACACCAATACTAAATTGAGGCATATCTTTCTTATCCTCCAAAGTGATTTTCGCCCGGTCTAGCATGTCGGCGCGGTCCAACACATCCAATCGTGGATGCTTTTCCAATTGGGTCGTTTTTTCGATGGGCCTAGCGATTGAGGTCTGGACGAGCACCCGCTCTACCTTGATACCGGTCCATCTCTGGATCCACTTCTTTGCAACTTCAACATTATTTTTTTCGTTTTCGAAGCGATCGACTATTTTCGCTTTTTCCAAGGTTGCCAAAGACACCGCAGATTTGGGAACGCGCCCTATGAGGTTCAACGATCGTGTTGATGAAATCAGACCATCAAGAAGAACCATATGTGCTTGAGTTAGAGTAATCTGTTTTTGATGATGCCATAAGGTCCACGCAACTTGTTCGACCTTAAATCTTAATTCGCGAACTCTTAACGCTTTTTGCGGGAGTATGAGGGCCGCATTTTTTGCCGGAAGTTCCCCTACGCTAGATGCCAATCCTGGCCACGCGAAAGATTGTTTCATACTTATTTTTTGACGCTGGGGACCATTACGTGTTTGAATCGGTAGGAAGAAATAGCCATAACTTATCTGTAGCGGTGGATGTGAAAAGCCCTCGCCGATTTTGCTTCGTTCAGCGCTGATTTTTTTGTCTAATTGCTTCAGGATAGGATCGTTTTGAATGGCGGTCTCTACCAAGGTTTCAATGGTAGGCTCCTCGGGAAAAGCTGGTGTGGAAAAGCTGAAGAAGAAATATGGGGTTAGAAATAAAATTTTTATAAAATGATTCAAACTTCAACCTTCTCTAGGTATCGAGCATTGTAAATCGCGGGTCATATGAATGCGGAAGCTATCACAAACCCAAGGCAAAACTGAAATAGAATCAAAAAATGAGCGGAATTGAAAAAAACTTCGCTTTTGTTAGTATCACGCGGTCTAAAAAGTCGGATTTTTCATGCTCTCAAAATCTTCTCTATTTATCGTTTTACTTTTCGCCTTCGGTTGCTCGGATACAGCTACGAAGACAGCTAACGATTTGGGTTCTACAATCGATATGTCGTCCGATGCTGGGTTGAAAAATGATCCCGATGCAAAGTCTATCAACCAGGACCAAGGTTCTCAGTCGGACGCGACTATTACTGACACTACTATCACTGACATGGCTATCGCTGATTCGATGTCGATAACCGACACCGGAAACGACGTCACAACACGTCCTGATTTTGGAGACACCGTTTTTGGTGGAGACCGACCCGCGCAAGTTTTTTTGCCCGACGATTACGACGTCAATAAAAGCTACCCGCTTGTCACCTTGCTCCACGGATACCGAGCAACTGGAAATATTCAGAATAGTTATATGCAAATCGGGGCTCACGCGACCGAATTGCAATTCATCCTCATTTTGCCGGACGGCCTTAAAGACGGAAGCGGTAATCAATATTGGAATGCAACCGACAGCTGCTGTGATTTCTACAACACGAAGCCCGATGATTCGGGTTACCTCATCGGTTTAGTCGACGAAGCGATTATGCGATATAATATCGACGAGAAAAGAGTGTATTTCATGGGGCATTCTAACGGCGGATTTATGAGTTATACCATGGCGTGCGAGTACGGTGATAGAATAGCCGCTATTTCCAGTTTTGCTGGAACCACACACTTGGAACCAACGGAATGTCCGGATACCGGTGATGTGAGTGTTCTGCATATTCATGGAAACCTGGACGCGACCATTAATATCAATGGGTCAGGCGGTAACGGAGTTCTTGGTGGTTATCCGGGTGCCAGCGAAACCGTTAACCGATGGGTCACCCGAAACGGATGTCCTGAAAATTCGGTGGATGGAGAAAAATTGGATATCGTCAATGCGCTCATTGGAGACGAAACCGAAACCAAGTCATGGTCCGGCTGCGACAACAATACTGAGGTCGCGTCATGGAAGATCAACGGCGGGTCTCATACTCCGATCTTCAATGGCGGATTCGCCGATAAGGTGTTGGAATTTCTTCTTAGTAAATCTAAGTAATTTCGCTTCTTACTGCGATCCGTAAACTCCCACACCATCGACAGTGCCTTGTACTTCTAAACGATTAGAGGTGAGACTTTTCTTCACGTACCAGGAGCTATTACTTTCAAGAGTTTCTATCTTATTATTCGTACCCGGCGTCCATGCGTAGTTAACGGCTTCGAGATGAGTCCTCGTGATACGGACCATCGTAAAAAAACCTTTTCACTTGTTGTCCTTATGACTGAAGTAGTGGGCACGCACCTACGTCAAGAATTGGGATATATTTGGTTTACCTAAATTTGTATCTTCAAGTTCTAAAACTCGGACGTTGGTCCTGTGGGTGTGACCATGTAATATCGCAATCACGTTATAGTTTTTCCTCAGCAAAAATTGGTTAAATGCCAATTTCTCTGCTTGGCTGTGCCTACCTCCGAAGTTAATGGGGTAATGCATCATAATAACGATGGGTCGTCCGCTATTTCCAACATGTTGTTCAAGATCTGCATCTAAAAAAGTAAGCGACTTAAAAGCATTTATCGGTCGGATTCCTTTTCCAACATCCGTATTGCCAATAGGCTCCTGATCGGTGTCGGTCACCATGAGGTTTAGATTAACAAAATGAACGTCGTCCCATTGCCAAGAGTAGTGGCCATGAGTGTGCTTACTAAGGATACCTTGTCTGTGTTGATTTCGTTCTACAATAAGCTGGATTGCGGGTTCTATAGCAGTATCATCAGAAGCCGGACGAACTTCAAATTCCTCTTTGCTTAATTGTAGGAAATCATGGTTCCCAAAGCCTTCATAAGTAGGCCACTTTAATCTAGTGTTGTCTGTTTTATTTCCGCAAAGTGGGAAGAGTTCGTCGAATTCTTTAACCTCTTCATCACTCTTGCTTGCATTGATGTAACTACTCTCGGTTAAATCTCCGGCGATTAAGACGCCGCGAACACCGTTAACCTTAGCTCCATTTTTTTGGGGATCAACGTTGGTAAAGCGCGTCGGCCAGTCTTGGTTCTCCACAGAATTCAGCGCTTCAATCATGAAATTATTCCTGGCTCTTTGTAAGGTTATAAGATCGTTCACACGGTCAAAATCTTCACCGAGGCTGGCTGCTTTTACCGCGTCGAACTTCCTAATCTGCGTGTCACCAAACGAAAGGAAGGTGACATCTGTCGTATTATTGCCTGCCCAAAAATCTTCTTTGGTCCTTTTGCAAAGATAGGTTTTGGGGTCAAATGCATCGGCCGCGTTAAATTTACCTTTTAAATCGACATTGAGCCGCGTTGCCATTTCTTCAGCCGTGGGGAAGTACATCGTTTCTCTATTTATCGCAGTAGGCTCTCCAGGATCGATATCCGAAACGTCTTTTATCGCTACATTCGATGAATCGTTATTCAATCGATTCGCAACATCTTTCGCTCCGACGTCAGTCGAATCTTTTCGATTAGCTAACTTCGTTTCATCGTTGCAACTAAGTAAAACAAAAACAAACGATAAGGTTAGAAAGGTTGTTAAACAAGAGAACATGATGAGCCTAGATCAATTACTGACAAAAAAGAGTGCTTTTGAAGGTCATGACTTGCGCAATAGGTGATGAGCTCGATTGTATCCCAATGATAAATCGTTTCCCAGGAATTTAATCGTTACTCTCATGAAGGTCAAAATCTGAGTCAGTCGATTCTAAATTCGGCCCAAAATAGCTCTTGTTCATCGCCCTTCTATTTCTGTTCCCGTCTTACTTATTTACTTTTCAGGCTTTAAGCTTTCATTGATACAGATACGCTAAACTTTTTATTCTTCGCTACCCTTTCAACATTACCAAACAATTTTCTTAGTCTTAAATGATAGGCCAGGTGATTGTTACCCACGACTCTTAGTTGGCCACCTTTACGTAGACTCTTCCTAGCATCCCGAAACATACTTTCAGCGGTATCAGTTCCAACTTCAAATTGATTATGAAAGGGAGGATTACAAAGGATTTTATCAAACTCACCAAGTTCAGATCCAAGCTTTGAAAGCCTGCTTCCGACTAAAAAGGACGCGTGTTTACCTCGTGCATTCTTTTGAAAAGTTTCCCGCGCTGATTGTATGGCCATATAGGATTCGTCAAAGAAACTCACTTTAGCCTTTGGGTTCTGCATCGCATAGTAGGTACCTAGGACGCCGTTACCGCAACCGAGATCCAAAACGGATTCCGAATCTGTTTGCACCCCCAAATTATCGATAAAAAAGCGTGTACCAATATCAAACTTCTCTCTTGAGAAGACGTTGGCATGATTAACCATTATCGGTCCGCCCTCAAAACTTGGAATTTCTTTTGGCCAAGTCCGAATCGATTTTTCATAGATCGCCGGGTCTGCGTCACAGAATAGAAGTCTGGCTTTCTTTTTGGCTAGTGATGTTTCTGTGGGGCCCACATATTTCTCAAATAACGCGATCGTTGATTTATGCATATGTTTTGCCATGCAGGCCGCAACGATGAGCGTGGAGTCTTCTAGCTTTGGCCCAAGCCTTTGTAGTTGATCTTCCAAAAGCGATAAATTCTTAGGAATTTTCATCACTAAAGTATCTATTTTTTTCTCATCTAATTTTTTCGTGCTTTTTACGAATTTTACCTTCGATGTTTCTAAGGTATTTTTAGAAAAATTTCTTTTCAATGCCTCATGTGAAATAAAGGAATCTGAATAGGACCATGGCTTAAAACGGTTTAACGCAACACCCAACGCACCAAAGGTATCGTTTACAATCCAAAGCGCTCCAAAGTCTTTTATTCCGGTTTGGTCTAAATAATCTAAAAGGTAGAGATCAGCAGCACTCCAAGCCCGCAGCGATTTGTCTGTTGTTTTCGGATATCGGTCCAATTGATAGGAACCGAAGGGGCTCTTAAAAGGAGTTTCGCTTTTTGTACTCATCATTCCTCCGAATACAATAACTTTGCACGTGGTTGAGAAAAGAACCAGCCCGAAATTGACCAATTTGACGATAGATTTCGACCGGGCTATATTTTAATTTACCTCTTATCTAAAGGCTAAAGTTTGGACCGTAGCGCAATCACATTCTGGGTTATGGTATCGCTTGGCCCCCTATTTGCCTTATCGCTTCCCATCGGTTTTCAGCTTTTTCTTACCGGCCCCGGAACCGACTCCTACATGGTCGCGTTCATGGCCTTTCCAGCAGTCGCGCTTTAATTTCTTTGCACCATCGTATTCATCTACCTCACATGGAGGCTAAATTCGCGTTCAAAGTTCCGCTGGTTTTGGCTTTCACCTTGGACATCTATCCTAATTTTATTCGTCGTCGCTAATCTACTCGACCTTCCCGCTTTTGTTCTTATCTTTTGCTGCATACCTCCCTCTCTTGCATTACCTTATCAATGCTATTTCATTCTTAATGTTCCAAGATCGTCTTTGGAAGACCGACCAAAAGTCTAGTTGAGAAAACACCGATGGCTATTTACGACAATTCTTAAAACTGAGAACGTCGGAAATACCCCTGGAGTACACATTGAAAGATAGCTTAAAAAATAAAACTTTTCTCGTAACCGGCGCAAATTCAGGCATCGGTCGAGTTACCGCGGAGGAATTAGCCAGCCGAGGCGCGCATGTTATCTTGGCCTGCAGATCTAAAGAAAGAACCCAACCAGTACTCGATGCGATAATTGGTAAACATGGCGACGATAGCGTAACTTTTCTGCCTTTAGACCTATCCTCATTCGAGTCCATAAAAGCAGCTACACAAGAATTTCTAGAACTTAATACCTCCTTGGATGGCCTGATTCTCAATGCCGGATTAGCGGGCGCTAAAGGACTCACCAAAGAAGGATTTGAAATCACCTTTGGCGTAAACCATCTCGGACATTTTCTATTTACACTCCCCCTTGTGGAGAAACTCAAAGCAAGCGCCCCCTCTAGGGTTGTAGTCGTCTCAAGCGTTGGACATTATCGAGCCAAAGATGGCATCGACTTTTCTAAATTAAAATCTCCACGAACCAACGCGACGGGCTTGCCTGAATACTTTGTATCTAAACTCGCCAATGTTCTTTTCGCTTCCGAACTGGCTCGAAAACTTGAAGGTACCGGTGTAACCACCTACAGCCTTCACCCTGGGGAAGTTGCAAGCGATATTTGGCGAGGACTTCCTAAGCCGCTGGCGTGGTTGGCAAAAAAATTCATGCAGACAAACGAACAAGGCGCGATGACGACCCTGCACTGTGCAACAGACCTTGGATTAGCAAACGAGACCGGACACTATTATAATAAAGACCAAAAACGAAAAACACCTAGTCGCTTCGCCCGAGATAAAGAACTGGCCAAAGAACTTTGGGACCGTAGTTTGGAATGGACCGGGCTTTCCGATATCTAGAACCGAATTGATCCGTATCGGTGACTTTTCTCAAGATTGTCTGAGATCAAAATCAGTTAAGAAATTGTTCGAAAATTGATGGTAGTTTTAAGAAAAAGCGAATAAGCTTGCGAACTTCTTATGAATGGTGGTTGATATCACGAAGCAGGACAATAAATCTAGCTTTCCATTTGATCTTCCAAGCGATGATGATTCGGAAGTCTATTCAAGTGTGGAACTTAATCGTGTAGCCAGTCAGAAAGGCGCAATCGCACCCTCAGGAGCACATGCGGCAGTTGCCGTCTCTCAACTTTCATTGACGCTCGCTGGAGAAGCTAAACTGGTACCCGTGTTACGGACGCCTTTTTCGATTGGCGGGACCGAAGCGGATTTACACGTTCCGGGCGAATTCGTCGATGACTGGCACGCAATCCTTCAGAACCACGACGGAGTTATCAGCGTAGAAGATGTGCGCAGCGTCAACGGTGTATTTCTCAAAATCGAAAACGAGCTAACCCTCGAAGATTTCGATCAAATCGCAATTGGCAACCAGCGTTTCGTATTCCGTTCATCTTGGGACGCTCCTGACGAACGTGAAGAAACGACCGCTAAAATCTATGGAGCACATCCTCCATCGGGTGCCCGACTAGTTCAAATTTTCGAAGGGGGTGTCGTTGGCGCAACCTGGTTTATCGACTCGGGTTTAACGATCACAGGGACACTGCCTGCAGATCGAAAAGCGACCCAGTACGCGGTCATTAAAGACTCGTCCATCTCTTCTCCACATGCCAGCATTATTCGCGTCGCTACAGGATATGTTATTAATGATCTCCAAAGCTCTACAGGTATTTTTGTACGTGTCAGTGGTTCGGTTGAACTTTTCGATGGCGACACATTCTTAATTGCAAATACCCCCATCTCTTTGCGGTATCCATGAATCTTAGATTCTTTTTATTTTCCTGCCTTCTGCTTCAATCCTGTTCCTCATTGCAACCACGTTCAGAAAACGCCGTTGGAATTGTTAAATCGGTCTTCGATAAAGACAACGAAAAACGCGGAGAACTCTTTTTGGATGATAGTGGGTTATGGGCTTATGTCGGAAAAGAAGTTTCAAAGGATATCATTGAAGGTACCCTTCTATTTTATGGTTCCGATGAAAACAGCCATAGCTTTGCAGTCGTTGAAACCCATTCTTGGGGACTTGTACTACAACGCCTAGACTCGGAACCCCTCAATGCTGAACAAAACGACGATTTTATCGTTTCAGATATGTCGGCTAAGGACCAACGTTCCTGGTCGATGTGCACAACTAAAGAATGTCTTTTAGAATATGAACCCGGAGTTGTATTTCATATCTACGCACGCGATTCCTCAGGAAGGCTATCGGCGACTCACAACTCAGATCTGAGTTTTCCTCGAACTGGAATAGTCCGAGTCTCGGCCGGAGAAATCCTTGTTGATGGAATATTGCCCGAAAAGTTTTTAGCAATCGCATCGCTAAGTCGTGACTATTCAACCATGGGTCGAATCGGTAACGAGGGATGTAGTCTCAGTACCAACGACGAGACGATCAAAATAATCGATATTCCCTTCCCAACGGAACGAACACCTGTCGACATCTCACTTCGAGCGGTCGAAGAATCTGTTGACGGTTTCATAGCCTGTAATCAACGTGAGATCTCGATCGCAATCCCTAGTCTCTGGCGAGCTCATCACCCGATGGCTTTTGGAACGTTTAGCATTGCACCTATTATTAGTTCTCAAGTTTACAATATTCCCACGCCCTCAAAAGAAGGGTTACACCAACTTTCGAGATTTATCACTTCGGTCGCGACCGGAGACTTTGCTGCGGCCGACTTTTGGCTCGATGCGTTTATCATCGGACACCCTCAAAAAGCGTATCGTGAGTTCATAAAAAACGCGTCGGAGATTTCCACTGCAGCTAATCGTCCCGAGAATGCAATTCGCCAGCTGAAACTGGCGATGAAAGGTCATTGGAATCCGGAAAATGATGGCCGGTGGAACGCGGTACAATATCGAATCGAAAAAATGGTGGACACGCCGCGTAACGCAATGCGACGTTATTCTAAACTTCCAGAATTTTTCGAAAAAGAAGAAGATCCTATTATCGATTTCCTAACCTTTTTTTCGTTAAGAGATGATCGTAAACAGAACCGAGAAGTGGGCAAGCCGGGATTTCTTGAACATAGAGAAAAGTGGAAGCACGCTCTGGCTATAGACCAAAATCTAAGCTCAATGGGAATCGAAGAAACGGAACCATTAACCGACACACTCAGCCAAACCTTGGCGCTTTTTGAGAAAAGCGAAGAAAATCCCTTCGATGTCTTTGGTCGTACTCCGGTATCCAAACAAGAGCCCAAGACCTTACTTCGTCGTGGAAAAAGTCAAACGCTAAAAGAAATCCAACTCGCAGAATTTCCACCACTAGGAATCGAACCTCTACTTAGTAAACAGATCTACCTTTTTGATAGTCTTTCTAATGAGGGTAAAAAAGAAATTCTATCCCAATTAATCGCATCCAACTTGAACGATGCAGAATGTGAGCGCAGTCAAAAAAATGACTTAAATTCATTGTTAGAACTTCGCTTAGCACCGGATGTTGCTGAGAACGCTCTCTTATTGTGGTACGTCGAAACGGGGATTAGCGAAAAATGTAAAGGAGATGTGGCCTTCATAAACGCCGCAAAAAGTATCAGTAACGAAATATCAGAATTTGGACCAAGCATCCTTCAAGGCATTCTGAAGCGAGATAGAATCAAATACGAATCCGCACAGCAAATCTCTGAATTCGCTAACGAACACGTACGTGGTCGAACCTGTGAAACCTTTCATACGAGTTTCGCGTTCGCGCTCCTTAAAGATAATAGAGTCATCGAAGGATTAAAGCAGCTGAAGAACGCGTCGAATTGCATAGAGATACCCGATACAGATCTAGCCACTCTACTGGCCTTTTCTCTTTTCGAACGCACAGGTCAAATTGAAGGGGACGCTGAGATTGAAAAGAAACTCAGGCTCGCCGTCAGGGCCGTAAAAGACGAGTGTCCAGGGAACCTCCCCTTGGACTATGAATTAGATTTCCTTGTATCACCGACAACCCAATCAATCGCGAGTAAATTTTTATTAGAGGAAACAAAACCAAAAGCGATTCAATTTGAAAAAACAGCAAATGCAGTAAGCGATGGAAAAAAGGCGATTCGTTTGACTTACGATCATTTGAACGCTGGAAACTTCAAAGGAGTAAAATCTTCCCTCGAGGATGCACAAAAGGCATTCGAAATGGCGCGCTTTCGTCCGGGACTGCATCGCGTGAGGTTCCTAACAACCCACTTAACTCAGCCCCAGAAAAAAGTGGGCATAGCAAAGGTAACCCCAACGAAAATCGCGACGCAGATTATGGAAAAAGCGCCCCTCTCAGAGAACAACGCTAACCGAATCCTCATGAAGATATTAAAAAGTGAATCTCTTAAAAACTTAGAACACCCCGATCTTTGCGCGCCGTTGATAATCAGCACAAAAAAAACTGTGATCGATTGAGGTAAAGAGATCACTTAACTTTTTTTATCAAAAAGAGTTCGGCCTGTTGAACAATTGCGAAGGTAATAATTGTATTGTGAAACAGAGATCGCTCCTTATCCTTTTTCTAGACCATCTATCTAACATAGCCGAGTAAGAGTCCCGGCTGTGAGTGGCTTGGACATCTCAGGCCAAGAGAATGAAAGTGAGAGCCTGTACTAAGATCATAGCACCTTCTCAGTGCTCTTGTGGTGCTTCCACTCTTCTTACTAGCAATATAGAATATAGGTTGCTCACCTCCCATAAATGCCGAATTTGATATCGGGCATTCCACTGAAGCATCCGTAGACAAGAAGTGTTTTCCAATATTTTTATTATAACAACGATAAATGGGAACATCGCCTTCTTCATACCCAGCAGCAGAAATAGCAATAAACGGTCCAGCCCAATATTCGGGTTCATTTGGATCAACAGGTATGTCACTCGGCCCTTTGAATCGCGACGCTATTTGTCTCCATCCGTCGTTTGAAACGAAGCTATCAACCTCAGCAGTCTTGTTAATCGAAACGAAATAACGATTTGAATAATTTTGAGAATGTCTTGTTTCAGCAAGACTATACACGGTCACGAAGGGTGTGTTCAGATCGCAACAGTTTGCTCCCTCAACTGATTCACAAGTATTTGTTTTATACCTCTTAATACAAGACATGGTTAAGTTATAATAATATTTTCCGTATTCTTTTGTAGGTTCAATATCTCGAGAGTATTCAGACGAGTAAGCATCTATAAACAGATCTTTCCCATCGTTCCCCGCCTCTTCCATTCCTGAAGAAAAAACATCCGGCTTATTTCCAAAATGACTATTCTGACCAGGCCTCCACTTTCCTGAAGCATGTTCATTCCAACTCGAAATTAGAAGATAGTTGGGCTTGTGATTTTGAGCTGTTTCAAACTGTTTTTTTAGAGTGAGCCCACCTAAGCGTCCGGAGGACTGGAGAGCTAGACTCGCATAACCTCCTTCGATTTGATAGCTTGGTCCTACGGCGATAGAAGAGCCAATATTTTGTTGCCCTTTCGTCCAACCCTGATTGCAGGGTTTGCCTAATATAGTTGAAGTTTGCTCATTGTTAGTATCTAAGCATGGTGAGATGAACGTCCATCTCCAATCGCTCCCATAACTCCCAGTTTGGTTGCTTAAAGTCCACATCGGTATGGGGCGGATGGGAGTCGTTCCGTGAGCATTTGCATATATAGAATTGATGTTACCTGGATCAGGAACTCTCTTAGACGTAGTATTACTTGATGCTGAGGTGTTATGATCATCAACGTAAAAGAACACCATATTTCCTTCTTCAGGATGCCCGGGAATTTCATGTGTTAGAATCAAATCTGATGATTCGTGGTACTTATTATAGAGGTGAACGTAGTATGGCCAAAGTGTGGAATCTTTAGGTACTGGCGCAAAAGCAGCGATTTGTGGCGTGCTAGTTCCTTCTTTACGTAATTTATCCCACTCCCTTAAAAGTACTTCGGTAGGCCTTAACGCTAATAATAGGCTTCCCGTTCCATCATCGTTTGTAATTGAAAAATTATTTGAAAGATCAAGGACAATATAATCGATTCCAGCTGCAACCAATTTCTCAGCATGCCTTTTTGCAACGTCGGCAGTGTTATTACATTCCCAGCTATTTGCAGCGGTTATAGCAGCAGACGGAATCTTCGTTACGCCGATAAAGCTGTCGTAGTTATCAGCGCTTATCGACTCAAATAAGCAATAGAATCCTTCTTCTGGAGTTTGGTGGTAAAAATACCCAAGAGAGTAGTTTCGGTCGCCACCGACATAAAAATCGTCAAACGTATGCTGATTGCGCAGAACAGAGTCGGTTGTGACATATGTTTGTGTCAGTTCAGAAAGAAATGTTGGAGGCGTGTGGGATACAAAGTATAAGGTTCCGACGCGATGATTAACGTCATAGCCGTCGATGTCTTTATGGCTAGCGACTTTCGAAGTTGTTTTACTTTGAAATCCTACTTCCGAAGATGCATCTTTACCGGTAATTTCAATTTTTTCAATTTCGCGATAATCACAAGCGCTCAACAGAAAAAACGATAGGATCGTAAAGCACAAAGTTTTCATCATCAGCCTTTGGGTCATGAAATCACGACCGATACAAACGGGATACCTTAAAGATAATCGCAGTATCTAAGCGAATATTCAAATATTACGCGCGAAAAAAATTGGGAAATCTCATTCTTATCCTCATCCATCCCAAGCAACAGTTTGAAGATTAAAAATCGAAGAAAAATTGAGAACGCAATACAAGCAATATTTAACCGCCGGGAAGACCGGTAGTAGATAGAATCGCTTTGAGATCCTCATCATTGAATCGAATCCCACCGCCGATGAAGAAATCACGTCGTTCGGGGTTGAGGGCGTCATCAAGTCCCCCGGCTAGGAAAATAAAACTGAAGAATCGATAAGTCGCAAAAGAACGAAGTCTTGGGTTCACGTCATCACCAAAATCAAACAAGTCGGAATTGATCTCAAGATTACGATCCTCAAAAAGGGTCAAATTTAGACCGACCCCACCCGAA
>CALJNB010000055.1 GCA_937981985.1 uncultured bacterium
AGGAAGTCTGATTCTCCAAGCCCAAGGAGAAGGACAAGTTAAACTCATGATGGCAGAGTGCAAAAACCGAGAAACAGTGCGCGCTGTCTGCCAACTTGTTCAACCTTTTGACAACACCAAACCACTCTTTGAAAACGCAAACCTTGCACTCACTTTAGAACCCCTCAAGGGAAACCCCTACCAATCCTTTATTAGTTTAGATGAAGACGACCTAAGTCGGGGACTTGAGGATTATTTCCTCAAGAGCGAACAGATCAAAACTATCGTCCATATTGCAGTCAACGACACACGCGCCAGCGCTATCATGGTTCAAGCCATGCCCCAATCGGACTCAGTCGGATCTTTACGAATTGATGATGAGTCTTTCACACGAATCGAAGCGCTTTTTCGTACGATTAGCGATGAAGAGCTCCTTGGATTAGAAAATGAAGAATTACTCTTCCGACTCTTTCACGAAGAAAAAGTACGAGTTTTTGAAAGCCGTCCGCTATCATTTAAGTGCGGATGTTCTCGCGAGCGCTGCATCGGCGCCCTCCAAAACCTTGGTCTTAAGGATGCCCATGAACTTATTGAGGAACAGGGTTCGATCAGTGTGGACTGCCAATTTTGTAAAATAAACTACGTTTTTGGAGAAGAACATTTGCTTGAAATCTTTCCGACAACGGCTGTCAACTAAACGCAACATCCACCCCTTCAGTTTTTAAAAAACACTTCTCAAGTAAAACGAAATCTATAAGCACATCTCAGGCGGTCGTAAAAACGAAAAGAAAAGAAGACCCAACTAATCCAAAAGTTCGTTTCGATTCTCTGAGCTCAAAAGTTCGCTTACAATTTCTCTCATTTTCCCATGGGTCATTGTGTTCTTTTTGTTCGTTCGAAAATGCTTCGACGCTGCGTCACCAATCTTATGTCGAAGCTCCGTTTCTGCTTCTGGGTCAAATCTAGGAATATCCGAAGTTGGGGTATCGAAGGTCGGTTTCGTACGCGCGTTGAATTTACTTTCTAATGCGTAGGCGACTTCAAAGGCCGTCGCTTCATCGAAGTTACGTGCTGAAATCGTGAGACCAAAAGGCCGCCCATTATCAAGATCTTTGGATGTAATAACCGTCAGAGAAGGCATACCCGTCGTGGATCCAAATAAACAGCTCGTTCGACCTCCTGAATGATTTGCCTCTCCATAGGGCGTTGTAGGGTATATCAATACGTCAACATCGAGCGCATCCATCACCGACTCAACATAAGCTGCATTTTGGTAAAACTTCCTACGATATCCTATCGCGCTTTGTACCCCATCGCCACCATCTCGCCCATCACTCAACGCAGCGAAACATTGCGCGCTACTTCCCCAAATAAAAGTGCTGAACGCAAAGCTATTGCACATCCCTTCTGCATCCCCGATTGGAGAGTCCACACGTTTAAACCATTTATCCAGTTCGGTTATAAAACCTCCGCCCCCTCGGTTAATGTAAAATCGCGGTAAGGTTACGTTATCTACAATAGTTGCTCCTTCCTCATCCATAACGCGAATGAGACGATTCCACTCTTGGGTCTTTTCAACGGAGTGATGACCGAAGGGATGTTTATAACGATCGGGCGCGTCCTCTGAGAGCTTTCTCAAAACCCCAACTCTTTTCCCCTCAAGACCATTAATGAGAAGGTGATCACGGAAACTCGCGGGTCGTTTCCACCCTGCTCGAAGAATCGACTCTGGACGTTCTGCAGAAACCATATAGTCCATAACTTGCGCTAGGTCTTCGACCTTTCTCGTCATGGGCCCGGCAACACCATCAGAAATACCCGATGGAAACATATCGTTCATTTCAATAAGTTGATGAGTCGACCGGATCGAGGTGAGACCATTCAACGCTGCAGGCAGCAAAAGTGAAGCACAATTATCGGTACCTAGGCCGAATATCGAAAAGTTAGACCCCACAGCAACACCAGATCCCGATGATGATCCACCTGGGTATAATTTGGGGTCATATGCATTCCCCGTACGTCCACTAGAACTACTAATCCCAGCAGTGCCTCGTGCGAGTTCGTCCATTGACGTGGAAGCTATCAGCAATGCACCTGCGTTTCGAAGACGTTCAACAGACGCACTATTCGTGCGGCTTTTGGTGCCACTTAACGCATGCGTACCGCCCGTCGTTTCAATCTCTGGTGCTTCGTAATTCGTCTTAACCACAAAAGGTACACAATGTAGAGGTAATAACCCCTTTTCTTTTTGTTGGAGATCCAATTTGCGAGCTTGAGTTCGAACTTTTTCATTGAAGGAAACGAATGCATTTCGCGGCGGTTCACCATCGCGAATGCTAAGATCGTGAGCTGCGATATGCTGCAAAAACAACTCAGTAATCTCTTCGCAAGAATGTGTCCCATCACGCAACGCTTTATGAAGCACTGAAATGGTTAGTTCTTGAATCGTAAACCCACTATCGTTACACGCATCTCCCAACCCATGCGTTGTGTCCTGATGCGCATCAGGCATTTGCGGACAAACATCACAACTATCCCCTACGCCGTCTTGGTCAACATCCAGATTTTTAGGGTTCGCCGTATTCGGACAATTATCCACGCAATCTAATACACCATCACCATCAGAGTCAGCGTCGCCATTAGGACAGGGATCACATGCGTCTCCTATTCCATCGCCGTCTGAATCGATGTTTGCTGGCGCTAAAATCTTCGGACAAAGATCGTCTTGGTTCTCAATACCATCGTTATCTAAATCGTTGTCGCATAGGTCTCCGATTCCATCATAGTCGGAATCCAATTGGTCAGGATTGATGATTCCCGCGCAATTATCGCAGTGCTCGGGGACGCCATCGTCATCATCATCAGGCCCCATGCAAGGAAAGGGGCCACGAGAAATATTGTCCGGACACGCGGAAAAAAGAAAAATGATTAAAATTAGATATTTCACGCAGACCCGATCAAGTAATGTATCTAGAACTAGCAAAGACTTGAAAAAAATTAAACGAATTAGGAAGTAGAGTACCTCAAACTTTGATCAAGACTATTGATTAAAACTCCAGCCTGACTACAGTCGCCATATCTTAAACGACCATAACAATGAAGATTCAATACCTAATAACCCTATTCGTCCTTATTTCGTGCATTGAAAATCCTATCGGCCGAGAAGTGCGCTACCCACCTGGTAAGGTAAATCCTTGCGAGGTGAAAGCGACTGGCGATTCCGATGTGGTAAACGTCAAATCGGATGTGTTCAACACCACAATCCCGAAATTATGGAAAGATGGCCCCTTCCCGACGTGGAATACATCACCAGACGAACGCTGTCCCAATGACCTCGTCCACAAAACCGCAGACGGAAAAGACGTTCGTCTCTACATGACCTATCCTACGCGTAGCGTTCCCACTGCGAGCGGAGATAGTGCCATGGCAGAGGGGAAGTTCCCAGTGATTATCTTCGGGCATGCCAATCACGACAGGCAGTGTTCCATTTATCAGGGTTACTACTCACTTCATGATCATTGGGCAAGCTGGGGCTTTGTTGTAGCATCTTACGACGGCACGGATTGGAATTGTAAACGCGGTTCAAATGAAAACATGTGGGGACGCGCAGAACTGTTTAAGACAAGCGTGACGGCTTTACGCGAACTCAACGATGATCCAGATTCCTTCTATTATCAAAAACTGGATTTCTCAAAAATCATTCTCGCAGGCCATAGTCGTGGTGGCGGCGCTCAGTATATGGCCCTACCCGACATCGAAAACGTTGTCGGTGTCATCAACCTCCAAGGGGTTAGAGTTCTGGGCTACCTCCCCTCGCGCCCGACCATT
>CALJNB010000056.1 GCA_937981985.1 uncultured bacterium
TCCAATCGCAAGTCATTCGGTAGGATTTGATTCAAGAATATTTTGGAAGCTAGGCAAAGATGACAATCCATACATTGAAGACTTTGCAGTTGAAGAGATCAATTTTGATCCGACATGGGGCACTTGGTTCGGCTTGAATCCATAAAACGACGACTCTCCCAAGTTAAAGAGGAAAATACCACGATAAAAGAGCGTCTTAACCACATCATGGTCCACGCCGGAGCTGGCGATTCTAAAGAACTCGTCGAACGCGTCGCGATGACAGAAAAGTTAGAAAGTGCGATAAACCAAATGAAAGAGAAAGTCAGAGAGCTTCGAAATAATCCTGAATATGTAAAAGCCTCAGGGATGCTTATCGAATCTGAGAAGAAGATGCGCTTACTTGAAGTCGAACGCGAAAGTCTTCCAGACGAAGTGATGTCCTCTTATCAACTCGAAGTTGATTTGCAATCGATGGGAATCGATCCGACTGCCGTTCAAAATCAAGAAGACCCCGACGACGAACCAGAGATTGAAATTTCTCCTCTGGAGAGAATTCTCGAGGCCGCCCAACAAACAAGTCAATTTGATGGCATAGAAATTCACGAAAGAACCCAAAAGATGTGGCTAAAAATATGTGCTCACGTCCTGGGCGAACGCTTTGGAAAAGTTTCGATAAAAAACTCGACTCTTGTCATCGGTTCACTCGGCGACGCGCAGATGAAAATGTGGAAACGCACACGCCCGTCGGAATACCAAGTCGTGCTGTCAGGGTTGGCCCTTGCTATTCAAGTTATCGGCACTAGTGTTTCGAAACGCGGGGCCTTTTCGACAATTATTATTTCGGATTTTTCTAAGACGCTCACGGGTTCACAACCTAAAAGGTTGGAAAGCGTTTTTGCAAGCGCCTCTCAAAAAACCAACGTTATTATCTGCCGAGCCGGTTAGGATTCAATCGAATTCATACCTCCTATCATCAATCTCACCGAAATACGGTTTTTCTCGCGTGGAGAATTTGCTACTTTGATGCAATGCTGACCTTGACTCAAAAAGAGCGAAAAAAATCTCAACTTATAATCGCCGCTTTTGTGTTGATGCTGTCCTACTTAATCTTCTTTTCATCGACCGGAACTGGCCTTCTATCGTGTCCCATCAGGGGCCTCACAGGAATCTATTGTTTCGGTTGCGGAATAACGCGATCTCTATCTGCTTTCATTCGCCTCGAATTCGCTGAGTCCATACAGATGCATTTATTGGGTCCGGTCTTCTTTGTCGGATTTGCGGCAATCGCAACGACTCACAGCATTGAGATTATTCTCAGTCGTAGGCTCGCTGGACTTATAGAATGGACTCGTAAACATCAAACCTGGTTCTGGGCTGCTTTTGGTATTTGTGTCGCCATTTTCGGTATTTGGAGACTCATCTACCATCCGCATGGCTATTAAAAACAAAACTAACTACAAAAAAGATAAACACATGAATCAGAACGAAAAACTCATCGAAACTTTCTATAATGCCTTAAAGAAAAAAGACTCAGAAACGATGGTACAATGTTATCACGAAAAGATCGTATTCTCCGATCCTGTTTTTGAAGACTTAAAAGGTGAAAAGGCAGGGCGCATGTGGACGATGCTATGTTCGCAAGCCAAGGATTTGGAATTAGAGTTTAAAGATATCTACGCTAACGAAAATGAGGGAAGTGCCCATTGGGAGGCAACCTATACTTTTTCAAAAACCGGGAAAAAGGTGCATAATTTAATAGAGGCAGCCTTCAAGTTCGAAGACGGTAAAATCGTTCGCCATGAGGATAGCTTCGATCTCAGACAGTGGTGTTCAATGGCGCTCGGACCGGTTGGCACTATGTTCGGGTGGACCTCGGTTCTTCAAAACAAAGTTCGAAAGACCGCAATGTCCGGACTCGATCGTTATCCAAAAATCAGATGAATCGTTAAGGCGACCGCGTATGGCCATCACCCCGAACAAGGTATTTATAGCTCGTCAGTTGTTCTAACCCTACTGGACCTCGTGCGTGTAGCTTTCCGGTCGCAATTCCAATCTCGGCACCAAAACCAAATTCGCCCCCATCAGAAAATTGTGTCGACGCATTATGCATCAATACTGCCGAATCAATCACGCGGAAGAACCGTTCTGCGGCAACAGGGTCCTCGGTCATAATCGCGTCGGTGTGTTGGGAAGAATGTTGAGCGACAAAACGCAAACCTTCTTCTAAGTTGGACACAATTTTAATCGATAAGATAGCGCTAAGGTATTCGGTCCCCCAATCAGAATCATCCGCGAGGACGATTCGATTGTCTAATGCGATGGACTCAGATTCCCCGCGACATTCGCAACCCTGAAGTTCGTCCAACAAGCGCGGTAAAAAGGTAGGGGCAATTTTTCGATCAATGACTAAACTCTCGGTCGCGCCGCAAATTCCTGTCCTCCGAAGCTTGGCGTTCTTAACGACCTTGAGGGTTTTTTCAAG
This sequence comes from uncultured bacterium, assembly GCA_937981985.1. Taxonomy (GTDB): domain Bacteria; phylum Myxococcota_A; class Bradymonadia; order Bradymonadales; family Bradymonadaceae; genus CALJNB01. Next base: position 2,465 of record CALJNB010000056.1, read on the forward strand.
ATCAGCAGCGGCGTGAATATAGGTATGGCAATTTCCTTCCAGATGAAGAAGCGTCGCTACCCTGGCCTCTTTTTGGACCAACGAAACGAGTCCTTTCCCGCCTCTTGGAATCGCCAAATCAACAAACTGAACACACCGAAGGAGCTCGCCGACGACGGCCCGGTCCCTTGTATCCACTAATTGGATTGCATTCTCGGGCAAGGCAGCGTGACGGAGTCCAGTACGTAAGCAGTCCACAATAATGCGAGAGGAGTTCAAACTTTCGGACCCGCCGCGAAGAATAACGGCGTTTCCTGACTTTAAACACAAGGCCCCCGCATCAGCGCCTACATTTGGCCTTGATTCGTAAACCATCGCGATCACCCCAATCGGAACCGCGACGCGTTGCATTTCCAAGCCGTTGGGGCGCTTCCAAGAGCCAAGGTCTCGCCCGACCGGATCGGAAAAACTAGCGATATGTTCGAGCGCAACGGCCATACTCTCAATACGCTTCGCGTCTAGTTTGAGGCGGTCGAGAAAAGCCTTATCTTTCCCAGCTTTTTGAGCACCGGCGAAATCCTCGGTATTCGCTTTAACGATATCCTTCGTTTTATCTCGTAGCGCGTTCGCAGCGTAGACCAGAGCTTTATTCTTCATTTCGGTTGTTGCAAGCGCAAGCACCTGAGACGCATTTTTCGCTGCGGCACCTAATTCTAGGACGTAACTCTGAGCATCAAACATGGTAAAATCTAAAGGTTTTAAAATTACGAATCACTGTATTTCTCTCCATTCGTCGCAGATTTATTCTGCACAAAAATATAAATCGCGTGGGGTAACATTAAGAAGGTCATCCCCGAAAAAGGAATCATAAAGACCCCCGTTAAGACCATCGCCAGATATGACCAAACAAAAGACTCAGGAAGCAGACCTGTAGTTTTTTCGATGTGTAAAACCAACAGCCCAATGGGAATTAAGAGAAGGCCAAAATAGAAAAACCAAAAGGCCGCAAAATTCTCAAAATTCATTTGCCCATTCATCAATGGAAACTCGAAAAGTCCCTCACTTATTTTGAAAAAAAATGAATTGGCAAACCCTGCAAACTGTTTACCAAAAGCGAATGGCGAGATACCCAGGAGCGAGTGGACCACGCCCAAAAAAACAAAGATTTTGCCGTTCGAAAATTTCATTTCGTTAGCTTTCCGAGTAAGTGTTATTTTTGAGGCCAATTATCGGTTAGGTATTTCAAGAAAAGCGGCTGAGATTTCAAAGTTTCGTTTGCCTCGAATGCGCCAGCCTCAAGCGTTGACTTCTTTTTGATGGTACCTGTAAGTTTAAACTTCTTTCCATCTTCGAGAAGAAAGAATTTGGCAACATTAGGCTGATCATCGTCACACTTAACGTGATAGCCAAAAGAGGGCTCGCCGATTCCATCACTATCTAAATCTTGAACTGAAAAACGTGTTTTATCGATGTCGATGCCTAGTGATTCGCGATCGCAGTAAAGATACTCTTTTAGATCGATGATCTTTTCGGTCCCTGACGCGTTTTCAACGTAATGTCGGATATGAAATGTAACTTCTGCTTTTTTGGCCACTTTCGAAAAAACTAAAACATTTCGCCCTTTCTTATCGCTCCAAGATATACCTGAATCCACAACTCCTGGAACCTCGAAGCCGGTCAGATCTTCATCCTTAAAGCTACGTTCAACAACCTTCTCAGTTACGAGAACCACTGCAGGTTTTGGCTTTTCTATCTCTTTGGGAGCAGCCGTCATCGGAGCCGGAGCTGATTTTTCAGAGTTTTTCGGGGTTAGGGTTACGTTGGAAGGCGATGATTCACAAGCAACCAGAATAAAACCTATAATAATCCAAACGATTTTCATTTTGAACTCCTAGAAGTAATTTTGGCCACCCTAGCATAACTTCTAACAAAAAGTAGAACCCGATTTGTCCTTCGCTTAAGCACATGTTATGCACTGCCCAAATTACTACAGGCCCGTGCGGTCAAGACGATGTTTTTTCATCGTATTTTAAATGGATTTTAGATGAACTTAACTGATCTCATAAAAACAAAACGTACAAGTTACGACTCCTCGTTAGTTTTAGATGTACTTTTTGCGACATCCGATCTCGCTCCTTTCACACCAAGCGGTGCGCTTGCCGACGTTGCAAGCGAACTCCCAACGGCTCTCTCGTCACGCGGCCATCGTGTTACCATCATCATGCCGCTATATGCCGAAACTGATCCTAAAACAGCGAAATTGAGCAAACGACTCAGCACCATGAAAGTGCCTTTGGATGCTAAGAAAAAAGTGAACGTCACGATTTGGGAAAAGAATATAAATCTTACCGTTCGCGTTGTCTTTGTTGACTATGGGCCGCTTCTCTCCAAAAGACCTGCAGACGGAAGCAAAGAAAGCGCCGAAACATACGCCTTCTTCTCACGCGCAGTCGTTGAATATATTAAAATGACCAGCGTTCCATTCGACATCGTGCACTGTAATGATTGGCAGACAGGATTAATCCCGACCTATCTAGATGAAGCAAAAATTAAGATCCCATCTGTACTGTCGATTTATAGCGTGGAGAACGGAAAATTTGCGCCAGCCAAGCTCAAAAAATCAATGATGCCAAAGAAGAAAGGTGCAAGCTTTCTAGCCAGCGGTATTTCATCAGCGTCACATATCACCACGATTTCAAGTGGGATGAAAGATGTCCTCCTCGAAAAGAAAACGGGTGTTGAGAAAGAACTCAAAGCAAAGAAAAAGAAGTTTAGCGGAGTCTTAAACGGTGTGAATTACTCAGCCTGGGATCCTGCTAAAGATACACATTTGGTCCATCAATTCGATTTAGAGACCTTGAATGGAAAGCGCTTGAATAAAGTTGCTCTTCAACATCAATTTGGACTTCCCATTCGTCCAACACAGCCTCTTATCGCTTTTGTCGGTGAACTTAATCCCGAAAGCGGAATTGAAACATTTATCAAAGCAGCAAGAAGTGTTCTTAAAGAGCGCAACGACCCGCGAGATAACCTCCAAGTAGTATTCCTCGCTGAGGGCGATGCTAAATTTGAAAATGCAATCAAAAAACTCGTCAAAGACTTTCCGAACCGTGTCTTTGGGCATTTTGGTTTGGAAGAAGAGTTGGTACATAAGTTTATGGCGTCAGCCGATATTCTTGCGATTCCTAGCGATTTTGAACCTGGTGGAACCCAACAAATGTATGCGCTAAAATACGGCACACTTCCACTGGTTCACAACGTCGGTGGATTAGCCGATACCGTGAGCGATGCCGACGAAAACGAAGATGGCAACGGTTTTGTTTACAATAAACAAAATCCAAAATCGATCAAAGAAACAATAAACCGCGCAATCGACCGATACCGTATACCGCGCCAGTGGCGTCCTGTTGTAATGAACGCAATGAATGCAGACTTCTCTTGGGACACGGCTGCCGGACAATACGAAAAAATCTACTTCTCAACCACTTCCAAATAGAAAGAAAGACCTCATGAAAAATACACTCGAACGGCTAGAAGAACTTAATGAAGCGGCACTACTCGGTGGCGGACAGGCGAGAATCGATCGCCAGCATAAAAACGGTAAATTTACGGCGCGAGAGCGTATCGATTTACTGCTCGATCCGGGTAGTTTTATCGAATTAGACCGATTAAAAACCCATCGCTGCGTCGATTTCGGAATGGAAAAAAGTAAAATTCCAGGTGATGGTGTTGTCACTGGATATGGCAAAGTTGACGACCGATTGGTCTACGTTTTTGCACAGGACTTTACCGTCTTCGGAGGATCTCTTTCGGAAACCTATGCTCAGAAAATCTGCAAGGTCATGGATCTTGCGATGAAAGTAGGTGCACCCGTCATCGGACTTAACGACTCGGGCGGCGCTAGAATTCAGGAAGGCGTACAGAGCTTGGCGGGTTATGCCGATATCTTTTTTCGCAATACTCGCGCCAGCGGCGTAATCCCACAACTCTCAGCGATAATGGGACCGTGTGCCGGAGGTGCCGTGTACAGCCCTGCTATTACCGACTTTATTTTTATGGTTGATCAGTCAAGCTACATGTTCATTACAGGGCCAGAGGTAGTAAAAACAGTAACGAGCCAGGACGTCACCAAGCAAGAGTTGGGTGGCGCAGAAATGCACTCCAAAACTTCCGGTGTGTCTCATTTTGAATGTTCGAGTGAGGAAGAATGTATCGCTCGATTACGCGAACTCCTCTCATTCATCCCAAGCAACAATGCTGAAGACGCGCCTTTTCAGGCTACAGACGACCCCTCAAATCGTTTGGTAGAAAAGATAAACGATATCATTCCTGAAAACGCTCAAAAACCCTACGACATGAACGAGGTTATCAAGCTCGTTGTCGATGACGGATATTTTTATGAAGTCCAACCTCAGTTCGCTCCGAATATCAGCGTCGGGTTCGCCAGACTTGGCGGAAAATCGGTTGGAATTGTAGGAAACAACCCGCAACATCTGGCAGGAGTGTTAGATATTAATTCTAGTGTTAAAGCTGCTCGCTTTGTACGTTTTTGCGACGCGTTTAATATCCCGCTTGTAACTTTAGTAGATGTACCGGGTTTCTTGCCGGGTGTAGATCAAGAGTATGGTGGAATCATAAAACACGGAGCGAAACTGTTATACGCGTTCGCTGAAGCCACAGTACCCAAAATCACTCTCATTACCCGCAAGGCTTACGGTGGTGCATATGATGTAATGGCGTCCAAGCACATCGGAGCCGATATTAATCTGGCCTACCCGATGGCAGAAATTGCTGTAATGGGTTCAGCTGGCGCGGTGAACATCATCTTCCGAAACGAATTGAAGAACGCCGAGGATCCAGTCGCGAAGAATACCGAACTCGTAGACGATTACCAAAGCAAGTTCGCCAATCCTTTTAAAGCTGCCGAACTTGGCTACATTGACGAGATTATCTCTCCTGAAGATACACGAATCCGACTCATTCAATCCTTGGAAATGCTGGAGAATAAGCGAGAAAGCTTGCCTCCTAAAAAGCACGGAAACATACCGCTCTAGTCTTCGCGCAAGCACTTGACCTTACCGGCACAAAGTCGCTTTTTTTATGCCCTCCTAAAAACAACAAATTAGGGTCTCCACCGTTGGAAGAATTTTAGTTATCCGGTATTGTCCAAAAAAGAGTAAAGGTAAAAGCCCGAAGACATGCTGAAAAAGAATAAACACTTATACCTTGGGGTGTTGTTGGTTCTCAACGGTTGTTTGTTTTTGAACACCGGCGAATCCAATAACGCCAGTACAGATCCAAACATAGAGCCCGAGCCCGATCCACTAATCATTATCACTGACGTGGGAACCGATGCCCCCAACGGGGGCGGAGGTTGTAGCGAAACGATTTCTCAGGATGAAATATGCGAAAGCGGAAGCGTTGTTGCTGAATGCCCCGCGACAGGTGAGATCAAATGCGCCACAGATTGCAAATCTTACGATTTCTCAGAATGTCTTTATGTGTCTCAAATCAGTGCAGGCGGTGACCATACGTGCACCATCTTAGACGGAGGAATTGGATGCTGGGGAAACGATGAATTTGGGCAACTCGACCGCGCACCTAGCGGCGCTTTTGTTTCGGTTACATCGGGAGGCTCGCACGCATGCGCAATCGCGAACGACAAAACCGTCTTTTGCTGGGGTAAAAACGATGAAGGCCAAACCGATGCAGGAACAGCGAAGTTTAAAAACATTAGCGCAGGCAATTCCTTTGCTTGCGGAGTACGCGTCGACGACACGATTCACTGTTGGGGCAACAATGGTTCGGGGCAATCGACCCCGCCGGAGGGACGCTTTGTTGAGGTCAGTGCCGGTTATAACCATGCGTGCGGATTAAAAACAGATGGACGCATTGTCTGTTGGGGAAACAACGACAATGACAAATCACAACCTATCGATGGAATTTTCAAAAGTGTTCAAGTCGGTTTAGACCAGAGCTGCGCAATTAATCTATCCGGTGGTATTGAATGTTGGGGCGGTGAGGGTGAATTCAAAAATGGCGCGCCACCGGGCAGTGGAACCTATAGTTCGCTGAGTCTTGGCTTCAACTTTGGATGTGGGCGTTCCTCGTTTGGTTCAATCATTTGCTGGAG
>CALJNB010000057.1 GCA_937981985.1 uncultured bacterium
GAATGAGGCTAAGCTAGGTAGCATTGTGTTAACAGACAATGCTACCGAGAGCGTTTTCCGACGAGAAATGAGTATGGAAATTCAATAGAGTGATCTTGGCACAAAGGATTGAAATAGGTTGTGGAAAAAGATGTGGAAAAAGTCGCGGAGGATGAATTGAGCGTATTTAAGTTCAATTTTGGTTTTGTTGAAAAAATTTGGCTTTTTTACTGTCAAAAGTGGCGAAAGAGTGAAATAGTCGACTTTTAAAAATGACCTTCAGCCAATCCAGGAAGGATATGCGTCTAATATCTAAAATTGTATTTACATTATGTGTTTTTTCAGGAGCATCAGTGATTGCTCAGGATGCTGTGCCAGAAAAAGGCAAAGCCGAAGCGGAAAAGGTTGTCGAAACCGTTGACGCGAAAAAAACGGTCAAAGATTCAAAAACTGAAGCAACTGAGGCAGCCGAGAAAGCGAAAGCTGAAAAGGAAAAAGCTGCGAAGGAAGCCGAGGGTGTCAAAATTGATGCGAATAAAGGGGATAGTGGTGCTTTGGGACCAGGCGGAAAGCCGCTCAGAATGGACTATCCAGGAACTGAAGATTCGAAAACTACGGTGATGACCACGGACCAAATCGAAGGAATAGAGACGGTCAAGGCAGGAGATACGTCTTACGGGTTGCGAGTGAAAGAGCTTGAAACGAAGATCGATGATCTGAAGGAAAAGGTATTCAATTCGAAAACAAGAATCGTACTTCTTCGCGAAAAACTGTTGTCCGGAAATTTGGCGGGTTCGAAGGCATTGATTATTCATAAGACTGAATTAGGTTCAGCTTGGAGACTGACTCAAGCTATATATAATCTCGATGGAACTCGCGTTTTTGCACAAAATGACGATAACGGTTCACTGGCAGATAAAGAAACGTTCAAGGTATACGATTTGGGCCTTTCGCCTGGAAATCACAAAATAACGGTTTTTCTCAAGTACGAAGGGACTTCAATGGGGATTTTTCCGTATTTCGAGGGTTATGGTGGAACGATGCGCGCGTCATGTGATGTCTCAGCAAAAGAAGGGAAGGTTAGCCGCGTGGAAGTCCGTGTCTTTCCGCAGGGCGGAATTGCTGAATCGATCGAGAAGCGTCCATTTGTTGAATGTAACGTCGTTCATATCGACAACATCGCTAAAGATGCAAAACCCAATAACAAACCCAAAGATAGCGTACAAAAATGAGAAATCTTTTCCTGTTCGGCACTATTTTTCTATGGAGTAGTGCTTTCGCCACGGGCGTTTCAGCTCAGCCAACTCCTGCTTTAAATGCGGAAATTTCTGCCTTCTCCGAACGTATAAGGGGACTGGAAAAAACTTATCTAAAACCTGCGACGCTTTCGTCTAAATACAAGTTGGAAGCGCGTTTCAATGACGCTTTCGTTGCTTATGAAATCAAAGATTACGAGCGTGCGAGCTACCTCTTTATAGATGTCGTATCCAGCGAACGTTTCCGTAACTTTCCGACTTATCGCCAAGCACATTTCCTCTTGGGAGATAGTTTAATGCAAATGCGTAACTATGTTGCGGCGAAGTATTATCTCGAACAACTTGTTTCACTAGGTCAAGGCGAGTATTTTTCTGAAGGCGGCGCAAAATTGATGGAGATAGCGTATCGAACGAGCGACTATTCTTCCATCGATGCCATCTACGCGAATATGAAGACGGGTAAGATGAGTCCTGCTCTTTACTATCTCTCTGGGAAGGCATTCTACGAAAAGAAAGAGTTTTCCAAAGCACGAGAAAACTTTCAACGATCAGTCGACGATAAGAATTATACTAAATTATCAAACTATTTTATTGGCGTTAGTTTCGCTTCTGAAAAGAAATTCGCCGAAGCCAAATCTTATTTTGAGAAGGTATTGAAGGTCGCGGCGGCGAATGAACGTGATATCGAAGTGGATGATTTGACGTACATCGCGTTGGGACGAATTGCCTACGAGGTGGCCGAATTGGAGGTGGCTATAGACTTCTATAATCGCGTCGGACGTGGCAGTAAACACTTCGACCGCGCGTTATGGGAGCTTACTTGGGTTCTTGTATCGAAAAAAGAATACCTCTCCGCGAGAACGAATATCGATGTCCTGGTTCTTTTTGAGAACGGGAATCCAAATTTGATTGCAGAGGCAAATTTGCTTCGCGCTGATTTGTCATTACGTCTTAAAGAGTATGATGCAGCGCTTGTCGATTATGAGACGGTCATTAATAAGTTTTCTCCGCTTTCTGTAGAGATGAACACGTTTACAGCGCAGCACAAAAATATCGACGATTTTTTCACCGCTTTGGTTAGAGATGAATTCGCCGGCGTAGAATCTGATCTTCCGCCTTTGGTGAAAAAATGGACAGCTAATGATCCAAAGATGAAAAAATCGATGCAAACTTTGAAAGATGTGAAGGTGATCGAGGACGATATCGCATATTCATTTCGCCTATTAGACGAGATGGATGCGCGTTTGGGTTCGAGCAGTAAAGTAATGTCGGTTCCCGAGTTAGCCGAGGGACTCATGCAGGGAATAGATGCTGAAAATCGGATCATCACGATTCAACGTAAGCTTGTCGATCGTCAGGCCGAATTGGTGACGATGACCGGAGCAAGCAAGGCCCAATGGTTGACGAAATTGGATACCCTTAATTCGATGCAGTCTCTATTTCAAGAATTACCGCAGACCCGAGCTGATATTACGGAACGTGATAACGCGAAGCTTAAAGAATTTACCGACATGAGGAAGACCTTGGATGATATCTCGTTTGAGATAAAGAACCAAAAAGCCCAGATAGAGGCTTTGGATAACTACATGTCTGAACGATTTGGCAGAAAACTTACCGAAACCGAAAAGGTAGAGTTTCCAGCATATCGCGAAAAACTACGGAAGGAAGTCGCAGACACGATATCAAAAAAGGCAGAACTTGAAGCCGGGTTAAGTAATGCAAAAGCAAGTCTTAGAGTTAGCAACGATCTCGCTGCGACTGAAACGGTGATCCGCGACAATTATCGAGCTAAGTTGAAAGAAGCTCAGATGTTTTTATCGCAATTTGGGACTTCATCAGAGCTGACACAGATCAAAGCATCACAAGATATGATCCCCGGCCATGAACAACGTTTGAAGGCTTTTTACGCTCAGTTGGACACATATGCTGAAACTGCACTGGTGGAAATTCGTGCAGAGGTAGCCAAACAACGTGCTTTGGAGTCTTCTTATAAAGAGTCGGTCGCGCAGCTCATGAGCGCTAGAAATAGCGGGGCCGGCACTTTAGCATATATCAACTTTATGGCCGCTCGTAGGCAGTTCAACGAAACTGTTTTAAAAGGTGACGTCGGAATTATTGATGTTGTATGGGAAAGAAAAGATGATCGATCAAATAAGATTGGTCAAATGTTCGAGGATCGAGCCAACCAGCTCAAGCGATTGCAAGAATCCTTCGATGAGGTTCGATAAATGAAAATAGTGAAATTTCAAATAGGTCTGTTGGTTATTCTCGCCTCGTTGAGTAGTGCGAACATATTCGCCCAAGAAGAGAGCGCTGATACTGTAGAAGCCGAAGAATCAAGCGAGACCGTTGACGGCGAAGTAGCTGAGGAAGTCGCTGAAAGCGGTAAGGATATTACGTCTGGCCGGATGGGAGAAGAGGATGCTGATCGAGCGATCAAAGCGAACATCTCGCCCCCTGAAGGCGCGGATGAGAAATTCACGCAACAGCTCAAGAATTTTCAAGACGCTTTTCAACGTTACGGCGGTGAGATTAAAGACTACCAGAAGACGATCGATTCGGTCGTTAACGCCGAGTATAAACGAAAGGTTGCCAAGGTTAATCAGAGTTTCGATTCAAAAATAAAATCTACCGAACAAAACGAACGTCAATATCGGATTGACGCTATCGAAGCGTTTAAAGCCTTTTTGGTGAAATATCCGAAAGAAGAAAAATATACGCCCGATGCGATGTTTCGTTTAGCCGATTTGTATTTTGAGAAAACGAACGATGACTATTTAATCGCCGATGATCTTTTTCAAGAACAAATCGTCGCCTTCGATAAAGGTGAGCTCGCTGTGGCCCCCATCGAGCCGACTCGTAGTTATCATAATTCCATGGAACTCTTTCGTTCCTTGATTAGCGACTGGCCTGATTATCGCAATATTGATGGTGCGTACTATCTACTCGCATTCTCCGAAATTCAGATGGGAAACGAGCAAACCGCTCGAGATTTATTCGCGACCTTGATTTCCAGACGTCCAGATTCGAAATTTGTTCCGGAGGCTTGGATTCGAATCGGTGAGTATCATTTCGATATCAATGAATTAGACCTTGCTCGTGTTGCCTATACGGAGTCGTTAAAAGCGAAAGACAGTAAGTATTACGACAAGGCTCTTTATAAGTTGGCATGGACGCACTACCGACAAGACAATTTCGATGCCGCAATCAACCAATTCAAACTTCTTGTTAAATATTCTGACGATCGGAAGAAAAAGACAGGACGTTCGGGTTCGGTACTTCGTGAGGAGGCGATTCAATATATCGCCATCAGTCTTGCTGAGGAAGATTGGGATCTTGATGGAAATAAAGATGATGACTTCGGGATTACCCGTGTTAAGCGTTACATCACGGGTAACCTGCCCTACGAAAGAGAGGTCCTTACTCAACTCGGTGAGTATTTTTTTGACAACACACGCTACCAGGATGCTATCGATGCGTATCGATTCATTCTAGCGCGTTATCCAAAAGATCGTCGCAATCCTGAAGTTCACGAGAAAGTTATTCTCTCAATGTTGAGAAATGACGATCTGAGCGAAGCGTTTGCCGAACGCGGAAAATTAAGCAAGTTTTACGGAGAAGGGAGCGATTGGTACGCTCATCAAGAACGATTGGGTTACGCAGAGGCGACACGCTATGCTCAGAATCTTGTTAAAGATAACCTGATTCAATCTGCGACTTGGTACCATTCGGAGGCACAAAAACTCCGTACTGAGGCGATCGTTAGTGACGATAAAGAGCTTCTGGCGCAAGCGAATAAGAAATACAACGAAGCGGCAGCGAGTTATTCAGACTTCCTAAAAAAATATCCAAACGATAAAGATTTTTACCAATGGAACTTTTACTACGCCGAATGCCTCTATTACTCTGAACAATTTACGCCTGCATTTGAGCAGTATCGTATGGTGAGAGAAATGGATGTCCCGAAAAATCAATACCAAGAGGTCTCGGCGTTCAACGCTGTGAAGGCTATGGAATTTGTGATTGGGAAGAAAGTAGACGCGGGTGAATTACCCAAGAAGACCTTGCCTAAAGGTGGATTGGCCGATGCTCGCGATGCGGCTTCCGGGCAAGAAAAAGCACGCGAGGGTGTTAAGGACAGCGACAATCAGAAGCGTGAGGTTGTCAAAGAGGCTATCGCACCGGTCGTGCTTACCTATATCACAGCTATGGATAGATATGTGGTACTTGGCCTTAAAAATCAGGAAGACAAATATTTGGATGGGAAGTTTGCATTTCAGGCAGCCAAAATCTTTTACGATTATAAGGATTTTCCTGAGGCAAGAGAAAGATTTGAGTGGATCGTTAATGAATATCCTGAAAACGAAATCGCGTATTTAGCAGGTTCACTCATTCTGGAAACGTATCGCGAAGAGAATGACTTTGTTAAATTGGCTGAGTATGCGGATAAACTCGGTGACGTGCTAAAGGGCGAACAGGCTCAGGCGATTCGCGAAGAAGTTCGAGAGTTTAAATTGGGCGCGTTATTCAAGTCTGCTGAACAACTCTTTGCTGCAAAAGATTACGAAAAGGCGGCCGAAGAATATGTTCGACTGCTCAAGGAAGACCCAAATACTAAATTTGCAGCCAAGGCCCTTAATAATGCGGCCGTTGCTTACGAAAACGTGAAGCGTTACGAGTCTGCTATGCAATTATATAAGCGTGTTTACCAGGAGCACCCGAAGGATGCGTTGGCGTCTTACGCTTTGTATCGTGTTGCTGTGAATCAAGAACGCTTTTTTGATTACGAAAATGCGGTCTTAAGTTATCAGCTTTTTTACGAAAAATATCGGAATAAACCTCAGGCCGATCTCGATCGTGCAGGTTTAGATTTTGATCTCGATAAGAAAAGAAGCGAGGCTCTTCAAAGTTCTGCTGTAATTCTGGAGAATCTTCAGAAGTATAAAAAGGCCGGTGCTGCTTACGAAAAATATGTTTCCAAATATCCTACCGCTAAAGGTGTAGAGGATATTCAATGGCAGGCGTCTCTTGTTTGGGAAAAACAAGGAAATAAAACCAAGATGATAAACGCTATTAATAAGTTCGTAGATAACTATGGTCGTCCCGCCAAGCAGAATAAGCGCGTGCTTGAAGGTTTGATGAAAATCGCTGATCACGAAGAGAAAAAGAGATCTAAGACGAACGCCGATAAACTTTATAAACGTATTTTGAGTGAATATGGGCGCCGAGGAATACCCGCCGGAGACCCTGCAGCATTTTATGCAGCTAAGTCGGAGTTTATGTTAGTCGAGCGTGAATTTGCGCAGTGGGATAAGATTAAAATCAAGGGTTCGCTTAAGAGCCAGGGTAAGCTGCTCAAGAAGAAGATCGAAGGACAGAAACTACTCAATAAAAGGTACGAAAGCGTCTTTAATTATTTGAGTTTGGAATGGGTCATGGCCGCAAGTTATCGAAAAGGGAAAATGTTACAGAACTTCGCAACATCCTTATACGACGTACCGATTCCATTCGCTGACGGGAGCGAGCAAGCGGATTTGTACCGCACGACATTAGAGGACCTCGCGATTCCGCTTGAAGATAAAGCGGTCGAAACCTTTGAGAAAATGATTGCAAAATCTCGCGAGGACAAAATCGTAAATGACTGGACGAAATTGGCTCTCGATGAACTCAACAAATACAAGCCTGCGGACTATCCGTCGTATAAAGAAGAACGTCGCGAGGTTGAACAGCGTCGTTTGAGTGGTCAACCTGTGATGGATGTCAAAGCTTACGAAACCTTCATGAATCCTCCTACTATAACCGAAGCGGAGAAATAGGCCGATATGCGTAATTTAATACTAATCTGTTTGTTGACGAGTTTCAGTGTAGCTTGTTCGGGCAAGACGAATAAGCCTGACGCCCCCGTAAATGAGACAAGTGTCGGTGGCGATGGGGTTGCAGAGGGCGGTACTGCCCCAGAGATCAGTGATGACTTTCTCAATAAAGAAATTAAAACTGAAGAGGTAGAATCTGCCGGTAAATTTGATGGCGTCAAAACCAGCAAAGGAAGTGATGAAATAGGTCCGGACGTTAAGGCCGATATAGCCGACGCGTCTCGCGAGCGTACTGGCGGTAATGTCGAACGCGCGATTGAGATTCTCGCTGGGGCGGCCGAAGAAGAAAAAGGTGGGTTTTTAGCCGCCTATAATCTTGGTATACTTCGAGAGCAGCAAGGTCAGAGTGATAAGGCTGCAAATCGATATTTCCAAAGTCTGCAAAAGAATTCAGGCTTTTCACCCGCATTGGAAAACTTGGTACGCCTCTACTTGAAGGGCGGACGCATTGTTGATGCCCAAAGATTGGTTGACAGGTTTACTGCGGATCGTCCGGAGGTTTTAGGGCACCGCGCCGTTGGACTCCAAGTGTTACTTTTCAAAGGAGCCTTTGAGGATGTTATCGCGAATGCCAAAAACAATCTAAAAAAAGATGAACGGCATGTTCCAACAATGATAGCGCTTGCTGAGGCAAATTACCGTTTAGGGCGAAACGAGTTAGCTAAATCCATTATCGAGACCGCGGTTGAACTCCGACCGGAACGTCGAGAACTCTTTTATTTGGCGGGGCTCGTTGATTTGAATTTAGGCTCCAAAGCCGGGGCGATCGCAAATTTTAAACAGGCAATTGCTTTGAGCGAACACTTTCCCGAAGCACATAATAATTTAGGTGTTTTGTTTCACGAAGTTCGTGATTATGCCGGTGCCGAGGCTGAGTTCAAGGCCGCCCTACGCGATTTCCCGACGTTCAAAGAGGCTTATTTGAACCTTGGCAATGCTTATAAGGGTTCCAAAAAATATAAAGAAGCCGAGACCGCCTTTAAGCGTGCGATTTCGTTAGATGAAAAATATCCTGATGCACATTTTAATCTTGGAATTCTCTACCTGGATAGCGAACTTCCTGGAATTGAGGCGATTCCTCGACTTCAGAAGTCGATCGCATCGTTATCCCGCTATAAAGAAGTTGTAGTTGGCCGAAAGAAAGGTGATCCGATCGACAAATATATAGCGGAAGCTAAGAAAGCTATAGAAGTCGAAAAACAGAAGCTTGAAATGATGCGGGAATCACCAAAAGAAGGCGACGCCGATGAAGGCGATGACGAGGATGATTCCAGAGACGATGGTGACGAGGAAGAAGAATGAGACTAAAATACTTGATATCTGGCATGATCATGTTGAGTTTTGCGGGAGCAGCAAGCGTTGCTAGTGCTCAACAAGGCGTAATTAACTTAGATGAAACCGTTATTAAGGGCCGTATTCAGAAGCCGGAAGCTTTTTTGGTATTAAAAAATGCGAGTCTTAATTATAAGTCTTTGGAGCCGAAGAAGTCATTTATTCCAGAATTATTGGAAACGATTAAACAAGATCCATTCTAAAGGAAAAAAATCTATTGGCGGGGAGGAATGCTCTGTGCTATAGATGTTCATCTTAGGTTATTAGAAAATATTAAGAATTCGGCACTACGGTGCCAACAAATACACCGAATACAATGGGTATTCGTGGAATTATAGAGGTAGCGACATGGGCGCAATTGCTGAAGCATTTCAACAGGGCGGGATTTGGATGTACATCATCCTCGCGGTTTCGATTATCGCAATCGGTATTGTAATTGAACGTTTTATTTTTCTCTTTTTCAAATACAGCATCAACGCAGAAGCGTTTATGGCACAAGTGCAAAAGCTTGTGATCGCGAA
This sequence comes from uncultured bacterium, assembly GCA_937981985.1. Lineage (GTDB taxonomy): Bacteria > Myxococcota_A > Bradymonadia > Bradymonadales > Bradymonadaceae > CALJNB01. Next base: position 8,962 of record CALJNB010000057.1, read on the forward strand.
TAATATTGATCGCGCGATCAAGCTTTGCAACGCGGCTCCGTCTGCTGCGCTGCCAAGAGTCATAAAAGCTGGTTTGACTCGTGCTAATAAGGGAGAAGTGGAAATTCAGAACGCGATCGAGGAGGCGACTCTTGAAGTTGTTCCACGTGTTCAGAAGCGTACTGCAAGCCTTCAAGCGTTAGCAAATATTGCGACGCTTCTAGGACTTCTTGGTACAATCATTGGTCTTATTGAAGCTTTCGAAGCTTTGGAGAAGGCAACCCCAGAAAATAGACAGAAAATGTTGGCACGTGGTATCGCACTTGCGATGAATACGACCGCTTTCGGTCTTGTGGTTGCAATTCCTACTTTGATCGCGCACTTGGTTCTGTCTGGTACGACCAAGAAAATTCTCGATGAGATCGACATGTACAGTGTTAAGTTGGAAAACTTACTCGTTAGTCGTGGAAAAGGAAGCGCCGAATAAACGCGTCGCTTGATTATTACGATAGTACGATTGTTTTAGGAGTTAGGAAAGAATGGCACGTAAACGTAGAGAAGTGAATACAGGATCCGGTGAGCTCGATCTCGCACCCATTATGAACATGGTTGTTATTTTGATTCCCTTGTTACTGCTTTCGATTGTGTTTTTGAAGGTCGGTGTAATTAACATCACTGCGCCCAAGCTGTCGATGGGACCGCCTTCAGAGGAGCAACCTGTAGAGGATGAAAAACCGTTGAATTTGACGGTAGCTGTAAATGCCGCGGGTTTTACGATCGGCGCGCAAAGTGCGATTTTGCCCGCTTCGTCAGGTTGTCCTACTCCGGGGCCGACAATTTGCCTTTCGACTCCTGATAAAGACGTTGGGGCCCTTCTCGAAGGCGCTCGCGCTAAATTGACGTCGGGTGATGTTCAAGGTGGCGAAGCCGAAATGGCCGAAGCGATGAAAGCATACGACTGGATTGGTCTTTACAACAAATTGGCTAGCATCAAGAGTAATTTCAAGGAAGAAACGGTCATTAACATAAGTGCTGACGCGAACATTCCTTATGCTCTCATCATTAGAATGATGGATGTGACCCGTTATAAATTAGAGAAAGACACGTACAAAGATGCGAGTCAATTTTGGATGGCGAAGTACAAGAAGACTGGCAATCAGCCTGATTTTCTTTTCCCCGATCCTGTACTGTCATTGCCGAAAGGTTAGGAGCCAAGATGTCTGATGTATTCAACGAAGCGGAAGAAGAGTGGATTAAAGCTCAACGCGATCGTGCCCGGAAGAGAAATAAAAAGAGTAGACATCAAGAGCCGGAAGGTGGAGTTAGTTTTAACTCGCTCATGGATATCATGGTTATTATTCTGGTTTTTCTTCTAAAAAGTTACGGAGATGAACCGGTTAAGGTTATCGGTAAGGATCTGAAAGCTCCGACAAGTTCAACGGAATTGAATCCTGAGGATATGACGACAATCACGGTCTCCCAACGTGTTATTCTCGTGAATAACAAGAAAGTTGCGGATGTGAAGTCGGGGGCTGTTGACGCGAGCCAGAAGAAAGATGGAGCTGCCGGTCTGCTCATTCAACCGCTTTTTGATCAGCTTGTGAAAGCGAACGATCGTAAGAAGCAACAGGTTGGTATGTTGGGTCAGGAGTATGAGCCGATTGTTACGATTATTGCCGACCAATCGACGCCCTTTCGTCTAGTAACCGAGGTAATGTATACTGCCGGACAAGCCGAGCTAGAGAAGTTTAAGTTTGCCGTAGTGAAAGGCGATAGAAAGCGCTTTCAATAGAATTTAGTTAAATATTAATCTACGCATTGCTTTGAAGCTGTGTTATTATCAAGGACGAAAAGTATTCAAAAACTTCGTCCTTTTTTTGTGGAACGTACCCCGTTAACCGGTGTCGTATCTTTTGAGTATGATTACGATATCCGGTGTGAGATAGATTTATTATGGCGAATAACGAAAAAAGCAAATCAAAAATTCTTCGTGTAGGATTTTTTCAAGGTCAAAAATTTATTGAAGAGCGACTGCTCCATGCACGTAAGCCGGTTTCAATAGGTTCGGATTTTAAGAAGAATACATTCGTCGTCGCCGCGTCCGATGCCGTTGCCAAAACGCGCGTTCTTTTCGAGTTACGCAACGGGCAATATGCGTTGGTCTTCGACAAGAACATGGCCGGTAAGATTTCGGTTGGAGATGGTGAATCTTATTCGCTTAGCGAACTCGTTACACGAGGTATGGCGAAGGCGAATGGAGGTGTTTACGAATATGTCTTTAACGAAAAGGCGTATGGCCGAGTCGCTTTAGGTTCCGGCGACGAAGAAGTTGCCTTTTTGTTTCAATTTGTGACACCGCCGCCGCCGAAAGCGAAACCGGTACTTCCAGCCAGCATGAGAGGTGGTGTTACCGCCGCGATTCTGGGTTCATTGTTTTTAGCAGTCACTTGCGCTATTTCTGGCGTCGTACAGATCGGTTTCATCGCCTTTCTTTTAAGTAAGGATTGGCCGAAGCCGAAAGAAATCGATTATATTTTTCCCGATCGCTACGTTAATGTCGAAATAAAGAAAGCAGAAGAGGAAAAGCCCGAAGAATTGCCGCCCGAAGAAGGAACGGAGGGAGAGGAGGAAGCGCCAACGAAAGAGAAGAAGCCTGCTCCGAAGAAAAAAGAACCCGAAAAGGCCGAGAAGCCAAAATCTTCGGCTGAGGAAAGAGCTGCCGCAGAAGCTGATCGAAAAAGACGAATGGCGGACGAAGTTCAAAATAAAACGATTTTGGGCCAGATTGGCGCCGTGTCTTCAGGTGGTAGTCTGATTGATACGTTGGCAGACGGTGCAGGTTCAACAAGTATCGATGACGCATTTAGGAATTCGACCGGTATCGAAACGGGCGTAGCAGGGGCCGAAAAAAGTGGTTTGCGATCATCGGGCTCTTCCGCAGCCAATGGAAAAGGAACTTCGGTTGGTATTGGCGATTTAAAGGGGACAAAAGGTGTTGGGAAAGCAAATCAGGGCGTCGACACCGGGAAAAGCAAAGAACGAAAAGTTAAGGTTCGTGTGAAGTTGAAGGGGAGGCAGAAGGTTGTCGGTACCGGTAAACTCGATGGAGGTAGTATCTCGAGTTCGATTAAGCGTCGACGCGGAGCGATTACCCAATGTTACGAGCGTTATATCAAGAAGAACCCGAAGGCTTCCGGTAAGGTAATTGTTGGGTTTACTATCGGTACTGCCGGTCGTGTTACGAAATCCAAAGCGGTTAAGGATTCCGTTGGTGGTGGTGTCGGATCTTGTGTTGCACGTGTAGTCAAGGGCATCCGATTCAAGCGGCCTAAAGGCGGCGAAGTGGTTGTTAAGAAAACCTTCGTGTTTGAAGTGGGTAGTTAAAAGAATTTCATAGTTTTGATTGATCGGGTACCATTACCTGATATGCTCACAACAGATATCTTTTGAATTTGGATCTCGAGATGAAGAAGCTTGTAGCTTTACCTATAATATTACTGTTTTGTGTCGGAAGTTTGACTTTTGCGGCGGGCGACAATGACGATGGACCGGTGGTTGACACTGAAATTTCGGAGTTAGCTCTTTCTAAACTTACTCCGGAACAAATTGCTGCTCAGTCTTCAGATGCGATCGATGGGATGCGGGGTACTCTCACAAGTACACAAGAGCTCCTACAGAAAGCGCGAGATGGTAAAGAAGGTATTTTGACCTTAAATTGTATTAATCAGAAGATGGCTGCTATGAAAGGGTTCGTTAAAGTGAGCGAGCAGCAGTCGGCCGTGATTGCGAAGAATACAGATCGGAAAATTAAAGAAAATAGTTATAGACTCATATTTATTTCTTCTGATCGCGTTGATTCTCTTTACGAGGAAGCGTTGAATTGTGTTGGGGAGTCTTCTCGCTTTGTTACGAAGACGGAGGTGAATCGTATCACTCCTGATATCGCCGATGTCGAGGTCATTGAGATCGATGACGATCGTTTCGACGATATTTATATACAGGAACGCATTCCTGAGCTGACTCCATACCAATAAATTGTAAATAGTGTATTTTAGATCGTAAGTCTCACAGGAATGTGTTAATACTCCGGCAGACTTCATTAGGTAATCGAATGACGATGGGAATCGGAAAAAGTTTGGGTTTTATTTTTGTTTTAGTGGCCTTTGCCAGTAACGCAATAGCAGAGCCTGGTGATGGTATCTCGGCCGGAAATTTGAAACTACAGCCAGGTGTGACGCTGCTAGGTGGATTTGATTCGAACGTGTTTTTCTTATCGCGAGATGAGTCTGAACTGCTTAGTTCGCCCTCGGTTAAGGTTACACCCTTTTTAAACATTAATACTGAAGAACCTGATGTATTCAATTTGTCGTTGAATGCTTCTGTGGGTTGGCTCCAGTATCTATCGCCGGACGAAGAGGTTATTCAGGGACATAGTGGTCTTGAATCAGAGGTGAATTTTGGGCTCGGTATCAATGAAAAGGGCGCCTTTAGTCTAAAATTAGAAGATTCGTTTGCCCGAACCAATGAAACTCCTGACACGATATCCTCGGTTCCATTCGATCGAACGATTAATAGAGCTGGTGCCACTCTTGGTTTACATCCGAGCGGCCGTGTGTTTCAGCACTTTTTAAGCTACGATTGGACGATTAATCTCCACGATCAATTTTCAGATATCGATCGGCAAATGCACGATATTACGTTGAGGAACTATTGGAAATTCCTTCCCAAAACCGCCTTCGTTTTAACCGGAGATATTGGTTTTATACATTATCATGAAGCGTCTAGACAACGCGGGAACCAGACTTTTGCGAACTCCAGTTCTATGCCTGTTCGGGTTACCGGCGGTATCACCGGGCTATTTACCAATCGGCTTTCGCTTAAGTTAGTTGGTGGTTGGGGATGGGGTATTTATGATCAAGGCGTTACTTTCAGTGGTTTCCTAGCTGATGTCCGCGTTAATTATGCAATCGGTTCAACCTCCGAAAAATCCTCGGTTTACCTTGGATACGAACGAGATTTCGGTGATGCAACTATCGCGAATTTCAGTTCGTGGCATATGCCCTATATCGGTTATGAGCAAGGTTTTTCTAACCGCCGCCTTCGCCTGAAACTACGCGGAGACTATCTCCTTCGTACTTACGAGGGAAGTTTCTTTGGTCTTCATAACGTTGCTGGCGGACAGGTTGATATCCCAGAGGTATTGGGCGATGGTTTATTACGACTAAAGGCGGGTGTTGATTTTGATATCACGCGTTGGTTCTCCGTCGGCGTTGAATACAAGCTTACATCTAATCTTACTGAAGACCGCCTAGATGGTAGCGGTTCAGCTGAGGATACTGTGCGAAACTACACTCGGCATTTTGTCGGGCTGGGTCTTACCGTTAAGTACTAGTTTGAAATCAAGATTTCTTACATTTTTTCTCCTAATATTTTTCTTTGGGTGCGAGGCCGGGAAGCGCGACCCCGGATATCTTGCACTCGTTGAAAGACAAAGCGAGGTCCCTGAATCCGGTGAATTAGGAGACGGTGATAAGTTTGAAATCAGCGTTCGTAATGAACCTGGTTTAACCGGCGAATATATCGTGGGCAGTGACGGGACTATTACCTTTCATTTTATTGGACAAGTTGATGTGGTCGGTAAAACGTGTCGGGAAGTCGAGAACCTAATCACCGAGGGACTGAAAACCGAATACATCAAAAACCCTAGCGTGTTATGCACGATTACTGAATACAATTCGAAACGTGTTCTGTTGTTGGGGGAAGTAAAGAAACCGGGTTCGTTTCCCTACCGATCCAATATAACAATCGTTGAAGCGATGGCCCTAGCCGGCGGATTTTCGGACCGTGCTAGCGCAAATAACACCAAGTTGAGTCGTACTATCAATGGAAATGAAATTCAGGTTGAGGTCCCCGTTCAGGATATTGTCGAAGGTTTGAGCCGGAATATCAAGCTATTACCTGGGGATATCGTCTTCGTTCCAAAGGTCGCTTTCTAAATTCAATCGCTAAATCGCTTGGAATTTTTTCGCCCAGTAGTATGATGTAGCAGAGGAGTTCCCCTGTGACATCAACATTATTCATATTACTACTCATTCTTTTCGTAGTTCTTCTCTACGCGATACGTTTCGCTTTAAGACAAAGATCGAGAAGCGAAGTCCCAGAACAGCCCGAGCGACCCGTAATCCGAAAACAGATTGGCAGCCATGCGTTGAGAGGCCTCACTACAGAATATCGTTTCGGTCCCGACGAAGATCTTTTGATTTCGAGCCTTCTACAATCTCTTCAGTCCGATAATACCGATGGTGGAAATCAGTGTGCGACATGTTCGCGACTTTACGATGAGCGGTCAAAATATTGCTATATCGATGGTACGAAATTGGGTCGAAACCCTGTTACTTTGACTGAATTTTGGGTTTGTACCCTATGTGGATTCGAGGATGCGGACTCTCACTGTTCGTGTCTCACGGGTTCTCAAAAAGTGGGTACTGATCGGATAGATAAGTTATCTATCGTTCCTCTTGCTCGTTGCGAAATGTGCCAAGGACTAGGCAAGGTTGATTCGATTTGTGAGTTGGACCATCTTAAGCGAACGCCGGTTTTCGATCTTAATTTGAGTGCGTTCCCGCCTCACGGCTTTGGGCCGAGACGAACCATCTGTCTTGAATGCGGGTTACAGTTTTCTTCTTCGGCTAAATATTGTTCGGCTGATGGTCGCCCGCTAAGTACTTTGAATTAATCTATGTGCTTTTCGTGTGTGCAACCAGAATCTGAATACATGCGGTCTGGGTGTTTCTAAATAAATGCGTCTATATTTCTTTTCGTGTTTCTCGTTTCCGTGGTAAACCTAGGGTACTCGAAAATTAGGTTCACGATGCAAAGATCTCTAGCAACGGCAATTCTCTTATTCAGTCTGATGGTTTCGTCAATGGCATATGCTCAGGACGTCCCAGAGATTCAAAGCCAGACCTTCCGTCCAGCGACGGGTCCAACCGATTACCTCGCTCTCCATTCGTCTCTTGCTGCTCCTCATTTAGAATTTGATTTCGGAGCGTACTTGGATTACGCCGATGACCCTTTAAAAGGTCGGACCGCGGGCGCAGATCCGATCTCTATAGTCGAAGGACAAACTACGTTATCGTTACACGCGAACTTAGGCTTGTTCGATTTTCTTGAAGTTGGAATTCTACTTCCGATAACTGTTCTTCAATCTACGGGGGATCTTAAACCTGTACTGCCTCAGGATAGTTTGCCGGGGCAAGAGGTCTCAAAATGGTCCATCAACGATCCGCGTATTTCGTTGAAGTTTACTGCCCTTGATCTTATGCGTCAGCGATTTGGCTTGGGATTTGTACTTCGTGGCTCGATCCCTTTGGGTTTAGACGATCGTTTCTCCGGCGATGAGAATTTCTCTATTGACGCGCTCGCTGTACCCGAAATGTGGATTGTAAACGGGATTCGCGTTAGTGGTAACTTCGGTTATCGCTATCGCCATGAAGCGATAACAGTACGCGATTCGGTTGTAGGCGCAGCTATTCTTTGGGGATTCGCAACGTCTATACCATTATTTATGGAAAAGCTGGATCTCGTCGCCGAAATCGACGGAAAGATTGGAATTGCCGAGAATCCTGTTGGTCGTCCTTCAGGGATAGCCGAAGGCGAAACGCCCACGGAATTCAGGGCGGCTCTGCGTTATAAGCTTTTGGAGGACTGGACGATTACAGGAGGCCTCGGGCTTCCATTGAATCGCGAAGGAGTTGGGACGCCCGATTTTCGCGGCATTCTTTCGATTAACGGTCGGTGGGTTTCAGGCGGAAAGTGGGGCTTCGACTACGATGGAGACGGAATATACGGAATTTACGATAAATGCCCCAATGATGCTGAAGACTATGACGGTCATCAGGACGCCGATGGTTGTCCTGACTACGACAACGACGGCGACGGCATCCCGGATGAATTTGATAAATGCGATAACACTCCCTCAGGCGTTGAAGTGGGTCCAGACGGTTGCCCAGATGATGATTTAGACGGCGATGGTATTCCAAATCGTCTAGACAAGTGTCCAGAAGACCCGGAAGACCTCGATCGTTTTGAAGATTCTGATGGTTGCCCAGAGTTTGATAATGATAAGGACGGGATACCCGATACGGCGGATGCATGCCCGAATGAGCCAGAGATATTTAACGATTTCTTAGACGAAGATGGATGTCCCGATGATCCGAATGCGAAGGTCCATCTTACTCGAGACCGAATCATTATTACCGAACAAGTCTATTTCAAGACGGGTAAGGCGATTATCCAGAAGAAGAGTTACGAGATTCTAGATGCTGTGGTTTCGGTTATGAAAGACAATCCGCAAATCGAACTCATTCGGGTCGAGGGTCACACAGATGACCGAGGTGCTGAGGAAATGAATCTCAAATTGTCTGATGATCGGGCGAATTCAGTTCGAAAGTATCTTATTGACCATGGTGTCTCAGCGAATCGAGTAGAAGCGGAAGGCTTTGGTGAGTCTATGCCAATCAAAGATAACAGCACTAAAGCGGGACGTTCGCTCAACCGTCGTTCTGAATTCACTATCATGAAGATGAAATCTTTCTAACAAAGCCGCGAGTGGATTCGTTTTAAATTCTATTTCCAATATTTCAGTGACCCGTTTTATATATCTGGTTTTTTTCTGCTTTTTGAGTTCGTGCGAAGTACGCAACTCACCTATAAAGCTAGATATATTGCCGCTTCCCGAAGGCGGTACTGTAAATCAGATAGCGATGGTAGATTCGGGCGATGCCGGCCCGATTTCTTTCGCGCTTGCGGCCAATAAAATTTTTCGGAGAGATAGCGACGGCTGGTCTCAGATCTCAGAAGACTACGAGTTCATCAATGAAGGAACCACGCTGGTTGGTGTTGGGGCTTTTCTTTATGCGTTTTCACCCTCAACCTTCGATAAATCTAACACCTTATCTCGATCAGCAGATGGAATCGTTTGGGAAGATATTCGGTTGCCCAAGAAGATCCGTTTTATGCGTTTTCGTAAAACTAAAGGAAATGTTCGTTCGAAAACCTTTCGCGTCGTCGATGATATACAGCTTAGTGTATTCGAAGATTCATTAACGTTGATTCACCCGCAGAATATCTGGAGGGGTTATCCAGGACGTGAGGGCGTGAAATGGAATGAAGTCGATTTAGAGGGGTTGCCGTTCGGCGTAAAACGAGACACACGACTTCCTCCTTCAATAAGAAATTATCTTCCGGCCTCGGAATTTCGAAGTTTCGAGTTGGCGACGGTACTTACCGAACAATTACTCATTTTTAGACGTGAACGAGACGACCAAGGTTGGGTACTCGTGTCGTCATTGCCAACCGCAGATCTAGAGTTAGCATCAGTTCCCAGTAGTGATACGGTTTTCATTGTATCCGATAACGCGATTTATCGGTCCAACGACCGAGGCGATGAATGGTTTCAGTTCCAACCTCCAAGCACGAATCGGATTAAAAAGTTCCTCGGTATGCCCAACCAGCAGGGGGGATTTTTAATGTTAGTCGGCACCGATAACGGCGAAATTTGGAAAAGCGAGGAGGAGGAGAGTTGGGAAATCATACGTAAGGGGGATGTGGACCAACGATCAATTTTAAGCCTCATTGCGAACGGGAAAATCATACACGCAGGCACCGAAGGGAACGGAGTTCTGATTTCTAGGAATTGGGGACGGACTTTCGAAACAGATAACGATGGACTTAACGCCGCAGCGCCGAGCGATACTATAATATTCGATGGGTCTCCTGTCGTATCAACGAATGCTGGTGTTTTTCGATGGGATGGAAGCTCTTGGAAGGCCTGGTCTTTGCGGGATACCACGGTATTGAAGAAAAGTAGTGGGCAAATGATCGTCGGTACGCAAAATGGCGATATTCTCACTGGAGATTTCGAACAGGGCGCATCCATTCTCACACCGCAATTCGGTGAAGCGAAGTTACGTTTTGAAAATGGCCGAAGTTCGACATCCGAATTGTCGATTACTCATATATCCGCGGCTAATAGCGGTCGCGTTATTGCATGGTCAAAAAATAGAGGCGCCGTATCAAACTTAGGGCAATCTTCGAATTGGCAGGTATTGCCGATCGTTTCTCAGTTTGAGGAACTTCTTTCTCGGGGTTCGATTGTTGAGTTCGACATAGCTGCTAATGCGTTTTTTATTGTTGAAGAAGCGGACTCAATGTTTCGCCTTTGGCGGTCAGACGCCCAGGCGAAGAGTTGGACGGAAGTAAATCGTTTTGAAAATACTTCAAAGATTTCCATTGGCGGCTCTAGTAGGACCTCTGAAAGTTTAATTTTGATTGACGACGGAAAACTAAAACTGACTAGCGATGGAGGCCTCACTTGGGATATTATCCGAGGTCCTTGGCAAGCGCATCAAATTGTTGGAAGCCAAACCTTTGATAAGGATAAGCTTAGCGTTTTGGTGAGAACATCTCGTCGGCTCGAGTTATATACAATTGACCGAGTGACGCAGAACCCTGTTTTTGAATTCCATCCGCTCGTCGGTACCAATGATATTGGTGCTGGAGTACTTTTTTCATCGGAAAAAGAAAGTATCGTATTGGCGTCCAATCGCGCGGTTTACTTTGGTGGATTAGAAGTCAAAGGCGGGACCTTTTCCTTCGGGAGTTCGATGTTCGTTACGGGTCTGTTGTCTTTATTATTTGCCGGAATGGCGTTTATTTTCGTTCGGATCTTCCTGGCCGCACGTGCGGTAAGATCTTAGCCAAAATTTCAGAAGACAACGAAATTGAGTATTGAGAAGAACGCCGGAAGGGAGGTTTTTCGGGTTTTAATTAAACTTGGCTCCATTGGTGATCCAAGCATTAACTTGATCAAGTTCGGTTTGATTTTTCTGGCCGCCGAAGGGCATAAAACCGTTCTCATCACTAGTCCTTGTCATTCGAATTGAGTAGTTACTGGCTCCCGG
>CALJNB010000058.1 GCA_937981985.1 uncultured bacterium
ATCGACGTTTGGGGGTGACGTAGATGATGGTTGGCCCCAACCTGCTGGCGATGAAGATCCGATGCAATCGTCGTTCTTCAGATTCAGCAGCGAGCGCGTTGTAGTAATCGAATTTAACGAAGTAAACATAACAGCTGCGACTCAAGTCTTGGGCTTTGAGATCGATCAATCCGTTTTCACGGATTCGATAACGACTTTTACCTTTACAGGCCCTAGAGGACAAAACCCGGATTCTAATTCAGATTCCACTGGGTACGCTCCGGAGGTCTTCGCAGCAGATCTGTCCGACGATTACGACGCTGTCATAGCCAGTGGCGTCGTTCGGAGTCTTCCGTAGCGCAAAAATGCCAAAAAATGACTCTTGGTTTTGTAGGATAAGATCTTATTGGCCACGACTCGGCTCTCCAACTAATCCTCGCGATTCTTGACTCGAAATCTACTATTCAGTAATTTCAATTTTCAAAAATTTCTCCGGATTTACATGCGCTATACTGTTTACTATCTTTTCGTAATCTTTTTCCTAATAGCGGGTTGCGCTGATTGTGGTGATAACGTCAGTCAAAGCAGTGCGGGGCGGATCCAAGTATTCCCGGATCCGATTGCATTTTCCCTTGTTGAAATTGGGAGCGAGACTGCAGAAGTGGTTACGCTAGCAAATGTCGCAGATGATGATGACGAAAATGTACTTACAATTTTTGACATGAAATTGGAGGCCCAAGAAGGTGGAAGTGTCCAAGGTTTGACTCTCGTCGACTCGCCATCTTTTCCGCTAAAAATTGCGCCAGGTGACGATGTTGTCTTTTCGGTGTCTTATAAACCTGAGGTTGGTGTTACACCGCCGAAAGCACAGCTTCGGCTAAGTACGAGTGATGATCGATTTGTAAATGAGGACAAAATTGTTTTCATCAACGTGTTAGGAAATAATCCGCGCCTTTTAGTAAATCCTGTGAGTGTTCGCTTCCCACGACTCGCTCCAGGATCACGTGAGACCCAGACGTTAAGAATTCGAAATGTAGGTTCGGCCCCTCTGAAGATTCTGGAAGAACCCACATATTCTGGCGGGGAGGATTTCAAATTTTCGCTCCCTAGTGAAAGTTATCCCTTAACATTAGATATTTACGATAGTGCAGCTGCGGAAACGAATCCTGATGCCTACGAAATACTCGCTGAGGTCGAATATGCTCCGATCGGAAACGGAGCAGACTCCGGCGAAATTCGAATCGTTTCGAATGACCCAACCGGTGAATCTGAGTCAGATGACGACAGCGTTAGAACGACGAAGCGGATTGAAGTAAAAGCCAATGCAGATGCGCCATGTATTCAAGTAGACGAGCTTACCCGTAATTTCGGTCAGGTTCCCTTGGGTACAGTTGCCGCCGATGTAGTAACTGTGACGAACTGCGGCATCCAAGATCTGGAGATTACTTCAATCCAGTTAGACGAAAACTCAGCCGATGATGAATTTGAAATGAATCTTCAAAGTTGGGATGCCAATAACGATGGCCAGTTAGACGCGACAGTTCGAATAACACCTGGCGCGAGTGAGTCTTTTTTCGTGCGTTATACGCCAGCTCAAGTGGGTTCAGATCGGGGTCGGGTCACGATTGCGTCCAATGATCCCGTCCAATCCCAACTCAATCTCGATCTCGTCGGAAGGGGATCAGAAGGAGTGTGTCCAGTTGCCAAAGTGGGCGGGTATATTCGCGGTATGAATACAAGCCCGCGTCCTAACCTCGCGGCTGCTCCGCTTCAATTTGTTGTTTTAGACGGTTCGGCATCGTCGGATGAAGATGGGCGTGTTGTCGACTATCAGTGGGAGGTTATTTCACAGCCACCGGCTTCGGCGGTTGTTCTAGAGGCAACCCAAGACGACGTTAATAATCAAGACTTGTCTAAGCGAGAGTTTCGTTTGTTATTGGCAGGTGAATACGTCTTTGAATTAAAAGTTCGGGACAACGAAGGATTTCTATCATGCGGCGATCCAGCTAGAGTCATCGTGCGCGCGATTCCGAACGAAAAAATTCTCATTGAATTGACCTGGACAAACCCCGAGGATCCGGACGAAACCGACACGGTGGGATCGGATGTGGATTTACATCTGACAAAAATGGGGCCTGGATTATGGTTTAAGACGCCTTACGATATCTACTTCCGAAATCCAAACAGCGGAGCTGCAGGTGATGCGAATGGGATTTGGAATCCCGAAAGCCCGAGTCTAGATATTGATGATACGAATGGAGGGGGACCAGAAAATATTCAAATGAACGATCCGGCTCCCTGTGAATGGTACGCGATCGGCGTGCATTATTTTCGTCAACTTTTCGGAACCGCCTATGTAACATTGCGGGTGTATATCAATGCGCAACTTGTTTACGAAGATTTTGAATCTATGGGACGCGGCGGTCAGTTTTGGGATGTGGCGCGGATTCATTGGGACTCTGGTCAGGTATATGACGCGAACGCGAGTATCTTCAACGTTCCGCCTCAATCAGCGGCTCCAGAGGTTACAGCGGGGATGAGAAGTAGCGGCTTGTGTACGAATCAAAACCTCTACACGATTCAATAAACTCAAGAAAAAATGGGAGGCCCCGTCGAAATATTCTTAGGTTTTCTTTCTGGTCCAGACTTCAGGGTTCTGTACACTGAGATCAAACATTATTTGGAATGACGATGGGCGATTCGATAAAGTGCACGAAATGCGGCGCTGAGAGCAAAGACCGAACTTGGTGCGATGACTGTGGGGCGGGTTTAGGTGCCGCCCAAGATCGACCTATAGTCGATGATAGCTTCGTGGCAAAAAACAACGCTGGAAAATCGATAAACCTCACTATAGTAGAAATCTTAGAAAGCTATTCGACGCATCGAACATTGCTGGCCAAAGCCACGGAGTCAGAATTAGAGAGCCATCCAAGTGGTGCGTTTTACCGTGTGGAAGAAAAGCTTGCCGACGAAACACGCCCCTTTGCGATTCCGGATGTTGTGAGCGGTTCTTTTTTAAAGCCCATTGCAGCAACCGAAGACAAACAATATGTCATTGAGGTGTACGAGAAAACTCCGGGGATAACTCTCGCAGAGCTTGTTTCAAACGCAGAAGGTCATCTTAATGTGAAGCAAATCGAGGAGATCTTCTCCGCGATTTGCGATGCAGTGACGACGGTAAACAGCCTCGGTTACCTCGTTTTAGCGATTTCCCCATGGACGTTACGCCTCATGGGATGCGCGGTCGAAAAAGACTTTATGACAACGAATTCTGAACAGGTAGAAGTCGTTCATACACGTGAACACGAAGTCGACGATAGCGAAGTAGAAAGACTTGTCGCCGAATCGGATAGTCCTATAACGCGGAAAACGCGGCCTATTAACTTTGAAGAATCGGAGGTGATCTCGGGGTATAAGGTCATGTTTGAAGGGATAGATTTTGTTGTCACGGTCAACGATGATCCTGACGAGGTCCCCGTAATTATGGGGTTTTCAGCGCCTGAGTTTTTTGGCCCTTACTCTAGGGATGTCGACGTGACATGCGACGTTTTTGCACTTGGCATGATTCTGTATTTCTTGGTTTCAGGCCGTCTACCACCTTCGTCTGCGCAATCTCGTCATTGTCCAGCTTTTGGCGCTAAGTCGTTCAGGGAAGGATTTCCTCCGGGGCTTGAAACGGTGATTACGAAAGCGACGCATCACGATCAAGACCAACGTTTTCAAAGCGCAGAGGAAATGAAGGTAGCACTTCTGAAAGCGGCAAAGAAAAGTCAGAAGCGGCTCCGTATGGCAGGCGAGCCGATACCTCGGCCGATGCTAACCGCCGCGGTAGAGACACATGTAGGGATTTCGAAACGTCGAAGAAACCCGGTGAATCAAGACGCGGTCTTTCAAGGGGTTTCAAACGATGGTGCTTTCGCCTTATTTCTTGTAGCCGATGGTGTTTCCACGGCTTCATTTGGAAGCGGTGACCTTGCCAGTGGTTTTTTAGCTCGTGAAGCGGAGAATGCCTGGGACGAATTACTACCGCAATACCTTCTGGATGCCGAATTCAATCCTCGTGAAATTCTAGGTAATATCTTAGAGGGTGCCAATCAACGACTCGTTGACTACGTAAATATGAACTATCCCGATTTTGCCGGAAATCCGCACGAAGTTATGGGGTCCACAGCACTTTTTGCACTGTATTATGATGGGGTGTTAACAACGGCATCTTTGGGCGACAGCCGTGTGTATCTCCATGATGAACTTGGGATGGAACAACTCACGACCGATCATAATCTGTGGACGCTTTCGATCGTGGAAGGTGTCCCAACTGAGGCTGCGATGACGATTCCTCACGGGGATGCACTGGCACGATGCGTTGGAACCTTCCAAATCAAAAAGGAAGGGCTTGTCGCCATTTCTCCGGCCCCGGATTTTTACCAGTTTGTCGTTTTCCCTGGGGATACGGTGCTAATGACCACAGACGGTCTTTTGGATTATTCAGGCCCCACTCACGCCGAATCCGAACGTAGAATCAGAAGTATATTGGAGAATGGTGGCATACCAGATATTCAATGTTTGGAATTCGTATTGATGGCAAACAAGGGCGGCGGAGGCGATAATATTGGTGTTGGGATCTTAAGGTTCACGTGAAAGAGGATATCGTTTTGGACCCAGATGTATCCGTAATCGCAAAGAAAAAGCGAGACTCAAGGGCACAATACAAACCAATGGGTTGTTTCGCGGATAATGTCGCTTGCGAAGATACAAATCGGTATGGTAGAACTAAGGCGTTCAATTAATTTAAACTATAGCAGTGAAAAGAAAATGATGCGTACAAAAGCGTTATGCGTTTGCACCTTGTTGGGATTGTTTTTGTCGGGTTGGTTCAACCCGTCAACGGCGTATGCCGATCAAGAGATTCGCAAGAAATTCAAGGATCAGATTCATGTTGTTCAGCCGAAACCTGTCTTACAGAAGAAAAGGTTTGAGTTGGTCACTCGATTTGGGATGACGATTAATGATTCGATCCAGCGTCGCTTTAAGTTGGGTGTGAATGCTAATTTTCATATCGCTGAACCGTTTTATGTCGGTGGGATTTTTGAATGGTATGATTTCGGAAATGCACTCGGTGGGGAAGCAGATTCTTATACAGAATTGAGAAACCAAACGGGCGCAAAAGCCGATAGTCCTGTCCTCAATTATTATGCGGGTCTAGAGTTAGGTTTTGTTCCACTTTGGGGTAAGTTTTCCTTATTCAACAGTTCGATTGTCTTCTACGACGTCGCGGTGACGGCGGGTGGTCTTTATATCGACGCAAAATCTTTGCTCCTACGAACCCCTAAGAATACCTTTGGTGGCACAGTAAGCATTACTGGGCGAATTTTTCTAAACAAATGGATCGCGCTGAATACAGAAATTCGAGACGTGATTTACCTTGCCGATTTAAAAGGAGCGGACAGCTCGTTTGCAAACGTCGTTTCGTTCGGTCTTGGTTTTAGTTTCTATCTACCTACTGCTTTCGAGTACACCGAAAAAGTAGTGGATATCCAAGCTCAATAGGGAGAACGTTTTGAATAAATTACTTAACCTTTTACTGTGTTTCTCTTTCATCTTAATCGCACCATCTACTGTTGCGGCTCAAGATGTTTCGACTGTTGATGAAACTGGCCCAATTGTGCGCCGCAAACTTCTCTACCGTTCGACACGCTTAGAAGCCGCGCCACATGTGATGATGACCGTAAATGACGCGTTCCGGCGCAACCTAGCTTTGGGTATTGGGCTTAATTACCACCTCACCAACGAAGTCTCTTTAGGTGGATCTTTTGCGTTCTCATTACTTCATTTTAATTCAGATCTTGCAAATAATGCTGAAAGCGTTCTTAGCCAAGCCGCATTAGACGAAATCACCTACACCCAGAACCTTTTTTCTGCGGATGCGGGCTTCTTCTATGCGCCTATTTTTGGGAAGTTCACACTCTTTAAATCTACTACGACCAATTATGATTTTCATATCGGTGCGGGATTTTCTGTCGTGAGCGAAACCGCTTATGCGGCCGGTGAAGGAACCACAGACAAGTCTCTAGAAGGGATTCGTCCAGGGGGTTTCGTTTCTTTGGGTGCGCGTCTTTTCTTAAGCGATATGTTTTCTCTGAATATCGATTGGAAAAATCGTTTCTATAATCGTGCGCTTGTAAGTACCGGCGATACGAATGCTGAATTATCTTGGGTACCTGAAGTAGGTCTCGGTATTGGAATCTTCCTCCCGGGAACCGTGAAAATTTCGCGTTAAGTTAACCATGAGCTTTGTCGCTCGAGCCTATAAATCTCATGAACGGGGAGACACTCTTAGAGGTGTTTTTATTCTCATTACTGGACTCCGTCGAGATCCTTATAACGAAGACGGCATCGATGCACTCGTAGACCTCTATTCCAGAAACGCAACTTTAACCGGACTGGAACATGAGATCATCGAAGTTCTTGTTCAGCGGAACGACGCCGATGAGATCTTGAGTTTACTCTGCGATAATTTAAGGGATATTTCCAATCAGCAAAGTGCTGATAAGCTCGTTTTATTAGGCAAAGATGCTGGTATAAACTACCTCGCGAGGGTCAAGAATCCCACGCCTTCGGCCCCCGTTCTCGTTGTTGAACCCGAAATCGCCGAGAAGGTAAGTCCCGATGCGCCAGTTCGTCTTCGTCCCGAAATTTCTCCCGACATTGATTATGAACCCGAAGCAGAAACCGTTGATATTGAAAGAGAAGAGAATGACCCAGCTCCCGAGATCGAAAAGACGAAAAAGGGATTCCTCAGTTGGAAGTTGCTCTTCTTTTGTCTTTTTCTTCTGATTCTTGGCTCAACACTCGCCGTCTATTTCTCATCCCGTGCGCAGGGATGTCATTCGTGTTCGGAGTTCGATCGCCTTATCTTAGATTGGCCAGAATCATCGGATAAGTTAAGTAAGCTGTCCGAGCCCCATCCGGATATGACCGAACGTCGGAGCTTCCTAAACGTCCTGACTAATCCCGATCAGACGTCCCCAAAACTCGCATCGCCGAAAACATGGTACGGGATAGCAAATAACGGTATTTTGCAGAATCAGTTATGCGCGAACCGAGATCCTGTACACATCGCGATCGCGTGGTGCAGACTATCGTACTTCGATAAACACGATGATAACGAAGCGCTTCAGAAAAGTTTAGCTCTCTTTAAATCCTCGTTCCCGAATTTCAATTCAAAGAGAAAGGACGAAGGGGCAGGGAACAAAGAATTGTACGCAGAAAATGATCCGATGCGCGCGGTATTTCATGCACTATTCACCGACTTTCATTGGTCAGAAAAGGGAGAACTCGCCCGTGAAGTCGCGCGATATCCCCAGGAGATTGAACAGTTTCCTGAACATGGCATGAAACCCATCGTTGACGCCTTAAATGAAATCGCGAGAAATGAACACGAGAAAGCCGACACGATCTTATCACAATTTCTTCAGAACGAACTCCCCCCCCGAGTCGTCGTCTTAGTGCAAGCTATTTTTCCGCGCGCCTTCTTGTATCAAGGCGATCCCAAAAGGGCCGCTAAATTTTCGGCGCCCATCGGCGGCAACAACATCGAGGGGGATAGAGATCGACCGACGGGCCTAAAAGTGAATCCCGTCACTATCGTGTCCGAATCTTGGGAAGCTGAAGAAGCCGTATTTTCTCGAGTGGAATTACTCGCTGAAACGGGACACGCAAAGCTCGCGCTCATCATACTTGGCCAAATGAAGGATCTTGGCACCGCGTACGAACGCACCTATGAAATGCGAGAGATTCTGTCGTGTTTAGCGTTCAGCGAGTGCCGTGGAACCCAATCTCAGAAAGGTAAGACGATATCTAGGTGGTTGGCTGCTGATGTAGA
>CALJNB010000059.1 GCA_937981985.1 uncultured bacterium
TCGGTTCGGTTATTTCTGATAAAGATAGTTAGCTTTTTTCCATTAATTTGATGACCCGCATAGACAGTCAAAAGAATTAGTCCACCTGCCGCGAGACCCGTGGTGGTAACGGTACCGCCAACGTAGGTTGAAAGAGTTTCCTTTTCGATCGTATCAGCAAAAGTGGTGGCAGAAAAAGTACATGCTAAAGACAGGATTAGAATTGGAATAAATCGGCTCACTATAGTAACTCCTCAATATCGGGACGTCTGGTTTAAATTCAGATCTGCAGGGACGTCAGTGGTGGGATTATTATTTATTTTCAAATTCGATTCAATTCTCAGACTGGCGTAGAGATTATCCATAAATTTATTTATCGAGGGACCCGCGGATCAATAATTTGGTCCATTGCTGTTTTTTCGAATTACAATTATTGATGGGCTCTCCTATCTTATACGAATGACTGAACGATGTTGATTAAAACGCTTCTATTCGATCTTGATGATACGCTTTTTGAATATGATACGGCGTTTGACGGTTTCTTGAAAAGAATAGGAGTCAAATTCGATGCCACTTTCGATGACCAAATGAGCTTGATTCATGAAAAAAACGGTCGTGGTTACGCACCTCGAGTTCCGTTTTTTGATTGGTTAGCCAAACGCTATTCTTTATCTGAAAGTGGCGAAGAATTGTGGCGCTTTATGAAGGCGGAATTTTCAAAATCTATTTTGGTAACTGAAGCAACGAAAAAGATGCTTCGTGAATATTCTGATAAATACACTATCGGGATTCTTACCAATGGGTCATCTCTAAATCAGAGGAATAAGCTAAGGGATACGGGGTTGAGCGATATTGTCTCCAATATTTATATCTCTGGAGAATTTCCATGGCAAAAACCGGAAGCAGAAATGTTTCACTATGTTTGTAAGGAGCTCGATACGTCACCCAACGAAACATTGTACATTGGGGACCATTGGAAGAACGATATCGTTGGGGCGAAACGAGCGGGTTTAAAAACGTGTTGGTTGCGTAGGGCAACTAACTCTAATCGAGATTTGGATGGGCAGGAAATCGTTAACTTCGATGATTGTGATTTTGTGATAGCGTCGTTAGACGAACTCTATGGTATGTTGGCGTCTCATGATTGATATGAAGAAGATTGTGGATACCCACGATATCGTTTTTATTACCCTCGACTCGTTACGTTTTGATGTTGCTTCTGAAGCGTTTAACGAAGGCGCGACACCACATTTTTTCACACTGATGAGTGGTCAGAATTGGGAAGAACGCCATTCTCCAGGGTCTTTTACCTTCGCCGCCCATCATGCCTTTTTTTCGGGTTTTTTGCCGACACCTAATCTCCCAGGACGCCACCCACGTTTATTTGCTGCATCCTTCGCTGGAAGCCAGACGAGCGTTGATGAGACCTATTGTTTTGAGGAGGCTACTATAATGGAAGGTTTGTCCAAGATTGGTTTTGTTTCTTTTTGTGCGGGCGGCGTTGGTTTTTTTAATAAGAAGTCGGCGCTTGGAGGGGTGCTTCCTGATATGTTTGATTACTCACATTGGGAGGAAGAGTTTGGTGTGACAGAAATCGATTCGCCCACGCACCAATTTTCGTGGATGGCAGAAAAAATACGCGATATTAGGGAGCCCGTTTTTTCCTTCGTGAACGTGTCGGCGATACATCAACCGAATTGTCACTATGTTCCCGGACAACAGCATGATGATATTCATTCGCAGAAAGCGGCGTTATCTTTTGTCGATTCAAAGCTTCCGATTTTGATCAATGCGTTCCAAAGACGTGAGCGGGATTCGTTTTGGATAGTATGTTCTGATCACGGAAGCGCTTACGGCGAGGATGGTTTTGATGGACATCGTTTAGCTCATCCGACTGTTTGGAATGTTCCTTATTGTGAGTTTGTTCTCACAGGTTGTGGGTCATGATTTCACCAAAAGACAAATTGGAAAATATGATTCAAGACGGTGCATACCAATCTTACGTCTATTCCTATCCTCACAAAATGGCCTACCGTCCTTTAGAGCCTCGCCGGCACCTAGAAGAGGTTTGGAAGGATGAGAAAAAAGACGCACTTTTTTTGTACCTGCATATTCCTTTCTGCGAAATGCGATGCGGGTTTTGTAATCTATTTACGACAGCAAAACCGAAAGAAAATATTCGCGCACCTTACCCAGAAATACTGAGAGAACACGCTCTGAAGACCGCAGAGGCCCTGGGTGAGGAACGCGAATTTTCGCGCGTTGCCATCGGCGGCGGTACACCAACTCAGCTTGACCCGCATGCCTTAGAATCGGTCATGGACACGGTAAAAAATATCATGGGTGCGGATATGAAAAAAATACCGGCCGTTTCGGAAATGTCACCCGAGACGGTTACCGTCGAAAAACTTGATATTTTACGCCAGGCGGGAATTGATCGAGCAAGCATCGGAATTCAAAGTTTTATCGAAAGCGAAACCAAAGCGTTACGACGGCCACAAAATTTAGCAGTCGCAAAGCGCGCTTTGGACATGATAGGAGATGCCGGTTTTGAAACCCTGAATATCGATCTTATTTATGGGATTCGTGGACAGACAAAAGAGACGTGGAAGTTTTCTATCGATGAAGCGTTAAAATATAGGCCTGAGGAGATTTACCTTTATCCGCTTTATGTCCGAGCGTTAACCGGGCTCGGTAATTCTAGTTCGGAGTGGGAGGATGAACGTATGTCTCTTTACCTTTTCGGTCGCGCGACCTTGTTGGGCGCTGGCTACGAACAAATTTCAATGCGAATGTTTCGTCTGCCATCTTCTAATAATGTGGAAGTTCCGATTTATCGCTGTCAGGAAGATGGAATGGTCGGCATCGGCGTTGGAGCACGCTCTTATACGAAGTCCCTTCATTATTGTACGGAGTATGCTGTAGGTCGGAAAAGCGTTTTGGGTATTTTAGAGGATTACGTAGCGCGAGATTCAGACTCGTTTTCTTTTGCGGATTTTGGAATCGACTTGGACGCTATCGAACAGATGAGACGCTATTTTTTACTTTCTCTTTTGAGTCATGAAGGGTTTTGTAAAGACAATTTTTCAGACCGTTTTGAGGCACTTTTTCCGTTTCAAAAGGAGCTAACTATTTTATCAGACATCGGGTTTGTTTCGATGATGGGTAATAGAGTTCAATTAAGCGAACGAGGAATTGCCCTATCGGATACGATAGGTCCGTGGCTATTTTCCCCGCGAGTCCAAGAACTCGTTTCTCAATACGAGTTAGAATGAATTACAAAGTCTTGTACAGAGGCCCGCTCTCGAGTTGCAATTATTCGTGTGATTATTGTCCGTTCGCCAAAACGAAGAATACTCGTGACGAGCTTCTCGACGACGCAAATAAGTTAGGTAGGTTTGTCGATTGGATCGGGGACCGGTCTGAGAATTTTGAATTACTTTTCACCCCTTGGGGTGAAGCAATGATTCGACGTCATTATCAGGATGCCTTTAAAGTCTTGAGTCATTTTAAAAACGTGAAAAAGGTGTGTGCGCAGACTAATTTGTCGGGGAATCTGGAATGGGTAAATGAGGTAGAGGTCGAATCGACGGCGCTTTGGTGTACGTACCATCCCTCACAAACGTCGGAGGAAAAATTCTTAAAGCAATGTGGTATTCTTCTCAAAAGAGGTATTTCGTTTAGTGTCGGAACAGTGGGTCTAAAAGACGATTTCGCATCAATTTTGAGTCTTCGAAAAGCACTTAGTAAAGACGTGTACCTTTGGGTGAATGCCTATAAACGTAAGAGCAATTACTATTCCCAAAGCGATATTGATTTTTTGACCCAAATAGATCCACTGTTTAAAACCAACACCATTCGACATAAAAGTTTAGGCGAGTCGTGTCGCGCAGGAATGAGTTCTTTTTCGGTTGATGGTGATGGTAGGGTACAACGATGTCATTTTATTAAGGACAAGATAGGTAATATTTATGAGGATGCTTTTTTCGAAAATTTGACCAACCGTCTTTGCACTAATGCAACGTGCGGTTGTCACATAGGTTACGTACACCTTGATAGACTGCAGCAATATGAAATCTACGGAGATGGTGTAATGGAAAGGATTCCGCGCGTATTTTTAGATTTAGAATTCGGTAGTGCGGACGCGTGATTCGTTTAACTTGACGAACTCCGTGCTTGCTTAACACTTGCGATCATGAAGAACTTGAAACCAGTAATATTCTTGATCGTGATCTGTGCTTTTTTGTGTAGTGCTTGCGACAAAAAGGAATCGGTCAAATCATCTAGCGATGCGGGGGAAGAATCCTACGGTCTTATTCTACTGATTGACGGCGCCCACGGTGGAATCTGGAAAAAATATGCCGCGGATGGGAAGCTTCCAAACACGAAGCGAATTTTCATGGATGGAGGCACGTGGGTGGATAACGCAACCACGGTATTTCCCTCTATTACCGGAGCGGGACTCCCGTCGGTTCTAACTGGGAATGTGCCTGGCCGTCATGGTATTGTATCGCTTTATTTTTTCGACAGGATAAAACGTGAATATCCGGTTCTCTACGTCGCGTTAGAAGCTTTCGAATGGAACGATTGGTTGTCACCTAACGTGAAAACAATTTGGGAATATTTCACGGGGTCCGACGATACGTTGGCTATCGGGCCCGCGTTGAGTCGGGGTGCAGACACGGTCATCAGCTTCTTGTGGGGCTACGAATACAAACCGGTCGAGTACCGTACCAAGATGACACTGGGATTAAGAAAATTGGAACGTTTGGCAACGGGGAAAAGGCCGGCGCGTTTGACTGTTGCCTACAACGGTTGGTTTGACCACATGGAACATCTTAAAGGAGCAACCTCGCCGGAAATGGATGAACATTATGAAGCCGTTGACTCGCTGATCGGCGAGTCCGTTGAAATGTTCAACGCGACGATGGATGCGCGTGAAAAAAAGATAGGTCGGAAAGTAAAACGTTACGTTGCGATTGTTTCAGACCACGGACATCAAGATATTCGCGAGGTGTTTTCTTTGGATAAGTTTGTCAGGCATACCAAAGCAGCGCGTATCGCAGATAAGGATTGGGTAAAGCTTTTTGGGATGAAATTGAAGGGGTCGGTACCTGAGGATTTTAGTGACCGCGAAATTGTAACCGCCGCCGGAGAAGGGCATGCTTTGTTATACCTGCCTACGCCAATCCTTGCCAGTGATGGGATAACGGTCGAAAAGTTAGATTGGGAGAAGCGGCCCACGATCGACATGTTGCGTAACTATCCGTATCGAGGACAAAAAACAGATATCATCGCTGCGGGTACATTTTGGAAAGACGCGGTGGCGTTTATGATGGCAAAAGATTGGGAAAACGGTGACGTCTATATTTTCGGTCCTGATGGCGGAGAATCGAAAATTGAAAAGAAAGGAAGTTCCGCTACGCGTTCAGATTTTCGTTACTCGGTAATCAAGGGCTTGGACCCATTGGGATATATGTCACATGAAAAGTCGAGAATTTTGATAGATGGCAAGTTTCATCACGGTGATAGGTGGCAGGAAGCTACCTACGATAGTAAATCTCCGGATGGAATCGTGATGTTATATCAAGCCTTCGATGTCCCAGCGCGTTCCCCCGATATTTATTTGTCTGCTGCACCGTATATTTCGATTGGTGATTTGGTTGATGGAGATGCGAGTAAATCGAAACATGGTGGATTAACCCGCGATGAATCATGGGCAACGGTTGGGTTTAGCGGAACCGGGATTCCGGCGGCGACGATGAAGACCGCACGCAATATTGATGTTGTTCCGACGATGTTAAATCTATTGAATCAGCCTTTTGACGAGGCGTCTGTAGATGGTCGAGTACTTAGGATAGTGAAGTAGCACCTTGCGCTGCTTTTCTAATTTTTGTATGCGTTGATTCGAGGTCAAAATGTTTAAAGTACGAAAACGACAACTAGAACTATTATCGCAAGCCGAAATCGTGAAGATGCGCGCCGCAGGGCAACTTGCTGCAACACTTTTGAAAAAGCTTGGCGCGGCCGCAGAACCAGGAATGACAACTCTTGATCTGGACGAAATCGCCGTCGCTTTTGTAAAAGAACACGATGTGGTGAGTGCGCCTTATTTGTATCAAGGCGGCGGCCCTTATCCTTTTCCGAAGTCGATTTGTACCAGTTTAAATCAGGTGGTTTGCCACGGTATTCCAAACAAGAAAGATGTCCTTAAAGAAGGGGATATTATTTCGATAGATGTGACTTTAATTAAAGACGGTTTTCATGGCGATACTTGCGGAACTTTTTTCGTCGGTGAAGTTTCAGAAGAAAAACGTAAGCTGACAGAAATTACGGCGGCGAGTTTAATTGCGGCGCTTAAAGTGGTCAAAGCAGGAAGACGAATTGGCGCGATTGGTGCTGCTATCCAAAAGACGGCAGAACCTGCGGGTTATAGCGTCGTGAAAGAATTTCAAGGACATGGTATCGGGCGCAAGTTTCATACTGCACCAGATGTTCCGCATTTTGGTCGCCAGACCGATGGCGCAAAGATGCGCGCCGGTATGGCGTTTACGATCGAACCGATGATTAATGTCGGTGATTGGCCTACCAAAATTATGGAAGATGGCTGGACTGCTGAGACCGCCGACGGATCTTTATGTGCGCAGTTTGAACACACCATTGTCGTGACCGACGACGGAATGGAAGTGATGACGGTTGTCGGCGGTGACGATCCTCTCATGGTTTCCCCGGGCGGGTCGATCCGGTTCGCATAAACCTGTATTATTCCGACTCCTCTCAATTTGAACAGTTTTGAAGCTTAAATTGCACAGTCTACGCTTCGTGTTGATCTGCTGATGAACTATTGTTCCTGCTACAAAAATTTTTATACATACTTGTAATCGGAGCTCTAATGTCAAAAACCATCTTTCGTTTATTAACGGTGATCGCCCTCATTTCCGGCCTACCCAGTGATCTTTTTGCGGAGGGAAACGCTGAACTTCCCCTTCAAAGATTGCGCGGGACCAATAACGTCATCGTTGAGATCGTTGATTTCAATAATGAAACCTTTATTTGGACCGGGGATGGAACGGTGACAATCACACCACCAAGTTCTGCCACTGTGACTTTGAACTCTGGACAGGTGTTCACGCCGCTCGAGAATGGAGAATTTATTGTCGTCTCAGTTGGCAATAAGACGAACTTCGATTTTTCGGTTAAGAATGCGGGTGGTGTTGAAATTCCTGGTCGTGTTTCGAGTAAGGAATGGGTCATGCTGCAAAGCGCAGCTGTCTCCAATAATCTTACGGGAAGTTATTTCGCGAAAGTGCCGGCGGGGCCAATGGACACTTCTGTTATTGAACTCAAATTCGAGGGATTTAATGGGATCTGGTATAATATTACCGGTAGTGCGTTAGGGGTAAACGGTGTGAACGCCGGAAAGTCAGTTATCATGACTGGCAACACATTCCCGCCTGATTATCAGATGTATCTCAATCCGCCTGAACAGGCATCTTATACAGCAATTAAACCTAACGTTGGAAATTTTGAATTTACGCCCGTTGGCGCAACACAAGATTGTAATCTCACTCAAGCCGGAAACGCACAAGCGACGTTCGAATTCGAATCCGATGCCGAAGGCGCTTACCATGTACTGTGTGATCTTAATAACGATGGCGTGTTCTCGATCGTCGATGGAAACGATTTAGTCCTTATTGGCGAGACCGCAATTGGTGACAACACCGTCACGTGGGATGGAACCGACGACAATAACGGTGGCACGCAAATACCTTCGGGAAGTTATAACTGTAGAATGCGAGTCACGACCGGACAATTTCATTTCGCGGTGAGTGATGCGGAATATAGTTTTCCGGGTTTGCGCCTTTATCAGGTAAGCGCTGCGGGTGTCAAAACAGGTCTGCCAATGCATTGGAATGACAATCCGCTTATTCCACGCGGTTCAAATCCAATCTTAGATGACGGTACAACTTCTCCGGATTTTTCACCGGCGGCGGGGGTTTTGCCTGGACCTTATGGAAATCCGGCAGTCGCTTTTTCTATTGAAAATCCTAACGGGACGGGTCGTGCTTGGGGTAACTCTGATGGGGTGAACGTTAGAAACGGAACGGCAAATACGAAAGGGAACGTATCTTTTATGGATACCTTCACCTGGGTTGAAGAAAGCGTAACTCTGAGTCTAAGTTTTGAAGCGATCAATCCGATGCTTGATACGGATATGGATACGGTCAGCGATTATGATGAAGTGTGTTTGTCAGGTACGAATCCTCTAAACGAAGACTCCGATGGTGATGGTGTGTCCGATGATGTGGAAATCGTCGCTAACGGCGGTAGCGAGGCGATGCCAACAGATACTGATGGCGATGGAATTATCGATGCCCTTGAGGTTTGCACCGACGGACATCTCTCTACACCTATGAATGAAGCCTGTGATGACTCAAATGATGATTCAGGCGATGGTTGTTCTTCGACGTGTTCAATTGAAGCAGGGTATACCTGTCCAACACCTGGCCAGCTTTGCGTCGACATCGATGAGTGCAGTAACAACACGGACAACTGCGATTCTCTAGTTACTTGTACAAACACACCGGGTTCATTCACGTGCGGTGCATGTCCGAGTGGATACAACGATGTGAACGGTGACGGGACGTCGTGTGTTGAAATCGACGAATGTGCGACCAACACGGACAACTGCGATAATCTCGTGACTTGTACAAATACAGCGGGTTCGTTTACTTGCGGTGCGTGTCCGAGTGGATATAACGACGTCAACGGTGACGGAACCTCTTGTGTGGAAATCGACGAATGTGCGACCAACACGGACAACTGCGATAATTTAGTATCATGTACAAATACTCCGGGCTCGTTTACGTGCGGCGCATGTCCGAGCGGATACAACGACGTTAATGGAGACGGTACCTCTTGCGTTGAAATCGATGAGTGTGCCACCAACGCCGATAATTGCGATAATTTGGTGACATGTACAAATACACCGGGTTCGTTCACATGCGGTGCGTGTCCAAGTGGATATAACGATGTGAACGGTGACGGAACCTCTTGTGTTGATATCGACGAATGCGCAACCAACGCGGATAACTGTGACACGAATGCAGCCTGCACAAATACGCCGGGTTCGTTCAGTTGCGTTTGTGACCCAGGATATATGGGTAACGGTGTAATGTGCGACGCAGCGGATGCTGATGGAGATGGAATTGCCGACTTTAACGAATGTTCCGATCTTTCAAATGCACCGACATCATGTGAAGATACCGACAATGATATGATCGCCGATTATTTGGATTTAGACTCTGATAATGATGGGGTTCTTGATTCTGTCGAATGCACAACAAATCCGTGCGAAGATACCGACAACAATGCCGAACCTGATTACAGAGATTTGGACGCTGATGGGGATGGACTCACTGACGCCTTCGAATCTTACGGTCGTGACGATGATGGCGACGGAGTTTTAGACAACTTTGTTGATGGTAATGGAGATGGTGCCAATGACGATACATTCACTGACGATCCTGCCGATACCGACAACAATGGGGTGGATGATTACCAGTCCTTGGACTCTGACGACGATGGCATTGATGACGCTACTGAAGGTCATGATTCTGATTTTGATGGAACCGCAAACACCACTCCGAGTGGTGCCGATACTGATGGTGATGGAATCGACGATGCCTTCGATCCTGATTGCACAGCTGCGGCTGATTGTGGTGCGGTAATTGGAGTCAATTCTACGGGACCTGATTTCGATGGCGATAACGTTCCTGATTTCCAGGACCTTGATTCAGATAACGATGGTATTTCTGACGCGCTCGAATGCACTGAGGATCCCTGTGAAGATACCGATTCTGACGGGTCACCAGATTACCTAGATTTAGATTCCGATAACGACGGTATCACCGACGCATTAGAAGCTGGCTACGATGACGTTGATGGCGACGGTCAGCCCGATGATTTTGTCGATAATGATAACGATGGGGCGAGTGACGTGAGTCCTCTAATACCGTTCGATACAGATATGGATGGAACCCCGGATTTTCAATCTACCGATTCTGATAACGATGGGATTGAAGATGCTATCGAAGGGCAAGATTCTAATGCGGACGGAACACCAGATGTAGTTCCGACCGGAACCGATTCTGATGGCGACGGACTCGATGATGCTTTTGACCCAGATTGTGCGCTTGCCGCAGATTGTGGCGGTACGATTGGGGTGGTTGCACCCGTTCCAGATCTTGATCAAGACGGAAATCCTGATTTTCAAGATATGGATTCTGACGATGACGGCATCGCTGATTCTGCTGAATGCGGAATGGGAGCGACTTGCGTTGATACCGATACGGATGGAAATCCGGACTATCTAGATACCGATTCGGATGATGATGGACTCGATGACGCTGTCGAAGGTTTTGATGACAACGGTGACGGGGTTGCTGATGTAATGCCGTCTGGAACTGACGTAAATGATAACGGTATCGACGATGCTTTTGATCCCGAATGCGCGGCTGCCGCGGATTGTGGTGGGACTATCGGGGATGCTGCTCCTACGCCAGATCATGACATGGACGGCGCTCCTGATTTTCAAGATGCTGATGATGATAACGATGGAATACCGACTGCCACCGAAGTCGCTGACGGAATGACTCATGGAGACGACCCGGATAACGACGGTGTTCCAGCTTACCTCGATCTCAACTCAGATGGTGATCAAACAAACGATCTGGCTGAAGGTACGCTTGATCCAACTACGGGTATGATTTGGGATCTCGACATGGATGGTGTTCCGGATTATTTGGATCCGGACTCATCACCGATTGATAGTGATGAGGATGGTATTCCCGACCTTGTCGAATGCCAGTCTGACATCGCCAATTGTGTCGATACTGACGATGATGGAAATCCTGATCACGAAGATATCGATGACGATAATGACGGAATTGAGACGATCCAAGAATTGTTAGACGATCCTTCTGCCGACAACGATCAAGACGGCGATGGTGTTGCGAGTCATCTTGATCTAGATGCGGACGGTGATGGAATTCCTGATATTGTTGAAGGCCACGATCCTGGGACGTCAGTTCCATCCGGAGACGATACCGATGACGATGGCCTCGATGACGCATTTGATGCGGATAACGGCGGCGTCCCTGCGAACACTGCTGACACTGATACCGATGGTACACCAGATTATCTAGATACCGATTCTGATGGCGATGATATTGCCGATATCATTGAGGGAAATGCTCCAGCGAACAATGTTCCAACAGGAGACGACACTGATGGAGACGGAATCGATGACGCTTTCGATACCGATGATGGTGGTGTTCAGGCTCCAACTCCAGATACGGACATGGATGGAATTCCTGATTATCAAGATCTCGATTCTGACGCTGATGGGATTCCCGATTCTATAGAATGTTCAGTAATTGGTGCCTGTGAAGATACGGATATGGATGGCGCTCCGGATTACCTTGATACAGATTCTGACGCCGATGGTGTGCCTGATATTGTTGAAGGACACGACCCGGGTGCAACGCCTTCTGGTAATGATACGGATGGTGACGGACTTGATGATGCTTTTGATCCGGACGATGGTGGGGTTCCTGCAAGCACGCCAGATACAGATGGTGACTTAACTCCGAACTTCCAAGATTCCGATGATGATGGCGATACGAT
The DNA here is from genome assembly GCA_937981985.1 of uncultured bacterium. Classification (GTDB taxonomy): domain Bacteria; phylum Myxococcota_A; class Bradymonadia; order Bradymonadales; family Bradymonadaceae; genus CALJNB01. The sequence goes on from CALJNB010000059.1 coordinate 11,668, forward strand.
CCCAACAGTAATTGAGGATATCGACGACGATATGGATCCGACCAACGACGATGCCGATGGCGACGGAATTCCGAATTATCTGGATGGAGACTCCGATGGTGACGGCCTACCCGATGCTGATGAGTGTAACGATCCGACCGCTTGTGAAGATACCGACATGGACGGTTTACCCGATTTTGTAGATGGCGATTCTGATGCTGATGGCATTCCTGACGCCATTGAAGGGCATGATGCACCGGCACCAACCCCAACGGGTAACGATGCCGACGGAGATGGAATTGATGATGCTTTTGATCCAGATAACGGCGGCACACCTGCCACATTACCGGACACCGATGCTGACGGAACTCCGGATTTCCAAGATACGGATTCGGATAATGATAGCGTCCCCGATGCTATTGAAGGTCACGATTCACCAACACCCACCCCGTCCGGTAACGACACTGACGGAGACGGAATTGATGATACTTTCGATCCTGATAACGGTGGTGTTGGACCTACAATTCCGGATACGGACGGAAATGGTATCCCGAACTTTAGAGATGGAGACGACGATGGTGATGGCGTTGATACGATTAATGAAGATAGCAACGATAACGGAGATCCGACCGATGATGATGCTGATGGTGATGGTACCCCAGATTATCTAGATCCAGACAGCTCTGTGGATAACGGTGGAGGAAGTGGTGGTAGTAGTGACGATATTATCCTTTCCGGTGGTCAATATACTTGCTCTTCGACCGATAGTGGGCCTTCTTCACTATGGCTTCTAGCTATCGGACTTGTATTCGGAGTTCGACGCAAAAAGCGTAGCTAAAAATCTTGTTTGTCTTCAGAACAAAACACCCGTTTGGGTGTTTTTTTTGTTTAAAATCGGTTCTTTTTTGTCCCCATAGAAGTTGATGTTTTTCCAAAACAGCGTAAGAATTACCTATTACCGAATTTTGGAAGTGATTGTGTTTAAAAGTATTTTTAGTATTTTTGCGTTCGCGTTGCTGCTCAACTGCAATGAAGCCTTTGCAGAAGGGTCGCTGCAACTGCCAAACCAAAGTTTAAACAATACAACTGTGGTTTTTGAAATTACGGATTTTACAGTCGAAACTTTTGTTTGGACGGGAATCGGTTCTGTATTGATCACCCCGCCAACGGGGCCAGCTATGATGTTGGCTTCGGGCCAAGTTTACACGCCCGCCGAAAATGGCGATTTTTCGCTCGCCATTATTTCCAATCAACCTCTTTTCGATTTTTCGGTAAAAGATGGAAACGGTAACGAAATTCCAGGGCGAGTTTCTAGTAAGTTATGGAGACTCTCCCAAGGAGCGTCAGTACTAAGCAATCTTAATGGAAGTTTTTTTGCGGCAATACCCTCTGGCGCGTCCGAAATCGCGGTCATCGAACTGAAGCTAGAAGGGTTTAACGGGATAGGTTATTCGATTGCCGGTAATGGAACCGGGGTAGTCGGTCCAAACTCAGGTCGTTCGGTTGTTCAAGCGGGACATACGTCCGTTCCTGAATATCGCATGTATCTGAACCCTCCCGATGTTGCCTCCTATAGTGCGTTTATTCCCAACGCTTCAAATTTCGGTTTTAACCCAACTGGAGCCACTCAAAGTTGTGATCTCATGCAGGTCGGAATCTCGACCGGTGATTTTACGTTCACCTCCAACGCCGAAGGTACCTACCATCTCATTTGTGACCTCAATAATGATGGAGATTTTTCGCTTAATGGTGCTGGTAATGATTTGTTTTTGAGCGGTGCGACTACGGTCGGTCTAAATACCGTCTTCTGGGATGGTACGAGCACCGGGAATAACGGCGCACCCGTACCCGCTGGTAATTACAATTGTAAACTTGAAGTCGTGACCGGAGAGTTTCATTTTGCGGTGGGAGATGCGGAATATAGTTTCCCCGGATTTAGGCTCTTCGAAGTGAGCCGTACGGGACAAAGAACCGGTCTACCGATGCATTGGAACGACGGATTACTTATCCCAAGGGGGTCCGATTCGATGATGGATGATCTCTCCAATTCTGCGGACTTTTCGCCGACCGGTGGGTTGCTTCCTGGTAATTATACGGATGTCGCGATTCCATTTTCTTTAGAAAATCCAAACGGAACGGCTCGAGCCTGGGGGCATTCAACTCTGGGAATAGTTGCTAACGGAACTGCACAAACAAAAGGAAACGCAGCTTATTTGGACTCCTTCACTTGGATCGAAGAAAGCGCGAGTCTAAACGTCTCTTTCGCTGCCGTTGATCCCACGCTTGATTCGGATATGGATGGCCTAACCAATTACGAAGAAGCATGTCTAACTGGAACCCATCCTATGGACGCCGACACAGACGGCGACGGTGTTCTCGACGGTGCTGAAGTACGTGCTAATGGCGGTAGTCCTCTTTCTCCGTCCAACACAGATGGCGATACGGTGATTGATGCGCTGGAAATATGTGCTGACGGGCACCTCTCGACCCCTTTAGTTGAGCTCTGTGATGACGGAAATGGAACCAACGGCGATGGCTGTTCTGCAAACTGTGCAATAGAATCTGGATATAGCTGTTTAATCCCGGGTCAGGCCTGCGTTGACATTGATGAGTGTTTGGAAGGAACTCATAACTGCGACATGGTTGCAATGTGCACGAACACGACGGGAGCATTCACGTGCGCGTGTCCAATAGGATTTAATGACGTGAACGCAAACGGAACGCTTTGCGAGGATATTGACGAATGCGCAAACGGTAATTCGAAATGTGATGTCAATGCTGCGTGCTCAAATACCCCAGGAACGTATACGTGTAGCTGTAATTTTGGCTACAACGGTAACGGCGCAATGTGTACTCCTGTCGATTCGGATAAGGATGGAATTCTGGATATTGTTGAATGCACAACACCTAACCTTGGATGCGACGACTTTGACGACGACGGTGTCCCGAATTACCTCGATGCAGACTCAGATAATGACGGTATTTTGGACTCCTTAGAATGCCCTCAGCAACCCTGTCGGAATACGGACGCAAACGGCAGCGCGGATTATATCGATGTTGACGCCGACGATGATGGAATCACCGATACTTTTGAGGCGGGTTATGCAGATGTAGACGGCGATGGTGAACCCGATGGTTTCGTTGATTTAGACGGTGATGGTGTCAGCGATATTGCGCCTCTCCAACCTACTGATACGAATGATAACGGAACGCCTGATTATCGTTCTCTAGACTCAGATGGTGATACGATTCCTGATTCTAACGAAGGGCATGATTCTGATGGCAACGGGTCGGCGAATCAAACACCTACAGGCAACGATACGGACGGTGACGGGCTCGATGATGCTTTTGACCCGGATTGTATGAACGCTTCAGATTGCGCAGCAACGATTGGTGTCAAGGCGCCAAAGCCCGACACCGATCAGGACGGTCACCCGAACTTTCAGGATCTCGATTCAGATGACGATGGCATGACCGATTTTGCAGAGTGCGGATTGATGGCGCTTTGTTTAGATAATGATCTTGATGGCACCCCTAATTATCTAGATCTAGATTCTGATAACGACACGGTCAGTGATGTAATCGAAGGTCACGATATGAATGGAGATGGTGTTGCCGATGTCAATTTTGGTGCGCAGGATTCGAACAATAACGGACTCGACGATGCCTTCGATCCTGATTGTGTAACCGTCGCCGATTGCAATGGCATTATTGGAACCTCGCCCCAAACCGTCGATCATGATCGTGATGGCAAACCAGACCGAACAGATAAGGATGATGATGGCGATGGAATTTTAACGTCCAGAGAAGTCGCGGATGGTATGCTCTTCGGTGATGATCCCGATAACGATGGTATCCCAGCCTACCTTGATACGAATTCCGATGGAGATGGCACTGATGACGTTGCCGAGGGTACCAACGATCCCGCTACCGGAATGTTTTGGGATCTCGATAATGATGGCACTCCAGATTATTTGGATCCGGACTCGTCGCCGGTCGATACAGATAGGGACGGGATTCCTGACACGATTGAATGCGAAGGGGATATTGAAAATTGCGTAGACTCTGATCGTGACGGTGATCTGGATTTTCTAGATATCGATGACGATAACGACGGAATCCTGACGCGGGAGGAAACAAGGGAAGGTTCGGCCAATGATATCGATTTAGATGGGACTCCAAATCATCTTGATTCGGATTCGGATGGCGACGGAGTTGACGATCAGATTGAGGGGCATAACGATATCCTTGTTCTTTCTGGAAACGACACAGATATGGATGGATTAGATGACGCTTTTGATGAAGATGATGGTGGCATTCGCGCCGGTACCCCGGATAGCGATCGTGACGGGTCGCCAAACTATCTGGATGTCGACGATGATGCAGACGGGATAGCTACAATCGACGAGGAGTTGGACGCCGATGATAATCCGGGAAACGATGATCAAGATGGAGATGGTATACCGAACTATCTGGACATCGATTCAGATGCTGATGGTTTGACAGATGACCAGGAATGTAACACTGAGTTATGTAAAGACTCTGACGGAGATGACGTCCCTGACTATTTAGATAGCGATTCGGATAACGACGGAATATTGGACGTTATTGAAGGACACCTTACAGCGGGTCCTCGCCCTTCCAAAATGGACTCCGATGGTGACGGACTCGATGATGCCTTTGACACTAACTCAGATCAGCCAGCTGCGATCGATACGGACTCTGATGGAACTCCTGACTATCTAGATTGGGACTCAGATGACGATTCGGTAGATGATTTTATTGAAGGGCATGACGATGCGCTTAGCCTGTCCGGAAATGATTCAGATAATGATGGCGTCGACGACGCTTTCGATGCGGATAACGGCGGTATACCGGGTTCGACCCCAGATTCGGATTCGGATGGTGAGCCGGATTATCGTGACATCGACGACGACAACGATGGGATATTAACAATCGACGAACAGACCGATGAAGATAGTGACGGAATTCCAGATTATCTGGATGATGAAGATTCTACTCCAGAGACACTTGCTCTAGGTGGAGGCTCTTGTTCTTCGATTCATTCTTCATCGACGCTTGGATTCTTTCTACTTGTTATGTTCATCGTTTTCAGACGCCGACGAGCCTAGAATTAACATCGTCTTTCCAAGTGTTGGTGCCCGTAGTAAGTCATCGCATTTACTTTGCAAAAAAAAAAAGGCGGCATTTTTTTTCGTCTATCTTTTCATTTAGCGGCACTTCGGTTTTAATGTAGTGATGAATCTAAATTACATTCTCGGCTTTCTCACCGCTTATTTATCTCTCGGGGTCCCAGGACAAGTGTTCGCAGAAACCCTATGCGATTTTGATTTTAAATCAGATTTGCGCGTCACCTTAACCGATGAACGGATCGACGAATCATCAGGGCTTGTTGCGAGTCGCCGTGACCGCGGTATGTTCTGGACTCATAACGACTCCGGCGATGTAGGCCGCGTCTTTGGAATCGATTCGACCGGGGAGACACGGGCGATCGGTGTTCTTGAGGTCGATGGAAAAGATTTTCAGCCAAATGATGCCGAGGATATCGCTTTTGGTCCTTGTACTGAAAGTCCAGACGGGTGCCTTTTTTTGGCAGATGTTGGAGACAATGATAAAGAACGCCCAGCCGTTTTTGTTTATCAGTTCGTTGAACCAAAAATAGGCGAAACCAAAATCGATAAATTTGTTACTACCGAAATTAAATACCCCGATGGCGCGTACAATGTTGAAGCGTTGTTAATCGACCCTAACTCCATGCTCGATGGGCAAGGCCCGATGGGATATCTTGTGGAAAAAACAGAAGGAGACGCGCGCGTTTGGCGAGTTCGATTAAGTGGGGGTAAACAAAAAGCCAAACAGGTGGCTACGCTTAAGAGACCGAAGTCTGGTATTTTGGGTGGTTTGATTACGGGAGGGGAGGCTTCGCCTGATGGTAGCTTTATTGTTCTGAGAACTTATGAATCGATTCTCATGCTTTGTTCGGAAAAGTCGGGACGGTCGAGTACGAAGAAATTTGTAAATATGTTTACGAACTCTAAAATAAAGTCGATTATCCCACCGGATTCCGTTCAAGCTGAAGCCATTGCTGTCGGTCTCAATGGGGCTATTTGGTTTACAAGCGAGAATACTCCGACGCCTTTGGTTTCCATGAAAGCGATTCCACCGATAGCAAAGACGCGTGCAAAATCTTGTGGCTGCGTTTCTATTTCGAACCGGCCTCCGACATCACTCTTAGGTCTGATACCTCTTTTAATGTTTACGCTTTTTAGACATAAAAAAAAGACTTCCAAAGAAGCCTCAGCATAAATCGTTTCTTCATTAGGTGGGTTAGGGAATAACGGTCCCGCCAGTATTTGTTGCGGGTGGCATTACATTTGTACCGGCTACACCACGTCCTCCGAAGAGGAGGCCAACGCCGAAGTTAACAATGGTCCCACCAAATCCGACGTCACCCCCCCCACCAGCATCCGTATCTACGGCTCCGAGGAATGGAACATCGACCGAAAGTTCAGGGACAACCCAGAAAGTATCTGCTACTCGAGCCGCAAAGCCAACGCTCCCGCCTCCACTAAGTAAAAAGGCAGTACCGCCCGTACCGGTCGTGATAATAGGTGTAGCGCGTGGGGTTACCGTAAGTTCATGGTCTCCAAATGGAATACCCACTAGAAATGGAATTCTGGAAATTGCAATGAATGAGCCGGCACCCCCAACGGATCCACCAGCCACCGTGATGGAGGGGGCCATCGACATCGCTATGGATTGTTGGTCATTGGGATCGGTAATCATGAATTTAGCGTGGACATCATATCCGACGGTTCCTATTCGTGCTCCAATATCGATTCGATCGCTAACACCATATCGGCCGGCAAGATTAAACGAGGGGAGAGTCGTGTTCAAATTTACCCCCGTACCATCGCTTACTTCGCTGGGAGGAATATAGTGAGTCACGCCAGGCTCAACACCGAATTGGAAGTTACCTTCACCGTTTGTGCGTGCGGTTTGCATGGTTCCTGCGCATCCCACTGATAAAAAGAGAAAAGAGAACAAAGCAAGACTTTTGAAGATGCTCATGGATGTTCCTTATTATGAATTTGCGTTATACTTGCACAATACCGGTATCCAAAAGATCGGACAAGCACGAATGAATCTAAAGTCCGCGTTGCGTGCAGCCAAATTTTCTATTCTACTAAAGGTGCTCAATGCCATTCACTCAACCAAGTACAGTTCGAATGTTCTCTAATACATCACACATCATCGTGTACGCCAAAGCGCTTGCGCAAAATGATTCCGAACTACGTTCCCTATATCCACTTCTGAATGCTCTGTTGGCACCGAGTGGTTTAGTAGCGATTCGCGAGCATGAATCAAACGGGGATATGCCACTACTGGACCATGCGTGTAGAGCGTTGGAAGTATTGATGGCAATCGAAGAAGGCAATATAGAAGCCTTTCCAGGTTCTCCAAACGCTCCGCGAATCTTGCTTAAGTTGTATAAAAAGTTGAGTTCGGATTGGCACTTAGCAATCCGGCAAGCACTTCTATTTATGGATGTTTCAAAAGGCGGGGATTTAAAAACGAGGAAAGGATGGATCGCTGATGGCGTTGACTTATCGATTCATAACTTTGCGTCGGCGGATCTCGTAGAACGAGAAACCAATTTGGACGCGAAGGCCTGCACACTCATTCGTTGGCATGGAATGCTGGGGCAGTTCGCAAGAGGTGAAGTGCCGTGGTCGACCTTTGCTTCCATACCGCATGAAGATAAGGTGTTTTTGAATGCGTTTTTCATCTTAAATATTTGTGATACCGCAGCTGTTCGCGATGGGCTTCTTGACGATGAGTTATGGTCGCTGTTTGAGGAATCGATCTCACTTTTGTATGAGGGGAGTAATCTTACTTACGATTCGGGTACTCGATCTACCCGGTTCGGTAAACTGCGTCGTAGTCGTGGTGACGCTCATTCTGCGGCCCAACATTTCGAAAGTGTGCTATCAAGTATTCCTCTAAAGGTTCGGTCCGTGTTCGAGCAAAAGTTTGACCTCGCCAATTTTTGGTATTGCGAGTCGGCTCTGGCCGGCCTTTCAATTGATACGCAGCTTAAAGTTATCGGTTTTGCAATGATGAGTATGAACACTTTAAAGCCCTTTCATATTTCGTTTCACAAAATTTCGTTGAGCCTGGACGCGCGGACGGCTGAGGGGCGTTATCGAAGTCGAATGCTTGAAGCCGCTTTTTCCAAATTTGATCTAGAAGGTATTTTAGTCGATGGAATAGAGACACGAATGTTGGTCGGGGTTGACGTTGAAATTGGCGCGCAAAAAGCGATTGAGGTTAACCTAGAATCACGTAAGGAGGCCGACGCGTTAATAACCTTGCTTACTATTTACGAAACTAAATCGAGTGCGAAGTTTCACGCAGTTTTAAAAATCCTTTGCGATCTATATGGGTTGAGAAAGGATACCTTTGATCGCGTGTCTAACGAACAAGATTATCTAGACCACATGAATAGTGCCCGAAGTGATAAGGCAAGAATGCTTGATTATACTCAGGAGGGTACCGTTGTTGAGGTGGGACCGGGGGGGGGAGTGATTTTAGACCTTTTGGAGAGCCGTTTTCCGGAATCAGAAATTATAGGCGTTGATATATCCTCAGAGGTCGTCACGGCCCTTGCAAAGATTAAGGAGGAAAAGGGTTCTACTTGGTCGATTTTGTCGGGTGATGCTTATGAATTACCTCGTCTTTTTCCCAAGGGATTCGATACGGTTATTTTTTGTTCCCTGCTTCACGAAATTTATAGTTATGTGGAGGATGAAAAGGGCCGCAAGTTTCAATTGGCCTCGGTGGAGCGTTTGCTTCGATCGGCGTATCGGGGATTGAGAAAGGGAGGAAGGATTATCATTCGAGATGGTGTCGCACCACCGGAGGGTATTCGTGTGATTCGATTCCTCGATCCTGAGGGGCCGGATTTCTTAAAACTCTTTATGGAACAATTTGAAGGGTTGGATATTGTGATCGAATGGATAGATGAAAAGACAGCGAGATTATCGACCCAACATGCGATGGAGTTTCTTTATTGTTATACGTGGGGGCCTTCTAGCTTTCCTTACGAGGTGCGGGAACAATATGGCGTTTTGGAATACGAGGAGTACGTGGAACGCATTTTGGATTGGCTGTCTGAAGAGGATAAGAGTTTGCGAACGAAAGTACGACGCGTCGAGATTCCGGGTGGTAAGCAAAGTTACTTACAGCCCGGATATAAGACGGGCTTGGCGTCCAAAGTCATATTACTTGATGAAAATTTGAGCTCGGTTGAGTTACCCGATTCTAACTGCTTGATGGTTTTTGAGAAAACTAGAAAGTAAGGTTCCCTTCACTCGATCTTGCCTACCTTTTCAAATTTTTCACGTTACTTTTTTGGCGCCAAAACCAACCGGAGGTCTCGTATTAGCCATAGAATAAGCGGGATCGAGATGCTTAACCTCACGAGTCTGAAACGTTTTCTTGATCTGTCCGATAAGGGTTAAAGTTACACAACAAGACTTCTTCTAACCGAGTCTAATGGGGGTACTTTGACATTACCAAATCGACACCTATCTCGCCAAATTGTCCATTTAACGCGACGCACCACACAGCGACAATTTCTTTTGAAAAACAATAGAGATAATATAACGAAAAACGATTTGGGATATCTTCTCGCCCTATCTTGTCAGCGTCATAATCAAACACCACACGCAGTTACGCTGATGTCCAACCATCATCATATTTGCCTCACTGACAATAATGGAAAACGGTCGAACTTTCTCCGTGACTTTCATCATTTCACAACAAAGGTGTTGAATAAAGCCTTACGTCGACGCGAAAGTTTGTGGTCGTCTTCTGCCCCGGGAAATACTTTACTATTAGATACCGACGTCGTAATCGATACGATGCTTTATATATGGTTGAATCCTGTTCAAGCAGGCTTGGTAACAAAAGTCGATGATTGGAACCATCTCCAAATTCTACCTAAAAACTGGGGGAAATCCATGCGGTTTAAACGTCCGGATTTCTTCCAGGTAACAGGAGACAGTGAAAGATTCCCGAAATTTATAGAGATTGTACCCATGCCGCCCAAAATGTTTTCTCACCTTTCTCTAATCGAAGTTATCGCGTATTTCGAAAAAAGGATTGCCGATGAAGAGTTACGTATTCGAAACGAGCTTAAAAAGAAGAAGGGGACCAAAGTTATGGGAATGGACAGTTGTTACCGTCAAAGTCCCTTCAGCTCACCGAAAGCGGGTATACCAATGTACACACGAAATCCGAGATTTTCTGGAACGAAAGTCAACGTAATATCGTCGGCGATTGAAGGAATGACGTCGTTTTGGCGTATTTATAAAAAACGACTGGAAGAATTTAGGAAGGGTTCAAAGACGAATTTTCCTGCTGGTACGATTATGATGCGGGAGAGATTTGGATGTAGTTTTGAGAAGCTTGGGAGGGGAGATCCTCACCAACCCAACTATGTTTGTTTTCAGTTTGTCTGAATCTTGGAAAATTGAATGCCCAGAACAATCTCGCCGGATTTCTGTAAATTCTACTAATGGATTTTCGCTTTTACCCGCAGTATCCCAAAATCTGATTATCATTTTTATCTGCTCGACGTTGTTTGGAGCCGAGGCGGTGTTCTTTTAGCCGTATCGAATCTTTCGTTTACCGCGGTCGAAGAAAAATTAGCCATAAGGAGAAAAAGACCCCCGGTCGTTTTTTGACCCCGGTCGTTTTTTCGTTTTTTGACCCCGGTCGTTTTTTGACCGGTCGTCGGTTGGTGCAAAAATGGGAAATGATGAATTTGCTTGCGGAATAAAAACCACCGGTGAGTTATTTTGTTGGGGAGATAATGGTATCGGACAAGCAAGCCCACCTTCAGGGGTGTTCAGGCAAGTCTCGGCCGGAGGAGATTTCGCTTGTGGTTTGAAAGCCGATGGAACGATTCAATGTTGGGGGAATTCAGAAGATGGAAAGCTAGATGTACCCGAATAAATTGAAAATTATTCTTCGGGCTTGGTCATATGTTTATCAACTTGGGTCCACGGATCTTCCACGTCGATAAGCTCATCTTCTAAAAGCTTCCAAAGCTTTTTATTTTCAGCTCCCATAAATTGAACCTTGGCAACCAGTTCCAAATAATCTTCAGCTTCAGCTTTATTAGTTGCTCGATGAACCAATTCACCTTCTGCATTATAAATAACATAAAAGCGCGACATCCGTTCGTACTTCCAATCATGCGGAAAACGAGGTTGGGGCTTTTTGATTTCTCTTATCTTCTGTTCAAAAGCTTCACGACCATCGCCTTTTATTTTAAAACGGTCGCGCGCTTCTTTGCACAAGCACTTATATTCATCGCGATACTCCTGGCATTTTGACCACGCAACGGTGCTCATCTTTAGGGGGCAGCGAATAGGAGCGTTTAAACGGTCCGAGTTATCCATAAAAAACCATGTTGTAAGTGTCTTGCTTCAAATATACCCGAAGATCATGGAAGTGGACAACCTCATTGTGGTCAATTAGTTTCTAAAAGGATCACAGGTTTGAGAAAAAATGATAAATCTTATCACCCAAGCTATTGAAAACCCTAGTCTTTGGATCCTTTTATCCCTTGCTGGACCGATCTTGGCAATTATTCACATTCCTTCGGTTTTACTACGAAGATCCAACCCAGTTGGCCAGCTGGCATGGATCATGTGTCTCATAGCGCTTCCGTACGTTGGTGTTTTGTCGTGGTGGGTCTTTGGTCGAACGCGTATCGAAAAGCGGAAACGAAAACACGCACAAATTCGGTCCTCTTTCTCCGATCCCAACGAAGCCATATCTGAAGAAGGATACCAATTTCAAACAACGATCAATAACACGATTCAGACTTTAGTTCGGGGAACGGAAGCCTATCCCGAAATTTTGCAAGCGATCAATAACGCCAAACATCATGTCCACCTGGAATTTTACATCTGGAATAACGACGAGGTAGGACGACAATTTCGCGATGCTTTAGAGAAGGCCGCCAAGCGCGGCGTTATCGTCCGGGTGATTGTTGATGCTGTAGGTTCAGATGCTGTACTCGGTTCTTTCTTTAATGAACTTCGAATTGCCGGAGGTAAGGTCGCAATCTTTCTTCCCGTCCGTATTTTTAAAAGAAGCTTAAGAATTAACTTTCGCAATCATAGAAAAATAGTGGTCGTTGATGGTCAAATCGCGTTCACCGGAGGTCTCAATATCGGCGAGGAGTATAATGATTGGTTTGATGCCTTCTTCCGAATCACGGGCCCTATGGTTCATCAGTTTCAGCGGGTGTTTTGCGAAGACTGGTTTTTCACCCGCGGTGAAGAACTTGTCGATGATATCTATTACTCCACTGAGGGAACTTCGGCTAAGAGCGACTCTAATATACCCGCGATTGGCGAGGTAAGAGGGCGAGTCATCGCAAGTGGGCCCGATCGCGACATCGATATGATTCATTCGGTTTTCTTTATCGGGATAACCCAAGCCAAAGACCGTATCTACATCACCACGCCTTACTTCATCCCCGATGATGCAATTTTGGCAGCCCTGCGAACCGCAGTCATGAGAGGCGTCGATGTGCGTCTTTTACTACCCGGAAAATCTGATGTGAGATTTGCGCAGTGGGCCAGCCGTTCTTACTTTTCAGATCTGCTAAAAGCTGGCGTCCGCATCTTTGAATATCAAAGTGAAATTCTTCATGCCAAACTTATGGTCATTGATGAACAATTTTCGATCATCGGAAGCGCGAATATGGACAGTCGAAGCTTTCGACTACAGTTCGAAATCAACATGGCAATAGATAGTCATGCTCAAAATCAAAAACTGGCCGCCCTTTTTATTCAAAAACAAAAAGAAGGAATTGAAATTCAATCGCTTACTTGGTCCCAACGTTCTAAACTCACAGATCTTGGCGAAGCATGTGCGCGGCTCTTCAGTCCCCTTTTGTAGAAAGATGGGTTGGTAGAGATAAGACAGTTGTAAAAATAAAACAGCGCGCCTAACGTGGTCTTATGTCGATACTGTATACGGGTTTACGCAAAATATTGAGCTACATGGTCGAACTCTATTATGTCGACGTTCAATCAGTAGGCCAGGAATTCATTCCCGAAAGCGGCCCCGTAATTTTTGCAGCCAATCATCCCAACTCCATTATGGATACCGTCGTTTTGGGGACACAAAACGACCGCGCGATTTCCTATATGGCCAAAAGCGGGCTCTTTACAAACCCTTTAGTCGCATGGCTTTTTAACCAATGCGGCGTCATTCCCATTTACAAAAATCCTCGCCCTGGTAGCAATAACGACGATAGTTTCCGGCGAGCCTACCAGGTTTTAGAGGAGGGCGGCACGATTGGTATTTTTCCGGAGGGGAGAAATAGTGGCGAACGAGAAATGTATGAGATTAAGACGGGTACTTCACGGATTGCATTGGGGGCTGAGGCAAAAAACAATTACGAACTTGGAATCCGAATCATTCCGGTAGGACTTAATTTTGAAAATAGAGATAAGTTTTTAACCTCTGTTTTGGTCCGTTTTGGTGAACCTATTCATGTAGCCGATTATAGAGCCCAACATTTAGAAGATGAACGATCGGCGGTGCGTTCTTTGACCGATGAAATCCAAACTCGCATTCAGCAATTGGCGACACATATCGAAGGTGAACGAAATGTAGAATTGGTGAAGGATGTTTTAAATATCTATGGAAGTGATCTTCTGACATCGATTCTTGAAAAGCGTGAAGAAGAACGTGACGAAGATGAACGCCATTCCGATTTAGCTTTGGATGCGCAATCGGCACGACATTTCAATTTAGCACCTATCGATGCAGCGACTTTGGAAAATAAAGATCGCCGCGGACTACGAGGTTGGCTTTTTGATGGACTCAAACAAACTCAAAAAGTTACAGATCTTGATGATCACTTTTTTCTCAAAGAACGAATCGCCGACGCACTGAAGCATTACGAACAAGAACACCCGGACTTGGTCGACCAGATGAAGATTGCGATTTGGAAATATAAGGATCATCTCCGTCAAGTTCATCTCAAACATGATTTTGCGTCCCGTGACCCTCAAACCCTTTCCTTTCGTAAGGAGGCGCTTCGATTTACCGCTTTTATGTTAGTCGGTGCTTTGCCCGCGGCTTGGGGTTTTATTCACAACGCGATCCCCTACTTTTTGACCTGGTCTTTTTCAGTTCGTGCACCTGATGAAGCACAGCGTGCGATACGAGGGCTAGGTCTAGGGTTCATTTTGTACCCGATGTTTTACGTCCCCATCCTTTATGTGATTTGGACGCTTTCTACACATTGGTGGGTCGCGCCTATCTATGGAATAAGTATGCCGGTCTTAGGTTTCTTTTTCCTGCGCTATCGCCGGCAACTTGTATGTTATCGAGGACGCATTTTAACCCGGACGCTATTTCAAACTGAACGCCATTTGCTGACTTCACTTCAAACCGAACGCGAAGAATTGATTGCCTCCTTTGATTTTCTGAGGCAAGATTTCCTTGCATCCGAAGAAGCTGGCCACGTAATACCGCGCATCGGTTCAACGTCGGTGCGTGAGGAAGAGTAGTATGGAAAAAGCCGAAAAGTATGAAGAGATCCTGACCGCACTCACTTATATGGTCGAAGACGAAGATGATCCGGTTGCCGTTATGGCAACGGTTGCTTGTGAACTTCATAACACCTTTTCCCATTTTGATTGGACGGGTTTTTATCGGACAAAAAAGGATGTATCCCTTCTTATTGTTGGACCTTATCAGGGGACCCATGGATGCCTTCGCATCGCTTTTGGAGATGGTGTTTGCGGCACCGCTGCTGAACAAAAAGAAACGCAATTAGTCGACGATGTGACTACTTTTGATGGTCATATTGCATGTTCTTCCTTAACGCTCTCAGAAATCGTCGTACCGATATTCGACGCAAAAGGTGAAGTTATTGCGGTTTTTGATGTCGACTCAAATGCGCCTGCCGCATTTGACGAAATTGATAAGGAGTACCTTAACCAAATGGCGGTTTGGATTTCTAAGTGGGATTTACGAGCACCCTAATCCCTAATGTTAATGGGGAAGTCAAACCATGTTTTTTCTAGGTCTATAGTATGAATTCCCTGCGGCCCAATTTCAAAATTTTGTGTATCACACCCTGAGATGCATATTCGAAGCGAATGTCCTTTTTTAAAAAGATAGGACAAGGGAAGTAAGTCAAATTCCATAATGATTTTCGTGCCGGGTCCGGTCGACTTTTGGTCCTTTTTCTTGAACGAATGAAAAGGGAAGTATTGATGGGATTTGGGTTTTATCTTTTTCTCTTTACGATGAATGGCTCGGAATTGCCCCTCGGTGACGTAATGAATTTCGCCAGATGGGGTGAGGTCTTCAAGGTATACAAAAATACGAGGGTCAGAGCTGGTTGAGGTGAATTCGAAATGCACGATTGGATGTCCCGTCATTTCAATATCGTTTTCTAATGCTGGTGAGTTGAATGAAAGTAGGTTCTCGCTTGATTGGGGAAGGTAATGGGTAAGAGACAGTATCGGAAGTAGGCAAGACCAACGTCCTGCCTTTCCAGAGTGATGTTTTCCTTGAACCGATAATGGCAATGACGCTTTCTCGGACTCAAGACCTAGATTGCCACCTTTAGCTAAATACCGGCGCTGGGTCTCAAAACCTTCTGGAGGCCAGGTTGAGGATGTATTCCATTTTTCTTCACTAATAGTAAAATATTTTACTTTATGGGACTCTTCAATTTTACCTTTTAGGTGTTCATCGAAAAAAGAAAGTAACTCGCCTTCATGATCGAATTCACTGGTACGATTTTTGTTCCAAACACTGATGTTTTGATCGACGCCGTGTTTCCATGGACCGATAATGAGACGCGTGCCATCACGGTCCTCATAGCTAAGATATCGTTTGATAGCCGACCGTGCATATGCCGAATCAAACCATCCACCGTAATTAAAGATGGCAGGCACGGTGTCGTATTTGTCAACAAAGAGATGCGGACTAAAATTGTCGATGGTGTCATCGGGACGTTCGGGAATCATTCCGGGTTGGTCACGAAATACCATTCCCTTCGCGGCTTTATGGACATCCATATTATCGGTGCGCGAATCAATATGTTTTTTAAGAATTTTTGAATCCGGATCGGCATCAACCGGCGCGACACCTAAAACGAGCTTACTTAAAAGTGTTGAGACCAGTTTGCTTTGGGCCAGCCCCATAGCTGCGAATTTGTCGCCTTTATTTTTGAAGGGGCTTTTAGCAAGTTGTTCACGTGCCGGCTTAGAAAGTTGTAAAAGCAGTGCCATGACTTCATCAAATCGATTTCTATCAAGGGCACTATTGAAGGCTGACCAGTGTTTTGTAAACCCAGTCAACGGGATGCCGCCTGGAAACGCAATGTCCTCGTAGACATCAAAAAGCGCAAATCGAGGCGCAATCGCTTTTAGGGCAGGATGGCTTAAAGTGATTAAACATTCAGCGGCAGTGCCATCATAAGATATTCCCCGCGCACCCACATTTCCGTCGGACCAGGATTGGGAAATAATCCAATCGATGATTTCTCGGCTGTCTTCAATCTCATCCTGCGACCAAGGTGAAATTCGTTTTCCACCGGATGCGCCGGACCCTCTGACGCAAACATCAACCCATGCATAACCGTGGTTCACAAAAAAGTTACGATTGTCAAAATGTTGATCGAGCTCACTTTGGATTTTGGGATTTCGTAAAGGACGACGAACCTTCATACGACGGTGGTAGCGGGTCAATCTTAAAATCGTCGGAATAGGGTTTGTGACGTCGGGGCGTGTGAGATCGATTGCGATGTTCACGCCGTCGCGCATGACCAGATATCTGGATTCAAAAAAGTGTTTCATTTATGGTTTATAGTTTTGCGCTGTTATCGCAAATTTTTAAATATTGTGCGGTCACCGATTCGATTCCGCGTTCAATACATTCTACCGTTAAGACGTGACCGATGGAAACTTCAAGAATTCCTGGGACGGTGAGAAAAGTTGCTAGATTTTTGGAATCTAAATCGTGTCCCGCGTTTACCCCGATGCCCAATTTTTGGGCTTCTTTGGCGGCTGCGAAATAATGTTCTAAGATTGCTTTGTTTTTGTGAGTTCCAAAACTATGGGCAAAGGATTCTGTATACAGTTCGATGCGTTCAACGCTTGTTTTAGGAACCTCTTTTACCATTTCAACGTCGGGGTCTAAGAAAATCGCAGACCGAACCCCTGCTGCCTGGATGCGCTGGCAGGTCGTTTTTAGAAAGACTTCATGTTCTCTCACATCCCAACCGTGATCAGAGGTGAGTTGTCCCGGTGTGTCAGGAACAAGGGTGCATTGATCGGGTTGGGTTTCTTCAATAAGTTTTAAGAAATCTTCAGCGGGATAGCCTTCTACATTGAATTCAACATCGTCTTGGTCTTTTAAAAATTCAGCGAGCTCGTAGACATCGGTGACCCGAATATGGCGTTCGTCTTGTCGCGGATGCACCGTAATTCCGTGGACGCCCAGTTTAATAAATTGTTTTGCGAAGTTGATGACGTTTGGAAAATCTCTTCCACGAGAGTTTCTGAGGAGAGCGATTTTATTGAGATTGATGCTGAGTTTTGTCATCGGATTACTACGTTTTGGTTAGGAAAAAAGGCCAAAAAAACCGCGCTAAAGCGCGGCTCTAAGGATACACACGTTAGATTGTTATTCG
>CALJNB010000060.1 GCA_937981985.1 uncultured bacterium
GGGGACAACGGTCGGACAACTGCAGTCTTCTGCTTCTAGGATCTGACAGATTTCGTCATCTTGACAAATCTCTCCGCCACACGTGTCCGGGGCGGCTGGGACTGCAAATGCCAGTGATGATGTTGAAGCAACGAGTGCGAAAGCTAAATACGATAATGGTTTCTTCATTTGTGAATCCTTCTATGGCCACCGAGGTGGTATGTTGTTAAGCAACGATAAATTAGTTTAACGCAATTGTGATGCCAACTTGTACATGACGATATTAAGCCCTTTAAGGGGGGCGCTTCTCAAAAATTTATTGGATTTAATATTATCGTATCAGAATTCTGAGGTTGAGTCATGATAGATACGACCGAAGGCTCTCTCTTTAAAAAATCTATAGCGATAGCCTGGCCAACTGTGATTCAGGCAGTTTTGGTTAATTTTTACGCCTTCAACGATTTCTATTTCGTGGGAAAACTAAATACTCCCGCTGCCACAGCTGCACTGTCGTCTTGTTTTGCACTTATCATTATCCAATTCGTTTGGGTGAGGATCGTTCCTGGCGGGTCAACGACCTTAATCGCCCAATATACTGGTGGCAAAAAGCCAGAACGCGTGGCATCGATTTTCCGCCAAGCCTTGGTCGGTGCACTTTTAGCTTCCACAGTGTTGTGCTTTGTGGCGTTCTTTGGATTGGAATTTTTGGCAAATTTGAACAACGTGACTCCAGAAGTCGGTAGGTACGTAAAAGACTACATGCGTATCCTTCTCTTTGGAGCCCCAGCTTTTGCGCTTATGTTGGTTGTCATTGGGACCTTCCGGGCACGTGGGAACACACTCGTCCCACTTTTTTTTGAGATATTCAGTCTCATCGTCAATACCATCTTGAATTACGTATTGGTTCTTGGGCAACTTGGTGCACCGAAGATGGGCGTGGAAGGTGCCGCGATTGCAACCTTGCTGAGCCGTGGCTTACCGGGCGCTATCGGGCTCGTTTATATTCTTCGCGGAAGCCTTGGGTTTGATCCCGCTTTGGTTAGTGGGGCGAAGGCTAAGATAAGAGATTGGTTGCCCAATCGACTTGATTTTCCGACCGTTCTTAAAATCGGTTTTTTCGACTCGATGTCAGGGGCGATTTATGGGGCCGCCTACCTCATGTTAAATCGGATAGCCGGAGAAATTGGTCCGGCGGCGCAAGGAGGACTAGGGGCCGGGCTTCGCGGAATAGAATGGATCGCGTTTGCCTTCAGTGACGGGTTTATGACAACATCAATAACGGTGGTCGGGCAAAATATTGGTGCAGGAAAAGAAAAGCGCGCGCTAAAAGGTGCAATCGTAAACGCATTAATGAGCGCCTTTTGTTGCCAATTGGTCGCTTTGCTATTTCTCTTTTTTCCTTACGAATTAACGGCTTTGGTAACTTCAGATCCTCCAATTACCGAACATGCAGTTGCGTACATAAAAATCATGGGTTGGTTCATGTGGGCAGTAGGGTTGGAAATGGCTTTCTACGGCGCGTTCGTAGGCGCCGGACGCACAACCGTAACGTTCTTCCTGGGCTTTGTTCTCAACTTTTCCAGAATACCCATTGCGGTTGGGTTGTTATTTGGTTTTGCTAATATCTTCGGTGGAACTCTGTGGGCAGCGTTTGGACTCGGGAATGCGCCTCCGCTAACAGGCACCTTTGATTCGATAGCATGGGCCATCGCTGCGACGGCAGTTTTAAAAGCGTGTTTTTATGGTATCTATCTCGGTGTTCGGAGACGATTTTAATCCGCCCACGGTCAAGGTAGTTATGGATTCTGAAAACATTTACATCGTTGAAATTGAAACTCATTTCGAACGCTTCGATGACCAAAGACGCACTGCGCTAAAAGATCTCTACGGCGCGACATCGAACTCTCCGCAAAGTTTAGCGAAGGCCTTGTATTTAGGACCCGAGATTCTCCACCAAGCACTGACTGACCAGCTAAGTCCTCAAGGATGGGAATTGGCAAGCGAACTCGCTCTTGAACACGGTGTAGATGTCGATACAGGTTGGGCAACGAAAGAGGCGCGCGACGCGCTAAAAAAAATGGGTTTCATTTCGCCTGACGCCCGGCCCGGAGAGGCAAATCTACCGGGGATATTCGCCGCGATTATCGCCAAAGAACTTCAACATCCACCCACAACCTTGGTGACCTTATTGGGCAGCGAAGAGGACACTCGAATCAAGACCCTTGCAGCGGCTTATGGTGTCGGAAACGAAAGCGCGATGTTGAGCCTCCTTAACTTATCGGAGTTCTTCTCGACAGTAGAAGGCGCCGAGGCGATTGCCGCTAAGTTGGGAAGTTTCGAATTTTTGGGTGCCGCCTTCATGATAATCGAACTGGGGGGAATCTGTTTTTGGCGAGAAATTTTCGGAAGTGATTTGGACGAGAAAAGCGATGATAAGGTTGTGGGATTTGCTTCAGCTGAAGAGAAAATGTTTGAACGCGCCATGACTGAGACCTTGATGGATTCCGGTGTTATTTTTCGTGTGGAGAACGAACCGATGGCCTTAGTGGTCGTCCCGGAAGAATTATGGAACGGATTATGGAGTTTGGGAAACGAATGGATCCAGGAGTGGACCCGGACGTCATTTCATGATCTGCATGCTCACTTGGTCCAAAGTCAAACGCCGTCTTTACGTCTTGATTTTCAGTCTACAATAAAGTGGGTAGCCCTAGAGTTGCTCAAAGATCCAAACGTAGATTTTTCGGCCTTAGACAAAAAAGTACCCGAAGGCTTAGGCAGAGATCTTTCAAAATATTTGGATCTCGCTGAAAAGGTAGGCGCATTTACCAATAAAAATACGCGTATTTTAAACGAGGCCTTTTTACCGACGCTCGAACTTTCGCCTGAACTTTTCTCCGCAGAAATTTTGAACGAATGGGTCTGTGGATTTATAGAGATTTCGGGCAAAGAGGGCGTTTCTTTTTCCACGATGATGGGACTAGACGAAAGTTGGCGAGTGTTTGCGCACCAGTTTTTAATCGAAATAGATGACTTCGTTCCGCCATGGATCTTAGAAAGCGGAGTTGCTTCGATTGAAACCGGGCATGGATATCTAAGAGACGGTGAACATGGTGATGAAGAAATTCAATTGGAAGTTACGATCGTCAGCCGAATTTTCCAACGCTCCAAATTATTGTTGCTAGATCTGATGAGTTTGATGAAACGCGACACCTGGTATTCTATAACCTCGTTATCAGATGTGTTTCAAATGTGTTGTTCAGCTTCAATTTTTTCACATTTGTCGGTTGTTCTCAACGACCCGTCTTTGCGCCTGTATATCCCACTTTATCGTGCGAGTTTCGTCGGTGGTGAACTGGAGTCAGGAAGGGCTTTTGAAGATTATATCTATGTTCTTTTGAACGACCTATTTGCCCCCCTGGGGATAGCTGATGTGGCCAGCTCTAGTTTTAGACTTCGATCCCATCCACTAACGATTTCAAACCTTGTTTTTTCCGAGGAGGAACGTCGTCAGACGATCGAGGAAATCTTTGAAGGCGAGTTCGAATTTTCGTTAGAGAGCTCTCCTTCCAAGCCCAGTTTTTTTCAAGTCTTGGAAGGGTTGAGCATAACGAAGTCATTGCGTGATCTTGTCGATGCTAGCGAGGGACAGGCGATCTGTAGCTTCGATGGACGTTTCGTAAATCTAGAGAAATAAAGCGGTTAATCGCACCGAAAAGATAGACACACCATCAGATCCGCTTGCTAAATCAGAAAGGGTAGAAAAACGTTGAATAGCGATGAACTCGCCGCTATGGTGCCGGTCCAACACGGAGGCAGATTTGAAGTATTTATCCATCTTAGTCGCAACCCTTTTACTAACCAATTGTAGTTCGGACGTAACTGACCCATCGGCTAAGTGTTCAGACCAAGAACTCTATGACCAGCTTGTCGATAAATGTGTTCCGCGTCTTCGAGACGTGGTGGATATGGGACCCGCTGTCGATATTGGAAACAAGATGACGGACATGGATACGAAGGAACCGGACCTAGAAGAAGATACGGGGCCAAATCTGCCCGATCCGGAATGTGATAAAGATTTTGATGGTGCTTTATCTCAAGAATGTGGCGGAAACGACTGTGACGATAGTATTCGTCAGATGAGCCCAGCATTTCCCGAAGTGTGTGATGAGTTCGATAACAACTGCGATGGAATCATAAATAACGGGATTAACTGTAGCTTTTTTGCCCACACCGGCCGAAACGGTGATCGAGAGCCAGAACTCTACCGCGTCGACCCTTTTCTAAAAACAGCCAAGCCCGTGGGTGAGAGTATTACGATTCCAGGCAATGGAATATTATTGGATATCGATACGCACCCTGACGGTGTTCTGTACGGTGTTACTGATGATAAGTTATTCAAGTTTAATGAGAACGATAAGAAATGGACGACCGTTGGAAGCCTTGGCAGAGATATCGGAGCCACGGGTCTCGCTATCGACAACGAAGGCACAGCATTCATTACGGCTCGATTTGAAGTGTATACGGTTAATTTATCGAATGGAGAAGCGACCGTTCTAGGTGAAAAAGAATCCGAATTCTTCTCTAGTGGTGATGCCGTCGTAAACAAGCAAGACACCCTTTACATGTCGGCCAAAGATAACGGAGATTCACCAGAATCAGATGTTTTGGTTCAAATCGATCGCGCGACAGGAGAGGGGACTGCTATCGGATCAACTGGATTCTTTAAGATTTTTGGCCTCACTTCTGGATGGGGCGAACTTTGGGGATTAACCGCATCGGGTACTCGTGAAGAACCCAAGGGTGAACTTATTAAAATTGATCCAAATACGGGCAAAGGCACTCTTGTTCATACTTTTGAAGGTGTGAGTTGGTACGGTGCTGCCAGTGACCCGAACCGTTAACTCAAGAGTACAATTGAAACATTCAAGTCTTATCCCTTTTTTCATCGCCTTTGCGATGTTTTTTTCTTCTTGCGAAGACGACGTCGTCGTCAACGAACGAGAATCCGTGATTGAGGCTCAATTTAGTGAGCCCACATCGGATGAGTCCACTGCTGAGAGCATAAAAGAGTCGATCGATTTCGGGACTGAAAACAGAGATGCTGTCCTTGTTATCCTTCGAGGTTATCTGGATCCTGGCGCAACTATTCCCTTTCGTTTTGAAGTCAGTCGTGTTGTGTCAGCCGAACTCTTTCGTGATGTCGATCGAATAAAAGTCCCTAATCGTTTTATAACTCAGGCTCAAATCCTTGATGAAAACGGACTCGTTTTATGGGACGAAAACGTTGACTCTCTCTTTCAGGTTTTAGAGTTTCTTAAGTTGGTGATTAGCGAACAATCTCCAATCGCGCTTGATGTCGGACAAGTATATCGATTCGTCGATATGCAATACCCGGAACTTCTTGAGTTCGGAATGCTGGTCCCTTCAAGTATTGTCGATGCCAAGATCTTTCGCCTCGCAGTACCTGATGAAGACGGAACACTAGTAGAAGCGCTTAAAGTTCCCATCGCTGACTTGATTAAAGAAGCGGCTCCATCGAGATTCGAACCTAGGGCAAAGACACTCGTTAATAATGGTAAACCTGCCGACAAAATAGATGTTGTCGTTATTGCCGACGGGTATCAGGCTGATAATGAAGATAAGTTTGACGCAGACGCCCGAGCAGTAGAAAAACGTTTCTTTGAAACCGAACCCTTTAAATCTTATGCCAACGACTTCAATTTTCACACCGTGTTTATACCCTCGGCTGAAAATGGAGCTGGGTACGATTGCACTGGGAATGCGGCACGGGATATGAATTGTAAAGAAGACATTCGGGACACTGCTTTTGCTACAACCTTCGTCGTTTCGGCCGTCGCCGACAAGTTCGGATTTGATATTGATCGCAGTTCAACTCGTGTGGCAATGCCGCTTAACATTGCCAAGCTTTACGAAGTCGCTTCAAGCGTTCCCTTTGATCAGATTATTTTGCTTTCGAATTCCGAAAGGTCATCTGGATTTGCTGGTCTATATTTTTCGGTAGTGACTGCTTATGATGATCGGATCGATTTTCCCGACACGGCTGTGCACGAGTTGGGACATTCGTATGGATTATTGGGAGATGAATATAGCAACACGAACGACCCCTGTTTTTCGAACGAACCGAAGGTTTCGCTGCCGGTAAATATTGCGTCGACGGTCAGTCCGCTCAAATGGAAAGCGCTCGTCGATGAGGGGGCCCCAATTCCAACACCCGATACTCTAGCGAACTCCGTATCCGTCGGGGCTTTTGAGGGTGCGTATTCTTGCGAAGGACACTTTCGACCCTCAGCAACCTGTAAAATGAGAAACTCCGATCATGAGTTTTGCGCGGTTTGCTCACAACAACTTGTGAATCGAATCGGAACAGGTATTGACGCGATATCCTCGGATGGGCTGAAGATAAATAGAACAAAAGACGGCATCTCAATTACAGCCAGTGATATTCAAAATCGTCAACTACAGTTCTTCCTCGCTGATGTATTGATTTCTTCGAAGGATGGCGTTGCTCAAATTTCGGAAAGTCAGCTCGGACCCGAGTGGAAGGAGCTAAAAGTCGTTGCCGAATTTACTTCTCAATTTGTCAAAGTGCCAACAGCCCAGTCAAAAGTAGAGAAGTCAATTTGGCTCCGTTTTCTACCCTAAGCATTCTTAGGTGCTCCAAAATTTTCGCTGCGCTTTTGCTTGCGCCTCAAAAAAAGTATCACCTGTAAAATATATCGCAGCAGGGTGAATTTGCGTATTATTGTAATGCAGATCGATCCAAGCATCACATTTACAAGCGCCGTCAAACGCCGCCGAACCTGACATATTGACAATCAAATTTACAGAGGCTGGGAGTTCGGTGTTGTTTTCGCTAGATGTTAACTCCTCAACCCAACCATCGCGCGCCCCAGTATGATAAACAACCTGCCAATCGCTTTCCTTGATCGCTGCGAGAACGGCCCGAGAAACATCCCCTCGCCCGAAGAGGGCAATCGTACCTTTGTCGATGCCGCGACCTTTTAATTCCTCTAGTGCGCTAAGCATGCCAATATAATCCGTATCGATACCGGTCCATTTTCTGTTCACGTATTTTAAGGTATTCGCAAAACGGATATCGGTGTCGGGGGTTTCTAAGATCTGTATCCCATAGGATTTTGGAATGCCTTGATGCCCATTTAACGCAAAGTGTTTCTTGAGTGGCGAGGTAACGGAGAGCTCATCTATACCTAGTGATAAGAGTTGAGCCAATCCCGATTCGACTTCATCGTTGGACATCGGTACTTTTAGATAGCTTGTATTCTCGTTTTCTTCTCTGTTTTCTCGATTATGCCAAAAGCTACCTTGGGAGCCGTCCACAGGATCGCCAATCAAAGCGCGGTATTTAGTCTGGGGGTTGGTGTCGATATGATCTAACCAGTCTTGGAGATCTAACGCTGCGATATGGGATTGGTGACAGCAATTAAGTCGAGAAGGAATATAGTTCGTCGTATTTGTATGGAGGTTTAGTATTCTGAAAAATCTAAAGCGCTGTCCTTGCGGCAAGAAGGTTAGGGAAAGGCCTGCGTTCTGAATCGGCAATATAAGTGCGCGAGCGAAGCCTAATTGATCAAAGGTTTCGACTTTTGGGGCGTACTTGAAAACCAAATCGGTCCACAAGGGGTTCGATTCGCTGACAGCTCGCCCCGCCTTGATAAGACGTTCGACATCGATTGGATCAACACGATCGGGATGACAAGACAGAATGAGGGTTCTCGGATCCAAATCATTGAGCACTTGGCTATCCAAAACGGAGGGCAAGTATTCGATGTCGATATCAAAAA
Source organism: uncultured bacterium (assembly GCA_937981985.1). Taxonomy (GTDB): domain Bacteria; phylum Myxococcota_A; class Bradymonadia; order Bradymonadales; family Bradymonadaceae; genus CALJNB01. Next base: position 7,803 of record CALJNB010000060.1, read on the forward strand.
TCTTCGCGCTGACCCTTGCACTGAGCCAATCGGGATCGGGATGGCGTAGGCTTGCAATCATGTTTTCGCGTTCTGGGACATGTTGTACTAAGTCCGAACGACACTCGATGCCCGCCAACCCGAACAAATCAACATCGATCATAGCGCGTTCTATGTCCTGTTGTGGCGCGACAATCCAAGTCGTTTTCGCAAAGTCGCTTTCTGCAACTCTTATTAACAGCGCGATCGACTCAGCAACCTTTTCCACAACGCGATCGAAGCGACGACCGTCTGGAATATCGATTTTCAAATGGGCGCGTCGCTTCCAAACAGGTTCCCTTATTGCTCGCATCCACGCCACTTCCTCTTCGAAGGACATTTCGGGTTTAAGTCGGTCGCGTTCATTCTTAGCAACGTGGGACCAGGCGTCACGGTAGACCCAGATGACCGCCGCATTGTGTGGAAATTCAAGACACCCGGCGCCAACGGATATAATTCGGGGAGTGGGGTCTTTGTGTTCACAAAGTCGCGCTAAGGTTTTCGTTTCGATTTCGCGAAAACGGGATTCGTTATCGGCAATGATCTGCGACGGAGATAATTTCTGGGATGATTCAATTTCTCTGTCGAGATCAAAGGTAGTATAGCCCTCGTTTTTTAATGCATCCACGATCGATGTTTTTCCGCTGCATCGATGGCCCACAATCAGAATTGTTTTCATCTATTTGGGAAGTCCGTGCCCGGGAACCACAATTTTCTTAATATAGGTATCGAAATCGAATTTTGGCGAGTGGTCCGGTACATGGCATTGCATGCAGGCATCAACAGTAGGTTTTGCGTAAATATTCATAGGTCCATTTTCTCCGACGGGTTGAAGAATATGTTTTGAGCCAGGACCGTGACAGTTTTCGCAACCAACGTTCTTGAGTTCCTTTTTAATGGTTCGGCTTAGATCACCGTGGGTGATATCGGCCTCGTAGGTGAATTTTCCAATGACACTTCCGCCGGGTTTTTCGTAGCCTACGACGTGACAACCGACACATTTATGGTCGTAGTCTTTGTCTCGTTTTTCAAGGGTCGCGAATGCGTCACCGTGACGGGTCGCTTGCCACGCTTCGCCTTGGTTGACGTGACAAGTCATGCATTGAGCATTGCCTACAAATTCAGCTTCGCCGGGTTTGACTGCAACCACAGAACGTTCGACCATTCCACTTAGTTTTTTCAATTCTTTGTTATAAGCTTTTCGCTTTTGTTCGAATTCTTCATCGTTTCTAAATTGCGTATCCATCGCGACGGCCTGCCAAATAAAACTAGGATTGGTCGTAGATATTTCAAGTTTAGCCGACTTGATTTTTACTTTTTCGTCCTCAAGCCCCTTTTTCTTGTTTTGTAGATTGGTGAGGAATTCAGACTTTTCTCCACCCAGATCATCGATTTGTTTTTCGACGCGTAGCAATTGCTTTTCGATCTTTTCCAACGCGGATTTACTTATTTTATTCGCATTTTCAAAAGAGCCTTTTTTGTCAGTATTATATACTTTCAGCGCGCCGATATATCGTCCTTGATCATAGGGTTCAAGTGTCCATGCCCCGTCGATTAAATCGGTCTGATCCGTTTCACGTGGTTGTCCGATGACAACGAAGTCGAAACCTTTAGTGTATTTGCGGCCAAATATTTCATCGCCACTTGCGAGCAAGACTTTAACGTCCGCAGACGCGATTTCTTTAAGCGCTTTTTTCGTATCGGGAGCCTTCAGCTTAATATTTTTAACGTCGATAAATTTCTTTTCTTCGGCGATTCCAACGAAACCAATCGTCTTGTTACCCATTTTAACAAGCGCTGAGGAGGGGAGAGGTTTTCCCTTCAAGCTCATATTTTGTGCAATGATTTTGACCTCGGCTTTTTGTGCCGTTGCTCTAAAGAAATCGACGCCGAGGGCGAAGTCTTTTGGACCCGGTACCGATACTGCTACCTTTAACTTTTTTAAGGCATTAACGATCAGGTCCACTCTGGCTTCTTCGGCGGGTTGGTTTTCTTTGGCGACTTCGTTTTCAAATAGCAGGTCGCCGACGTGAACCGTTATGCGTTCGGGGTGAAAGGCTTTCGTATCTTCGAAATAAGCAACGATACGATCGATGCCGCCTAATTTAATATCAAGCGTACATCCACATGGTTCGGTATACCCTTTGAGTCCGGCGATAAAATAAATAGCGGGCGCTTCTGGACCTACATCGACGGGCTTCATGAGATCTGGGACCTCTTCATTTTTTGATTCGGGTGTCGTCGCCGGTTCTACTTTAATCGCGGTGGTGGTTGGCTTTTTTTGCACGGTTTTCTCGCACGAAGCCGCCGAAAGTAAAGATATTGCAAGGATAAATGGTATGAGTTTCATCGTTTTAAAAGCCTATCAATATTGTTGTTTTCCCAACGTATCGCTTCATCGTATTTGGGGTACTGTTTCTCTTTCGCCCGGAATTCGGGAGGATGTAGCGAACGTCTTTCTTGTGCTTCATCAGGTGGAAACAATCCATGTAACAGCTCATGATAGACAACATATTCCACAAAAAAGTCGGGAACCCAATTCGCATCCAAAGCAGGATGAATGCGTATGAGCCGTTGCGAAAAATCGTAACTTCCAAAGCGAATCGAACGACGTCCAGTACCATAACGTCCCCAAGTTATTTTAACGTCTTTGAGTTCGTTACCGTCTTCTTCCAAGAATTCGATCATATTACGGCGAAAGTGGTCTAAATCGTGAACTTCACCTTCGGTATTGAGTTGCATATTGTAAGGCTGATTTCGAATCACATCGTTATTTTCGGCGATGAATTTATTTACGCCTTTACGACCATCTGGGTCATCATTGACGAATCCGACGAGAGCTTCGAAAACCTTGTCTTCGCACCCGACAAACATATGATGAATTCGGATTTGATGTCGGTCTCGGCTTTTTTTGGCCGTCACCATTCGTCGTCGATTATCGGTTACGACAAGATCGACTGTGCCAAGAGTTAACTCGAGTGCCCTTTGAAGCGCGCGCGCAGCGGAACTATCGATGTTTTCGGATAAGTTCCGAGGGACGAAGGAAAGGGAACCTTTGGTTCTATTTGAGAATAAGTCGAGCAAACTAAACATTTCATTCACCTAACATTTTAAGAGACGCGATGAAACAAAGGATTTAATTTGATTGGGATCGATTTAGGGAGCGAAAAATCGACTATTTGCTGAAAACCCCAGCTGCGCCGAAAACCCTATTTCCGAGCTCCATCCCATTCGACTATCGACCGACCAACCAAGACTCTCGTCAAGGCGCAAGGTTCCAAGCAAGCCCTCAAGATTATCGGAAAGATATCCCTCTATCCCGATGGCAAAGGAATCAAAGCGAAGCTTTACATGGGTGGAGTGAATGTAGGAGCTGTCGGCATTGGCTACAGATTGGTAGTTGAACATTTGGTGCCCATTTTCTTGGATTCGTGCCCGCATGAAGTCTGCAGTTCCGTAGTTGCCAAACCCGTAATGAAGGGAGAGATAAAGCGTTCCTTCGCCCCAACCGTACTCCAAAAAGTCAGCATCGGCTGAGGCGCGAAATACTAACTCGCCGCATGCTTCGCTACACATCGTTTCGACATTCATCTTCAACTTGTCCGCCGAAAACTTAAACCGAACCAGCGGAGTGAGATCGAAGTCTCCACCGATATTATCTACCAATACACCTACCGGAATTTCTATGTTCCAAACTTCAGCGAGGAAACTATTTTCGATTCCGGCCCACGCATAGGTTAATCCGGGCTGTCGTTGGAATGTAAAAGGAGAGCCGCCATCACGAATGGCTCGTTGTTGGAATCCGAAAAGGTCACGACCACCTAAAATTTGGAAATCCACAATATGACTGAGATCTGGGAAGCGGCCGATGAATCGCATTCCTGAAGAAATTTGGCCCATCATAAATCCTGTTGTTGAAGCATCGAAACCTTTGTCGATCGGAATCGTTGAAAAATTATTCGTCAACTGGATACTCGGCTTCAAATACAATCCCGGATGTCCAAATCGGTGGCTTAGTCTTAACGCAAGCGTTGTTGTTTGGAGTGGTTTGTCAGATTCCAGTTCGAGCGCCTGATATCGTAAATGCGTATCCAGTTCTGTCTCTTCTAGAAAATAACGCGATGTATATTCGGCGCTTATCTCTTGTTTTTTTAGCGGGTCTATCGTTTGCATTCCGCTAAACCGCAGATGATGATTGTCACCTGAGAGGAGAATCCCAACCTGGCTTCGTTGTGAGCTTTGAAAGAGTCGGCGACCCACCAAGGGACGGGAGACTTGGTCTTTATCGATATCAAAGCTTCCCGACAGGTGCACACGATCAGAACCGAAGAAGGCATTTCCATGCAAAAAAGGTGATAACGTAGTGGTCTTATAATCAAGACGTCCACCGAGTTCTAGTTGTGATAAATCCTTCGAGAAGGGACGCCGGGTCACAATACCCAAACCTGCGCCAACACGTTTGGTAGACAGGCTGGCCATTATTTGGCTTCTTAAAAAGGGGAGGTAGTATCCGCCTTGAATCTCGTAATTATCCTCTCCGATGAAAAGCGTCGGCGCCAATACCCCAGCTTGCTGATCTTCTGAAAAGTCTCGCCGATGGTTTGAGCCTTTTTGTTGAAAACCGTTGATACGCCAGCGTTGATCTATGTTCGACCAGTTCGCTTCCAACGCCGATGCTGCTTCTTCAAATTTCGGTACATCTTCAGAGCAAACATCGGGCTTACTCACTTTTCCAAATCGAATACCTTTCAAGGAAGACCCAAAAAATTCGGCTCGCCAGCCCTGTGGCGAGATATTCCAAAATCCTGAATAACTTTTCAGATTTGGATTATAATGTTCGATGAAAAAGGAAAAATTCGAGTCGGTGTAAGAGATTCCGGAAACAAGATTAGGGTTCCATCGTCGAATATGAATGTTTTTGTATGAGAGACATACGCAAGTCGGATTTTTTCCAGTGGTGCAGCTTTTCGATGTCGCGCCTTTTGCGAAAGCTACAGAAAGTTCCGATATATTTTTAGGAATCTGTGCCGCGATATTCAAAGCTGGGCGCTCAGGAATTTCGTAGCTTTGCGCGAAAAGCGGGTTGGATAACAGAAGAAATAGAGGGCTCAAAAGAAACGTTAGATTTTTAAGGTGAGTGCTCATTTTTCAAACGTTATCAGGATCGGAAGCAGGATGCCGCAATAGGCGGATCTGGGCAAGGCTCCTAGCCGCACTCACAATGATGTTTGTCCTTACCATTGCTAAGATATCTGGAGATGAAACTTTTTATCCCAAATCGTATAAGAATCCTGGGTCTTCATCGTCAAGTCGACCCTGCGATGGCCCTTCTCTATTCCAATTGTGCCGTTAAACCGTCAAAATTCCTCAGATCCAGCTTCATCGTCAAATACGGTTTCCCAGGTCGCCATAAACGGGTACACATTGTCTGGAATTAATCCTTAACCCTCACATGGAGAACATCATGGATTTAATGAAAGTTGCAACTGACCTATTTATGTCACAAATTTCTGGCGGCAATTCTGCTAACGCAAATGTTGATCAGGGTGTGGTAATGACTGCACTTGGTGCATTACTCGGCGGAGCAGATGGTAAACTTGACTTGGGAGATCTAGTATCGAAATTTTCGAGCGGCGGACTTATGTCCATGGCAACATCTTGGCTTGGTGACGGAGAGAATGAAGGATTGGATATCGGCGATCTCGTTTCGGTACTTGGAAAAGACAAAGTGGGTGCCTTTGCATCATCTGTAGGAGTTGATTCTGACACTGCTACTTCTGGTCTTGCAGGAATGATTCCTAAACTCATCGATCAAGGAAGCAGCGGCGGATCAATCATGGATATGGTTGGTGGTGCTGAAGGCGTTGGCGGAATGCTTAAGAAACTTTTTTAGTAAAGCGTTTTACTGTCTCGGAGTCGGCAATGATTGCCGGCTTTTTTTGTGTCTAGAATTATCGAAGGCTTATTTTTAAACCGAATTCGTCTTTGAGGGTCAGGATAGCTTCCGCATTTCCCATCGCATCATCCAAAGCGTTGTGGGTATGCGCTGTTTTTCTTAAATGTTTAAAGCTTGTGAACATATCCTTTTGCATCCCCTTATAAAGCGACCCCAAATTGGTCGAGCTATGCCCAAAAGGATTCTCGCCGAGGAAATGGTGAAAGTACCAATTAACAAATTGCCAATCGAAGCCTGTATTATCGGAAATGAAAAACGGACGGCCTTTTGAGTGTTCTGAAATCCAATCGCGAAAATCTTCCATTGCTGTTTTCGGGTCACCGAATGTCATGGTTTCTTGTCTACTAAATCCACAAACAGCTAGGGCTTCGGGGACGAAGTTTTCAGAGACAGGACGTAGTTCAGTATAAAATGTTTTTGTCAGACTTGGTTCGACAATTACTGCACCCAAACTGACCATTGAATAATCGGCAGCAATCGGTCCATCGGCCTCAATATCTATACTAATCCAGCTCATTGTGTTTTCCTTGGCAAAGCTCGTTTCATTTTTATTCTTCGATCTCGAAGTAGACCCGATTAGATAACTCCGCTTTGGAACCCAACTCTTCTAAGGTTCCGTCAATGTCAAACCAAGTACGTTGCTTTATATTCCCGGGTTCGTCCATATTTACAGACACCCAAGTGTAGGTACCTGATAATTCGTGGTTTATTGCGTCCGGTGAAAGTACATTTAATACAAAAGCGAAGCAAAGACCTACTCGTACCAAAATACCTTTTTCATCGTTTTCGTTTTGGCGTTTAAGCCCTGTGAGCCAATGGGGTTTATCGGTGACATGTAACTTGGTTAACCGTGAGCCCGAGACTTGGTTGGCTAATATCTCTTCAATCGAAGCAATGAGTTCGCGGATAGGTTCGGGGTGGAACCATTCAAGCATATGCCGGGTATCGTCAAGTTGATCAAAATTAAGGTCTTGTTTCACGCTATTTCCCGAAGCAGAGGGTTGTGTTCATTAAAATCGTGCTCAAAACGATACGCGAATCAACGCACCAATCCAAGTAATTGACTTGTTCTAAATCTGCCCCCTTGGTAACTGCACCAAAGCGTTATCCTGTGTCATCACTTGGCACGTTATCGGGTGCTGAAATGAAACATGTAAAATACTGGATTTTAGCGTTATTGATGGGGCTTTTTCTATTTCCCAAAATCGCGTTCGGGCAGACACAAGGGATCCAAAGCGGCGAGGTCGAAGAGACGCGCACGAGTGGCCCGCTTCAACTCACATTATCCGTTGTCCCTGGCGTTTTGGTTCACGGGTCCGGTCAGCTTATCGCGGGTGATACTAGTTTAGGACTCAAACTTCTTGCCGCACAGGGAGTGGGGATTCTTGGTTTGGGCGGTGGCATTGCGATGTTGGCCATCACTGGCGCATCCGATCAATTTAATGTCCCGGTAATCTGGACGATGTCTTTAGGCGGTGCCGCATTTATATTTTCATGGTTCGGCGATATTTACGCGTCGATGGGGGCAAGTCAATTGACGGGTCGTCCGAAAAGCCTTCCCTTAATGGAAATCTCTCAAGGCATTCAGTTTGTTTATAATCCGATTTTGGACGACGGTTTTTACTCTAAAACTTCGCTTCGTTTGGCCGCAAAAAAGTGGTTGGCAAGCGCATCGATTTCTATTCGACCTGACTTGAACGACATTCGTTCACAGTTAAGGGGGCAATATCGGCTTGTGGGTAGCGCCCGAAATTCAGAAGAATTTTTCACCTTAGGTGACTCTTTGGATCTTTCACTCGGTTACGACCTGCACACCTATGACGATCGTCGGGTCGTTTCCCATCAGTTCCCCCTCGCGCTTTTGGGACGTCTGGATTTGCGAAATCTGGATAAAGCTCTTCGTGGATCTTTTGTCGACGCGAGTATCGGCCTCGTTTTTGGCGGCTATTTTTATGATTCTGGCACCGTAGAATACGCTGAACAGCTGATTGCTGATATCGGGTTTGGAGTTTATCTGGGACGCAGGAAAAACCAATGGGGAACAGCGAAACTATATTATCGGCATCGACACGACGGATTTTTAGGCGGGGCGAAACTCATCGGTTTGGGAAGTGGCGCAACGGGGAGTGCAAACTTTCGATTAAGACATTCTTTATTTGATGATTGGGGATTTGAAATAGGTGCGGGAGCTGGATCTGCTTACGTATTTGATCTCTCGGCGATTTACCGATGGGGAAAGTAAAATGAGACTATTGATAGCGATTATAATGTTAAGTGGGTGTTTAGACGTCGGAGAGCAACGCGCCAAACGGGACCTAGAAATTGGACAACTGAACTCGGAGTTCCTTTCGGTTTCGGTAGATGATGGATTGGGACGAATTAAGTCTCATACGAAATTGGGTTTGCAATTATGGGCGCAAGCGCCGCAACTTTCAGGCGAGATTAAGATAAAAGAAACGGGACGCTTTGTTTTCGATCTGAATAACGCAATGTTGGATGCAGATTTGAAGGTCAACGATTCAGGTGCAGCTATTGTTACTGAAGTGGTACCTATCGAAAACGGCAGGCCAACACAGAAGCGATGGGCCTTCGATGTGCAAGCTGGAAAGACCTATATTTTTACTGTTGAATCAACTCAAAGTTCAAATGATCCCTGGCGTTTCATCGCTTTTGCTGATGTTCAAAGAAGAATTGATGGCGTGCAAGATTTGTTTGCGCCGATGGCCTTAGATGAGACGGTACGCTTTGCTTTGATTAGCGGCGATTTGACATCGCAAGGTACTGTCGAGGAACTAACGCGATTCCAGTCTGAACTCCTTGCCTTACCTTTTCCATGCTTTGCCACCTTGGGGAACCACGAACTCGGGAGCGGAGAAACCACCTTTCATGATTTTTTCGGGCGAGGAAACTTTAGTTTCGAATACGGTGGGGCTCGCTTCACGTTATTAGATTCAGCGTCAGCGACAATCGCGGAACCGGTCTGGGAATGGCTAGATAGATGGGTAGAACGGGGCAAAGATAAGGCTCATTTGGTCATGATGCACATTCCACCGCTCGATGTTTCGGGTCATAGGAACGGTGCATTCGCATCGCGCTTGGAAGCAAATACCTTTCTGAATCTTTTGGAACGCGGCAAAGTGGATATTACGATTTATGGTCATGTTCATACCTTCGCAGCTTATAGTAATGCAGGTATTCCTGCTTATATAACGGGAGGGGGAGGGGCTATCCCGATGCGCCTGGATGGGATTGGACGTCATTTTTTAAAGGTCGACGTGGACCCCCTTAAGCAAACCTTCGTTCCGCAGGTCGTCCGAGTGCACCCAGAGGATTAGCAGCGGTACCATGTCCTACATAAGTTATTGCGAAATTCCGGTAAAAAACTGCTAAGACGATCCAACCTCCGATTAGAAAGCGCGGCGATATAAATATGCATTTAAGATGACTCCCAAAAACTACGGGTTTTACCGATCATATTACGGTGTTGTACATCGTCTGATTCGTCAGTGAATTCTTCGATGCGTTTGGGCTTATTTTTTCAACGACAAGTGTCTTGCGTTTCAAGTACGAATCGATATGTTCCCTGTGTATTACGGGCGATAGTGCCTATTTGATACTTTTTATAGGACGGTAGTATATGTCTCATCTAGTTGACCTCATTAAACATGAACACGATCACCTGATGCACTTCTTTACTGATCTTGATAAGCGCTTCTACGAAGCTGACTCAGGGCAAATTGACGCTACATTTCTAGAACTCGCACGGGGAGAACTTGAACTCGGAATTGAAGAATTACTTCATCACTTCGATCAAGAGGAAGCCGTCCTTTTTGCAGAAGTCGTTTCGCGCTTTCCTGTAGAAAAAGAATATGTGGCAAAGCTGACGCGTATGCATGAGTTTATCTGCGATCAAACCCAAGATTTACAAATCATATTGGAGAGCAATCCGGTAGAGCTCCAAAAGAAAGTTTCAGATGTTCACGATATTGTTTCCACGATCCGAGGCGCATTACGAACGCACGCCAAACACGAGAACGCGTTCTTTGTTCGAATCTTTGAAGATTTGGAACCCACTGAAGTAGATTGGTTTTTGGCCGAGCTTGCCAAGATCTAAATCGCAACGGTACCTTCTTTTTAATTACTTTTGAGGTTGTATGAAACTCCTTTTTATATCTTTTCTTTTGCTGAGTTTATCGTGCGGTGGCACCCAAAAACGTGCTCAATCTGATGTACCCATGCACCAGCCTCCTACCGATGACAGCGTTATCATGCCCAAGGGAGCCCCTATGGTGGCTCGCGATATTGCCACGCTTGCCGTCGCTGAGGACGGGGCTTTGATGATTTCCAAAAAGGATTTTAATAGGTTCATCGATAAAGGACCTGGGTTCGCGTTTACTCTTTTTGAGCTTGAACCGAAAAAGAAGGGTACCGAGATGGTGGGTTACGAAATCAAACAAATTGGTAGTTCGGCAAGACCTTATGTCGCAGACGCACTTTTGGTCGATGACGTCGTTACTCACCTCAATGGGATGCCCATTGGTACCCCAGAAAAATATTTTGAAGCGTGGAAATCGTTGGGAACCTCTTCGAAAATTCGCATCGACTTTAGTCGAGCCGACGTCGCCCAGCATCTTATTTGGGTTGTCGTTGATGGCGCTCAGAAGCCGGTCTCAACCGAGCCTATCTCTAATTAATGGAAGAAGAGCTGCCGATTCGATCTGACGGATCACTTGTTTTTGGCGGTATTGCTCTTCTTGGGATAGCACTTTGGGTCCAAGTACTCGGACCGGCGTTGCTTGGAGAATTCCAAAGTGAACGTTCTTCTTTCTTTCACGTTATCGCGTATTCGATCCCTCTTTTCGTAGTGGTTGTCGGTGTGATGTTGCGTTCACAGATCGTGTTGTTGATGATTTTCCTATCATCATTTATCCCGGGTCTTGTGCTATTGCCAGAAAGTTTTGACCTCGTTGAGGGTAGCGCTAGCGTGAGAATCGGCGTGAGTTGCCTGGTCTACATTCTCGCTGTTTCATACTTTTTTTCCATTCAGTACGCTCCGCGTAAAGCTGCCGATTCTACGCTTCGGGATCCCAATATTTCCGAAGGCCTGCAATCTCGATTGGGAATTCGATTGACCTATATTTTTCTAATTCTGGCGACGCTTCAATATGCTGTTCATGGGGACCCGTTGGTCGGTAGAACGATCGCGCAAAGTTATGAAAACCCGGCGATCGCCATCATCGTTATTTCGGTTTCGATGTTCTTTATATGGTGTATTTGCGTTTATATGTATTTTATCGTCCCCGCTTTGAACTTTGAACACGAGTATTCTCGTTGGAATATTTTGAGGCAGCGAGGTTCATCGGACGAGTTCTCGTCACGCAAAATATTCGAACGAAATGTCTTCCCCTTCGTCTTCATTTTACTTATGTTGTCCCTAGTTCTGATTTTCATTTAGAGACCTAATGAGAAGTATCCTTTTTGACATCTTCTGCGTGGTTGCTCTGGTAGGGGCACTTTTTCCACTCTATCACTCGGTCGAATTTTTGGCTGAAAAAGACTATATGTCCGGTATCATAACGGCTGCCCTTGGGGTGGTTTATATTCGTGCGAGTTCAGAGTTCGCACGATACGCTGCTTTTGGACGCGAAAAATGAAACCTATTATTTTTATCCTAATTCTCATCGTTTCATCGTGTCAGAAGGACCTCTTAGAGTCGTCTTTATCTCAAGTTTCGTTCTCAACAGCCCCAATGAATTCGTTGTCCAAGGACCAGATTAAAGACTTAGCCAAAGATCCCGAAGTACGTTTTCAGTGGAAAAAAGGGCTCGTAAAACGACTTCTTGAAGAAAAGATTGAGAAAGTTGTGACCGAAGTTGACCGAAAGAATTCTGACGCGGTCATGGCTCAAGCCGAATCAGAATTGACGCAACCTAACGGCATTGAAATTTCTGGAGTTGTGTTCTTCATACCCAAGGAAGAACAGCAAAAATTATCCGAGGTTGAACGGTCTGCGCTAAGCACTAAAGCAGATCAGCTCGCTCTGGAATTCTATCACGAAATGCTCGTCGATCCATCAGACGCGGGTCTAACGCGGACTTTCCAAGAGGTGAAGAAAACCCTACCTGCGCAATTACAAATCAGTTTAAAAGTGGACACTAAAATTCTTGCGCGTTACGAGGTCGTTACTCCAGGGTGGCTCTTTTTAGCTGAGGTACTCGACTCTCATAAAAACTCTAATATCGATAATGTAGCGCCACCGGTCCGAGTTGGAACGAGTGTTTTTGTAACGGTTTTGAGAGAACGCATTAAAGCCGACGTCCTATCCGTTGATGTTATACGTAAACGGGCTGATGTCCTCGGGCTAGCCGAAAAGCGAAAAGCCGCTGTGATAAACTATTTCGGAACCGCTGTCGCTGGCGTTTCATTGGAATTATTTCCTGATGTAATTCAGAAAGATGGAAGTGTTGAATGAACCCCATATTTAAAACGATTAAAGAACGTTCGACCGTACATTTTTATTTGGATAAGCCGGTCCCAGAAGAACTCGTCAACGCTGCCCTAGAGGCCGCTATTCGAGCTCCGAATCATAAACTCACCAATCCATGGCGTTTCATACGTATTGGGCCAAAAACTCGAGATAAAATTACTGACATCGCGGTGGCGTTGAAAGCCAAAAAGTTGGGCGGACTTTCGGAGGCCGCCGAAGCCAAAGTGCGTAAAAAAGTAGGCTCGTCTCCGGTTATGGTTGTCGTCGTTCACGAACTCAATGATGATCCACTACGATGTAAAGAAGACTACGCATCTTGTGCATGTGCGATTCAAAACGCCTCACTTCTTTTATGGTCCGAAGGGATTGGATCGAAATGGTCGACGGGTGGCTATTCCCGGACAGACGCTTTGTACGAACTTCTTAACATCGACCGAAACTCACAAGAGATTATAGGTTCAATTTTTATGGGCTACGCCGAAAAAGAACATGTTCATTCCACGCGTCGCCCCCTTGCTGATGTTCTCAGCACCACTGAATAGTTTGAAAAAAAAAGAAAAACGGCCCGTCGATTTACGTCGGATTATCGGACTTGCGCGACCGCACATTAAAATTCTTTTTTTGGCAACCGTTGCCCTTTTTTTGGGCGCAGGATTAGGTCTTCTTTATCCTCAAGCCGCAAAAATCGGTGTTGATGATCTATTTAAAAACGGACACCTGAAGGTCGGTGATGTCGTTTTAGGCGGCTATGAAATCGCCGGCATTGTCTTCGCAGTATTTCTCGCTCAGTCTTTTTTCACGGCAATGCGATATTACCTTTTCACGATCGTGGGAGATAGAATCGTCACGGATCTTCGTAAACAACTTTACCAGTCCATTTTAGGTAAAGAGATTGGGTTCTTTGATGAGACGAAAACCGGTGAGTTAATGAGTCGACTAAATTCGGATACTCAGGTCTTACAAAATGCGGTGACATCCAATCTATCGATGGTTTTGCGCTACTCCACCCAAGCCATCGCGGGTGTGATCGTCTTATTCATAAGTTCACCCAAACTAGCCTCTGTGATGATAGTTGCCGTCCCCGCAGTTGTTTTTCTAGCAGTCTATTTTGGACGTAAAGTGCGAGTTTTTTCCAAAGATGTTCAGGAACGCTTAGCAGACGCGACCGCTGTGGCAGATGAGTCCATTGGTGGTATTCGAACCGTTCGTAGTTTTGACCGAGAAGAAAGTGAGTCCAATCGTTATGCCGATGCGGTCGAGCTATCTTTCCAAACCGCAAAGGTACGTGCCAAGTACCGTGC
>CALJNB010000061.1 GCA_937981985.1 uncultured bacterium
ATTCTGTAGAACGCCAGCAAAAGGTACCATGGAGAGGTTCCGAGCGAAGCTCAGAGGAATTCTCCCCCGTACGCGCTGAAATTGAAGAGTCTTCACCGCGTATTTCTTGTGAACAAGTGGGATCTCGTTGAAAAAGATAACTCCACTGTAAATGCTTGGACCCGCGATATCCAAAATGAGATGGCATTTATGCGCCATTTTCCAATCTTATTTATCTCCGCACTTACCAAACAGCGCGTGCATCGCGTTTTGGACTCGGTAAACGAGGTATACGCGGCGCATACGAAACGGATCCCTACCGCAGAGATGAATAAGTGGTTACAGATGGTTCTTGCTAAACATTCCCCGCCGACGCATAAAAATCGATCTGTGCGTTTTTATTACGCGACGCAAGTTGCGGTACGTCCACCAACTTTCGCTTTTATAGTGAATCACGCGGATTCAATTGCGCCTAGTTATCGTCGTTTTTTGGAGAATCAATTGCGGGAGCATTTTGATTTTTTCGGTACACCTTTAAAAACCCTTATACGGGGGCGTAAGAAGAAAGATGCAGACTGGAATACGCAGAGGTAGTTAGTTATCTTTGGTGGCATTTTCAGCCTTTTTTTTGTCTTCTAGGTAATCATCGATTCCAGGGAACCCCATAATTTTGTCTCGGGACAACTCCCAAGCTTTTTGAACGAGCCAAGAACGTGTTCGATCCTGTCTGAGTGATTCGTTTTCGATTTCTTCGATATAGTTAGTCGGAAAGTAGAAACTTTGTTTTCTTTTATCAGCCATATTAACGTCGAGGTCTCGTTGAGGTGTAGTATTAAGTATGTGTATTGTTATACACACCTACCATTCTAATCTATTGATTTCAACCCGGGGTTATCGCGGTCTTTAGCACAGATATTTTGAAAAAAAACTACGTCGAAATGAAACTTTGGACTTGACGCAAACTTTGGCTTGAGTACACTCTCGAATCCGAAACACTGGAATTTTTAGTGTTTTGCCACGCGGAGGGATGACCGAGTGGTTGAAGGTACTGGTCTTGAAAACCAGCGAACGCAAGTTCCGAGGGTTCGAATCCCTCTCCCTCTTTGATTGAATCATTTATGTATTAAATGAGTCTTTGACAATTTGAAAGCGCTCTAAAGCAAAAAGGCTATCGTGAAGACGATGGTCATATTGACGGCGCATCGTCACGGAGAAGTGGCTGAGTGGTCGAAAGCGCTCCCCTGCTAAGGGAGTATAGTTAACGCTATCGTGGGTTCGAATCCCATCTTCTCCTTCGCACTCATAGCTCAACTGGATAGAGCAACGGTCTACGAAACCGTAGGTTGAAGGTTCAAGTCCTTCTGAGTGCACTTTCATCCCAATTCTATTGGGGTTTCTCTTTCGGATTTCTTGAGTGAAGAAGAACGATAAAAAATATATGACGTTAGCTTTAGAAGAAGCGAAGAAGGCCAGAGTTCTCGGCGAGGTACCGATAGGTGCGGTTGTTGTCTACAAAGGTCAAGTTATCGCGGCTGCTCATAATCGTAGAGAACTCGACCAGAATCCTACCGCTCACGCGGAAATTTTAGCGATACAAAAAGCTGCCGAGATTATCGGGAGTTGGAGACTCGTCGATTGCTCTCTTTATGTGACTTTAGAGCCCTGCCCAATGTGTGCAGGAGCTCTCGTTAACGCTCGAGTTTCACGAGTTGTGTTCGGAGCCAAAGACGCCAAAGCAGGGGCTCTTCGATCGCTATATGCTATCGGTGAGGACCCTCGGTTAAACCATCTCGTTGATGTTCGGGCCGGCGTCTTAGCTGTTGAATGCGGAGCTATTTTGACAGATTTCTTTCGTGATATTAGACGATCTAAATCTTCAATCGATGCGGAAGAATAAATACATCTTTTGCTTTTAGAGCGCTTAATACCATGTGAAAACATGGTCGACTTTTTTGTAATCTTTGATTACAAAATAATTGTTGTGGAGAGGTGGCCGAGTGGTCGAAGGCGCACGGCTGGAATCCGTGTGTACGGTTCTGCCGTACCGAGGGTTCGAATCCCTTCCTCTCTTTAATGTATTCGACGTCTCAATGGGCGGTGCGACCGTAAGCTCGGCACCCCGTCAGGCCCGGAAGGGAGCAGCGGACTTAGTCCAAGGTGTGTGCCGCCCATTGAGCTGTCGAATACTGAAAAGCCCAGTCAAACCGACCTTTTTTAAGTCGGTTGCCTGGGCTTTTCTATTTTGGCACGAGCCAAGGTATGGATGATTTTCGATGAGTTTTAACGAAGTACAAATTGATCTCATAAGACGCCTTCTTCGCCATGGAGACGAGGAGCGCGTGGCCAAAGCGTTGGATAAGTTTCGTCCAGCCGAGCTTGCAGATCTTTTTAGGCATTTCTCGGCTTCTGAACAAGCTGCATTCGTACAAATTTTGGTAGATGTTAACCAAGCAGCCGAAACGCTCAGCGAAATTCCGGATGCCATTCTCGAAGAACTTCTAAACAACACCCAAATTGATCTACTTACCAGCATTCTTGCGCGCATGCCTACCGATGATGCTGCGGCGGCAGTGGGTATGCTGGAATTAGAACGGCGCGAACGAGTCCTAAATAGCTTCGAAGCATCCTTTAGAGAACGCATCGAACACATTCGGAACTATCCCAAGGATAGCGCAGGTTCGATTATGTCGGGGGAAATGCTAACACTTCCAGAAAACCTGACGGCCCAAGAAGCCATTGATCGAATTCGAATCCTTGCCAAATCGTCCGAGTTCATTTTCTACGTCTATGTCCTCAACGATAACGGCACCTTCGTCGGTGTCGTGCCCCTTCGGCGCCTCATCTCGGCGCAACCTGATTCGCCTCTAAAAGAGGTCATGGTCACTGATCCCATCGCGGTTCTTGCCAACGAAGATCAAGAGAAAGTGGCTGAAATTGTAGCGCGATATGATCTATTGGCCGTTCCGGTTGTCGATGAAAAATTTTTTCTTCTCGGGGTCATCACCGTTGATGATGTCATCGATGTCATGAAGGCTGAGGCGACCGAAGATATGTATTTAATGCAGGGCTTGTCCGAAGAGGATCGTGTCTATAGTCCGATGTCGGTGAGTATAAAAAAACGATTTCCGTGGATGGTGTTGAATCTCTTTTCGGTCTTCGTTACGGCTGCGGTGGTCGGTCTTTTCGAACGTTCTATCGCAGAAGTCGTTATTTTGGCGACCTTTATGCCGGTGGTAGCGGGGATGGGGGGAAATGGCGGAAATCAAACTTTGACGGTCGTCACACGCGGGATCGCGTTGGGCGAACTAAAATTTTCCGATTCAAAAAGCGCAATTCTAAAACAACTTTTTGTGGGTCTAGTAATCGGACTGGGGATCGGATTGATCACAGGCCTAGCCGCATACCTTTGGAAAGGAAATCCGTTTTTGGGACTAATATTATTTGTAGCCATGATGATAAATATGACCGTTGCCGGCTTTACGGGCGCCGCAGTTCCGATTTTTTTGAAAACGATTAAGCAAGATCCGGCACTCGGCGGGGGGGTTATAGTAACCACGTTTACCGATATCGTTGGTTTTTTCGCATTTTTGAGTCTCGCTACTTTCTTCCTCCAATACCTAAAATAGGTTGATTATGAATATGCCAAATGAAAGCTCTTTTACGATTGAACACACTCTTTCTAATCCGGCTAACGCTGGTATCGCTCTGATAGAAGCCGCGAGCATAGCCTTAACCCACCTTGGGGCGTCGGTCGACCTCAATGAATTGATCGGGATTTCGAGCCTCGCTTTTAGTAATTACGTTTACAACTCTGATTACAATCAGCATGAACTAGAAGGGCGTTATTATTCGCCCTATAGTGAGCTTATTTCAAATTATGGGATTTTTGAAAGCTTGACACATTATACTGGATATTCGGTATCCGAAGTTAATGGATTGTCAGACGATGATATTTGGAAGCTTATACAATTTGAAATCCTTCATGAGCGGCCCTTTATCTCGATGGACCCCGACTTCAATGTTGAAGTGATTTCTGGTTACAAAAGATGTGAAGAATCAAACACTAGGAAGTTGATTATTAATGGAGATGAATCGGAGTTAAGAAAAATGCTTCAGAATGATGATCCTGTTTTTGTAAATTGGGGTGTTTTCACCCGACCTAATGATTCTGAAAAGATGCGTACCCCAAAGGTTCGTCAGCAAACCAATCTTCTCAATTGGGTGGTAAAGCACGGGTTTTCTCCGAAAGAATTCTTCCAAGAAACACGTGAGAATTACGCGTGTGGTATTCACGGTTTGGAGGTTATGGGGGCAAGAATTGCGGTGGGTTTGGAGCCAGATGAGTTGGAGTCTTTTTCCTGCTTTGTTTCACGACTCCTTATAAAACGTAAAGCTGCATCGTATTGCTTGAAACTATGGGCGCCAGAAATTGCGCAAAGTACGCATACGGATATAGAGGTCTCGTTAAATGCCGCAGCTGCGGAATACCAAAAGTTGATTGATTTATTCTCCGACGACCAAGCCTGGACGAATCTTTTCCCTAAAGCGATCGAATTAGAACGAAACGCCTTGTCCCACATTAAAGATGCGTGTGCTTACTTTCCTAGCGCGTTTGGCTAATACTGCTTTATGTATCTGAACGCGATGTTGCAAAAAAAAGAAGTGTTAAACCTTTTTTTATTCAGCGGGGTCGGCTAGTACGGAAATACCGACAAACGTTCCGATAGCGACCGCAGAAACTCCAACGATGGTGACAACGGTTTTAAACGTACTGAACTCAGACACTTCTGCGCCCTCGACTTCGTCGATAGTGAGCAGAAGATCGTATTCTGGAGATACAAGCTGCTTTTGATTCATAATGAAATTGAAAGGCGTTACGCGCTGATTACCATCGGCGGTTACAATTTGAAGCGTATTTCCGCCGGATACATTAACTTCTGTACATCCCGGAGGAACAGAAGTTAGGGTTGTCGCTACTTCAGTGGCTTCAACGTCTGGCGTCGGGGCAACATCTGGAATTTCTTTTGTCGCCTCTTCGATTTCTGGAGGCAAGGCATCGTCAGCAGCGTCGCTTGCCGGTGTTTTGGGTAGACCCTCTGCTGGGGCGGTCTGCGCCCAAAGTGATCCATTCAAGCCTACAAAGTCGGGATTGAAAGCCGTGCTTTTTGTGCCGGCCGGACAATCACCGTAGACCAAAACAGTTGCCTGTTGTTCTACACTGGACTCAAGCTTTTTGAGTTCGTCTTTTGAGATGAAGTAGGTGTTATAACACGCAGTTTGAGTAAATACTGCCATCACGAGAATTGCTGAGATTTTTTTAAATTCCAAGGTGGTTCCTTTTTATTAAATCATCGCGCGGCATCATACATATTTAGGGGGGTTCTGCAACACCGCTTAATTGATTTGAAATGTACGGAGTGTTAAGCTCTAAGTGTACTCGTACCTAGGCTAGTGATGTCTCATCAAAAGACTCGATTTTCGGCGATTTTTTGTTTTATGTTCGCGCTAAGTTGCGCGGATAGCGTGCTGCATTCCAACACTGATCTTGATGGTGACGGGGGTGACCTTTCCGTTACAAACAAATATTTTATGGTGCCGGTTACACCTGGAAATATTCGCACCAATGTCGCTACATCCACGCCATTAGAGGTCTTTCTATACAGTAAGAAAACAGGAGATGTAGCTCCAAGTCAGACGATCAAATACGAAATTGTCGAAAGCGTTGAGGGGGCAAGTCTTGCGTCTTTAGAAGGTGTCACGGGGAGTGACGGGAAAGCATCGGTAGAACTTCGTGCCAGTTCGAATCCGTCTACAATGACCATTCGGGCATCCCATCCGTCCGCAAATTCTCACGACTTTGTCGTCGACATGTTAGCGATGACGGTCGGAACTTTAGAAGTAACGCCGGTTAACGCAGCTCCGACTATTATGGAACTCAAAGATATCGAGCTTCGTCTCTATCGACAGAGCGAATTTTCGTGTGATGAGTTTCGCCCCTTCTTCGAACAGCCAACGCCACTTACAACAGTGACAGCTAGTGTGGCCGGCGAGCAGGCAAATTTCGAAAATCTGGCCACCCTCGATCGTTTTATCTTAACCGCTGTCGCGCGCGGTGATCGCGACCAGGTTGCCGCGGCCGCTTGTGAGGATAAAATTAATATCTCACCGGAAACGGTAACCCGGGAAGAATTACTCCTTAACCTCGTAGAGCTTAATCCAGTCGGTCAATATAACGTCACGTCGAATTGGGATTTTTTGGATGCAATCGCCGACTCTGGTCCCGTCGGGTTTGTGATCGTTGATATTCTGAATATGTTCGACAACCCGGGCGCGGCTCTTTATAAAAAAATTATCGACTTGATTGGGCTCTTCCTCAACGGAGCAATAGCAGCGGGTATCGAAGCGTTTCTTGACCTGACCGGTTTGGACAAACGATTCGCGGATATGATCAATGATTTTATCGAAGGCAACTCCACACTTAGAGAGATTCGGGATGTTGGACGCGATCTACGAGACATTATCGCCAATCTTGAAGTCTCAAGTCGATTAACCATTGGGAAGGTTTCTAGTGACCTGTCTTTCCGTGGGACCGATAATTGGTCCGGTGTTACTTTGTATTGGAGGCGAGGGTGTGATGAAAATTCGCCGGCCGACTGTGGTGCAATTTATTTGGGGGCCGATATCGATGGTGAAATCGCCGATTTAGGTATCGTGAGTTCGAATTGGAACGGCAATATACTTTCTTATAACCAACTTAAGATTAACTCACACCCGGTAAGTCTTCGCTATGGTAGGCTCATTATTTACATCCTTAACAACGTAATGATTCCCGCGCTGACCAATAATAAAGCCTTCTCACTATCGGAGGCCTTTGAATATTGGATTGGGTGCGAATCGCTCGCCAATACGATCACCGGGAGCGACCGGGAGCGATGTGCTTTTGGTAGCTGCATAACCGCGGATGACATCTCAGGTTTTTGCGGGACTGCCACAGGTGCTATCTTTGGTATTGCTGATGTTGCGATCAAAGGACTCGAGTTTGACATCGGTTTAAGGCTAGAAGGTGAGGGCATGCTTTTCGAAACCGATTCCGATGGACGCGTGGACGTAATAGAAAGCGGAATCTACGATGGGACTATTGTTTCAACGGATGTAGAGCCATCAGACGCATCTATGCCTACGGAGTTAGTATCTCCATTCAGTGCGACTTGGTCCGCTGTTAGAATTAGCGAAAACGGCGCAGGTACTCCTTAACCGTTTTCTTCTGAGGAACGCATACGTCCTCACGGAACTGCCGCTTAATTGATTTGAAAAGTCATGAGTGTTAAACTGTGAAGGCATTTTTTGTACAAAGGTGATTGATGTTTCATCAAAGAATTCAACTATTCGCGATGTTCTTTCTTGTTTTCGCGATGAGTTGCGCTGATAGTTCGCTTCATTCCAACACAGATTTGGAGGGCAACAATGGTAACCCTTCGGCGACACACGCTTATTTTATGGTTCCTGTTACCCCCGGAAATATAAGCGCTAACGTAACGGATTCAACGCCCTTAGAGGTGTTTCTCTATAGCAAAAAAACCGGCGCAGTCGCGCCAAGTCAGACCATCACTTACGAAATCGTTGAAGCGGTTGAGGGTTCAAGCTTGGCATCTTTACAGGGCATAACGGGACCTGACGGTAAGGCTTCTGTCGAACTGCGTGCCAGTCCGAATCCCTCTACGATAACGATTCGTGCATCTCACCCCTCTGCGAATTCATTTGACTTCGTGGTCGATGTATTGGCGATGACGGTCGGGACATTAGAAGTGACCGCCGTTAATACCGCCCCGACGATTATGCCTTTAAAGGACATTGAGCTTCGCCTTTATCGACAGAGCGAATTTTCATGCGATGAGTTTCGACCTTTCTTTGACCAGCCGACGCCCTTGAAAACGGTGACAGCGAGTGTTGCCGGGGAGGCCGTGAAATTCGACGAACTGGGAACCCTCGAATCGTTCATCGTTACTGGGATTGCCCGTGGGGATCGCGATCAAATTGCGGCTGCGGTTTGTGAAGATAAAATTGATATTCTTCCCGAAACCGTCAATAAGGAGGAATTACTTCTAACCCTTATCGAGCTGAATCCTGTCGGAGAATATAACGTTACTTCGAATTGGGATTTTTTGGATGCGATCGCCGACTCGGGCCCGGTCGGTTTTGCGATAGTTGATATTCTCAACATGTTCGATGATCCGGGACAGGCTATCTACGATAAGATTATTGCTTTAATCGATACTTTCGTAAGTGGGCTCATCTCAGTGGCTATCAACGTTTTTCTAGAAGAAACCGGACTGGCGGACACCTTCCGCGACTTTATCAATGACGTCATTGAAAAAAGCCCCACGCTCAGAGAGATCCGTGACGTTGGACGAGATTTACGCGGAATCATAGCGGATTTAGAGGTCTCAAGTCGGTTAACTATTAGTAAAGTTTCTAGCGATTTATCCTTTCGCGGGGCTGATAACTGGACCGGTGTTACGTTGTATTGGAGACGTGGTTGCGATGATAATTCGCCTGCCGATTGTGGAGCAATCTACCTTGGCGCCGATGTCGGAGGAGAGATCGCTGATCTGGGAATCGTGAGTTCGAATTGGAACGGTAGTATCCTTTCCTATAACCAGCTTAAGATCGACTCGCATCCGGTGAGTTTGCGCTACGGTAGGTTGATAATTTATATCCTTAATAACGTGATGATTCCCGCTCTAACTGACAACAATGCTAACTCACTATCGGAAGCCTTTACTTATTGGATTGGCTGCGATTCGATCGCACACACCATCACAGGTGGCGATGAACTTTGTAAATTTGGCGGATGTGTGAGCGCTAGCGATATTGAAGGGTTCTGTGAGTCCGCAACCGGCGCAATTTTCGGCATAGCAGATGTGGCGATTAGAGGCCTCGAATTTGATATCGGTTTGAGGGTAGGTGGAGAAGGTGTTCTTTTTGAAACCGATTCTGATGGTCGCATTGATGTGATCGAGGAGGGGCTCTATCGTGGCTCGATTGTTTCTACGGATACTGAACCGACAGATGAATCAACGCAGCGGCCATTAACCGCTCCCTTTGGCGCTACTTGGTCGGCGGTTAGGATTAGCGAGGACGGAACGACTCCCTAAATCGATCGACCTTCTCAACACAAAAAGTTCTACTGTATACTTCCTTCAATCGAAGCAACTTCTTCCTCTAAACGCTCCCATTGTTCCAACAATTGCTCAGTTCGAGTTTGGTTCTCTTTATACTCTCGGCTCATTCGAGTCGCGTTTTCGGCATCATCGAAAAAGTCAGGCTTTGCAAAACAACGTTCAGCATCCTCAATGGATTGTTCTAAGACGGCGATTTCTTCCTCAATGTCGGAAATCGTTTTCCGAATTTTTTTCGTCGCTTGGGCCATCTTTTTACGGAGTTCGGCTGATTCTTGGCGCGATTTTTTGCGGGAATGTTCTGAAACTGTTTTCGTTTTCTCGTCGGTGTTTTTAAGGCTCGCCAAATAGTCGTCGTAGCTACCTAGAAACTCATGAACATTGCGGTCAACGTGTACGATTCGATCGGCGACTTCGTTAACGAAATAGCGATCATGGGAAACAACGATATATGCGCCCTGAAAAATACGAAGCGCGTATTCGAGGACTTGACGTGATTGGATATCCAGATGATTGGTAGGCTCATCCAAGAGTAGTAGACCCGCCTTCCTAAAAAGCATCTGCCCAAGCGCTACCCGGTTTTTTTCACCGCCTGATAATACGTTGATTTTCTTTTTTACGTCATCGCCGGAGAACCCGAAGGCACCGAGAACATTTCTGACTTTTGGAGCGTCATCGAATTCGGCAATCGATAAAATGGATTCCTCAACGGTATGGTTGGGCAATAAGGCATCGGCTGCATGTTGGGCAAAATAGGCAATTTTGACGGAATCGCCGATTTCAATTGTACCCGTTTCGGTATCGTGGATGCCGGCAATCATTTTTAATAAGGTGGTTTTTCCGCCGCCGTTAGGTCCGACGAGTGCGATTTTATCACCTCGAAAAATTTTGAAATCTAGATTTTCGTAAACGATGTTACTATCAAAACGTTTAGAAGCGTTCTCCAATTCTGCGATGATCTTCGGCATGCGAGGAGGGTTGGGAAAGGAAAACTGTATCGCACCTTCTTCGTCCTGTGGAAGTTGAACACGATCCATTTTATCCAACATTTTAACGCGACTTTGGACCGCTTTGGACTTGGTGCTTTTATAGCGGAAACGTTCAATAAAACGTTGGATGCGTAAGATTTCTTTATCCTGTCGCATCTTTTGATTTTCTAAACGCTCGCGGTCTTCGGCTTTTTGTTTTCGGTAACCATCGTAGTTGGTGTGGTAAAGATTCAGTTTACCGAATTCCAGCTCACAGATTTTGTTGGTGACGGCATTGAGAAAATAACGGTCGTGGGACACGATAACGATGGCACCTTCGTAATTTTTTAGAAAACTTTCTAGCCATCCCAAGCTATCCGAATCTAAATGATTGGTAGGCTCATCTAGAAGCAAAAATTGGGGCCTTTTCAGGAGGATGCGAGCCAGCAGGGCCCTCATCCGCCAGCCGCCCGAAAATGCGTTGAGAATTTCGGAAAAGCTATCGTTGGAAAATCCCATACCGACCAATATCTGCTTCGCTTCACTTTGGTAGGTATACCCCCCTAATTGTTCAAACCTTTGGATAAGTGTGGCTTGTTCTTCAAGTAAGGCGTCCGAAGATTGAACGCTTAAACGTTCTTCGACCGATTTGAGCTGCGCTTCGATATCCAAAAGATCTTGTCTGCCGGTGAGGACGAAATCCAGGACTCCAACTTTACCTTGGAGGTCGATAATATTCTGCGGAAGGTGGCCAACGGTCATCGATTTTCGATTGGCGCGTATGATCGAACCGCCATCGAGACTTTCTTGTTCTAATATCAAACGCAGCAGCGTTGTTTTACCTGTGCCATTGGGGCCAACCAACCCGGTAATCGTACGCGGATTGATCTGCCACGTAGCATCATCCAATATCACTTGATCAATGTAGGCTTTTGAGGCTTTTTCTATTCGAATCATTCCAAATCAACTTGCGACTGGGGTAATCTTGG
>CALJNB010000062.1 GCA_937981985.1 uncultured bacterium
CCGGGAATGGCGGAACACCCGTTAAACAGTGAAAGAGAACACAACCTAAACCGTAGATATCACTTCTCGCGTCGATCTCTCCTCCGACACATTGTTCTGGCGATGCATAAAGAGGTGTTCCTCTGAAGCCTTGAGTATCGCTAGAATCTTGTTGAAAATGAACGATCCCAAAATCAAGAACACGAGCAAAAAATCCCTCAACAGGCAGACGCTCGATCATAATATTATCGGGCTTTAAATCGCGATGAATAAATCCCCGAGAGTGCGCCTCGAATAAACCATTAGCGATTTGGCGAATAATCTCTAAGGCACGAAGGTATTTAATCCGCCCAACACGATCTAGTAGATTCTGCAAGGTTCTCCCAGCGACGTAGTCCATCACCAAGACATATAGATTTTCATCGATTCTTAGCGACTCGTAAATCGCAACCACATGCGGGTTTCTCAATTGACTCATTGCTTCGACTTCAAGCTCGAAACGATGGACCAACTCTTTTTTATGCTTTTCTTTTCCGTAACGCGATGTATCAACAATTTTGGCAGCGAAATCCCTAAAGATTTTGGTCGCCTGTGCGCGATAAACATAACCCGTCGCGCCATCACCCAAAAATTGAACCAATTTATAACGGCCATCTAGGGCCATTCCAAGGAATTGGAATGGAGAACCTTCAACAGAAAGCCAGCCCTCCTTGGGCTTGTTAGATCCGCATTCGTCGCATAGATCAGCATCCGCTGCGAAACAGCTCGTGCACACCGGACAATATAACTTTAGTTCCGGATCCCGTACCAACTTATCAACGGAAAATTCTGACATTACTTCTTATTCACGATCTTTTTCTTCGCCCCCGGCTTCACTCGAACATAATAGGTTTTACTCAAACCATACTCATCGTTAACAAGCTTAATTCGGTGTTTCTTGCCGGACGCAATTTTGAACTTCAACAAGGGTGTATAACGCCCCGTATCACGTCCGTTGATATAAACTCTCGCCACTGGATTGGATTGAACATATAAAAACCCAGTACCTGCAGCTTCCTCTTCTGCTTTCTTTTCTTTTTCTTTTTCTTTCTCTTTTTTAGCTTTTGCTTTATCTCGTTTTTCTTTCTCTTTCTTTTCCTGCTCTCGTTTAGCGAAAATCTCGGCTTTCTTCTTTTCTCGCTCTGCAGCGGCAGCTTCGTCGGTATTCTTAGCGTCTTTTTCAGATTTTCGGACAAGTGAAGCTTCAACCGTGCTTTCTTTCTCGAAACCAGGTTCCATAACATCTTCCCAGGTATCATACTCGGATCGTTTAACGACAACACGGTAACGCTTGCTTGCATCTAAATCTTTAATTGTCTGAGGCGTTTTACCAGAATGTAAGACTTTCTTCCCGTTTTCGAGATAGACAGAAAATCTCGATCGACTAGGCTTCGAATTGATCGCCAATGAAATTTGGCTTGGTTTTAAACGAACATCTAAGCCTTTCGCGCTCAATTTTTTAAGAGTTCGCGATTCTGGTAGAAACCCCTCTTTTGAAATATTGACGACATAGGGCCCTGCGCCTAAATCATCTATCGAGAACGGAGTTACCTTCTCATATTTTTTCCCGTTAATTTCAATTGCTGCACCGGCGGGACTCGTTTTAACCATCATCTTGGTGTTCTTCGGTTTCTCTGGTTCAATAACGATGGCCTTCAGATTGCGCTTAAGGCGAAAATTTCGGCCTAATTCAGCATCGGCGTCTTTTTTATAAGTCTCAAATCCCTCTCGTTTTAGCTCAACAAGTACCGGCCCGGTCGGAAGAACGACATTATGAGGGGTCTCACCGTTATGAACCATTTCACCATTAACCCAAATTTCGACCGAGGTCGGTTCGGTCTCAACCGCCATAGTTGGACGTAGTTTGTACCACGCGAACGCTGCAAGACCACCAATCAGAAAGACACCTATCGCGGTATAGAGCAGAAGACGCGAATCTTTTGAACGATTTACCGTCCTCGCTCTTTCCGTGGGATGTATTGGGCTAATGGCTTCAATTTGTTCGGTATGTTGGGCTGTACGTTTGGCAGGCTTCTCATCAGAAAAAGAAGGTAACCCGTCACCATCCCACCGATCAAATTCTACAGTAGGTCTCGCTGAACCACCGGTTTGTAACGCATTTGCTTCTATGGTCTCATCCTCTTCTCGATCAAAGATCTGGGTCTCCATTTCTTCTTCGCCCCAGGATAATCCTCTGGAGGGTCGTTGGGAGACCGCTTGAACGTCAGGCTGTCCAGCTTCAATAGGTTTGAGATTTAAACTTCGATAATAATCCAATTTCTTGGCTTCAAATTCGATATCCGCACTGAATGCTTCTTTCATGTAGACAGCCAGATCTTTATTCGAGAAGTAGAATCCTTGCGAACGCATAAATTTTTCTAGAGCTTCTGCGAATTCCCCGCACGTTTGAAAGCGTTCTTCTGGTGATTTCGCTAAGGCTTTCAGGCAAATCCTTTCAAGCTCTTGCGGAATATGTGGGTTATAGAGCGAGGGGGGACTCATCTCTACTTTTCGAATCTTTTCGAGCGTATCAAAATCAGATTCCCCTAAAAACAATCGCTCAAGCGTTAGCAATTCGTACATAACGATGCCAAGACTAAAAATATCGCTGCGATGATCAACATGGAGCCCGCGTACCTGTTCAGGGCTCATATAACTGAATTTCCCTTTGAGGATTCCAACTTGAGTCTGCGATGTTTTGCCGGACGCCTTTGCGATTCCAAAATCAATAATTTTTACCGCCCCCTCGTAGGAGACCAAAATATTCTGCGGCGAAATATCGCGATGAACGATTCCTAACGGCTGTCCTTGTGGATTTTTCTTACTATGTGCGTGCGATAAACCTTCGCAAACTTTCATGATCTCAAAACAAATCTTGGGAATATTTACACGTTCTCCCAAACGTCTTCCGCGTTCAAAAATCGTTTTTAAATCTTTGCCAGCGATGTACTCCATTGCAATAAAATGGGAACCATCCGCAATGCCGAGATCGAATACCTGACAAATATTTGGGTGATTTAATCGGCCCGTAATCTTTGCTTCATCAATGAACATATTGATGAAATCTTCATCCTCAGCAATCGAAGCGAGGATTTTTTTTACGGCAAGAATGCGTTCGAACCCTTCTTCACCAAAAGCCTTCGCCTTGTAGACCTCCGCCATCCCTCCAACGTTAACACGTTCTAGAAGATAGTATTTACCAAATGGAATGGGACTTGGGAGTATTCCGGGTTCGCTCATTTCGTTCTAATCCTATCCATTCAAATTTCGGCTTTGGCTTTCTTCACCATCTTTGATGGAAAATGATAAAGTCCAAGAACACGCGCATATAGCGCCTCTCTTTGTAATGGGAACACGCCCAACTTTCAAGGAAATTTACATTTATCAAGGCTTGAAAAACGCTCCAATCGTGTTCTCTTTAAGCCGGCGAAGCCAAAAAATTGTAATTTTGAAATCTAGGGTTAGGTTTTACGAGATACTTTCGAACCGCCGGCACGCATTGGAACACGCAAAAGACATACTTGATCAAATCGAATTCGCCGAAAATGATGAGACGTACCGGCGCTTACGCGATCAACTCTACGGAATGGGCACTGAGGTTATCCCTCTATTGCGGCTCGAACTAACCCATCCAAACTATCTTCGACGGATGGCCGCTGCCACCAATTTAGGGCGTTTAGGTGATTTTAAAGCCGTAATCCCGTTATTACCCTTGCTCAACGACCCTCACTCAGAAGTACGTGAGATGGTACTTTTTGCGCTGGGAATTTTGGGCGACCCCGAGGTTCATGACCACGTTCTAGGTGCGTTCTCCGATTTCGACCCCGATGTCCGCTATCGCGCGATCGTGGCGCTATCTGATCTTGCGTATCCCGAACTCGAGGATGTGCTCATTCGTGCGCTAGAAGATGACTACTATGGTGTCCGCGAACAAGCGCTTTCCCAACTACGCTCCCTAGCCTCGCCAAAATCGATTGCGAGCGTGCTTCGGTCCCTATTAGAACGGGAGATTGACATGCAAAAAATGGCCGAAGAGTCACTAGATTTAATAGTCCCGAAGCTCACCCGATCCCATTATCAGTTATTATTTGAACAGCTTTCCCCACGGGAACGGCGCCTTATATTAAATTACCTCGAAAACCGAAAATTAAACGAGGTGTACCCGACCTTATGCCAACGACTTCAAGTCGTGTCGAAAAAGGCTGCAAAAGAAAAAGAACGCGGCTTGGATAAATACGGCCGACTTTTGAACTCCGAACAAGAGCGCCCCTTCTTGTCTCGAGCTTTTCTTCGAACTGATGTTGTCAGACTTCTTATTTCCCATTTTCGAAACGAAAATAAAAAGAAATCGATACTACTTGTAGGAGATGTAGGAAGCGGCAAAACAGCAGTCGTCCATGAATTTGTTCATCAGCTCCTAGATGCGGATAACGAATGGAAAATTCTGGAAACCAATACCGCAGAACTCATCAGCGGAACGCGCTATCTAGGGGATTGGGAAACCAAACTCAAAGAAATGGCGGGTGATATCGCTAAAGAAAGTAAAGTCCTGCTCTACATGACCAATCCCAACGATCTACTCGGGGCTGGAGCGCACTCCAAGTCCGACGAAAATTTCGCGGATTTTTTTAAGCCTTATCTACAACGCGGCCAGATTCGAATTCTCGCAGAGTGCACCGAAGATGAGCTAAAAAGCGGACTTGCGAGAGACCCGAGCTTCTTAAGACAATTCAGACAAGTAAAACTCGATGAAATGAACGATGACCAAACGCTAACTGTTCTAGAAAATATTGTCGGCGACTTAAAAATTGATGTTGACGGAAAAGAACGGCAAGTGGTCGCAGAACCTACCTGTCTGGAAATGATTGTCGACTTTTCGAAAACTTTTTACACACGATCACAAGCACCTGGGCGAGCCTGCGACTTCTTAGACGCGATCGTAGATTACGCCACGCGTCATCAAGACTACGAACAACCCGACGATCCACTCGTATTACAGAGCGAACTCATTCCGCCGTGCTTATCGGAGACCAGCGGAATTCGTTTGGATTTACTCGACGACACGCTCCCTCTTGATCTTTGTGAAACCAAAAACTGGTTTAATGCGCGGCTCATCGATCAACCTTTAGCGACTCAAATCGTCTCCGATCGGCTAGCGTTGATTAAAGCAGGCCTTACAAATCCAGCTCGACCTTTGGGTGTGTTTTTTCTAGTGGGACCAACCGGGGTAGGAAAAACCTATTTCTCACAACTTGTTGCTCAGCGGATTTTCGGAAATAAAGATCGCATGATCCGCTTTGATCTTTCTGAATATCGTGGCCGCTTCGCGGTAGAAAAACTCATAGGCGCTCCAAATGACAAAGAACGAGAAGGATTACTCACAGAGGCAGTGCGAAATCAACCCTTCTCGGTCCTCCTTTTTGATGAATTCGAAAAAGCTGGACCTGAAATTTATGACCTTTTCCTCCAAATTATGGACGAAGGACGCTTGACGGACGCGAACGGAAAAACGACAGATTTTAGACAAACCTTAATCTTTTTGACTAGTAATCTCGGCGCGTCTGGAACCGTTGGATCCATGGGTTTTAACGAGAAAACAGAAGGAATCTCTTCTAAGATATCCACAAGTTTGGAAGACTTTTTCGCACCCGAGTTTCTAAACCGTCTCGATGAAATCGTAATATTTAACCCGCTAAGCAAACATGCAATGCAACGTCTTTGCGAACTAGAAATAGAATCGGCTATGGCGAGACGTGGTATTTTAAGGCGAAAAATGGAAGTGGAAATAGGTCGTGATGCGAGGGCTTGGTTGGAAGAAAATGGGTTTAGTAAAAAGTTCGGCGCACGGGCGTTAAAGCGTACGATAGAAAAGCATGTGCTCACCGCGATAAGTAAGGTTCTCATTTCAAAAGTTGTCCCGACAAATAACACCGTTATCAAAATTGAATGCGTTGACAATGAAATCGTCGCCACAATCAATCAACGACACACCGACCCGCCTTGCGCTCCCAAAAAGGCCATCGGCCTTAAAGCAGAATAACTTCGCAGTTATAATCCCGAAAGAAAACTGCCCATCTCTTTGTAACTCGTTTTATTTTCCACACCGCCAAAATGGGTAAGTTGTAACATTGCTAAGCCATGAACTGCGATCCAAAGCCGGTACGCCTTCTTGGCACTTTTCGCTAAATCGCCCTTCTCTTTTGACTCCTGAAACGCAAGCGTATTTACAAACACCTGATAAATCTTACTCGACATATGTTCAGAAAGGGAACGACGTTCACCAAAGACCAATAAGAAATCGGAGTGATGATTACAAGCAAACTCAACGTAAGCCAACGAAACGCTCGTCAGGGGCTCTTGTCCAGTCCGTGCGTTTTGTAGAACCGCGGCAAATCTTTCGACGACCTCTTTTGCGATTTCATCAAGTAAATGATTCTTTGAATCAAAATATTCGTATAGCGCTGCCGGACTATAATCTGTCCTTCGAGCGACTTCACGCAAAGACAGTTTATCGCGACCAACCTCATTGAGAAGTTCGTGTGCGGTGTTCACGAATTGTTGGCGGATCAAAGCTTGACGCTTCTGACGACCGGACTCTGGCTTACGAGAAATTGCCATCCTTGGCTCCTTTTCTAACAGTAGTAAGAACATTAACGCTGTTCGGTACCTTGTCAAAATACAAATGAATTTTCGCGCCCGTGATTTTTCGGAGCCACGGATCCGAGTTAGAAAAAATGACGATATCATCCATATTCGACACTATCGCAGTTAGTCCTCTTTGCTCCACTACCGTTATCGCGAAAATACTTATTCAAGATCTATCCATCGATAAACACATCAAAAAATTGACCCGTGAAGAGACTTACGTAAAATAAGAGCCGTTTTTGCGCGCTTCTTGCGGCACTCTTAATAATAGGATCGATAGGTTGACGCCTAACACCAGGAGGACTTATGCATCGTATTTTTCCGCAAAACCTAAAACCAGGTGATAAAATCATCTGGAAAAGTGTTGAAGCACAAGTGCTTTCGCTCAGGGAGCTAGACACCAACTGCGAGATTAATGTGAAGATTTCAGATGGCGATCTACGAAACTGGGTTCTAAGTAAATCCGATAAGCTTGAACTTCTGTCCACAGAAGATGCCCAAAGAAACGAACCACCGTCCCCTAGTTTAGCCGAGCATTCAGATGCCGTTGGTACCCACCCTATAGGCGGGCCTCTAATCCGAACTACGCAAAAAGTTAAATAGCAAACGTCGACTCACTAGGTCGACAACCACATTTCATATTGGGGTTTTAAGAGGGACCATCTGTATTTTTCAACATCGATGCTATTTCGCTTTTGAAGATCCAATCGCCGAATTTGTTTTGTAAGCTGAGAAACGTTTTCATACAAAAATGCTCCCGGTACATATTCCGGATAAACCAAACGGTTTGGTGCGAAGGGAGTGCATCCTGCGGCAACCGCTTCTAAAATAGCAAGCCCTTGAAACTCGTGTATTGCCGTTGAAATAACAACATCACAATGCTCAACAACGCGGCGGTATTCAGCGAATGACTCGATTTTCCCAAACTGTCGCAAACAAGAAGAGTAATCTTTTTTTAACGCTATAAAGGCATCCGGAATTGTTCTAAAATCCTGCCCTGCAAGATAGAGTTCGAAGGGAGTTTCGGACTTGGTAAGACTGCGTACGAGATCGAGTAGGTCTTCGGGACCTTTATCAAACTCCCAACGATGATTCCAAAGTAAGCGTAGAGGTCCAGGTGTCCGCTCCGTGGGTTCGGATTCGAACCAAAAGTCATCCAACCCCACAGGCAATACGATTGCTTTGGACTGAATATCTTCAAGAACCTCCTCGCCGAATCCACCTGGGGTCATTTTTATTAATTTACGCAATCCGGTAAAAAATGAATCTCTATTGAATTCAGAATTGAAAGCCACATTTTCAGCTATTCTCGCACGCTTAACATCTCGTAGGACGAGATTAATATCGAAAGGTTTATATTTTTTTGATGGGTAAGCGAATTGATTTTCGTGAAAATAGACAAGCCATTTTTTACCCAGTTTTGGGAAGACCGATCGAATCGTTAATGTGTCAACCATACTCGTGGTAAGGACAACATCGTACTCTTTGTGCAGCGCATCGTGAGCTAAAAGCTCGAGCCCATTTGAAACGGATCTCCAAGCATAGTTTCGAGGTGGAAGACAAACGGATTCGAAATGAATTCCCTTTAGCTGCGCGACGAGCCCCTTTCTCCAACGTTGATGGCTTAGTGCGTCGTATCCGCTTATGAGTAAGACTTTTAGAATGATTTTATCTTTCAGTGTTAGGGCGTTTGCGATGTCTTTCGAAAGTCGAAAACAAATTGGGCAACCGCTTTGCGTTCAGAATTAGAAAGAACATTTTTCCAAGCAGGCATTCCCAATTCTGGCTTTCCCTCGCTTATGATCGCCTCAATTTCGTCGAGCGTACCGTTTGTGAGCTTGATTTTTCCTAATGTTCCCTTCTCACCATGACAGCTCGCGCAATGAAAGTAGTACAATTTAGAACCTGACTTATTTTCAACTGGATCTTTTATGATGGAGACGGGCCTGGATGTGGATTCGGCCGCAAGATCATTAGAGGACTCGACTAGAAGTCCCGTCGTGCCGTTTTTTTCGGCGTCACGCGCAGAGTCTCCAGCGATTTGTGCGCTTTGTTCTCCGGTCATCAATTTGGATTTCTTTTGAGGCGAATAGGAATAACAGGCACAAAAAACGGTGGCGCAAAGCGTCACCGTAAGGAGTCGAACGAGTTTCATCTTAGAGACGTGGCGAATAATATTCGACGACAAGATTCTCTTCCAATTGAATTGGAACGTCTTCACGATCAGGTGTTGAAATCATGGTTCCGGTCATCGTTCCCGCATCAAAAGTAAGATAACTTGGAAGACGTAACGACGGGCTACCCAATGATTCTTGGATTGAAACGTTGTTTCGGCTTTTCGAGTTAACTGAAACTTCGTGCCCAGGTTTCACGCGAAAGCTTGGACGATCCACTTTTCTTCCATCAACAGTGATATGTCCGTGAACTACCAACTGACGCGCAGCGGGAATCGTTGGAGCCAAACCACATCGGAAAACGATGTTATCAAGACGTTGCTCGAGAATTCTAAGAAGAAAAACACCAGCTGCATCACGAGAAGCAGTCGCCTCACGGAAAAGATTACGGAGTTGCTTCTCGCTTACACCGTAGTTGAAGCGAAGCTTCTGCTTTTCATAAAGTTGCTTCTTGTATTCACTAAAGCGCTGACGTCCTTGACCATGTTGTCCCGGAGGGTGAGGTCTTGAGTCTGCGATTTTGCGAGTGAGGCCCGGGAGATCTGTTCCGAGTCGTCGCGTAATTCTAAGTCTTGGTCCACGATAGCGTGCCATAAAAACGTCCTAAACTATATTCAACATTTGTTCGTAAATAAGTATTATGATCCAGAACCAAAAAAATTTGGCCCCGGAAGGCTCGACACCATAACAAAAAAATCTCCCATGACAAGCGTTTAATCGGAAATTTACGTATATCGTTCATTTAGTACATTGCGAAGCAGCGTTTTTCGGCGTAACCTTTCGTAATGGTAACCCAAGAACATTCCGTCATTGTTGACCCAACGCACTTTCCAGGTGCAATTGCTGACCTTGCTAGAATACTTGTGCCCTTGACCGGACAACCGTCGAGCACGCTTGTTAAACGGCTAGAAAACGGTGAAATTACGATCGAAAGCGATCTTAGCCATCGAGGAGCCGACGCATTAGTCGATCGCTTATCAAAAATGGGCGTTTTCGCCGTTGCTAAAAAAATCACTTCTCAAACACAGGCCCTTACCGATATTGATATTCCTCTGGATTTCGACATAGACGCCATCTTCAATCCTCAAGAAGAGTCTAAAGCTCAACCGGAACGAACTCAACCGCCAACGCCGATTACCGATCCCAATCCGGCTCCAGTACCAGAATCCAATCCGTGGGAAACACTTTTCCCAGATTTAGAGGCCGGACAACACCCAACCGTGAACGAGGAAGCTAAAAAGATACCGCCATCGCTAGAAGATTTGGAAAACACGCGTGTATCACCACCTAAAATAGTTACCGCCCCACCGCCTATGATACGTTCTGCACCACGCGCGGCTGATAGTATGATGCGCGATATCATCCCCCAAGTAGAAAAGGCGCCTTTTCAACCCGATGGATTTGATGACTCCTACGAACATTCACCTGAGCTTGCAGCTATTTTTGCAGTAATAGCACCTGGTGCCGGGCATCGATATAACGGGGAAGACGGACGAGCGCGTTCTCTTGTCATGTCCTGGTTTCTCATACTTCCATGGATCCGCTCAATCAAACAAACGCGGGCGGCCGCAGAAAAGATCCAAAGTTATCATCTCCAGAGACCTGAAAGTGGGGCACTGGGTCGTACCGCAATTCATATTACGATTTTCTGGGTCGTCCTCACGGTAATCGCCAGCCTAGCAACCGTCGCGTTTCAACAATTCAGCAAACACACCGAGCTAAAAGAATCCGAAAAAACGATAGCCAGAAGCCAGATTTCAGAAGCCATTGTTTCGGCGAGACTTAAACATGCCGAAGCGAGATTTTCGGCGGTTGAGGCGGTTCGCGCTCACCTCGCCGTTGAACCGACTCAAGAAATTTCAATGACACAGCAAGAACATCTTGAACGTCTCTACTCCGTCGGAGTTCAGCATTGTCGACAAAAAAAGTACACAAAATGTCAAGGGATAATGGCACGGGTATCAAGGTTACAACCTGGGTATCGAGATGTGCTTGTTCTTCAGGCCTGGGCAAGCCAGCAGCGCTCTTCCAAAATTCCCTCGCCGATGCCTGAAATTTCGGAAGTAAAGAGTCTCGAAGAGCTCGAGAAAATAGACAAATAGATTATAAATTCAAAGCACGATGATGCTGTTGTTCGAACCTGGCGTTCCGCCGCCTTCAACCCCCTCATCAAAGACCTCAACGCAACCCGCGTCTTGGTAATTCTTAAGCGCGATCTTAAACTCTTCCGAATCACGATCGGGATTGCCTAAAGCGATGAGAGATTCCAAACAGATATCTTGGGGTTCTTCATCACAACCGATATCGGTACTGAAAGAACTTAATCCAGGCTCGACGTGAATTCGAAGCTTTGTCGATTGCGGTGTCAGCCAAACTTCTTCTCGCTCCGGACAGTCGATAACCGTCATAACGGAAAAACCCTTTTTAAACCCCTGGCTCATAATTGAAGATGTTCCGGAATCAGAAAAATAGGTTATTGCGCTCTCATTTACACTTCCTTGAATGGGCTCCCCTCGCTCAAGTCTTCCGTTTTTATTTGTATCTTGAAAAATAAAGAGACGCCCCACTGCAAACGTTGCGGTCGGATGATCCGGAACCTTTTGCATAGCTTCGGCATCGGGAATTTCATACAAACCCATAGAAAATGACGCCGGAAAGGTGGAGCTCGTGTAGGTATTTTTTACCTGCAAATCCTGACCGTTTCCGATCCACAAAAGTGCCAAAGCTAGCTCAGCTTCAACCTCTTCGTGGAGAACAACGATTCCCTCTACTTCAAAAAGAGACGTCCCAAAGTGATCTGGACCGACTAATGAATCAGTGCATCCCAAGAGCGAGATAAGAAAAAGACTAAAAATACGTACTAACATTGAACTCTCCGTAGGGTACAAAATTAATGCTCAAGTTCTCTGACTCAATTCGAGGAACTGCGAGGACGTCAACGCCGCTTCGAAGACCAATCGCTATGGAACCGAAAACCTCAACATCAACCGCGGCGACTGGACCAATTCCTCCAACGAAAGCAAGGCGATCTTCTAAATTTTGAACTGACTCAAAGGTTTGTAAAACCACCCCACCGTTAAACCTTGCGCCAAACCCCAAAGAGAAAGGCCGAAAATCCCACATCAAAAGAGAAGCCAAATCTGCGCCGTAGGTTTGATGGGTGATCGCATGCACACCTATCGTTGTTTTTGGTAATCCCATTTTTAAACGCATTTCAAAACTTAATAAAGGCGTATCCAGATGGACCCCGATAGCCCAAAATGGCGTGAAGGACAGTTCTTGAATCGTATGTCCCCCCATCCCACCGGCGAGAACGAGGGCCCACTGAAACGCGAGATCGTCTTCACTACCCTTTCTGGCAATCTCTCCGCGAGGCACGCGGGTCATATCTTCACCTCTAAGTTGGCTGAACTGTGAACGTTTTATATCCACTTCAGATTCATATAGGCGGTAATTTTCGCGACGACGCACAAAATAAGTCCCAGGATTTAGAGCGAGTTCAACGCCTTCGTTGATTTGAATTTCGGCAACAAGATCTCCCTTTTTTCCTCCTTTAAACAACAGATATTTCCCGGGGTCGTCTACCTTCAGATATCCTGTACCGGAATTTTTTCTAGAAATATTGGTCAGTGTAATATCTTTTCGCCCGCGAATATCAAACGCATAGGTCGGATGTTGAAGAAAGGTCGCAGAACTTGTTGCGCGCAAGGTTTCCTCATAAACGTAATCATAGGCTTCTGACAAAGTAACAATCTTATCTCCCGACGCATCGGCCGCCCCACGCAATCCTGAAATGAGGTTATGCGTAAAAAAACCCGCTTTTAAGCGGTCTGATTCTTGCGCGTCCTCGCCGGCAGCTGAGCTTGTAATGATGGCCATTCCTTTGCCCGATTCCCAGCGAGAGGCCCCTATATCAAAAGCTTCTGACGGCCCGCCGCCCTTTACGCGTGTAATCTCGCCTGACTTACAAGCATCAATTAATAGTACTTTAAACGACGCCGGAGAGTTGTTTATCATTTTCTGCAATTTCGAAAACGAAAAGCGTGTACCGCCTAAATGAAGGGAGGTTGTATCCGCGTGGCCGCTATAATAGACCAATAACATACTCCCCTCACCACCTTCGCGACTAATTCTTTTACTTAGCTTCTTTAAAACCCTCGACAACGAAGCCGCATCAGATCCGAGAAGCGTAATCATATTCTCTGATTTGAAGTTTCCAAGTTGAACCAAGACTTCGGAGATGCGTTTGGCATCTCTTTCGGCGTAACGTAATGTTTTTTCCGACGAATCACCTTTATTTGCGCCAATGACCAGACCATAACGCTGAGTTGCCCAAATATTTGTCGAGCAAAAGGTGAAAAGTAGGAAAAAAATTACATTACTTTTTTTCAAGCGAGACCTCACGTTGTTCACAATTCGGAAGCAAAGTTGGAAACATATCCTCGGAGTTCCTTTTTGATTCGTGCTCCACTTTTTCTCTAAGCTCATCTAGAGAGAAAGGGGTTTCACAGAATACCGAAATAATACGTTCTTGGCCAAGTTTTGAATCTAAACGGATAGCTTCTGATAAGGTTCGCTCCTCGCCCGCGTCGATTAACTGAGCCGACTCCGAACGCTGTGGAAAACAAACATAGCTTTCTCCGGTTTCATCAATTCCCATAATCGCCAAGTATCCCTTCTTTTTATTCTCAATTCGAAATCCGATTCGTTCCCCCGGATGGACGATCGACCCGTTGTTTAGAGGGCGCACATCTTCGGCATTTTTCGCGTATAGCAACGACGAAAAAGATGCACCTTTTATACGAACTCCGTCTGACCCGTCGATGATTTCGGCAGGCCTATCGAGCGGTGATCCGGTATGAGGTGTTTTCGAATACATTTGCGTTATCAGAAGGACGCCTAACACAGAAGCCAACCCTACCATCGCGATACGAATTTTCGTATATCGGGAACCCCTTTCTTCTTTATTTGAAACCTCTTCAACAACACTGCCCGCTTTGCCCGTAAAAGGAGGGATTACGATCACCTCACGTCCGATTTTTTCAACCGCAAGGCGACAGCCCTCACAGGTTTCAAAATGTTGTGTAACTTCAACTGACCGTGGTTCGTTCATCAACCACTGATCGATTGTTAAATCTGTAAAATGTCCATTTCGCCCAAGATTCATAATTTTTCCTTTAAGCGTTGACCTGCTTTTTTTAAACTCGCCAATCGATTACGTACGGTTCGCTCCGAAACATCGAGAATCTCCGAAATTTCCTGCTGAGTCATACCATCAACATAATAATAAAATCCGACCTGAAGCAGATCTTCATCGAGTTCGCCCCAAACTTGCTGAAGCAAAATCCGATCTTCGGCGCTCGCTCCGATGTCCACGGGTCGCAATTCCGCGGCCCATTGCGTTAACAATTCTTCGTGACGCTTTTGGTTTCGAATTTTATTTAAACAGTAGTTTGTAGCTATCCTGTAAACCCAAGTGGAAATCGACGAACGTTTATCAAAGGTTGACATTGATTGAGCAACCTTCAAAAATACATCTTGTACCGCTTCTTCAACTTCAGATGCGAAGACAAATCTCGACACCCGACGAAAAACGATTGGATAGGTGTCTTGATATATTTGTTGAAATTCCATTGTAGTCCAAAAAGAGTAAAGATGATCGTCAAACGCTCATCTAAACGAGGTCAACGTTTTACTTATTTTTGCGAGTTATTCGCCCTGAGTAAATTATTCCAATTATTCCAGTACTGTATCAGTCTCTCTCTGATTTTGACCAGGCTCGCATCGTACCTGTTGCCCTTTCGGACGATAATTAGATTTGTTATCTCAAAATTCTTCATTCCCACTCCTATCCCGGGGTCAACGTACCAGTTACGTTTCTGTATTATTTAGACACGCTAGCTCCAAAAAAGCGGAAGAACTATTTTCATCCGGCGTAACTTTCTCCCAGGAAATGCAACTCGGGTCCGGGATAGCGAATAAACTTACGATAAGATCTGGACACCTTTACCTTTCCACGGATAGATTCTCACTGATTACTATTCAGGATTATTATGAGACGCGATCGAAAGTTTTTAGAGGATTTTTCATTTGCCGAAAGTGAATACGGCAGCATCGTTCAAACTGATTATCCAGGTGCGCACGACCAAAACTATAGGGCGAGAGTGTCCAATTTGATCGACGTTTCGAAAGCTGCCTGGCCCTTCATCCCGACTTATGATTATACCAAAGAAGAACATAGTACCTGGGAACATATCTCCGACACTTTGCTTCCCTTACAAGATATGTACGCATGTGCTGGTTATCTTGAAGGCCGAGAAAAACTCAACTTTACCTTCGATAAAATCCCTCAACTGGATGAAGTTTCTAAGAGAATGGAAGAACTAACCGGATTTATGATGGCTCCTGTTGGCGGGTTGCTCGAAAAAGGTGAGTTTTTATCGATTTTGCAACATAAAGTCATGCGTTGTACACCCTACATCCGCCATCCCGAATTCCCATTCTTCACGCCTGAGCCCGATATTGTTCATGAATTAAGAGGCCATGCTCCAATGTTCACGCACGAACCCTTTGTGGAAATGTCGATGAATATCGGAAAGGCCGCCGCGAAAGCCGTAGAAAGAAATGATGAAGAGTTACTAGACTTAATCGGACTCTTTTACTGGTTTACGGTTGAATATGGCTTAATACGTGAAAATGGAGAAATTAAAATCTTTGGCGCCGGGAATAACGGAGGTATCCAAGACCTTTTACGTTCAATGGATCCGACTGTTGAAAAGCGACCTATCTCTCTCAACGAAATTAAAGAGCTCACGATCGATTATGATGCCCCTCAAGAGCTCTTCTTCGTATCTGAATCCTTCGAGCAGATTGCTGAACTAGCCAACGAACTCGCCGCCATGGCTAACTAAAAGGGATAATTTGCATCATCTTTTCTTTTTAAACATCAAAAGAACGATGAAAAAAGCAATTCTAATTCTTTCATGGATCATCGGAACATTCTTGGTCAGCCCGACATACGCGAACCAAATTTGGGGAAATCTGCTTATCGTCGATGCCACAGAATTCATCGAGATCAATGACCCGTCGATTCTTATTCTAGATGCACGAAAAAAGAAAAAATACGACAAAGAACATCCTGCTAACGCCATCCACGTCTATTGGTCCGATTTCTCTAAAATTCAAAAAAGCGAAAAGGGCGAACTTTTACAGCATGTCGAGATTGCAAAAAAACTCGGAAAATTAGGAATTTCGTCAGAAAAACCGATTATTATTGTTGATGACGCACTGAAGGGTTGGGGAGAGTCGGGGCGCATCGCATGGATGTTACGAGAACTTGGTCACACCGATGTCGCGATCATTGACGGTGGGATCCAAGCGCTTAAAAGGGCTGGATTTCCGATGGAAAAAACCACCGTAAAAAGACAACCCACATCGTTCCATGTCCAAAAAGCCACCAGTTGGTCGATATCCATTGATCAGGTCGCTATGGCTAAAAAACAAAATATCGCTGTCGTAGATACTCGGGAAAAACGTGAATATAAAGGATGGACGCCCTATGGAGAATCTCGAGGCGGCCATGTACCCGGCGCGAAACATCTTTATTATCGTGATTTAGTTGATAAAAAAGGAATGTTGAAGGGAGAGGACGCGATCTCGGAAATGCTCAAACGCAGAGGAATCACAAAAACAACCCAAATAGCAGCTTATTGCACCGGCGGTATTCGATCCGCATGGATGGTCGTTGTTCTGCGCCAATATGGTTATAACGCCTATAATTATGCGGGATCTATGTGGCAGTGGTCGGCACGAGACAAAACGAAATACCCACTATCCAAAAAACTAAATCCTTTTTCAGATTAACAAAACCGAACTATGACCTGATCTGGGGCCCCAAAACCCTAAAAAACAGACCGGATCCATTGCGAATCTCGGCCGAGTTCGTTATGTCGTTCGTTCTGATTGGAGATGAGAATGACTGAACAAGAAAAAGTAAGCGAACCCACTGAAACTCCAGCTGTTATAGCAGCTGTTGAAACAGAGAGCGCACCAATAGTCGACAACGCGATTGCGGTAGACGACGAAAAGACAGGAAGCGTCAACCTACGCATCGAATTGAAAAAGATGCTCGAATTCGTTGCCAAATACCCAGAAATCGGCCCGACGGTCTCAAAAATCGCACTCAAAGTTGGTGAAGAAGCTACTGCCCGTCGCATCTCAGCGATGGGTACAGAGTCCGGCGTATTGCGCGCCGAGTACTACGCTGTTGCTTCCCATAGTGCGCGCAACGAACGCGACTATGACGGCGCATTGCGTATCGTCCGTGAGGGAATTGATTCGCTTGAAATCCCGCTTCCTAAAGATGACTACAATCGTTTTGTAAAAATGGTTCGGACGGGGTTTGCTGTTCTCTTATTTAACAAAGATAATCTTGAAGCCGCGCCCGATTTCACAAACGGGCTGGCAGACGCGCTTAATCGTTTTTCTGAGTCTTTTGGTGAAGATGCAGACTTCCTCTCACTTTACGCACAAGCCGTTTGGTTGACTGATGTCGAAGAAGCCGAAAAAGTCTGGGAACGCGCAACAGCAGCTCCAAAAAATGAATCGAGCTGGAACGCCCGCGGTACTTGGTACAAAGAAGTAGCCAAAGATATCTCTCGCGCTGCCGATGCGTACCGAAATGGATTAGAGAACAACAAAAACAGCGCTCTCCTTGGTCATAACTTGGCTCAGGTTCTGATCGACCTCGCAAAGGAAGACGAAGATAAAGCCGGATCATTTTTGGGTGAAGCGGACCGACTCTTACGTGATGCGTTGCGTAACAGTAAACGTCGCGGATACCGTCGCCATATTCACGAAACCTTGGATCGCTTGAAAAAGAATCGGCCCAAACGGAAGAAAAAAGAAAAGCCCTCAACACCGCCACCCGTAGTAGGAGATAAGGTCACCGCTAAAGTGGCATCCATTGCCAAATTTGGGGCTTTCCTTGAGATAAGTGGCAACCACCGTGGACTCTTGCATTGCTCGAACATCGCACATGAACGCGTCAATGACCCTGCAGACTATGTTAAAGTTGGTGATGAAGTTGAGGTGCAAGTTATCGAAGTTGAAGAACAAGACAACGGAAGCTTCCGAATCGGATTCTCGCGTAAAATTCTTCTTGAAGGCTCAAGCCCAGACAACAAACGACCGAATAATAATCGACGGTCAGAAAATAAAAACGACAAAAAAAGCTCAAAGCCACGAAACAATAAAGGTCGTGGAAAGAAAGATGGTGCGCGTCACAAAGAAGAATCTGGGGCTACCCTCGGTGAGCTTTTAATGGCGAAACTAAACGAGAAAAAATAGCTACCTGCCTTAATACAAAAGAGCACTGAATATCAGTGCTCTTTTTTTTGGCCTTATGTTCTCGAAGGAAAAAATATGACAAAAATAGTCGTCGTTTGTGGTGAAAAAAATTCTGGGAAAACAACATGGGTATGCGCGATAGTCGAGGCGCTTACAAAAAAAGGGCTGAAAGTTGGAACTCTGAAGCACACCCACCACCGACACGACGTATCCGGAAAAGACAGTGATCGTCATCAACTCGCC
This sequence comes from uncultured bacterium, assembly GCA_937981985.1. GTDB lineage: Bacteria > Myxococcota_A > Bradymonadia > Bradymonadales > Bradymonadaceae > CALJNB01. Next base: position 18,429 of record CALJNB010000062.1, read on the forward strand.
GGCGCTTTAGGCGTTGTTTTAGTATCTCCGGAAGGTTTAGCAATCTATAAACCACATAAGGAAGAACCTTGTGTAGAAAAGATCATAAAGTCTCATTTCCAAGACTACGATTTTGTTCTCGCCGAAGGCTATCGCAGTTCAATTCTCCCAAAGATTATTGTCGATAATGACCCAAACGCTAACCCGTCCAATATCATTACCCACGTTCGAAATATAACAGATGGAAAGATAGATTCAGGAGAAGTCGACGAGGTTTTGGTAAAATTGGAAACTTATTATCAAGTTTAACAAGCCCCAAACCTTGTAAAACCAAAAGCTAAGGGGTTAAGTCAGGAATCAAAGTTTTTAGCTTAGGTAATAAAGCCATATTTGATTCAAGCAATCGCGCAATCCCAGCCTCGTGTTTAACGAACGTTTTTTCATTCATATATAATGCCCGATTGACCTCAATTTGGATTGCGTGAACATGATTATCTGGGTCACCAAAATGCCGGGTTATCCATCCACCTTGATAAGGATTATTCGCCTGAACTGAAAACTCACAATTTTTAAAATGATGCTTAAGAAGATTAGACAAGAGAAAACTGCACGAGGTTCCCTTCACATCGCCGGGGACGATATCAGCTCTATAGCTTCCTGAATCCGAGTGGCCCGCCCGTCCTAAGGATGGCATAGAATGAGCATCCAAAAGGATGCAAAATCCGAATTCATCTCGAATTCGATCAATCTCGTTACGAATCGCTTTATGATAAGGCGTATGAAATGTCGCGATCCTATTATCGAACGCGGCTTTTGACATGGGTCCTGCCATCACATCCACACGATCGGTAGTCGTACGCCAAACCACACCACGGTCTTGATAATAACCTGGTTTATTAATACGTTCTCCACCGATCACTGTGAGTTCGGAAATATCATCATTGGCGCGATTGAGGTCCACCACGTATCTAGAAACGTTAGAGCGGATCAATGTAGCGCCATGGTCGATTGCATTAATCCAGAACTCATCGACATATAGATCTAGATCTCGCTTGAGTGTTTTACCATCAACCACCATTTCTTTTTGAATGGCCTCTGGAATCCACTCCCCAGCATGAGGAACATCAACAAGCACGGGAATGCTTATTTTTTCAGGGCGAAAAATATCGAAGTAATTATCCATAACCTAGAATGTACTCGAGTTCGTCACGAAGGTAAGGATCATCTTCAATTTCGGATAAATTTTTCAAAAAAGATTGGGCATGTTCATCTTCAAATTGTCCGATAGCCCAAATAATATGCCCCTTGACGAGATTGCTCTCTTCAAGCTCGAACGCGCTTAATAGAATTTGAAGCCCAGTACGTAGATTTCCTAAGACCACCGCGGCGTTACGTTTTAAACCCTCGTACTTTGCGCGTTTAATTGCCGACTTTCGAAACCATTCTACGTATTTTTCGCGTGACATCGTAAGAATATCGGCCGGGGCCAGAGTTTTATAAACATCCCGCACAACGAAATGTTCATCAGTATCCATATCGGACTTTTCGCCATTCCATGGACACACGGTTTGACAAAGGTCACAACCAAACCAAAAATCTTGAATAAGGGGTCGTAAATCCCGCGAGATAGGGCCCCGATTCTCAATCGTCAAATAAGCAATGCACCGGCGAGCGTCTATAACCTGTGGACTAATAATGGCTCCAGTGGGGCACGCATCTATACAGGCCGAACACGACCCACACCGGTCAGCCTGCTCTCTCACCTGTTCGACCAAATCCATCCCCACCAACAAGGTACTAATAAAAGTAAAACTGCCTAAGCTTTGAGAGATCAGCATTGCATTTTTTCCGATCCAACCAATACCTGAAATTTCTGCCAGCGGGCGTTCAAGCAAGGGCGCCGTGTCGACCGTCGCCCGGGTTATTACGTCTGAACCGGTCTCCGAATGAATGAAATGTGCGAGTGATTGTGTGCGCTTTCTGAGAATCTCGTGATAATCTCCACCTTGGGCGTATCGCGCGATACGAAGATTATTTTCCAATAAGTCCGAACCTGCCGTATACCGGGTAAGACAGACGATTGCCGAAACTGCCCAGGATTCAAGCGCCTTAGGGCCATCACGGACCTCTCGATAATTCTCCATATATGACATAGATCCGTGTCGGCCTTCTGAAATCCAACGATCAAAATCATCCACTCGTGCCAGGCGTTCTGCTGAAACGAAGGCGATATCGTCAAAACCAAGTGATTTCGCATGAACGCTTATTCTCTCATTCAATGGTTTAGTTTTCACCTTCGATATACCGATCATAATTCGCTAACCTTACCGGCTTTGCATATGTAAAAGAAAGCCAATTAGGTTATAACCCTTTTTAAACGTCGGTCGATAGTGCCGATTTAATAGCTTTAAATCACGATACAATTTCGAGATCCACAATGAAGAAATCAAGTCTTTTTCGCTCTCTATTATTAAGCTTCGCGATATTTTTTCTCTTCGCATGCCCGGCCGATATTCCGCCGCCTAAAAACCTCATCAAAGATCCGGCTCAAATGAGAGCCGCTATAACAGCACGTTCTGAAAGCATTGAAAGTATTCGCTTCAAAGAAGTGATTCTAGAATACTTTGGAAAAGGTGAGAGGGTTAAAATCAGACAACTCATTTTAGTGAAAAAACCGACAACGCTACGTGTGCAAACACGTGTTCCGGGATCAGAAGAAATACTTTCCTTATTAGTATCCAATGGCGATCGCTTTGCTATGCACCGCCGCGATACAAATGAATACTTTCACGGCACAGCAACTCCGCAAAATATCGGAATGTTACTCCCCGTGAACCTATCAGCTGCAGATTTAGTCCGCGTATTATTTGGAGGCGCGCCTTGGGACCGCTTCGACCAATACTCAAAGACCACCCCCATCCTTTCGTGGGATCGAAAGGACGGCAAATACGTTTACAAAGTCCGACAAGGAGAGAAAACACTTGAGATGCTTATTCGCCCAACGGACTATGCCGTTACCGAAGTTCGCGAAAAAGATTCAAACGATGAGATTGTCTATCAGTTTCAAACCGATGATTGGAAAAAGGTCGATTCATCAATCACCGGAATATCGCTTCCCAACTGGATCCGCTTCGTGTGGCCCGATCGCGATCTTGACTTCTCACTAACGGTTAGAGAAACTCAAACGAACGTTGAACTACCAGATATATTATTTGAACTTGAGCCTCCTGGCGGAAGCAGAGTGATCGACGTCGACTCCTCAAAACGATAGTAGATATGTTCAATGACGCTGAATTCGAAAAAATCCTCACTGAACGATCACTTATCGATCCGACTACACTTGAAGAAGCCAAGAAGCTGAAGGGAAGCTCATCCCTTTATGAAGCATTATCCCAAGAGAAACTCATAGACGTAGAAATTCTACGTAGCGTCGCTGAAGAACTTTCAGGAGTTCCGTCAGTTGAGATTCGAAGTTACGAAATCACACCCGAAACAATCAAACTTGTGCCTTCTTCTATGGCTTTTCGAAATCGCGTCATTCCTTTGACCTCCGACAATAGTGGATTGGTTTTAGGAATGTTTGATCCGACAGACCTGCTTGCGATGGACGAAATCTCAACGCGAACCGGTGTAAACATCAATCCCAAAGGAGTTGATCCACGCGAACTTAAACTCGCCCTCGAAGAATATTACGGTGGTCATGACGAGCTTCGGTCCTTTGATGATGGTCTTCTCGACGCTTTCAAAAACTCCGAACACGAAAGCATGGTCGACGATGCAATGAGCGAAATGGGTTGGGACGAAATGTTTGAGGGTGAAGACGTTCCTGAAGGCGAAGTACAGAAAATGCAGGATCGACCCACAACCGGAGTGATTGATATCGAGTCAGGAGAGATAGAAATCGCAGACGACGACGCGTTACTCGAAGGCCTGGATGACCCGATCTCACTCGACGGAGCTTATGATCTCGAAGAATGGGATGTCGACGTTGCTTTGAAAGCGTCCGATGCCGAGTCCTCACTTATCGTAAGCAAAGATGCAATAGGGGACTTTTTCGACGATGAGGATAAGGGCGGAGTTGCCAAAGTTGACCATCCGCCAACCCAAAGGGTTGATGTCTATGACGAAATTCAACGCAGCCTCACGGACCCGTCGACGCCGATTTTGACACCAAACAAACTCACAGATGGTGCAACTCAGGAAATCACTCCTAATATCCTTGAATCCATTTTTGACTCGTCTGTTCGAGAAGCAAGCGAAAGCTCCCTAAACGAGAAGACCTCCGCAAAACCCGACGAAATCAATCGCCTCACGGGCGTGATGAAAGTTAAGACCTCCAAAAAAGCGAACAAATCAGCAAAAAGTTTCGAAAAGAAAAAGGGCGAAATCTCTGGGTCTAACAACTTCGAGATTCCAGACGGCGTCGACGCTAAACAGGTTCTTGAGAGCGTTATACGTTTATTGGTAGCCAAAGGCTTAATCGACCACCACGATCTGATGACGCTTATGAAGGACAAACTCTAAAATTGATGCTTTCCGAACAAAAATGAATACCCGTGCCAAACTTCCAATAGGCCCTTTCCGAGAATCATCTCGCTAGCATCGAAAAAAATCGCTACGGTTCCTTAATGAGTAATGCAGACGAAGAAACAGAAAAGATCGAACTCGAGAAAATAAAGGCATCCGTTTCGATAAAACGAGACACAAAAATCGAACCATTGGATCAGATGCAAGAAACAATCGACTATTCGATTTCCGCAGATCTTCTGGAACGGTCAAAACGCCCGCAAAAGGTCGAATCTGAACACATTCCCGTACTGAATTTTGCTGGAGACGAGGATGTAACCCAAGAATTATCTCAATCCAAGCAGAGTAAATCAGACATCGTTTTCTTGGGAGAAGTAGATTCATCCGGACGTGTACAATTACCGTCAAAACATCTCGACGACCCGCGTTTAAAGGCGGGCAGTAGCGTTAAAATCCACATCGAATTTATCGACTAAACAATCGTGTAACCCGCGACCCACTTTTCGCTGGTCTGCCGACTTCAAGATACCTTGAGGTGCCGAATCAAGAACATCGACTTAGTAAGCCGAAATAAAATATCAAAAGAAGTAAAGTACGATCAACTAAGATTACAATTCTAACTTTTTCATCACCTTTTGAAGATCCGACCAAGCGTCTCGCTTCGCGCTCGGATTTCGTAAAAGATGAGAGGGATGAAAGGTCGGCATTAACGCAATCTCACCAAATTTTTGCCAATCACCTCGAATTTCTGACAAAGCTTCGTCTTGATTCGTCAAGGTATTGGATGAGAACTTGCCCAGCGTTACGATCACTTCCGGAGCTACTGCTTCAATTTGGAGCTTCAAAAAAGGCCCGCATTCTTGAACTTCTCTACTTTCCGGATCTCTATTATTTGGCGGACGACATTTAATAACATTAGCGATGAAAACATCGGATCGCGTTAGCCCCATTGCGACAATCATCTTATCCAGTAACTCGCCAGCCTTACCTACGAAAGGTTCACCTTCTTTGTCTTCATTAAAGTCGGGAGCTTCTCCGATAAACATCAGTCGTGCAGATGGATTACCGACGCCGAAAACGATCTGGGTTCGATCTTTACAGAGTCCACAACGCGTACAATCCCCCAACATTTCTTTGACTTTTCGTAAGCGAGTTTCAGAATCATCGCTATCTCGCCACGGCGAATCAATCGACCTAATGACGTTGGGTTGAAAAGTTGTGCTGGGTCGACTCCCCGTAGTTTTCCAAAGAGACTTAACCGATGAATCTTCGACGGTGGGTTTGGAGACTTTCTTGGGAGTCTGCGCAACCGAATCCGGAAGCGTAGGAATTGAATGGGGTACACTCACAGCCGTGGGATCCACAGAAACTGAGGATTGTGGTTTAGTGTGATGAGGCTGCGACGAGGGCTCGGCTTCATCAGATAAAAACGAAGCCTTTGTGGCGTCTATAGCGCGTTGTCGACGACGACGAACATCCGCATCAAAGGTCTCAATCTCCAAGGCACTCGCGCCCTCAACCCCCACTTTTGACGCGAAACCCGCCGCCTGCCATTCGAGTTGGTCTTTTACTGCACGGACTAACTCACCTAATTCTGACCGACTCATATTTGTTCCGAAAGGGTTCGCCAAATTTCGAACGCGATTTCAATTTTTGGAGCCCGTTCAAGATTAGCTTCTATATCATTGGCAATTACGTAGACCTGATTATCATCGGCCCCAAAAGCATTATCAGCACCACCGATTTTATTGGCAATTAAGGCATCACATTTCTTTCGAATGCGTTTTGCTTTTCCCCGCTCAAGGACATCGTGAGACTCAGCCGCAAATCCAATGAGAAAAGGTGCTACACCTGCATATGTTTCGCCTAAAGTTTTAAGAATATCTTTTGTTCTCACAAAAGTTAACGTTTTCTCGCCTTCGACCTTTGACTCTTTTTGTTTTGAGGGATCCTTGGGTGTCCAGTCCGCAGGAGCCGCGGCCATAACGACCGCATCCATGGTCGACGCTAAACGCGTGACCTCAGCGAACATATCCTCGGTTGTCACGACCGATTTGAAAGCAACTTGGTCGGGTTGCAGTAATGAACTTGGCCCCGAAATCAGGGTCACATCAGCGCCTAAATCACGCGCGCTTTTCGCCAACGCATAGCCCATTTTTCCTGTCGATGGATTTGATAGAAAACGTGCCGGATCTAAAAACTCACGAGTTGGGCCCGCCGCCACGAGAATTTTTTTGCCTTCTAAGATTTGAGGACGAGATTTACTTTTAAACGCACGAAGAGTCGCTTCGACCAAAATAGGCGCATCGGGAAGACGACCCGCACCTACTTCCTTACACGCCAATACACCCGAATCAGGCTCGACAATAAAAGCTCCATCGGATCGAAGCTGTTCGATATTGCGCTGAGTTTTTGCGTTCAATAACATTTGAGTATTCATCGCCGGTGCAACCACGACCGGTGAAAAAGTAGCCGATAAAATCGTTGTTAAAAGATCATCAGAAAACCCATTCGCGTAACGGGCGATTAAATTCGCAGTCGCAGGCGCAAGTAAAATAACGTCGGGCCATCTCGCTAAGTCAATATGCCCAATCTGGCTTTCAAGGGTGGGATCAAAAAGGTCAGTTCCCACATCGTTTTCACTTAGAACCTGAAGGGTAAGCGGCTTTATAAACTCAAGTGCACCACAGGTCATAACAACGCGAACTTCATCGCCACGCTTTTTAAATGCACGTACGATTTCGGCTGATTTATAAGCGGCTATTCCTCCTGAGACTCCAATTAAAATTTTCATGGTCGGAGTCTAACAATCGTTTTATTTTTCACAATACTAACCACGCACTTCCGAGAGCTGCAGCGACAATCGTTGTACGTTGAAAAGAGAAATCTTCACTGATGAGAGATAAGGAAGTTGCGCAAATGGGTAGGGATAAAGCCGCTATCTTCCATGCTTCGGCCGGAGATGCAAAAAGAATCGGCGCAAAAAGTGGAATCATAAAAAATGACCATCTCCACTGTTTAGTGCGAAAAATACCAACCCCAGTGATCGCCGCGAGAGCTATCGCCCCGACGATAGGAAGAAGGTCACTCAACGAAAGTATCCAAACCTCTCGAACGGCCAATCCGCGGCTCAAAAAACTCGGATCAGAGAAAAAGACCGAACCCAAAATTGTTACGGCGAACGCCGCTAGTCCAACAAGAGGAACTAAGTAACCTCTTTGCCCGTATTCATTTTTTGTCGTGAAAGCAATTGCTGTAATTCCAGGGATCGCAAAGATAGTCGCCGGCATGACACACATGCCAATGAAAATTGCGATCGACGCCAAGCCAAACGATCCAACCGATACCGACCCTACCGCTATTAATGCTAAAGACACACCCCACAGATCGGCTGAGTTTGGCGCTATGACAAAAAGCATCGGCGACAGTGCCAATATCCACGTTGCGTGTTCGGCTCCTTGTGGAAGAAGTTCTTTTCTTGAAAACTTATAAGAAGCAATAAAAGCGAATAATAAAAACAATTCACCGAGTATATAGAATACGGTCGACCCATGAGAAAAATGGGAAACAAAGTCAGCGATCCAACCCCAAATTGGAGGACCTTTGAGATCGATCTGCCAGGGCACCACGCGATGTTTCACAACCGCCGCAAATGCTATCGTTCTTGATAAAATCCAAACGAAGAATGCAGTTCGAAAACTAGGATGTATGTTGGCGACCAAAGGATGCATAGCCCTACTTTATATCCCAACCGAACTTTGGCTATTTTTTTATGAAATGAAAATCAGTTCTCTAACGACCTTAGAGACAGAATTATCAGCAGCGTGATCAATCAGACATAGATCACGCTGCTATACAATTATGCGACTGCAGGAATATATTCGATGGTCTCCTGTGAGCCATCGATAGAAAATCCAGCGATGACATCTACTGCCAATGCAGACGCAATCATCGATTCAGTGCCTGTCGAATCATTTCGCTGGCCCGTCTCCTCACCAGCATCGCCCCAAATGAGGTCGACACGGTTCATCGAAACGCAAACGCGAAGACAGGGCAACGATAGTTCACGACAATAATTTCCGACAATCGCGGCCTGCTCGTCAACGAAGGTGTTAACCACTAGCTCTGCGTCACCGAGATAAGAAGCGACGTTCTTTTCGTTAACGCGAAAACCGATCGCGTCAGGCAAAACATCTTTAGTTCGAAGGAGCTCTCTTTCGAGTGCTTTACTCCGAAAAGTACCGATATCAGCCCAACCAAAAGGTGGTTGAATCAAACTTTCCGATGTCACGAGCCTATCATCGATTACGATTAAGCGCTCAGCGCCAATTCTTGCGAGTCCAACCGCGATATTTGAACCAAGCACATCCAATCCGCAGATACAGATCTCATAATGTGATAATTCTCTAATAAAAGTAGACATATTATTCACCTGGCTATGGATAAGATTCCTCTCATCAGTTTAATAATGCCGGACAATCGAAATCGCGGCGAAATTCCAGAACATTCTAAGCGTGGCATTGTTGGCTTTCCCGTTAAGCTAAATTCCGAATATACGGAACTGCGGGAATCGAACCCACATCCTATATGCTTTTTTCCACGCCTCTGAGGCGATGAAAGAATATTCTGAAAAAAAGGAGTAAAAAAAAACGTCTCCCAAAGGAGACGTTGCACGAAAAGCTGAAAAAAAATCAGCTTATGTAGGCAAAGGCTCCTAAACGATCAAGCGTAACATTCATACTCGGATGTCCGAGCGATGTGTTTTGCTGTTTTAAATAAATCATCACATCTCCTTTGCGTATTTAGATAGAAAAGAAAACTTAATTATTTTCTTTTTATCGGGAGCCGGGAAGTTAGTAAGAAGTGTTACGAATGTAAAGGCTTTTTTATTTAATTTTTAAAAAAGATAAAAAAAGCGAACAATGCCTGCGGCGACTAAAAAGGCCGTCTCTAAGCTCGTACCTTTAAGCGGCTTTTTCTCTCCGCTGTTGGAATACTGCGCCATCATCGACTCGGATTGCCGTCAGCGGACCACCCCAGCGACAACCACTATCTAAGCCAGCAACATCGGTCCTTAAAAACAATCCCAGCGCCGCCCAATGGCCAAAGTAAACTCGCCTACGAGTTGCTTTGCGCAGGTCAAACCATGCACGACGGCCCTCTGGAATTTCGCCGTAAGTTAACTTATAATCGAAATCGAGTTTTGCCTTGCCTTCGATCACCCTCATACGAGTGAATGCATTAATCGCAAATCGAAATTGTTCTTCGTCATTTTCGGCCTTTGACCATTTTTGAGGAAGGTTTCCATACATCACCGATAATGCATGAACCGGATCAGCGTTTAAAAACGATGAAGCATCTTCGGCAATACCGAGGGCTTTTTTTAGACCCCAACGCGGATATACTCCGGCGTGAACTAGCGCGAATTCTTTCTCCCTTATCATCAAAGGCTGTTTGATTAACCATTTGAAAACAGACTTACGATCTGAGGCAGTCAGAACACCGGCAAAATCGTCTTTCTTCTTTCGATAAAGTTTGGGATCTTTAAGGACCGCCAATAAATGAAGATCATGATTCCCTAGAACGATGCGTGCATTTTCACGAGCCCAATATATGACCTCTAAAGATTGAGGACCGTTTATCAAATCCCCCGTCAGGAAGACTTCGTCTCGACTGGGATTAAAATGGATATGAGCGAGAAGTTTTTCGAGTGTCCGGAATTGACCGTGGACATCGCCGATTATGTATTGAGCCACAAATTTACGTTCTAAGGATAACTAAATATACGGGGGTGGGCTTCGGGTTCGTTCAGAAAACGAATCGTAACCACGCCAATGCCTTCTGGCTTTCCGAGAAAAATATCGAAAAAACACTCTCGAATAATTCGTTCCCAAGTTTGAGAGACAATCTCATCATAGAAAGGGGTCAATCCAATGGAAAAGCGCTTATCACCTTCATGCGTAATAAAAAAAGACGCTAAATGTATCTTGGCACCCTCATGGGTGTATATAAGATCGAAAATAGAATCATCTTCGTCTTTAAAAGGTGTTTGAACCTCAACCCGCATGGGTAGAAGTCGAATATCTTTGAGCGTTTCTTCGTCAAGATCAATAATATCGCTTTCTTTCACACGTCCGCGAATCATATCGGAAAAATGTTTGTTACCCTCAAGCTCCCATTTCCAATGATTAAAGCGCTTGACTCGAAAGGTCTCTGTCGCAGTGCCCCTAAGTATCAAGAAACTTCCATCAAAGGTGTAGTCCCCCTTTTCTCCCTCAGCCCAACCTTGTTCGGATAAAGAGTAAATAGAAAAAGAAGCATCCAAACGAAAACGTACAACTTGCAGAGGTCTTTCTACATTTTTCTTCGTTTTAGACTTCTTTGAGATTAAGTACCAAGAACCACGAATGGTTTCTGGAAGGGGGCGTTCGTTCATTTCGACTCCAAAAGCACCACGGGCACGAGGATAGGCTGAAGTACCAATACGCGAATCATTTTGACCCACGCTTTTTCATTAACCCAACTTGGTGGACGAATGGAAATCGGTAATCTCTTCATCTGTTGCAGGGTTGCCCGCGCAACAATATCTCCGTCTATGGTTATAGCGTATGATTTTACCTTCAACTCACCGTTTTCGGCAAGCCTCTCAATCGATTTCGTTTTCATTTTAAATAATAATGAAAAATCTCCCTTCAACGAACGGTGTTTCTCGATCTCCTCCACATCTGAATTGACTAAGGCTTTGGCTCCCAACGCAGAGACACACCAGGGTCGAACCGCTTTTTCTTGAGGATCTTTTCGGAAGACTCCGAAGTGAAAATCGGGACCGATAAAAGCGCGCAACGACTTGTCGACTTCTTCTCGCTCCTTGAAACAAATAGATTTAATACCCTCACTATTTTCCTGTTTAAACTTTTTATCGTTCAACGCTGCGAAAATATCTACACCATCTATGAGCTCTCGAATTTCTAAACGGCCGGGTGTGGTGATTAAATTTCGCACGAAATTTGGATCTAACTTCCGGCCGAACTCGACGCTTACACGAGTCGGAGATATTTTTTTGATTTCTACACTCCGCTTTGCCAGCTTAAATCGTTCCTTCCAAAGCTCCACGACTTGATTTGCGATCTTCAAACGAGCGCGACTCGATTTACCTTCGGAAGGTACAACCACCTCCCAAGTTTCGGCCGAGGCAACACTTGAGCTTGCGAACATGCATAATACGAAAAATAAGAAAATATATAGAGTGTTAATACGTTTCAAAAAAATACCTCAGGCGTAGGCTACCAGAGGTTAAACTTATGACGACACTAAAATATTCTTCGAAAGGCTAAAAACTAAATTTTACGACTTACGTAGTCGATAAAGTCGATTTTTGTAATGATCCCCTTGAGGCTATGACCGTCGACAACAATAACAACCTTATTTTGTTTGAAAAATTGTCCCATTAGGGCAATGCGATTCGACGGCTCGACTATAGCAAAATTCGTTTCAACTAAACCATCAATCTTAGCGTCGCTATCTCCACCATTAAGGACATGGTTTAAGACATTTACCTCGGAGATAAGACCAATAACCCGATCCGCTTCCATTACAGGTAGTTGACTAATACCTTCTTTCTTCATTACTTTGACCAGATCTGAAACGCTGGTTCCAAGCTTTGTAGTAATGACTTCGCGAGGACTCGTACCTAAAAGCTGTGCCACCGTCCCATCGCCAATCGCGTTATCTAAGAATCCGTTTTCACGCATCCAATCATCATCAAAAATCTTTGAAAGATAGCGCATTGATGAGTCACACATAATAACGACAATATTCATCTCACGATCTTCACGTTCTGCGTACTTAATCGCTGCGCATAGCGCACCGCCGCTTGAACCACCGGCCAAAATGCCTTCTTCGCGAGAGAGGCGACGGGTATAATCAAAGCATTCTTTATCATTAACGCGAACCACTTCGTCGACATATTCAAAGTTCATTGTCGATGGAAGGAAATCCTCGCCAAATCCTTCGACGTGATAAGTCGCTGCTTCTGTCATCTTTCCTGTCTTGAAATAATCGTAGTAAATGGACCCAATCGGATCGACTCCCAAGATGGTAATGTCTTTCTTTTGTTCCTTTAGATATTTACCTGTTCCAGTAATAGTTCCGCCCGTTCCCATAGAGGAAACGAACACGTCAATCTCGCCGTCGCATTGCTTCCAGATTTCAGGACCCGAAGATTCGTAATGCGCATCTGGGTTGGATTGATTGTGATATTGATTCGCTAAAAATCCGCCAGGCGATTCTGCCGCTAAACGATTTGCTACACTATAATAGCTTCTAGGATCTTCAGGCTCAACAGCTGTTGGACAAACCACAACCTTTGCCCCCATGGAACGCAACGAACTGATTTTTTCCTGACTCATTTTGTCCGGCATTACAAAGATACATTTATACCCTTTGATCGCTGCTCCTAAGGCCAGTCCCATTCCCGTGTTGCCGCTTGTCGCTTCAACGATGGTTCCGCCTGGTTTAAGTGCACCAGATGCTTCTGCGTCGGCGATAATTTTCAACGCGGGACGATCCTTCACACTTGAGCCCGGATTCATATATTCGAGTTTAAGGTAGATGTTCGCTTTCACGTGCTTTGCGATCGTGTGGCATTTAACAAGAGGGGTATTTCCAACAAGTTCGAGTACATTCTCTGCTGCTTTAATCATTTGAAGAATCCTAATTCTGAATTTGAATCTGAATAACACCACGAATGCAAAACTATCAAGTCAGATTAGCTAAAAAGCGTATGCGGTAATATTGACGCGGATCTTGGTTGATACTCTTCGAACCCAATATCACCCCTCCCCCAAAAAAATATAAAAAAAAAATCAATTCATGCTTCCGCTTTTTTGAACCTGCCGTGTCTAAATATTTGAGAAACGTAATTGGTACGTTATCGCGACACAGGAAAGAAAATGAAGAAATTTGCCGTAGCCATTTTAATCTTAGTTGGAAACACAAGCGCATGTGGAGAGCAGGAAACCGTTGAACAAACAGCCGCAATCATCGCACAAAAGGCGACCGAGGAAGCGTCAGCATCTGGTAAGACCGACCCTTGTGCCGCGATTCTCGATACGATCGACCCGAATCTTAGCGCTAAAGAAACCGACATTCGCCTCGCCGATTTTGATCAATGTGTGGGCGCCGCAGCAGTAGGTCCTTGTGAAGAGATACTTAACGAATTCGATCCAGATCTAGGACCGGAAGGAAACGAAGTAGTTCTCGGTTCCTTCGGTGCATGTGTTGGCGGCGGCGAAGGCCACGAAGTGAGTCCTTGCGTTACTATTTTGGACAACTTTGACTTAAGTGCAAGTCCCGAAGAAATTGGAGACCTATTGGTCGCCTTAGAAGAGTGTGCACCCGAAGCCCCCATTGACTCATGCGCTATCATCCTTGACGAGTGCGATCCTGATCAAAACGAAGAAGAGAATCGAATTCTTCTAGAAAAATTCGAAGATTGTAGTGGTTTCGAACCTGGTGGAGAACCAGAAGTTGATATTGACGAATGCGAAGCGATTCTCGAAGGATTCGAGCCCGGAAGTGATGAAGAAGAAACTCAGGTTATTCTCCGTCACTTCGAAGAGTGCGTCGGTGGAAAGACGGTGGATCACTGCGACACGATTCTGGAAAACGTAGAGCCCGTACAAAGCGACGAAGAATATAAAATTCTTTTAGAAAAATTCGAAAAATGTGCAGAAGGTGAAGGCGTTACAAACGAGGTTCCAAAAGACCCCGGCCATGAAGACGAAGTTACAAATGAGGTACCAAAGGCAGAAGATGAGACCGAAGTAAACTTCTAACATCTTCTCAGAACTAAAAGTAAAACCCGCCTCTCTAAGGCGGGTTTTACTTTTTCTGGATTATCCCATCCCGTCTCACCAGCTCAAAATTGGGAAAAAGATCTTTTTTTTTAAAAACGTTTCCGGTTTTCCTGACCTCGTGTGTCTAAATATTTGAGAAACGTAATTGGTACGTTACCGACAACACAAGGAATCAAAATGAAGAAATTTGCCGTAGCCATTTTAATCTTAGTTGGAAACACAAGCGCATGTGGAGAGCAGGAAACCGTTGAACAAACTGCCGCAGTCATCGCTCAGGAAGCCACCGAAAAAGCCTCAACTTCCGGTAAAACCGATGCTTGTGCCGCGATTCTCGATACGATCGACCCGAATCTTAGCACTAAAGAAACCGACATTCGCCTCGCCGATTTTGATCAATGTGTGGGTGCCGCAGCAGTAGGTCCTTGTGAAAATATTCTCACAGAGGTCCATTCAGCTCAGAGCTCCGAAGAAAACGAACTTCTTTTGGTAGAATTTGAAACTTGTGTCGGAGGAGGCGAAGGCGTCGTCGACGGAGGAACGCCGGGAGACCTCGGCGAGTGCGAAGCCATCATTGGGGGTTTTGAACCTGGAAGTAACGAAGAAGAGACTCAAGTAATTTTGCAACATTTTGAAGAATGTGTCGGCCGAAACACCGTCGACCATTGTGACTCGATTCTCAAAAACGTTAAGTTGGAAGAAAACGAGGAAAAATACGAAACACTCATCGAAGAGTTCGAAGAATGCGCAAAAGGGGGAGGGGTCACCAACGAGATCCCCGAGGTCGATGGCACGGAGCATTGTAAGCTCATTCTCGAAAATATTGAACCTGCACAGAACGACGAAGCGTACGAAAAACTCATCGAAGAGTTCGAGGCATGTGAAAAAGGAGAAGGTGTTACAAACGAACTTCCTAAAGCGGAAGATGAAGAAGAATTCACCAACGAGCTTCCCCTTGCTGAAGACTAATCCAAGGTCTCATTAAGATCGACTCAAACATCTTGCGCACCTCAATCAAGAACCCGCTTCAGAGCGGGTTCTTTTTTTATCCTTTAGAACAATTCTAGAAGTCCAGGGATAATATTGCCCCTGTTCATCTCTTGACATCATCAAGATCAAAAACGTAGTTCTAACCTAACTTTTTAGACCTAGGATGATGTATGAAACTCGCAACTTTAAATAACGGGACTCGAGACGGACAACTTATTGTAGTAAGGAAAGATGGTACTGTTTATACAGATGCATCTGACATCGCACCTAACCTCCAAGCCGCTCTTGATGATTGGAAAAACATCGAACCCAAGCTTCAAGCCCGTTCAAAAGAACTTGCTGCTGATTCCGTGCCAACACACACAGTAGACACAACAAAATTATGTTCGCCGCTTCCGCGAGCATACGAGTGGATTGACGGTTCAGCCTACATCAACCATGTCGTACTGGTCAGAAAGGCCCGAAATGCGGAACCACCAGCAACGTTAAAAACAGACCCACTCGTCTACCAAGGTGGATCGGGTGTTCTTCTCAGCCCAAC
>CALJNB010000063.1 GCA_937981985.1 uncultured bacterium
CCCAAAGCGCCATAGAAGCATTAACTAAGGTTTCCCTCAGACATCCAGAGTTTGTGGGCACGTGGCTTATTTTGGGGCGTTCTTACAATAAACTCGAAGAATATTCCTTGGCCAAGGAGGATTTGCTTGAAGCGGCTAGAATCAACCCCTTTGACCCCGCCATTCATCGAGAACTTGTCCTAACCTTTGAAAAGCTCGGTGAAGTCGAAAATGCAAAGAAAGAACAAGAGTTCTTACGGCTTTTACGTTGATGTGGTAACTCTTTACTATGTCAGAATTACAAAACACCAATTCGAATGATCTAGAAGCCATTGAACAAATGCAGCACGCAAAAGAAGCGATTCTGCAGGAGGTTCGTAAACGCATTTTTGGGCAAGACGAACTCGTCGAAAATCTACTTATTGCGCTATTTTCTCAAGGTCATTGTCTCATAATGGGGGTGCCAGGTTTGGCGAAAACCTCACTTATTCAGGCGCTTTCAGAAGTGCTTGACTTGGACTTCAATCGGATACAATTCACTCCCGATTTGATGCCAGCCGATATAACCGGAACGGAGATTCTTGACGAAGATCCGGAAACGGGAAGGCGAGGATTTAAGTTTATTCAGGGCCCGGTTTTTACAAACTTGCTGCTAGCCGATGAAATAAATCGAACGCCTCCAAAGACCCAGGCAGCACTACTACAATCCATGGCCGAATATTCGGTATCTACCGGAGGAAAAACCTATGTCCTTCAGCCGCCTTTTTTAGTTTTTGCAACGCAAAATCCGATTGAACAAGAGGGAACCTATCCCCTTCCGGAAGCTCAACTCGACCGATTTATGTTTCTCCTAGAAGTCGGATATCCGTCGGCGGACGTGGAGAAGAAAATTGTTCAGAAAACGACAGCCGGCGAGAAAGAAACCATCAACGCTGTGTTGAATGCCGACCAAATTGTTGCCCTTCAAAAACTTGTACGACGCGTCCCTGTTTCAGATGATGTGATTGAATACGCCGTTGAACTGGTACGAAAAACGAGACCGTCGGATGAAAGCGCTCCGCAATTCGTAAAAGAGTTCGTTAGCTGGGGCGCTGGTCCGCGCGCGAGTCAGTATTTGATCCTCGCGGGAAAATCGCGCGCTATTTTGCAAGGCCGGCTAACGGTTAGCAAAGAAGATATTCAAGCGCTCGCTAAACCTATTCTACGCCACCGGTTACTACTAAATTTTCAGGCTGAATCTAAAGGTATGAATAGCGACCAAATCATCGAACGAATTTTGGTTGGTTAAATGGGGCTCAAAGAAACATTTCTTGATCCGAAAGTTTTAGAAAAGCTTGGGAATATGAACGTCAGAGTCGATTCCTTGGTCGTTGGAATTCTCAACGGAATGCATCGGTCCCCTCATAAAGGCGGAGCCGTCGAATTTTCGGAATACAAGGAATACAGTCCAGGACATGAGATCCGTCACATCGATTGGAAAGTCTTTGCAAAATCGGACAAATTCTACGTGAAGCAGTTTCAAGATGAAACCAATTTACGCGTCTATCTTGTCGTCGATGCATCGGGTTCGATGGCTTATCACGGAGACGAAACGAATCTCTCCAAACTCCGTTATATAAGTTTTTTGGCTGCCACCATCTCCTATTTATTTATCTCTCAGGGGGATGCGGTCGGGTTATATTCGAGTCATGAAGACGAGAATATTTTCTTACCGGCAAGTTCAAGGAGTACGCACCTAGAGGATCTTTTTCAAGTTCTTGATGGCCTTCCCGGTACTGGCTTTTCGTCTCTTAATGATGCTTTAAAAGAAATTGCTGAACGAGCAAAGCCTCGCTCGAAAGTGTTAGTTTTCAGTGACATGTTAGAGGCCGACGAAGACGCGATGGCCTTGCTAGCTGTTCTACGCAAGCGAAAGTATGACGTTTCGATGTTTCATGTACTAGATAAAACGGAATTAGAATTCCCCTTCGAAGGTATGACGAATTTTGTAGGACTAGAGGGCGAAGGAGAACTTCTAATCGATCCTGATGATGTCCGCGGTGAATACAAAAAATTAATAAACGAGCATATTAAATTTATTGAAGATTGTTGTAATGCTCAACAGATTAGTTACTCGCAGTTTTTCACATCCGACCCAATTGAGGAAATTATTCTCGAATTTTTGGGAGGTAGTACGTGAGTTTTATTGAACCTCTTTTTCTCATCGGTTTAATAGCCGCACTCCTACCGATTTTGATTCATCTTATAAATCGAAAAAAGGCGGTGAGGAGAGTGTTCGGACCGATGCGTTTTCTGCTTCAGAGTCAGAAGCGTAAGGCGCCGGGGTTTAAGGCGAGGCAGTTTGTCTTGATGTCGATTCGTGTAGTTTTGGTTGCTTTACTTGCGATGGCGTTGGCTAAACCTTTCTTTCTAAGTGATAGCGGATTGACAGCATCCGAACGTCTGCCTTCAGCGACGGTTATTGTAGTGGATAATAGTTTTTCGATGGAAGCGAGATGGTCGGAAGCACGGGACGCGCTTGAAAAAGAATTGTCCTCTCTACGAACTTGGGATCAAGTTGTTGTGATCACGACCAATCCAACCGTTCCGATTCAGAAAGAGAAAAAAATCGAAGAAAGTAATAAGCTGAGCAACAATCACGATGTAGTTAGAGACTACGCGGAAACCATTCTCGTGTCTAAAGAGAAGGGGAATGTTGCCGCAGCTATAGAACGAGCGTCGAAGATCCTCACGGCCTCAGAATTACCTAATCATCGAATTGCCGTGATAAGTGATTTTTCGATGGGGGGATTTCCTACACACGTGAAGCCGAATCAGCCAATCACAGATCCAGTCGACGAATATCGAATACGGCCGAAAACGACTGAAAATATTGCCTTAGTATCCGTTACTTATGAACAATCTGGCGACGCTAGAGATAACCTCTGGCTTATCCGTGCGACCTTAAAGAACTTTGGAACGGTGCCTCGCAGTGAACAGATTGAATTAGAAATTGACGGAAAGTCGGTTGCCGGAGCGCAGATAAGTATCCCACCGAATGGGATTGCGACCCATGTCTTTCGTCATGTTATTGAGGGAAAAGAACGGGTTCGCGGAAGGGTCCGTGTTTCTGAGGCTGATCAAATTTCTTTCGACAACGTGTCTCATTTTGTAATTTTATTACGCAAAAAGATTAACGTTCTTGTTGTTAACGGAGAACCCAATTCCATCTCGCATCGCGATGAAGCCTTCTTTCTTGAGCGTGCTCTAAATCCGATGGGATCGATTAATGGGACTGAAAGTAATATTAACGTTAGCGTGACGACCCGGGAAGGATTGGAGACAAGAATGCTCAACGATTATGATGTTGTTTCGTTAGCTAACGTTTCTAGAGTTTCTCCAGCTACCGGAAAACGTCTTCTCACCTTCGTCGAGGATGGTGGTGGTCTTTTCATCGCAATGGGAGACCAGGTAGATCCCACCGCCTACAACCAACATCTAGAGGCATTGCTTCCTAAACCCTTACGTGGATTAAAGCGTTTAGCAAATCGGGCTGACCCTGACGCACCCGTTAAAATCACTCGAATTGCGACGATGAAAACAAGCCACCCTATCTTTCGAGTTTTTGAATTACCTGGAGGGACATCGATTCGCGATACAGAGGTTTTTAGCTATATGTTACTAGAGCCTTCGCCGCCCGGTCTGTCGGATACGATAATGTCTTATAAGGATAATGCGCCCGCACTTTTGGAACGACGTGTTGGACGAGGTAGCGTTATCATGTTGACCACCAGCGTCGATGATGAATGGACGGACTTTCCTTTTAGAACATCTTTTCTTCCGATGATGCGACGTATATCTCAACATCTCGCGAAACGCGTAAACTCTTTTGATAAAAAGGCCATACATATCGGTGATGAAGTCGAATTGGAAATCGGTTCGTTGGTGCGAGAGCGATTGATTATAAAAACACCAAGTGATGCAAGAATCGTTTTAGTACCGATGGACGGCAAGGTATCTTTTGGTGCACAAGAGGCTGGGGTTTACGAATTTTGGGCGGATGATGAGGACGATAAAAATCGATTAGACGCGCTAAGTTTTGCGGCGAATTTTGATCCCGAAGAATCCAATCTTGAACCTATTGACGAGGCTATTTTATCGCAGTGGATTTCTGCGGAAAAAAGCGATGAAAAAAGTGGAGTCAAAACGAACGAAAGGCGAGTGAATCTTTGGCCTTGGCTGCTTTTTATTGTCACGATGATGTTACTACTTGAGACCATCGTGAGTACCCGCCAAAGCGTACTCGTGAAGCTTTGGAATTCGATATTAAATAGGAGCTAGCGTCGCTTGCGACGTCCACGACGCGCCCCTTTTTTAGGTCGCGGACGTGGCCCACCACTAGATGGTCGGTCGTCGAAATCATCATCTTCATCTTGCTTACGTCGAATTTCTTCTTCTTCGATTTCATACATTTCGTCGAGTAATTTTTCAGCATCAATTTCTTTTTGCGGAAGTTTAAATTTACCCGTGAGGATGGTGTCGGGTTCTAATTCGCCGCGTTCATAGAGGTCCCACATTTCGTGGCCAAAACGTAGTTGATTCAGTTTTCGACCAAGCCTAAAGTGTGATGTGATATTGGCTACGTCGCGTAACAATATTCGCTTTGCATGTCTGTTTTGCGATGCCCCGATCGATTGTGGAAAGTCGATCACAACGGGGCCTTCTTCTTCAAGTAAAACGTTGTAAACGGATAAATCAGCATGGACGACATCGGCGCATAACATTCGGACGACTTCTTGTATCAGTTGATCGAAAACGATTTGCGCTTCGTTATCTTCAAAATCCCAATCTGATAAGCGGGGAGCTGGACCGCCATTGGGTCCTTCGATACACTCCATGAGCAGAACACCCTCCATAAATTCGAAGGGTTGCGGCACACGGACTCCGGCGTTGTAAAGCTTGTAGATCATATCTGCTTCGGCTGAGTTCCAAGCTTCCTCTTCACGATCGCGACCGTAACGACTTCGCTTATTCATAGCGCGTTGGTCACGTGAGTTGCGTACCTTGCGTCCTTCTGTGTAAGAGGCTCGATTTTTAAACGAACGTTCTTTTAACGATTTATAAACTTTTGCGGCACGCAGTTCTCCCTCACTTTCGACGAGGTAAACTTGTGCTTCCTTTCCGCTTAATAAGGGACGGACGACTCGTTCGATAATTCCGCATTCAATTAAGGGTACCAACCGTTTTGGTATTCGCATGGGCTAACTCCTCTTGCGTCGGCCGTTTTCTACACGAAGGCGCTTGGAATTTCCAGTGGTCCGTTGCGAGCCTGCTTAGTTCGTGATCGCGGTGGAAGAGTGAGTTCAACCGAATTTGATTCGCCACGTCGTTCCGTCAGAACCATCCATAATTTCGACACCAAGTGCATCGAGCTCGTCTCGGATAGTATCGCCAAGTGCCCAATCTTTATTCGCGCGGGCAGCGTTCCTTTCAGCAATTTTTGACTCGATCATTTTTGGATCAAGATTCAAAATATTTACCCGGAGGTCGCGTAACTCAATCAGAGCCTGGTTCGGTTCACGCTCAAGAATTCCCAAGGAACGTCCAGCTTGTGCCATGCATTTTTTAACTTCGTACATGGTTCGCATCGCGTCGGGTTTGGGTTTCTTTTTGGATTGCGTAATTTCATTTCCGATCTTTGCTACTTCACCTAAAACAGCAATTGCCTTTGGCGTATTGAAATCGTCCGAAAGCGCCATGATGAAGTTGTCGGAGAAATTAGAAATGGTATCGGAGAATTCGGGCATGAGTTCGCCGGCGTCAACGGTTTGGTTTTTGGCGATACCACCGCGTTCCAAGGTCTCGTCGATTCGGGAAAGCGTTTCGTAAAAATATGCAGTTCTCAGGGTCGCTTCTTCTAGATTCTCCTCCGCATAAGTAATCGGTTTCGAATATTGGGAGGTGTGCATGAAGAGGCGTATTGCGTCCGGATGATAGCCCTTTAGAACGTCGCGTGTTGTCCAGAAATTCCCAAGAGATTTTGACATCTTTCGTTCTATTTTATTTCCGTCGCTATCCAACTCAGCCGTGTTTACCATTCCTACGTGCATCCAATAGTTGGAAAAACTGCATTCGTGAGTCCCCTCGGATTGGGCGATTTCGTTTTCGTGGTGAGGGAAAATGAGATCGCGTCCTCCTCCGTGAATATCAAAATTATGTCCGAGATGTTCTCCCGCCATGGCCGAACATTCGATATGCCAACCCGGCCGTCCTTTGCCCCATGGCGAATCCCAACTGATCTCCCCTTCCTTAGCAGATTTCCACAGCGCAAAGTCGAACGGGTATTCTTTTTCCGTGGGTTCGTCTACTCGCCCCGAACGTCCTGCTTCCATATCGCTAAGTTTGCGACCGGACAGTTTTCCGTATCCTTCAAAAGAACGGACGCGATAGTAAACATCTCCACCTTTTTCGTAAGCGAGTCCTTTTTCGATGAGTGTTTCGGTCATTGAAACGATTTGCGGGATGTGAGTTGACACCTTTGGTTCGACATCTGCGTTAGCAACGCCTAATCTGCCCATATCTGAGTCGAGTTCGTCTATAAATCGCTGTGATAAAGCGAGAGGGTCTTCTCCAAGCTCTGCTGCTCGACTGATAATCTTATCGTCAACATCGGTATGGTTTCGGACGTACTTCACGTCGTAGCCTACTTCTCTCAAAAAACGTTGGACCACATCAAAAAAGATAAAAACGCGGGCGTGACCGATATGGGTGAGGTCGTAAACGGTAACCCCGCAGACATACATTTTGACTTTTCCAGGTTCAATCGGGACAAATGCTTTCTTTTCGTTGGATAAATTATCAAATATTTTAATTTCTGGCAGATCCATTTCGTTCTCTCGTTTTATTCTTCTAGGTGGTGTAGTTGCGTGCTGCTTATCAGCAACAGTGCCCATGAATAGTGGTATTGAGGGCGGTGTTAAATTTGTGTCCGCATGGACAAAATAGACTTAGATTTTGGTGAATCGTTATCATCACTTACTCAAAGTCAGTAATTATCATGGACCCAATGATGAAGCAAAGAACTTTTGGCTCCTGAAATCTTAGAAATAGGGCTGTTTTTCTTTTTGGTGCAAAAGCTTATGTGAGGCTTGATGCGTGTCCTGGCATGAAGTATTAGGGGGGCACTACTCGAAGGAACCCCAATGCGTGCGTCGTACATATTAGTCTTTTTACTCGTTTTCGTTTTTTCATCACAAGGCGTTTTTGCGCAAGATTTTACGGAAGAAGAAGTCGCAGCAGATGAGGCCGCGGCGAAAGAAGCCGGTGAGGTGGTTGAACCCATTGAGGAAGAAGAAGGCGAACTTGTTGAAGAGGGGGTTGAGCAAGCGGTGGACGAGAATGCACTTAGCGCAAATGACATCGTTGTTAATAAGGAAGAAGAGGAAGAAGACGAAGAAGACGAAGGATTTTTCCTCAACGTGGGTTTCGGAATTAAAGGCGGTCTCAACGGAAGCGTTGTCAACGGTGTAACAGAGGGAGATTCATTTACTTCTGAAGGAAGCCAATATGAAATTCCGCAAGGTCCCGATATTTATCCAAGTTTCGGATTGGGTGCGACGGTAGGAGGATTCCTCGAAGTACGTGCGTGGGATTTCATCGGTCTAGAAGTTGGGTTTTATCAATCATGGGATAACGCGGCTGGGTTCGAAGATAAAAACGCGGCGGGTTCGGGACAGACTGTCGGTCGTGTCGACCACAAGCAATGCACGAGCGCATTTCACATCCCTGCTTTAATAAAGCTTAGTCTTGATGGCGATTTAGTCCGTCCCACTTTCGGCCTCGGTGCTGAATTTGTAAAACAAAATACCAGTACTCTTGAATATTCGTCTGATAATTTTTCGGTTATCGATCGCGAAGTAGGGTATGAATTTCAAAACATCCTTTATAAAATTGAACCCACTTCGTACGTGAACATCGTCGCTTCGATTGCACTCGAATTCGATTTCGACCCTATTCGTGTTCCAATTGAGCTTAGGGCGAATATTAACCCGACTTTCGAATCAGCGTTAGATCCTCGTGTCACTGCAACGGGTACGCCCAACAATAATCTTGAACTCGTCTATGACGGTGTTTTCCAGGCTCAGTTCGCGTTGCTTCTGGGTGTTGCGTACGACTTCGATCTTTAAAGTCCGAAGTTGACGGTATTACGCGCGACCCATTATCAAAAAATTCGCGAGTCCCGATTTTCGGTCGGGAAGATCCAATGATTTCATTAAACAATAGATTAGAAGACGAGTTAAAATCGAGATTTGACGTGCTCTCTTCAACCCTTGAGGGAGAACTTGAATACGACTATTTAACGAATGTCCTCTACGCTCAAGATGCGTCGGTCTATACCTTGCGCCCGAAAGCAGTGGCGTTCCCCAAAACGACAGACGACGTCTCAAAAATTTTGGCATTCGCAAATCAACACGAAATCCCGCTTGTCCCGCGTGGCGCCGGTACGAGCTTGGCTGGTCAAACTATTTGTGAGGGGATCGTCCTGGATATCGGTCGCTACATGAATAAAATTCTGGAAGTGAATGCCGCTGAAAAGTGGGTGCGGGTTCAACCCGGTGTTGTTCTCGATGAACTCAATCGTGCATTGGAGCCCACTGGGTTATGGTTTGGGCCTGATACGTCGACGGCGAGTCGATGCATGATCGGCGGAATGATCGGTAATAACTCTTGTGGGACTCATTCCATTTTATATGGGAACACGATGCAACATGTCTTTGATATGGAAATCGTTCTTGATGACGGAAGTGTATTCGACATAAAGCCTTGGAACACCGAAGCGCTTAACGAACTTCTCCAAACCCAATCTCGTCTCTCTGAAATTGTTCGTTTTTTAATCGAGATCACCACGCAAAATTCGGAGCTTATTAGGGAGAAGTTTCCGGACGCCTCGGTCATCCGAAGGAATACCGGGTATCCCTTAGACGAAATCGCCAACCAGATCTCATCAAGTGAGCGTGACTTCTCGCTGGGACGATTTTTATGCGGGACTGAAGGAACGCTTGTTATCACGACGGAAGTAAAACTCAACTTGGTTCCCCGGCCAAAAGCCAGAGGCGTAGTGTGCGTTCATTTTGACGATATCATGGATGCGCTTCGAGCGACCGTCATTGCCGTAGAACACGGCCCTTCAGCGGTTGAACTTATTGATCGCAGGATTCTTGAGCAAACCAAATCCAACATCGAGCAGTCAAGAAACAGATCCTTTGTTGAAGGTGATCCCGACGCGATTTTAGTGGTCGAATTTTACGGAGCGACCGAAGCGGAAATCGATTCGTCGCTAGAAAAATTGGTAAGTGTTTTTACGAAAAATGGCCTTGGATTTGCGCATCCCATCATAAAGGCCCCTGAAGATAAAAAAGTATGGGCGTTACGTAAAGCCGGTCTGGGGCTGTTGATGGGAATACCAGGGGACAAAAAAGCGGTTAGCGTCGTTGAGGACACTGCGGTACCTGTAGTCGACTTGCCGGAATACGTCGCTGAGGTTATGGAGATTATGAAACGGGAGAAGACGCAGTCCGTTTACCACGCTCACGCTTCAGTTGGAGAATTACATATTCGGCCAGAGCTGGATCTTAAGGACCCCGACGACATCGATAAATTCATACGCATCGCCGAGGATGTCGCTGATCTCGTGGCGAAGTATCGCGGTTCTCTATCGGGGGAGCATGGTGATGGAAAGGTAAGATCTCCTCTTATTGAACGTGTTATGGGAGAAGAGGTTGTCGAACTTTTCCGGAGAACCAAAACGGTATTTGATCCTAAGGGGATTTTGAACCCGAATAATATTGTAAATCCGAATCCTATGACCGAGGATTTTCGCTATCCTGTTGGTTTGGAAACACCGGAGGTGGAAACCTTCTTTGATTGGTCTGCAGATCAAGGGTTTTTTCGCGCCGTTGAAAAGTGCAATGGCGCGGGTTTATGTCGAAGGAAGTCTGAAGCAGGCGGCACGATGTGTCCTAGTTATATGGCCACTTTGGATGAAAAGGATAGTACTCGAGGCCGCGCAAACGTTTTGCGCAATCTCCTCCTATCAGAGGGTGAACTGGCACTAGAAAGTAGGATTGTATACGAATCCTTAGATCTTTGTGTCTCTTGCAAAGGGTGCAAAAGCGAATGTCCAGCAAACGTTGATATGGGAAGGATGAAAGCGGAATTCCTTCAGAAGTATCATGACCGAAACGGCCTTCCGCGGTCTGCATGGTTTTTTGGAAACTACGTTAAGAATGCAGGTCTTGCATCGTTTTTACCAGGTCTGTCAAATTGGGGGTCTAATCTTGGGTTAACGAAATACGTGATGAAGAAATTCGCTGGTGTTTCGGATAAACGCATACTTCCGAAGGTTCAAAGAGGTTTGACAAAAACCTTTGCACCTTTTGAGGGAGAAAAGGAGTCCGTTTGGTTATACGTTGATCCCTTTATTAATTTTACTGAGCCAAAAATTGGAAGCGCCGTAATTGAAGTTCTTCGAGAACTCGGTTTTGGGGTAGAGCTATTACCGATCAACGACGATGGCCGATCTTTTCTTTCGAAGGGTTTGGTGCGAAAAGCGAAAGCGATCATGAACGAAAATGTAGAGACCTTAACTCCCTTATTGCAAGAGTATCCAGATCGAAAGATTGTCGGAATTGAGCCAAGTGCATTGCTCACTTTTTGTGACGAGCAGGTCGATTTAGTAAGTTCTGAGAATAAATCTTCGGCTCGGGATATTGCCTCGCGCTCGCTTTTGTTCGATGACTTTATTGCGTCAAGACTTGAAGATCTTGCTTACGCGTTCCAAGGCGATCGCGAGCCTTTAGTATTGCACGGGCATTGTCATCAAAAAGCATTGGTAGGTACAACAGGGACCGAAAAAGCCTTGGTGTTTTTCGGATACGAGATTGAAACTTTAGCTACCGGATGTTGCGGGATGGCCGGATCTTTCGGGTACGAGGAAGAACACTACGAAGTATCGATGAAAATCGGTGAGCTTGTTCTCTTTCCAGCGCTTCGTAAAACAAAAAAGCGAGTCGTCGCGCCGGGCACTTCTTGTCGTCATCAGATCAAAGACGGGGTTTCGAAAATTGCCCTTCATCCCGCTCAGCTTATTCTGGAAGCGCTTCATAAAAATTAGAATATGGAAATCGCTCGCCAAACTTTGTCCATAAGAGCAGTCTTAGGTTTTAGAATTGCGTATTTTCCAGGCAGGTTCGACGCTACCTTCCTTGGGTTCTGGCCATCCCTCGCGCTGGAGTCCGGGTTGACCGTCCCGGTCTTCGGTTTGATCGTGCATTAATTGGATATAGGTTTCATAAGGCATATCGATTCGCGATTCGTCTAATGCTTTTTTGATCGCTTTAATTACTGCGCCTTTTACGTGCACGACATCGACACGGGTACTCTCGGTCCACCATCGCACACGAATCGTTACCCAGCTCGCGGCTAGGTCCCAAGGTATTGCTTCTGGCGCTGGATCGTTTTCCACATCAACTACGTCACCGACAGCCTTTTTAAGTACTTCACAGGCCTCATCTATATCGTCGCCGTATCCAATTCCAATGTCGTATTCACTGCGGCGTAACTTGTACGCCGTCTTTACTAATACGGCGTTAGTGTAAATTTCGCTATTTGGAATAACCGCGCGTTCGCCGTTGTAGGTTTTAATGATCGTTGCTCGGGTTTCAATTCGCTCCAACTTCCAAAGGTTGACGTAATAAAATTAGCAATCCCGCTAACCAGTTCTGTAAAATATCCTTGAATGCAAAACCGATTGCTACCGAACTTACCCCCAAGCCAGAAATTAAATCACCTGGATTGAGCGTGGGAACAACGATTGTTGCGGCCAATAAAAATCCCAATACCAATACGGCCCAACGAACGAACCCGGCGAGCATATTTCCCAGATTCTCTCGATCTATGTTGTCAAAATAGCGATTTACTAAGCGTTGCGCTAAACGGCTCAAACCATAGAATATGGCCAATAAGATGAATGCGCTTACAATATTGGGTAAGGAAGTAATGAAGCTATCAACCCAGGAATCTAGACGATCGACCGCCATTCCTAAATCCATATCTACCTGTTGCGCCGAATTTTCTTTTGGTTGAGTTGTCTCGTCCATTTCTTTCTCTTATGGGAGCGTCCCGATGGCCCCTTAGAAGGAGGTCGAAAACTACGTTGATTTCATCTGCTTGTTTATTCACAAAGAAGCAGTACGGCAATTGAAACCCGAAAGAAACAACGACCTAAATTTAGGGAACTGCTGTCATTATTAAGAGATGACGCCCTTGTCCTCCCATTTAGAGGATACGAAGCGGCGATGTAGGATTGTGCTGATTACAAGGACTTCAATAAGCGACGCGACCCACACACCTTGCACGCCCAAATCGAGGGTTATTCCAAGTAAGTAGGCCAATGGAACAAGTACAAACCAGGAACCCAAGATCGACGCGTACATGGTAAATTTCGTATCGCCGGTACCGTTCAACGAGCCCGATGCGGTCATTAAGAATGCATCAAAAATCTGGAAGAACGAGGCTATAATCAAAAGCTGCGTTCCAATTCTGACCACTTCAGGATCTTCTTGAAAGATGTGAATAAGTGGTTCGGAAAACAGCCAGAAGATGACTCCGAAACTCGTCATGACAACCAACGAGATCTTCAAAGCGCTTTTGTGCGATCGACGCGCTGATGGAACATCTTTGGCTCCGACGTATCTTCCCGTTAGCACACCAGCTGCCTCAGCGATTCCATGTCCGGGCAAAAAACCAATACTAGCGATCTTAATCGCGATTTGGTTTGCCGCCATTTCGGCCGTACCCATCCGAGATACGATCGCGGTAAAAAACGCGAATGCACCAATCTCAAGCAGGTAGCGCATACCGATTGGAAAACCCAATTTCACAAGGGTTTTGAGTTCCTCTACTCGGAGTCGTCCTACCCAACCGTACTGTCTTAGAAATTTAACTAAGATCAGTATGGTACCAACAAGGATAGCTAAAACGGTTGCCCATGCTGCACCGGCGATTCCCAATCCGGGGATACTTCCGATACCAAAGATCAAAACCAAGTCGAAAATTACATTTAACCCGTTCACCAGAAGGCTGATTTTCATCGGCGTCTTGGTATCTCCAGTTCCTTGATAGAAGTCAGATATTGAAAGATAAACGTAAAAGATCGGCGCGCCTAAAACACGTATCGAAAAGTACAAGCGCCCGAAACTTTGAACTTGTTCGCTTCCACCCATGATACCGAAGATGAATGCGTCGAATCCTCCTCCGGCAATGACGATTAACCCGAGTGGAACGGCCAACAAAATCCCTAACCATGCTATACGAATGGCCTTCGTGTGTAGCTCGGCGCCAGTCGCTTGAGAAACGTAAATTTTGATACCATGTATAGCACCGAAGAAAAACGCATTGATTGTGAAGATTACCGTCGTTGCTACTCCAACCGCGGCGAGGTGCGAAACACCCAACCATCCGACAAAAAGCGTATCGGCAACCCCCATTGCAGTGTAGGACAACATGCTGATTACGAGAGGCCAAGCGATGTGTGCAACTTCTTTTAGAGAGCCTTTGCTTAATCCATTTTCATTTTTATTTAATTGTGTCATTTTTACTCCTTTATTCCTAAACAGGCGCGATGACCTATTTTAAATACTGCGGGTAAAAATAAACCGCAGTATCGAGACGAACTGCGGTCAAAAACGCTAAGCGATTAACTTAATCAGTTTCGTCGAGGCAGACCTCTATTGACGGGAAACATTGCCAAACGCGAAAACGCGTTTGAAAAATGGGCCAGTGTGTCGACACCGTGGGTGTACATATCGGCGCCAATAATCGGATTATTGATTAGACATACAATGGCCACTGAGAGGGCTTGGCGTTTGATTTTCATTGTCTGTCACCTTCTAAAAGGATAAAATAATCGGGATAATTATCCCGTCTCTTCAATATTGCTAACGCGGCGAAAAATAATAGTCAACGATTTATTCGGATTTTTTAAAAAATTGAATTAGTTTTTGGATAGGAATAGAAAGGAAAGTAATTTCATTTACTAAATGATGTAAATGTCGGTTACTATATCGGCAACGATCTTTGACTGGAGCCTAGGAAGAGAAATGCACTATGTGATACGCAAGTCCAAAATGGACGATTTAGACGAAGTGATTGAGGCTCATAAGCGGTCCATTCTTGAACTTTGTTCTCGAGACTATACCGAGGAACAAGTGAATAGATGGTCCGACGTAAATTATAGTTTGCAAGTTTGGGCCCGGTCCGTGCTTCACGAATTTCACTGGGTTGTGGAGGTGGAAGGGAAAGTTGAGGGGTTTTGTCACGCTCAGATTCATGAGGATGGTAGGGGGGAAATCGCGGGTTTGTACTTTACCCGAAAAATAGCTGGGCACGGAATCGGCCGAGAAATTCTTGAACGGGCGATGGATTATATCAAGTCCTCAGGTGCTTTGGAGATTTCCATAACCGCAACGATAAGTGCGAAAGGATTTTATGAAAAAATGGGTTTTGTAGAAATAGAGGAAAAGAACGTAGATGTGAGAGGTGTAAGTTTGGTTTGCTTTACTATGGTGATGAGTGTCTAGTTTGATTCAGATGGGGCTGCGTCTGGCTAATCTCATAAACTTTAGTCCCACAGATATCAGGTCACATTTTTCGCCAATGCTGAAAGGATCTTTTTTGTCTCCTCTACCTCTTTAGAAAGTTTTAGGAGTTGATAAGATTTTATCTTGATCCGATAAAGCTCGATCAATTCTTCGTTCTTGTTATTTTCGTGACAGATTTTGGTTCCGTAATTTAAAAGCGTGATAATTTCGTGTTCTATGCTTTCAGCGTTGGATATCCGTCGGCGAGCCTCCGATAAGTAGGAGTTAAACTCTGACCAAGCGCCTAAACCGGCGTGGGCCACGGCCTTTCCTAAACGGTTTCGGAGTTGGAGACGGTCGTTGAACACGTCCTTTACTTTAGAATTATTCATCTCTTCGAACTCAGTCAGGGCTAGCTTGTATTCGCCTTGCAGTAAATATATTTGAGCAAGACCTATTTGAGCATAACAAACGCGCCAAGCTCCAATAGCCTTCAGAAGAAATATTGACTTTTTGCTGGCATCAATTGCGGCCTCAACCTTACCCATTGACATCGCAATACTGGCTATTTGAGTCCAACTTCGACCCTCTGCGTATTTACTCCCCAGTGCAACGGAGAGTTCGATAGCACGTCTTCCGTATTTTTCCGCGAGAGCCAATTTATTCATTTTGATTAAGGGAAAGGTAATCATCGTGGCTAATCTGCGTTCAAATTTCAGATTTTCCTCTATCTTCGGTAGTAAATCTTCTGCATCTTTCAAGTAGTTCACACTCTGTTCTAACTGGTTTAGATAGAATGCAGGTACTGACAACGCAGCAAAACAATCGAATCGATCTTTAGGCGTTAGATCCATCGTTAGAACGTCTCTAATTTCTGCCATAGCGGTTTCGAACTGACCTCGACGTGTTAGATCCCCTGCATATCGAAGGATTAACTGGGGTAATACCTCCTCCCAACCAGGTTGACGGGCTTGGGTAACGCAATCGGCGAGATCGTGTTCTATGGGATCGGATAACTCGTATCGAGCCCAGATTTTTTGTGATAATAATTTTCCCCATAGTGGGTCTGTTTTGGGCGTGTCCAATCGTCGAAGAATGTCTTCATACTTGTCGATAGTATTGAGAGCGTCGCGATATTCCCCTTGCACAATAAACTCCAGTGCAGCGGACGTGTAGGCTGGTAGAGATTTTTCGAGTACATTCGCTTCGATAAAATGGTGGGCGATTCGAAGTTTATGGTTGGGTGAGTCGTTTTTGAGCTCATTTAAAAATGTTGCGACAGTGAGATTCACTTCGTTTGCAGTTTGGGTAGGGCTTCCGTTTTCAAGTATGGCTTCACGTAACATCGCGTGAGTGAACGTCCATCCTCTATCTGAGACGGAAACCAAACGACTTGAGGTCAAGTAAGCGAGCAGCCCGTCGGCAATCTCAAATCCTAATCGTTTACAGATTGAGGTCCATTCGCTTTGATCGACTTCAAGGCCCAGAATGGCTCCCACAAAAAGTAATGATGTAGCGCTAGGAAAAATCTGACTTAGTTTTTCAAAACGTGCGGTCCAAACTTGGTGGATCGATTCGGGCAGTCTAAGTTCGGAACCGGACTGAAGGATAAAGCCGTCGTTGGAGAACTCAAAGATCCCTCGTTGGACCCAATCTTCGATGAGTTGTACCGCAAATAAAGGATTGCCGGCTGTTCGTTTTGCGATCGCGCTGACAAGATTCGCTTCCAAAGGAAGCAGCTCTTCTACTAATCGGTGGTGTTCAGCCGCGTTCAAAACTGAGAGCTGTATTTCGTCGTCGATTAATCCTTCTAATTCGGGTTTATTCGCTTTTTCCTCTTCACGAATTGTCGCAAGCACCATGATTGGAATATCACCTTCTTCTTTTAGATATTCTGCGAAACCGAGAGCTTCATCCGCCCATTGCGCATCGTCGATGATGACGATGAGTGGACGCCAAAGGGTCATTCGACTCATAACGCGTTTGAGGGTTACAAATAATTCACGTCGGCTTTGAAACTGAATTTTTTCTTCGGATTCTTCGTCGAGTCCTCGATCCGCGGAAGCCAGCGCGCTCGCGAGAGCGCGACAATCGAAGAGGTCTTGTTCGTTCAGACCTCCGGTACGCTTAAACAGACCTTCGATTCGGCCACGTATCTTTCGCTCGCTCAAGTTATCGCATCGCAGATGCGTCTTTATAGCGGCAACCAAACCGTCATTGGGACCAGGTGGATAGTTGTGTTTAATCAGTAGAGACCTTGCGCTTCCTGTTTCGTCTGCGCGACGTGCGAACCATGTACCAAGAGATGATTTGCCTGCGCCTTTAGCTGCGACAATACTTTGGGAACGATAGGTCTGGGTTCGATGGACTTCTTCCAGGGTCTGCCATAATCGGTCTCGCTCTTTTTCACGTCCGACGAAGGGAATATCTCTAACACCAAAAAGGGCGAGACCAGTGCCGATAATCTTTGCGGAAAGTCGTTCATTTTGGGTCGATGCCCAGTGTTTGGGAAAGGTTGCGATTGTGCCAGCGAGGGCGTTAACCACGGGGCTCCATTCGCCGGTAGGAACATCGTCGTTTGTGATGGGCATCACGATAGTACTGGTATCTAAAATTGTAGGTTCATCCCAATTATTCTGGTCTTCGGTAGATAATGGAAACGAAATCTTTGATGCCGTACGTTCGGAAAAAAGATTGAAGGTATACATAGCATCGGCTGCACAACGAAAGCGTTTGCTCCAGTCTTTAGCCATCAAAGTTCTCATCCAATCCATAAACCATGCTGGAAGCTCGAAGTCAGATTTAAGGTCTGGAAGATCGTCAAAGACGTGTGCCTTTAAAACGTATTCAACTTCACCGGAATAGGGCGGCTGACCAGAGATGATTCGATACAGTACACATCCTAGAGCGTACAAATCGGTCCAAGGTCCGAAGTCACGAGGTCGGCCCTTGGCTTGTTCCGGTGACATATAGCGGGGGGTTCCCGATGTCGTGAGGACCTTTGAACTATCGATAGCCCTATTCAACGCGTAGGCGAGGCCGAAGTCTGCAAGTTTGATTTGCGTCCTATTATCGTGTTTTGTAACTAATATATTGCCGGGTTTGAGATCACTATGGAGTAGCTTTCTTGCGTGAGCGTGTGAAAGAGAATCTAGAATTGAATGAATTACGAATTGTAAACCTTCCCAATCTAGCTCTCTTTTTAACGAATGCAGCGTCCCATGTTCGGCAAACTCCATCATAACGCAAGGCGCTCCAGCTTTTAGAACACCGTTAGATTGTTTTTCTGCTTCTTTGCTAACGATATTGGAATCAAAAATTCTTACGATACCAGGATGATTGAGGCGGGCCATCGTTTGAACTTCGTGTTGAAAAGCGGCGGTTCCTTGCTGCTTGATCCAAGCCTCGTTCATGACCTTGATAGCGACGGGGGTTTTCTGAATGACATGCTCGCCGCGCCAGACGCGACTCGTGCCACCGTGACCAATCTTTTCAATCAAAGTAAACTGCCCAATTTGCATGTCTATTTTCCTGATTTTAGAAGCTGATTGGCGAGTTTAGTCGAACTTGTTTCGGATGACAATTGTATCTATACCCAGTCTCGCGGAGCCATCAGAACTTTTCTTAATTCCGCTTCTCGAGACCCCGCTTCGGGTACGTGAGAATATTCCCATCGAGACGTAAGCGGTAATGACATTAGGATCGATTCGATTCGTCCTGCAGTATTTAGTCCGAACTTAGTTCCGCGATCGTAAACTAGGTTAAATTCAACATACCGTCCGCGCCGAATTTGTTGCCATTTTTTTTCTTCTTTAGTAAACTCGCTTCCTAATCGTCTTTCTAAGATTGGGAGATAAGACGGGAGAAATGCCTCCGCGCAATCCTTTGTAAATTCGAAGGCACCTTCTTGATTTGGAGCTTTATGGTTATCAAAAAAGATGCCGCCGATTCCTCGCGATTCTTTTCGGTGCTTTATATAAAAATATTCATCGCACCATTTTTTGTATTTGGGAAAATAGGTCGGATCATGTTTATCGCATGCGGTTTTAAAGGTTTGGTGAAAATGTATTGCGTCTTCTTCGAAAAGGTAGCTTGGCGTGAGGTCGGCCCCACCTCCAAACCACCAGCTTGAACCATCACCGCGTTCAAAATATCTAAAGTTCGCATGTACCGTTGGAACAAAGGGGTTGTGTGGATGCATCACCAAACTTATTCCAGTCGCGAAAAAAGTTAGATCGTCCGAATCGTGGCCGCCTCCCATTTCTTTTGCTGCCTGTGGTGATAGTGTTCCATAGACCTCGCTGAAATTTACTCCTGCTTTTTCGAACACGGAACCATTTTGGATGACACGAGTACGGCCACCTCCGCCCCCCTCGCGTTCCCAAATATCTTCTCGAAACTTTCCGTCTTCCCGTTCTTCAATCGCGGAGCAGATTTCGTCTTGAATCCGTTTCACCATCGATATCATTTTCGTTCTCATTAGATAACTCCCTTACTTTTCAAAGACATGATTTCTTGTTGAACATGATAAGCCGCGGCCTCAATTTTGCGTACGCCTTCACCGTATCCCTCGGATCGTCCGGCGAAGAAAGCATGGTGATTTAGATAAACCAAATATCCCGCAAGCGAACGATTTCCAGTACCCGCCGTAGAGGATATTTTCGCAAGCGTCGTGTCCACGTTCATTTTAGCTTTATGTTGTAGGCTGTTTGCTTCATCGATAGATCTATCAACAAGGA
This sequence comes from uncultured bacterium, assembly GCA_937981985.1. GTDB lineage: Bacteria > Myxococcota_A > Bradymonadia > Bradymonadales > Bradymonadaceae > CALJNB01. The sequence continues at coordinate 19,337 of CALJNB010000063.1, forward strand.
GATCGGCAACTCTTGACCAGGGTTTTGCTGCCCAAGGTCGTTTGATTCTCAGCGCCTCGATTCGATTTTTTTCGCGCTTCCATCGTTTGGAGACATCGTATATGTGGTCTACGAAATGGGGCACACACTTCATCTGATTAACGAAGTATTGATGGAATCCAACAAGTTCTCTATCGAGATTTGATTTCAGTTGCCTTAGTTGTCGCAATTTGAACCATTTATCGAGTTTATTCCCGAACGATCCGTAAAATAGGCCTTCCAGAAAATCCAAAGCGTTGACCACTCCTACCTGGTCGATATCGATGACATCCCCATCACTCCCAAACCCTAACATAGGAATATCTCCGCTCCGAGCGGCAACTCTACCATCGATATCATGGTCCAAGTTTAAAGTAGGATCGTGGTAGGGGACGAGCGCATTAGATTCGGCTACCGCGGAGATTTTGATCGACTTCCGATCTGCACTTTGTAGTGCAGGGACTTGTCGTCGAGGGCCAACATCTTTGTGTAGATCGTAAAACTCTTGAATGGCTTCCAGCATGTCTTGAGAGAACGCGCCGTATGTTTCGTAATTTTGTACGAGGTATTCAAGTTGAACCAAGCAAGATGGTACGTCGTCCAAGTCGTGCGGGAGAATTTTTTGGGCCGCCATAATTTCGAGGGCGTAATCGCTAACGCCAAGGTCCCAAAAAAGTGCGAAGATCGAAAGGTCTTGGTTCAGTACTCGTATACGGTTTTGAGATAGCGCTGAATAAAAGGCCTTCCTCTTCCTCTTCTTGAGCGTTTTCATCGCACCGGCGCCGATGGCTCCACTCGAAATCAGCGAAACGATGATGATAAAGAAAGTAAAAGGTTCCACTATAGTTCTAGGTTAAACACACGATGAGCATTTTCATATGTGTGCTTACTAAATTCTTCGAAGGTGAGTTCCATTGATTCGGCAATCATGGAGGCGGTATGATAAACAAAAGCCGGTTCGTTCTTCTTTCCTCTATGTGGAGTCGGCGCAAGATAGGGTGAATCTGTTTCAACAAGAATGCGGTCGATTGGAACGATATTTGATGCGATATCGAGGAGTTCTTTACCGTTTTTAAAGGTGACGATCCCTGAGAAAGACAAATAGAAATCGAGTTCGGGTTTGACGAGTTCTTCAGCCATCCATTGTGACCCCGTAAAGCAATGTAGAATGCCTCGCTTGACTCCTTCCTCTTTCAGGATTTCAATCGTATCTTCGTCTGCATCGCGCGCGTGTATGATGATGGGCTTATTTAGCTTTTTTGAAAGTTGAAGCTGTTTGCGGAAAAATATTTTTTGTTCGTCGCGCGGCGCTCTGTCATAAAAATAGTCTAATCCGGTCTCTCCTACAGCGACGACTTTCTCGTGTGTTGAAAAGCGGGCGACAATGTCCTCATACACATCAACGTCAGATTTGCCGACGTCGAGTGGATGTAGACCAATAGAGCACCAAATATTTTCGAACTCTTCTGCGATCGCGACGGCGTCTATGTTGGATTGCAACCCGCGACTCGCTCCGATGGTAACGATTTTTTTTACACCGACTTCTTCAGCGCGAGAGAGCACTTCCGTTAATTGATTGCGCAAAAAAGGAAAATCTAAATGGGCATGAGTGTCAAATAAACTCATGCTTTTCCGTCTTGTTTATTCGCGATTGACATCTTTCCTTTAGTGGTAAGTTCTGCCCAGAGGGTATTCCCTGCAAACTCCTCAGGTAAGATGCTTGGGAAAGCATCCTCGTCACAATAAATCAGTTCGACACCCTGTAAATCGATAAAATTTAAAAGAGGCTGTTTTTTGAGTTCATCGCCACTGGACATGTATACTTTTTTCATCATGGGTGTGCATTTATGTATCCAGATAATTTTTTTGCTTAATGAGTTATCGTTGGTCGTATCAGAGTCGAGGCGCATTTCTCCTTGGGCACGTTCCACATCGCTAAGGATTTTTTGATACATTTCAATGACGAACTCGTCTTTGCCTTCAAGTTCGATTTCTACACCAGCGAAATTAAATTGGAATCGTGTCGATTTATTTTCGGACATACCTAAAGGCTCATTCTATATTCTAACGTCATTTTTATTTTTCATGTTCGTGACGAGAGATTTGGTTATACTGCATCCAAAGCATGTGAATCAATAGGAGATATATTTGAAGGTCTTTGATGTCATTGGTGGCCTGGTCGTGTTGGGCTGGTTGGCACTCGTAATCAACGTCGGTTGGAAGGCCTACGCGCCTGAGAGTACTATTAGCGTAAAAGCACAGGAAGTACAGTTGGTGGAGGGGGAGTCATGGATGATCTTACGTCGCGCCGACGAAGAGATTGGATTCGTCCATGAGACACGGACCAGCTTGGGGGCCGATTGGCTTTTCGAATATGAATTATTTGTGAGCGTTAAACCGTTAGGAGCGGTTCGAAGTACGATCAAAAGTACCATGGGGCCAGACGGTACTATACGTAAGGTTAACGCATCCACACATGTCGCTAAAAAGAAAATTTCATTGGATGCCAAAGTAGAAGGGAATAAGGTAGTGCTCACAAGTAATTTGGATCAAATGAATCGGACGTTGAATCTAAAAAAAGCTCCTAAACTGTCTACTCACGTTTATAGAGCATTGGCGATGGCAGATGAGTTTGAACCCGGAGATGTGTATAAAGAGGACTTTTTCGATGCTACGTCTCTCGGGATGAACCAACTTGTCTTTGAGTTCATTGGAACTACCACCGTCCAAGTTTACGGGGAAAAAATTCAAGCGAGACATTTTCGTCAGCGAGTTTCTGGTAACGAGTTGGATGTCTACATCGACAACGAGGGACAGGTTGTCATCCAGGAGTTTCCTTTCGAAATTATTGCTACACGGGTGACACCGACTCTCGGAAAAGCTCGGGCCTGGGCGATGAGAAATGTAAAAAAAGAAGACCGAAAGGGAATTGACTTAGAACTTGGGAGCGCCTTTTTTAACCAGACAACGCCGTCACGATTTCTTATTTCTGGAATTAGTGAGAACGATGACTTGAGTTTAGCGAGTCACTCGCAAACCTTAATTGAATGGACAAAAGAAGGCGCAGTTATTGATACTGCGTCGATGAACTCCCTCACAACTCTTAGCCCCGAAGAAGAGGCGCTCGCTTTAGCTGCGACAACTAGAATAGACTTTAACGACAAGGCGTTCACTTTGGGTAAAAACGCGTCTGGGACGAAGCAGTCAGCGTCCGGTATGGCAGTCGTTCCTATTGCTCGTAGTATTGTTCGCAAGGTTTACGACAAGATGAAGGTGTCTTCGGTAGTTGCACCCCTACCCGCTAGCGTCATTTGGTCGTCCGGCGAGGGGGATTGCACTGAGTTTTCACTGGTTTCAGTCGCGGCTCTGCGTAGGTCAGGGTTACCTGCAAGATTTGTTTATGGGGTGAAAGCTGATGGTGCTGGAAAGTTTGTATCTCATCAATGGATTGAATTTTGGGACGGAAAACGTTTCATGGAATTAGATCCCACGGAAAAATCGGGTGAGGTTCAACCGAATACGATTCGATTCTTTTCCTCCCTGCTTCCCGAATCTCCTAGAATTCTCAATCTCCTAGGACGCGTAAAAGTAAATCCATATAAGCCGGACTTACAAAACTCAAAGGGGCAGAGTGCTGATTTTAATTAATTTTTTGGAAATCAAATGACAGAACAAAATAGTGAACATATCGTTTCTCTAAGAAAGCTACGGAAGCAATACGGAAGTTTTACTGCTGTCGACGGACTCAATTTGGAAGTACCGATTGGCAAAGTTTTTGGTGTGCTTGGTCCAAATGGGGCGGGGAAGACTACATCTTTAAAAATGATCACCGGTTTGTTAGAGCCGACATCCGGAACTATTATTATTGATGGCGTCGACACTTCAGTTGATCCCACTTATACCAAATCGGTTACTGGATTTATTCCAGACCGGCCTTATGTTTATGATAAATTAACGGCTTTCGAATATCTTCGTTTTATTGGAGGTCTTTATCATATGTCCGGCGAGCATGCGGCACGACGTATTAAGGAACTATTGGAGTTATTCGAAATTTCTGAATGGGCTGATGGTCTGATCGAGAGTTTTTCTCATGGGATGAAGCAACGTGTGGTCTTTGCGGGTGCGCTCTTGCCAGAACCAAAGCTTCTTGTCGTTGATGAACCTATGGTTGGTCTGGATCCGAAGGGCCATCGTTTGGTCAAAAAGCTATTTAAGTCGCTCACTGAAGAAGACGGAATGACGATTTTGTTATCCACTCATACTTTGGAAGTTGCCGAAGAAGTGTGTGATGAGATTGCAATCGTTAATCACGGAAAGATCGTTGCTCAAGGAAGTTTGAGTGAGCTTCGAGAAAAATCAGGTGAGGACGACGGATCGTTGGAACAAGTTTTTTTGAAAATCACAGAAGAGTCCAAACAAGAAAGAGATAACGCTGTATCACAACGGTTTGGAAACACCGAACCTGAGGTATAGCCATGATTTGGAAACTTTTGTTCGTAAAAATTCAAGCGCTTCGGGGAGGTTTTCGGAAAGGGCAAGGAGGTCGGCATCGGATACCCGCCTTTTTGATTCTGAGTATCTTCTTTTGGTTTATGCTATTTCGAGGTGCAAACTGGTTGGCATTTCAGGCATTGGGCGTTCAGCTCGTCGGCGCTCTTTTGGTTCAGAAGCTGGTTTCAATAACTTTTTTGGTGTTTTTAGGTCTGCTTTCTTTTTCAAATGTGGTTACGACCTTCAGCACTTTCTACCTGGCCGACGAGCTTGAATTTTTACGTGCTCAACCGATTCCAAAAGATCAGCTTTTTACGGCACGTTTTCTAGAGGCTCTCGGTCAGAGTTCTTGGGTGCTCTTTGTCTTTGGGCTTCCGATCTTTTTCGGGATTGGTATGGCCGTTAAATCACCGTGGTACTACTACGTTTCACTCGTTGGAATTCTTATTCCTTTTGTCGCAATTCCAACGGCAATAGCATCGATGCTTTCGTTGGGGCTTACGAATATTCTTGCCGCTGACCGGGCAAAAAACGCGTTTATGTTTATGGGAATTGCAACTTTTGCTGTTCTGTTCATTGTTATTCGAGCGATGCGTCCCGAACAACTTTTGAACCCCGATAGTTTTGAATCTATCGGCGAAATCATTTCTCTGTTGAGCGCGCCAAGCAGTATTTGGTTGCCCAGCGATTGGTGCGTTAAAGTCGTAATGCCTCTTATGAACGGAGACCTAAATGTTGACTTGAATGCTCTCGGGATGTTGGTGTTGACGCCCTCAGTATTATTTTTTACGGCCCTTTGGCTTCATCGCCCTTATTACGCGCGTGGCTATTCTAAAGCTCAGGAGGGGAGACATGGAATGAGCGCGGTTACCAAAGCGCGGGACTGGTTTTTGAAGCGAAAGACAAGTCGACAAGCATCCCTGGAACAGCGTCTACATGCCTTAGCTAAAGACGTGAAAGTGGTTTCAAACTTAAAACAGCTTATTCGAAAAGATCGAACTATTTTTGTTCGAGATCCGAGTCAATGGTCCCAGCTGATCATTGTTATTGCTATCTTGGTTATTTATTTGGTGAATTACAAATATTTCCAGATAGCTGCCGATGAAAAACTATTTGGTGACGCCGGTTTATACTTTTTCAACTTGGTTGCGTGTGGTTTCGTAATCGTTGCGCTGGGGGGACGATTTCTATTTCCCGCCGTGAGTTTGGAGGGGAGGTCGTTTTGGTTAATTATGCAGGCGCCAGTCACCTTAAACGATTTTTTAAAAGGTAAACTCATCGGAGGAATCTTACCCACCGTTGTCGTAGGTCAGTTACTCATTTGGGCATCCAATCTGTTGGTGTATCAAAATATGTTATTTTGTATCCTAGCCAGTTTGATTATTTTTATCATAGCGATAGGAACAGGTGCGATGGCGGTCGGCATTGGTGCGATCTATCCACAATTTCATAATGCAAATTCGGCGAAAATCGCGTCCAGCTTTGGCGCGGTAATATATATGATACTGGGGATGATAGTAATTTTAGTTATGATTGTATTAACGTTTCGCTTTACTTTGAATCTAGGAAATGGATTCGAAAGCGGAGATTATACTCTCAGCCTGACTCAAATTATCGCTGGGGTAATCGGACTTATCACTCCACTAATTGCCGGTTATCTATTTCTTTTTTTCGGAGAGAAATCCTTGAGAAAACGGTTTTGAACAAGCAATTTTATCGAATATTGTTCGTTCCCTTCGTATTCCTATTTACCTTTTCCTATTCAAGTTCTGTCTGTGCCCGTGATGATGCTTCCTTAGAATATCGAACGATTACTACTCCACATTTTTTTGTACATTATTACACCGGAGTGGAAGACCTCGCTTATAAAGTAGCTATTGTTGCGGAAGAAGCCCATATTATTTTGGCTCCTGTTTTAGATTGGGAGCCTGTATCGCGAACCCATATTGTAATTAACGATAAGGGAGATTCAGCGAATGGTTCAGCAACGGTTTTTGGTCGTTCCCACATCAATATTTACGGGATGGCGCCGGAGTCCGAATCTGTCCTCGGTTTTTATGACGATTGGTTGCGGATTCTGGTCTTTCACGAATATGTTCATGTCTTGCATTTGGATACGATTGTAGGTGCGCCGGCTGAGGTAAATCGCGTAATCGGTAAGCAGTGGTCGCCGAACCAATTTTTGCCTCGTTGGTATACCGAAGGGTTAGCGACTTATCATGAGTCACGTCGCACCAAAGGTGGGCGCGTGGATAGTTCTATTTTCCAGATGTATCTTAGGGCCGCAGCCTTAGAGAACTCTCTATTTGATCTGGGAGCGACCTCCAATGCGCCTATAGCTTGGCCCAGTGGGGGAGTTGCCTATCTTTATGGAAGTTCTTTTTTAGATTACGTTTTTAAAAAACACGGAGAGGATTTTGCCGCACGTTTTCATCGTGCTTTTGGTCGGCGAATTATTCCTTGGTCAATGAACACCGTTTCTAAAGAGTTGATCGATGATACCTTTACCGAGATGTGGGAAGAATGGAACGCTTCTCTTCTCGCTGAGGCTCAAGCAAAAAGGCTAAGAGTTATCGCGAGCGGAAGGAGTGCCACCACACCAATAACAACCGAAGGCGGTAATTCTCGCAGCTTAAAACGCCGCGGTAATAAACTCACTTTTCAGAAATACGATTTTGAATCGAATCCGGAAATCGTCGAGATTCAAGATGATGGTTCTCTAAAGAGCTTGTTTGAACTTTCCCAGGCCAGCCCAGGCTATAGTTGGGATCCAACAGGTCGATATCTTTATTTCACACAATCGGTGGTCTTCAAAAGCATCTATAGCTATCGGGATATTTTTAGATGGGATTCCAAAAATGATTCCGTACATCAGTTGACCAAAGGCGAGCGTGCGCGCGAACCAGCGATTTCGCCTGATGGTAAGCAGATCGTTTACGTTAGGAATCGAAATGGAACGATGGAGTTGGTAAGCCGAGATATTAAACGCATGTCAGGAAAAGCGAAAATTCTTATCTCGGGCTTGGCTGAATTCGATGGAAAAGAAGAGGGAAGATGGCAACAGATCGCTTCGCCGGCATTTTCTCCTGACGGAAAGAGGCTCGTATTTAGCTGGTGGCGTTTAGATAAACGTCAACGCGATTTGTGGGTCTTGGATTTGGAAAATGGTAAGCGCGATCGATTAACTAATGATTTTGCCCTAGATTTAGATCCTTATTGGCATACTGACAATCGAGTTTATTTCTCAACGGACCGAACTAAAGTGTTCAACATTTACAGCGTAGATGTAGATACCAAGAAAGTTTCGCGAGAATCGAATGTGGTCTCGGGAATGTTCACGCCCATCGTGTCATCGGACAACTCAAAGATTTATGGGGCTCTTTTTCAGGCAAAGGGTTATGATGTAGCGAGCTTGCCAAAGAGTAAGAATGCTCCCCCCGCTAGCTTTTCAGAAAAAGAAGACTTAGCGATGCGTTATCCTGAAGTCGATGATTCTCTTTTCACTGATGAACCCTATTCCCCATCGCACTATTTGCTGCCGCTATTGTTCAATCCTCAAGCCGGTTTTGTGACTGGGGGATCTGGATTTGGCGGTACGATTAGCGGGTACGATCCAGTTCGTAAGCACATTTACGAGATTTCCGGTGGATTTACCTTGGGGCAAACGCCAGAAGACAAAAGTTCTAACTTAGGTTTTCTATATTCATATGGTGGATTACCGGTTTCGGCATCTCTGTCTGGTTCTTTTCGGGAACGTTTATCGAGCCGTTCGCTTTTCGCCGAGTCGAAGTACATCCCATTTACTCTTGAAGAATACACGGCAACGGGTCGCCTTTCTTATCCATTTTCCTCGCTGGACGATAACCTAACCCTAGCTTTGAATTTTCGTGTTGAATATAACGACTACGCAGATGAGGTTGTTGTGAATCATGAACCGGGTGATTTAGAACCCTCTAAACCCAACCTCGGCTTTTTTAATACCGCGTCAATTTCCTTATCGTATTCGAACGCCGGAGCTCATCCTCTTTCGGTAACGGCGAGTGAGGGGGTATCTGCATCGTTGTCATTAAATATAATGGATCCATTGCTAGGATCTGACTATCAAACGAATTCCTTTTCCTTTAGTTTCGACGGGTATCTTTCAAATCCTTGGTGGAAACGACACGCATTTAATTTTAGTTTTGATAGTGCGATTTCTTTGGGGATCGATCTTTCGCCGCGTGGGTATTCATTGGGCGGTTATTCACCGCAAGATATTCTGACAAGTTTAGTTTTTCAACAGCAGCGACGTCAATATGTCGTTAGGGGGTTTGAACCTAGTGTGCGCAAAGGGTCTCAGTTTGCTTTGGCTGGGTTGGAATATCGATTCCCCATTTATGATTTCACCTCGGGTTTTGAGTTGGTGCCCCTTTATTTAAGACAAATTAAAGGTTCGTTATTTCTTGAGAGTGGGACAGCCTACGATGGTTTTTTGGCCGATGCAGATGTGTTAACGGGTTTTGGAGTCGAGGTCTCCTTGAATTTGGAATTCGCTTATTATTTGTTTGGGAATCTGCGCTTGGGTTATGCCCGTGGGTTGGGCGCCGCCGGTATTAATGAAGTTTATTTCATTTTCGGTGGCGGATTTTAGCTAGCCAGTCCTCCAAGTTTTTTTCTACTTTTCGTATCGTTCATCTATTCGCGACATCTTCGCTTATGTATATTGAGTGAGATTAATGCTAAAAATTGGAGGGTGAGTTGGTAGAAATAAGACATGTATCGGTATCGGTGAGCAATCCAGAGCGGGCGGCAAGTATTTTAGCAGAGATTACAGGAGGTCAGGTTCGGCGCTTTCGATCTCCTCGAATGAACGGAGCGTGTTGGGACGAGAACTTGAATCATCTTATAGAATTTCTGCCTAATAGTTATCTGATGTTCCCAACTGAATACGGGGCAGACTTCAAAGAAATGGATACAGTTCAGAATTTCAATTCTACTCATTTTCTTTTGGAAGTTGATTTGCCGATGAGTAAGATCAAAGAGGTTGCGGATCGTTATGGTTGTGAGAATAGATTTCGACCCAAATGCGGCGGACCACTTTATGATGTCTGGATCGAAGAACAGTTTCTGGTCGAATTTAGCTCGGACGAAATTCGACAATATGAAAAGGTGGATACGAACTAAAATTCGTCAAAGTATCCTTTCTTAAGGTTGAAATATCCTACCTAAACGCCTCTTCATGTGGGCAAGAATACAATTCTTCCAAATAGGTTGATATAGGTGTGGTCTTGACAAGAGGGGGCATTAGCGAATACTTTCGATAAACTGACCTACTATTAAGTGAGTTCGCAATTATGAGCGAATCTGAACAACGTGAAACCTCGAATAAACGTGGAGCTCGAAAGGGGATCCGCCGAAGCGTGACTATAGCTTTGAAGCGTTTAACCGACGAAGAACAAGATGAGGCCTCTCAGGTACTGGAAGACCTCAAGCACTTACGTCCTAAAGAACGCGACGATTGCAGACTCGGCGACCGACCTTGTCCTTTTGTCTCTTGTAAATATCACCTCTATTTAGACGTAAATCCAAATACGGGTTCTATTAAACTTAATTTTCCAGACTTAGCGGTTTGGGAACTTTCTGAGACGTGTTCTCTGGATGTTGCCGAACGTGGTGGAATCACGCTTGAAGAAGTCGGCGAGCTCCTCAACCTTACTCGCGAACGCATTCGCCAAGTTGAAGCTACCGGTCTTGAAAAACTCCGCTTTGGTTATGACGGCGACGAAACCTAAGGCCTATACTTCCCATGGGTCCTTTTCTACTCAGACGATTTCTTTCATCCCTACTCGTCATTTTCGGCGTTGTGACGCTTGTGTTCTTCGTAATTCGAGCGGTGCCTGGTGATCCTGTAGCATCTATTTTGGGAGAACAAGCGTTAGAAGTTGATAAGCAAGCCTTTCGTGATTGTCTTCATTTAGATGATTCGCTTTTTACTCAATATAAATTATTTTGGTCCGACGTTGGAAACGGAACCTTAGGCGAATTATGCGACGATCGTGGTGTGACGGTTAAAGATAAATTGGTCGCTAATTTGCCGTCTACGGCTGAGTTGGCACTGGCATCTTTATTGGTAGCCATGCTTATCGCTTTTCCTTTAGGGATTTTAGCCTCTTTGCGTCCTTACTCGTGGATTGATAACAGTTCCGCCGTCATTGCCTTGTTGGGGATCTCGATACCTAACTTTTGGTTGGGACCGATGCTGCTCATTCTTTTCAGTATCACGCTACAGGCCTTACCGAATCCCGGCGGGGGGGTAACCGGACTAAGTGCCTTAGTCCTTCCCGCCATAACCTTAGGGTCAGGTTTAGCAGCGAAGCTAGCCAGAATGACGCGCTCAAGCATGTTAGAGGTTTTGAATTTAGATTACGTTCGTACCGCAAAAGCGAAGGGACTCTCGCGTTTTGTTGTAGTCATGAAACACGCGTTTCGAAACGCTATGGTACCTGTCGTGACGGTCTTAGGCCTACAGTTTGGAGCCATTCTCACTGGTGCAATCATCGTCGAGAAGATTTTTGCGCGTCCGGGGCTCGGAACCTTATTGTTGGACGGTATCGAGCAACGTAATTATATGATCGTTCAGGGGGCCGTCATCTTCATAGCCCTGTCCTACGTTATAGTAAACTTTATTACCGACGTAGTTTATAGTTTAGTTGATCCCAGGATTCGTTTTGATTAACGCCAGCCCTGGAAAAAGACTACGGGGTTTACCCATCTTCGGTGCAGTTCTTCTTGGTTGCGTTCTTTTTATCGCTATCTTTGCTGATTTGCTTGCACCTTTTTCAATCACTCAAATTGATGTCGCAAGACAGCTAGAGGGTCCAACCTCGCTTCACTGGTTGGGAACCGACGAAAATGGAAAAGATGTACTTTCTCTTTTACTTCATGGCGCTCGAGTCGCGTGTTTAGTGGGATTATCTACCGTCGCATTTTGTTCGATCTTAGGGACGACGATTGGTTGTATATCGGGATATTTTGGAGGTTGGGTAGACGAAGTGATCATGCGAGCCACCGAAACGCTCATGGCTTTCCCAGGAATTTTACTCGCCATTTTGGTGATTTTCGTCACACAGCAGCCCAGTATTCTCGCTGTTATCGGCGCTTTATCTATCACAGGTTGGGCTGGTTACGCGCGACTTGTTCGCGCTCAGGTTTTAGCTGAAAGAGAACGAGAATATGTCGAAGCCGCAAAGTCCTTAGGTTTCGGAAACGCGCGGATCATGTATCGTGAAATTATTCCGAACATTTTGGGTCCGGTTATTGTCCAAGCCACATTCGGAGTCGCCGGAGCAATCTTAGCCGAAGCCTCTTTGAGTTTTCTAGGACTCGGACCGCAGGACGCACCCAGTTGGGGGGCTCTATTAGATCAAGGGGCGAGCTATTTTTTACTCACGCCACATCTTGCTATTTTCCCCGGCTTGGCAATTATGTTTACTGTTTTGGGAATCAATTTTTTGGGCGACGGATTACGAGATTGGCTTGATCCTAGACAAATACGTTCAAATTAGAAAATTCAGAATCTTTTCTTAGGTTGGAGGCATCCAAATAAATCATAGGGCAGAGGAAGCGATGAAAATAATTGATAATATAATTCTAGTCATGATTATACTGCTAGCGCCGAGTACTGTCTTTGCGGGCGGGTTTGTGTCTAATCCCGGGAGCGTCTTTGTGAAGACTGCTTTCCAGTCTTGGACTGCCGACGCTGTTTTTGCGGGCCAGTTACAAACAGATTCTGATAAGGGAGTCGAGCTCGGTGATACGGCACCTTTTGACGAGGTTAATGGCGGCGAGTTCAAGAGCCAACATCTTTCAATTAGCGCTAGTTTTGTACCGTTGGAGCGATTACAGCTTGATCTATTTTTACCAGTACTTCAATTTTCGACATTCAAAGATCGTTCGTTTCAATCCGATTCTGTCGGAGTAGGCGACTTATACCTCGGGGGGGGTTACCAAGTGTTGAAATTTGATAAAGTGGGAACCACCATCAACTTGAAATCGAAAATACCTTTAGCATCGCCGAATGAGGATCAACTCTCGATTCCATTGAGCACGGGTCAATTCGACTTTACCGCCGAACAACAAACATCGTGGGCCGCAAAACCGGCGCTGCAGTTTACCGCAAGAACGCTTTATCGCTATCGGCTTTCGGCTTCCGGTGAGACAACCGATTACGATTATCGCGACGAGCTCGAGTTTGGTTTTGAAATGGCAGGCTCGCCGGTCGACGCAGTTTGGCTAAAACTTGGAGTAAGTTCGTTGTGGTCTTTGGGAAGTGATGACCCCGGGACGACGGAGAGAACCGAAAACAACGGAGATCAAATTCATGATCTTTACCTTGGTGCATATTGGGGAATTGGTAAGTATTTGCCGGTAGCAAAAGGCCTAGCACTCGATGCAACGTTCACTGTTCCTTATGCCGGACAAGATTATCCCCGCGGTATTACCTGGAACGCTGGATTTGCCTACTCATTTTAGGGGAAGGTAAAGATAGACTCTACGCCGCAAACCCGCGCTTTTTTAAGTCTTCAATCATATCTTCAAATGCGGCGTTTTGATCGATCACCGGTTGGTAGCCAAAATCTCTTTTTGCGGGCTCCATATCGTACCAATGGCTTGTCGACATCTGGTCGGCAACGAATCGAGTGATTCTTGGTTCTACGTTGGGACGAAATATTTTATGAAAGGTTTCTAATACACCAGCAGCTCGAAATGCGGTTTTATGAGATACTTGGCCGCTTATCTTTTCGTATCCGAGTGCGGTCACGCTTCTGTCTAGGAAATTCCATAATTTAACTGGAGCGTCATCGCTTATGAAGTAGGCTTTTCCGACCGGTTCAACGACCCCACTAACTAAGCTATCCAGTGCTTGAAGGTGCGCGATAGCAGCATTTTTTACATGAGTAATATCCACCTTATTGTTTCCATCGCCGATGATTTTAATTTTTCCCCCACGATGGCTGTTAACCATACGAGGAAGAAGATTCGGATCCCCGGCGCCGTAGATCAGATGAGGGCGTAAGGCGATCACTTTTATGCCTTTCGCATTGAGAGCGATCTGTTCTGCTTTGCTTTTCGTTTCGGCATATGAGGTTAAAAATGAATCGGCATGAGGCATGTTTTGTTTGCCGTTTTCTACATTTTTTCCATTGAACGTGACGCTCGGTGTGCTGGTATGGATCAGATAATTCACGTTGTGTTGGATACATGCATCTACAATATTCTGAGTCGCGATAACATTAGCACTGTAGTAGTCCGCATGTCCGCCCCATATGCCGGCCTTAGCAGCAACATGGATCACGGCATCGCATCCCGCGACGGCTTTATTTGCGATTGCTGGATCGGCGAGGTCGCCTCGTATTTGGGTGGCACCTAGCGCTCTGATTTCTGGATAATCCCCTCGGGCAGCAAACTGGCATTCATCACCACGATCGATAAGCATTCGGAGAATTTCAGAACCTAGAAATCCCCCACCTCCTGTAATTAATATTTTCATCATTTGTTTCTTTTTTTGCATTATGTAAAATGGCGTTAAATCAAACCAAGGTATTAATGAGCGATCCGCGTGAGAAGTCAAGTCGGACGGTTTTAGGACGTATGTCTAAGTCGCCCGCTCTCGACATCGGTGTCCCGCAAAGCGGTCACATCAATCTGGAGGAAACCCATATTGGAGACTCGAGATTTTTTGAGCTCTTCGAGTTCTCTCCGATACCTTTTGTGATTATTTCAGAAGATAAGATCAAAGAAGTTAATATATCGGCATGCCAACTTTTTGGTCTCGGAATTGGGAAGATTGAAAAGCGTTCACTTGGAAGCTTCTTTTTGTCGCCTGAAAAAATCGAAGCCTTTTTGGAAAAAGTTGAAAAGAGTTCCAATCCACTTCAGGCAGTCTTCTCTTTGATCTCTGGGGAACGCGTCAAACTCCACGCAAAATTTCTTCAAAAAGGAAAATCCATTCAAGTGGGTTTAACGACCGAAGTTCCTAATGCGCTTGCTGTTTCAAGATTGAAACATGTGATGTTAGCCGCAGGTGATGCAATCTGCATTTACGGATCGGAAAAACAACTTTCTTCAAACAAGGCAGCTAGAATTTTACTGAGAGGACATGATTCGGGATGCTTGGCGGATCTACTTTTCTCGCTCCAGTTGGACGTCTCTGTGAATCAGATAGACGCGTCGTTGGAAGTGAGCAATCTTTGGCGTCGACCGGTATCTCTGGATGGCGCATCTTACCAAGTGGCTATATCCCATATCTGTTCAGAGTTCTCAGCAACATTTGAGTACCTAGTCAAATTAAGTCCCTTAAAAACCCCAACCCAGACTTCTTTATCTCAACCAACGAGTACCGCGGAAACAATTCCTGATATAGCGCTCACGCCGCTCACGGTGATCGCGAGCGCTGCGAGTCTCCTAAAAGTTATCGATCCAAAAAGTGAGTCTTTTTCTAAAGTACTTTCACTACTCGAGAATAATGTCGACGTTTTGAGTTCGATGGTGGGCGGGTTCGATGCCGTCCCACAACGTAGTATCGTCTTCGATAATATTCCAATCGTTGCCGTTTTGAGCGATGCAGTTGCACGTGTGCGAAAGATAACCGAAATGAATATCGAGATTGATGTTCATGATCCCCGGCTATTAATTTCAGCTGAGCGAGAAATTGCTGTTAACGTTCTTTTTGAGTTACTGTTAAAATGTACCCGGAAGTCTTCGAGTAGAACGTTGAAAATCGTTTTAGATGAAAGCGCCTCGTACTTGGCGTTCAACATTCACGTTATCGACGAAGAACGGGACGAACCTGAAATTTACTTGAAGAAAACGCGCGAAATCCTTACGCGCATGGGTGCCGACGTCTACCAACTCCCAGCCAAACGTAACGAAAATTTCCGAATTAGTGTTATTTTCCGTAGGGGAAAAGAAGTTTAACCTTCTTTTTCTGTTGATTTTTTATCCAATGAGTCTTTTTCTTCGGCATCTTCAGCTTGAATCGTGTCATAAACTTCTTCTCGATAGATAGCGACTTCACGTGGCGCTACAATACCGATTCTAACTTGATTCCGACGGATTTCTTTCACGATGATTTCTATATCATCGCCGATGCGTATCGACTCACCTACCTTCCTGGTTAGCGTTAACATTACGCTGGCTCCTCTATGAGAGTGAAATTTCTTTCACTTTGTTGAACTTCTTCGTCACTTTTCATAAGCATTTTGTTCGAATCAGTCTTTTTTATAGTTTTTGAAACACGTTCAAAAGCTAATAATACACGCTAAGGGTAACACAATTGCTGATTTTGTTAAATATTTAGTGCTTTTCACGAAGATTAGTTAAACAAAAACTTTAGGCTTTGTCCGTTCTTTAGGATTTGCTCAATTTTTTCAGTATCTTAGGTAAGAGTAGGCTTAGTCCGAATAATGCCAATGCGATAACACTTTTCCAACTAAATAGAGCAGTTGGATCTGATTTGACCCATGCTTCGGTGAGCGTATTACCTAAAAAGACGAAAACAAAGGAGCCGGGTAGAATGCCTATCAATGTCCCTAGGAAGAAGTCTCGGAACTTTATTCCAGTAAGTGGGGCCAAGTAGTTCAAAATTGAAAAAGGAACGTACGCGATCCTCAGATACGCTACCGACATAAGTCCATTTTTTTCGAAGCGTTCAATCCAAACTGATAGTCCGGCTATCCACGGTGAGTCTTTGCCTAGAAATGATTCTATAGCTTCTCGCCCTAACAATCGCCCAATCCCAAAACTCAGCGAAGAGCCCAACATAGCGCCGGCTAGGACTAACGCGAATGCTTCAAAAAGGGGAAAAAAGGTGGCCCCTGCCACTGTCACCAATGTTCCAGGTAGGGTGAGGACGATAAATAAGGCGTAGCCCAAAACGTAGACCAACGGTGCGGTCGACCCCGATTCGTCGAGGAATTCTTTGATATTTTCGTGAGTTAAAACATTTCTGACATCGGGAGTTAGAACAAGCGTGATCGCAGTGACGAGAAATAGCCCGAAAAGAAGGAGTTTTATTTTCGCTTTTTTAGGCACTACTGCTCACCGAGTTTGGCGATGTCTTTATAGAGTACATCAATTTCACTGCCCAATTTTTGGAACCAGATATTTTTATTTAGAAGGACCGTCTTTACTTCCCGCTTAAGCTCGTTGAGCTGGCTCTGAAATTCTTTGATAGCGTTGTTTGCGTTATCCCATTCGTTGGACGAGTAGTCATTTCGTTTGGTTTGTAAGTAGGCCTTTTTACGCCGAAGTTCACCGTTTTGGATATTGATTTCCTTCCGGATTTCAAAAACATCATCCGGGATTTCGCGTATTATTTTCTGAATCTGGCTGCGATGTCGACGAACTTTTTCTAAAGCTTGCATCCCTTTTTGCGCTAACAGTAGATTTTCGGGTTCGTCTAAAGCCTTCAATAATGACTTCAATGGAAGGACATTACATGTGATTCCAAACGCAACAGCTTCTTTTCCCAACTCCTCGCTTTCCTCAACGTTGTGAGCGTTGTCGTTCAGGCATGCCATGAGCGCGTGTTTGAATATATTTTTGGGAAAAGAATCAGAATACTCGATCGTATTTAGTAAACTTACATCGTTCATTGCGTTGTTGAGACCGATTAGTTCTTCAGTGAGAGTATTGGAAATGCTTTTCAACCTAGCATTAAAGGCGGAAAGACGATTTTGCGAGACGGAAAAATCCGGTGCCGGTTTAACGGCTTTCTGCCCACAGCTTGAAGCGAGCATTATTGAAAGTAGAATATATACTGCGACTTTTTGTATAAGAATTTTAGAAAGCGAGCGCACTATTGTTCCGAAAGTTGGATTAGGAGAGCAAGAAATATATTTAAAGAAAACGTATAAGCTTGGCGTCAGCTGGCGTCAATCCTGTGGCTCAACATGAATCAATACATCTAGTACTTCTGGCATTTTTTTTCGGATCGCACGCTTTAATTCATGAGCAATATCGTGACCTGCGCGAACGCTTATATTGCCATCCACGATCAAGTGAAGATCAACGTGGTATCGCATTCCTGTTTTTCGCATGAAACACTTTTCTGTACCCATCACTCCATCGACACGTTTTGCAATTTCTCGTATTTCGATAATACGGTCGTCGTATAAATGTTCGTCCATTAACTCTTGCATGGCGGGTCGGAAGATGATTGCAGCATTAAAAACGATTAAAACAGATGCGAAGAGTGCTGCCCAATCGTCTGCGGCTTCAAAGCCTTCACCCATATAGATTGCAACGCTAATTCCCACGAAGGCGATAAGAGAGGTCATTGCATCTGCCCTATGATGCCAGGCGTCCGCCAGAAGGGCCGTGCTTCCAATTTCGTCGCTTCGCTTTTTAACGAAGCGAAAGATACTTTCTTTGATGATGATGACGGCCACAAGAACCCATAAGGTATACACTTCTGGAATTTCTTGAGGTGAGGAAATATTGAGTACGGCTTGGTATGCTATGCCTGCGGCTACGAGGATCAGAAAGATGACAATCGCAAATGATATGAGCGGTTCGGCTTTCCCGTGCCCATAGGGATGATTCTCATCAGGTGGTAACGACGCGTATTTGATTCCGAACAGAACGATGATTGAAGAGAAAACATCCGCAGTAGATTCCACGGCGTCCGCAATGAGTGCGTGTGAATTTCCTAGGTAGCCGACGACCCCCTTAATTATCGCAAGACATAGGTTTACGACAATACTGATTCTGGACGTCTCCTGTGCTTTTTCTGAGTCCACGCTTTCTCTCCGACTTTAGGTCGGTCCTTTGGTTAATCTTATTCGATCTTATGTCGTCTAAATTTGTTTCGAATACTATAAGCTTTTTTCCTTTCTTCGCCAATTGGTCAAAACTAAATACCAGGACGCTCTATACTTATTTCAAATTTTCGAAGAAAGGACGTACCATATATCTCCGTGGTGTCGTTGTCCGGTGCGGTTGGGAAGCTTAGTTCCACACGTTGCTCTCGTTTATGAGTTGAAATAAAAGCCGAACAAGTCAATTAAGTTTACTAAGGTGAGAAGTTTTCACATAGATCGAGGACCATGGATCTGGCCTTTAATGTGGTACCCGGGTCGTACCACATACAAATATTACGATTCATATTTGGAGTTAGGTCCTGACGCCATTCTATATCTTGTAGATCGAATACTCCTTTCCCCCATATGTCGTCCAAAGCTTCAATTTCTTCTGCGTCGAAGAAAGGTTCGTAGTCGCCATCGTTCCAAGCTCTATAAGCCATGAGTTCAGTGATTTTGTTGGTCGAGTTATCGGAACTATAAATCCAACAGATTTCTTTATTGTCACCTGTTTCCAGCCAACATAACGCCAGATCAATATTTATCGTCCGCAGATCATCCCAATCTGAAAAAGGTAACTCCGATTCTTCGCCGCACCAGCCTCCGTTAGAACAAATGTCGCCCGCGCATTGCGTATCCCCATTTAGTCGATTGGTGTAGTCGCATTGCACACAGGCAGAGGAAATATCGTCACAAATATTATAAATTCCAGAGCACGTGTTAGCATCGCAAAAATTACCGGCGCACTTCTTATTAGCATCACACGTAAGTCCTTCAAGGCAACTTTCATTGTCGGTACATGTTCCGCCCTCGGTGGCGCGACACTCTTTTGGGCTCTGAGCCGGGTCGCATCGTACATTGGAACCCGCACAATCATCTTTATTTTGACATTGTGATCCCACTCCTCCCACACAACGATCGTTTACACACGTCTGGCCTTCTCCGGGGCATTCATCGATTCCGGTGTCGCCATTTTTCGCGTTGCAGTTATCATCTTTTCCGTTACAAATTTCTTTCGCACCGGGAAAAACATTTTCATCGTTATCATCGCAATCGATTTCGGGTTTTCCACAATCTGTTGAACCTTGCGCACCGTATCCATCTTTATCAAGATCGATGCAATTGGCAGCACAGGGAAGGTCTTCCGTACAATTTTCTTTGATCGAGTTTCCGCAAATATCTTTCGCTCGAGGATTGATGTCGGAGTTATTGTCGTCACAATCTTCGCCGAAACAACCTTCGCCAATACCAAAGCGATCGCCGTCTGAATCGATGCAGTTGTTGGACGGATCGCAGTCTTCGTCTATGCGTCCGTCACAGTTATTATCCTGTTTGTCACCGCACACTTCTTTCGCGGACGGATTAGTTTCGGCCGACGCGTCATTGCAATCAGTGCCGACGAGGCAGTTCGAAGATTTTTGGTCAAATCCATCATTATCCTGATCCACACATGAAGCCTGCGTTTGTCCGCCTTCCTCTTCTGGAAGTTTGGACTCGGCACATCCTAAAAATGATAGGGTGACGATAATGAGTAAGTTTAGTTTGTACATAACCGGCTCTCCTTCAACTACTTGGGGGTCGACGCTATAGAAACGACGATTCACGCGCAATTCATCCCGTGTAATTAAGTTGCTCTTCAAACTTGGATTTTGTTCGTCGTTTAGATTTTGGAGGTCTTACTAGGGCGAGTAGTTACTGCAAAGATCAAGTACGAGCACGTCGTCGATTCCAGGTTGGAACCATAGACAGATTTCTCGGTCCATATTGGGGATCAAGTTCTGTTTCCATTCGACATCTTCAAGGTCAAATATACCGGCTCCCCAAATTTCATCGAGTGCGCTAATCTGATTCGGCGAATATTCGGATTCATAAGTTCCATTCGACCAGGCTAGACGCGCACGGGCTTTTGTAATCGTGATCAGCGTATTGTCGGAGGTATAAACCCAGCAAAGTCGTTTTTTACCTTGTCCTATCGAGGTGTTCCAACATACCGCCAGGTCAACGTTAACCGTACGTAAATCGGGCCAATTAGAATAAGGAAATGCAGATTCGCCCCCGCACCAGCCACCGGGTGCACATACATTGGAACCACATTGAGCATCGCCAACCGAGCGGTCTTGAGCATCGCATTGTACACATGCCGACTGGCTTCGATCGCAAAAGCCATTTATCCCGCTACAGGTGTTGGTATCACAAAAACTTCCCACACATTTATTACTCAAGGCGCACGTAAGGCCAGTGACGCATTCATGATCGTAGATGCAATACCCATCTTTTTTCGTTCGACATTGTTTCGGTGTGGTGGTGGAATCACATTGATCCTCTGGATCAGAACATTGGTCGTTGTTCTCGCATTCAGATCCGGTAGGCCCTTTACATTCTCCGGAGACACACTCTTGTCCATCACCGAAGCATTCGTCGATGCCCTTTCCGTTGCCGGTCTCGTTGCAATTGTCGTCTTTATTGTTGCAGATTTCTTTGGCTCCCGGATGGACCTCGTAATCGGCATCATTGCAATCTAATTCCGGCTTTGGGCAATCGGCAGCGCCGTTGACTCCGTAACCGTCTCCGTCGGCATCCGCGCAATTTAAAGGGCATGGGAAATCTTGCACGCAATTTTCTTTAATTCCGTTGCCGCAGATATCTTTAGCTCGCGGATTAATTCTAGGTTCAGTATCATCACAATCGTTTGCAAAACAGCCAGGTCCGACGCCGAAACGATCGCCATCGTTATCTATACATTCCTTAGAGCAGGGGAGATCCTTTTTGCAATTTTCAGCGATTTTGTTGCCACAAGTATCATCAGCACTTGGGTTGATCGCTGAATTTGTGTCATCACAATCGGGACCAAGACATTCGGTGCCAATACCGTAACCATCTTCATCGGCGTCAACACATCCGTCAGGAGTGCTGCAGTCTTCGTCGATCATATTGTTGCAGTTATTATCGACTAGATCGCCGCAGATTTCCTTCGCGATTGGACTAATTGTCGATGATGTATCGTCACAATCATCGCCGAGTAAGCAATCCGATGATTGGCCATCATACCCATCTTTGTCCTTATCTAAGCAACCACTAGTGATCGGAGTGTTTTTATTGTTATCTTCGGTTGAGGTTTCACCACAACTCAATAACGGGGTCATCAATAATAGTAATAATGCTAAACTGGATTTGAACAAAATGGGTCCTTCATACTTTCTCGTAGATTTTATCGGGTCATCCATTATTTTTCAATTTATCTACGTGGGTCGTTATGTAGAACGGCAGGTGTGAATTTAGGGTGTGAAGTTTTCGCATAAATCTACAACTATCTCGTCTAGGAAGGTGCCGGGCGAGTACCACATGCACATATTTCGATCCATGTTTGGAGTTAGGTTCTCTCTCCAATCCATATTCTCTACGTCGAAGATGCCTTTTCCCCAAACGTCGTCCAGTGCGCCGATCTGATTCACGCTGAAATTAGCGTCATAGATTCCCGAATCCCAAGCGTTATAGACCTGGGTTTCAGTGATTGAGTTAATGGTGTTGTCTGACGTATAGGTCCAACACACACGTTTTACACCGCCAAGTGAGTCAAGCCAGCATTTCGCGATGTCGATATTGATCGTGTAAACATCAGCCCAAGTGAGAAAGGGAAGTGGTGATTCTTTCCCGCAAAATCCGCCTGTTGCACACACTTCGTTTCCACCTCCGGTCATGCATTGCGCATCGCCTTCGGTTCGATTCGTCCATTCGCATTCAACACAGGCGGATAAGGTTCTGTCGCAAATATTTGTGGCACCGGTACACGTATTCGAATCACAGAAGTTCCCGGAACACGTGTCACCAGTGCATGCTAATCCCGAGACACATTGATCAACATCGGTACAGCTTCCACCCTCGCCAGAACGACATTCTTTTGGCGACTGAGTGGTATCGCAAGTGACGTTGACGCCCACACAATCTCCGGGATCCTCACAAGGAGAGCCTACACCGCCGACACAGCGACCGCTTGCGCAGGCTTGTCCTTCGCCTGGGCATTCGTCGGTTTCGCCATCGCAGTTATCGTCTTCGCCATTACACGTTTCTTGGGCACCTGGGAAAATTTTCGCATCGGTATCGTCGCAATCGAGCGCGCTCTCTCGACATCCTGTTGATCCTTCACGGCCGTAACCATCCTTATCGGCGTCGAGACAATCGACCGAGCAGGGGAGATCGGCTTTACAATCTTCGGCCACATCATTGCCACAGATATCATCCGCGCGGGGATTAATGTTGGGATCTGTATCGTCGCAATCTGGCCCATGACATCCGTCGCCTACACCGTGCTGATCCCCATCTTCATCTAGACA
Organism: uncultured bacterium; assembly: GCA_937981985.1. Lineage (GTDB taxonomy): Bacteria > Myxococcota_A > Bradymonadia > Bradymonadales > Bradymonadaceae > CALJNB01. Next base: position 42,018 of record CALJNB010000063.1, read on the forward strand.
TTCGCCCGTGCATTCGAGGTCTTCTTTGCAATTTTCTGCAATGTTATTGCCGCAAATATCTTGAGCGCCCGGATTAATTGCCGAATTCGTATCATCGCAATCGGTGCCAAGACATTTTTCTCCAACCCCGTAGCCGTCATCATCAACATCGAGGCAACCGCTTTCATCACCGCAATTTTCATCAATGATATTATCACAGTCATTATCGATTTTATCTCCGCAGACTTCCTTAACGAACGGGCTGACTGCGGCTGAGTTGTCATTGCAATCATCTCCCGTCAAACAGTTCGACGACTTAGCATCATAACCATCGTTATCTTCGTCTACACACCCAGGTGCGATGGGAGTATTATTATCGTCATTATTGCCGTCAGTCGCGCTATCGGCGCAGGCGAAAAGCGAAGTTGCAAAGATAAAAAGTAGACTATATCTGATCAAAATCGGTCCTTGAGTTTGGAAGTTAGACTCTATCGCGTCCTCTATTATATTACAATTTTGTCTTCAAGTTTATCCGCGCCGACCTCTATGATTTTGGACGTGTTTTACAAACAATCCATTTTTCTTCTCCTTTTGGCGAACTTCTGACAGTGTTGTTTTGCGATGGCTGGCCATCCTGAGAACGAAATCGAGATGTTAATGAACAAATTTGAGACTATTTCTTTTCGATTGATCAATGCGTCTTGGGGGATAAATATTTCCATGAGCGGCGTATTGAAGCTCGATTGCCTCGATGATGCTAAAGGTTACAAAAAAATCTCCGAAAAGTTCTCGTTCTTATTCGGCGTCGAGCTAACGCTTACTGATAGCCAAACAACAATGATTATTTCTGGAATCGAATCGATTTACGATGATGCCTACTTTTCAAGTAAGACCGTACTCCAGATCGAGAGTGTTGTTTTCAACTATTGCGATTTTCAAGAGGACGCTCTTTATTGGTCTTCTAGAATGCTGTTTTCGAAACTTCTGAACGAAGACTTTGAAATGCCAAAAATAGAATTCGACAAAAAGAAAAATAGATATCTATTCACAGCTCCGAATGATCTTTAATCACGAAACAAAAAAAACGTCATCTTTGAAAGATATATCGCCCACCTCTAGCATCCAAAGTAAATGAGATTCTACACTTAATGCAGCGAGAGGGTACAAGTCGGGTAGAAGTTCTGCGTAAATCTGAGGTACGAGGTCGATCGCAGTGCCATGTCCTTTTTCGTGAATAAGTGCGTATATGTCGGCGTGGCGTTTTTTTCGGTGTGAAATGTAATCACCAAAGTATTTTGAGGGTTGAACCAGTATCGATCCGTGAGACGGTATCGCGCTTTGAGCGTTCAGCTTGATAAGGCGTTCTAGACTTTCCAGATAGTCACCAACATGTCCGTGGTCCGGAGCGATAAGAATCGAACCTTTGGACGCGACCATATCTCCGGCAACAATCGTCTTGGTCCGTTCGATATAGAACGCTAAATGATCATCGCTATGACCTGGAGTTTCAAGGGTACGAAGTCCGCCGAATACGATATTGGAAATTGGATTAATTTTGTATTCAGTTCTCTGTGATAATTTCGGATGGCCATAAACTGGACAATTTAAGGTCTTAAGTAAAAGAGGTAGAGCGCCATGATGATCGTTATGATGGTGTGTGAGTAAAACTCCGATGAACTCGAGCCCATCCGTTGTCAGTTCTCCAATAAACCGCAAAAGTCTTTCTTGCTCGTGTTGATCGGTTCCCCCAGGGTCTACGACTAGAAATTTCTTGTTATCGTCATCTGCAATGATAACGCAATTGGTTGTCGTCGACGGCGGCAATGTTTGGCTCTTCATCGGTAAAGAAAAGATTCCTTTGTGTAATTTATAGGTGGATAATTCCTCGAGAACCTGGCTTTGTTCGAAGGATCGGATGGATTTCGAAAAATGTATCAAAAGGGTACGTACCAAGGCGCTTGCTACTGCCTTTCCACTATCTAAAAGTTCAATGCCCTTTTCAAATGTGGACCATTCTGCAAACGTCGCTTCTTCGTCGATAAACTTTTTCGGCCGATCTAGAAGTTCTTCGTCCACACTCAATTCAAAAACGCGAACGTATGCTTTTTGATTATATTGATCGCCGCTTCGCCAATCTGTTATCGGTCGAAATGCAGCATGATCGACTTCTAGCTCTAGTGAGTCCAGAAATTGAATGAAATTTCTCTCTTTTTTTATTTTTTCGCGGTCGTCAAGATTCGTCCACTGTACAATACCGCTGGTGCTAACAAGAATACCTAACTCCTCAAACAACTCGCGGGCCATTGCAATCGTCAAATTTTCGTCATTCTCGATTCCTCCTCCGACGAAAGCGTAGTAGCCGCCCATAAAATTGTGTTCCATACGACGTTTGACCCACAAGAATTCGCTTCCGTTTTTTCGCGTCAAAACGCAAACAACGCCGTTGAGATTATTCATGTTCAACTCCGAAAAGTACGGCATTGTAGCCAACGCCTAATAGAAAATTCCAATCCGTATTATGGATGCCATTTTGACACATGTTTGGGCTATGTACACCTCACTCGGGGTCTTTAGACCCCCTCACCACGATATCTTTTGCGGATTTAGAACGAACTTAAGGTTCGGAACGCAGATATTGGAATGGATCGATTCTTGTATCGCAACGGGTTATGGAAAGTACTACAAGCGTTCTCGGCATATTTCTTATTTTCATTTCTTTCGGTTGCGAAGGTTCATTTGAACAATCCAACGTTGATAAAGCGCCCTTAGATCCCAAGATCGAATCTAGTCAACTCGAAAACAAAAACGATACATTAGCTGTGGCTGGCGAACCTGACCAAGAAGAAGTGATTGAGGACGAAGTCGACGAAGAGGTCGAGGAAGAGATGGACGCAGAAATAGTTGACGACCCCGTCCCTACACCGGAAACAAGGCCTGAGGTGGGCTCGGTTGTCATGTTCGAAATTCCTCCCGGTACTGGCGATGGGGAGTGGAATAGTTCAGCTGCACCTCTCGTAGCTTATGTTGGTCAGATCTTACTTATCGTTAACAAGGATAGTGAAACACATCAGTTACACGTTTCGGGAGGCGGACCGACGAATCACGGGGAGCCGATGGCTGCAAATGGTGGCGCTCAAGAGTTTGAACTCACGGCGGTATCACCCATTGGCGACACCACACCTTTCTATGATCACATTGATGGTAGTAGTGCGGGATTTTGGCTAGAGATTCGACCCTGAAAGATCGCTAGATTTAGTAAGGGATTTATTTTATTTGCCCACACAAAAGTCCGAAAAAATTCGATTGAGAATATCATCGGCACTGACTTCTCCGACGATTTTCCCTAGAGCATCTAAGGCTTCTCTAAGATCTAGCGCGATGATTTCGTTATCTCGTTTTTCCAAAACAGAATTTCTGGCGAGTTCGCACGACCTGATCGACTGGATCACCGATTCGAGATGGCGAGCTCTACTAATGAGGATACCTTCGCGTTCTGTGAGTTCTGTGGCGAACTTTTTCAGTAACGCTTCTACTGATTTTAAACCGTTGTTTGAAATTAAGTTCGTTCTCAATACTCTAAATTCTGATTCGAATTCAAAATTGGGAACAAGATCAATTTTATTAATAATGATGGCAACGCGTTCTGCGTTCTTAAAAAGCGTTCGCATCTCTTCGGAGTTGTTCTTCGGTTCAGACGCGTCGACCATCCAAAGAATCACATCCGCCTTCGCAGAAACTTCCTTGCTGCGTTCTACACCTATAGCCTCTACCTTATCACTGGTTTGCCGCAAACCCGCGGTATCGATGATATTAATCAACACGCCATCTAGCACGAGACTCTCGCTTAGATAATCTCGAGTCGTTCCGGCAATATCAGTAACGATCGCGCGGTCTTGACTTAATAAGGCGTTAAATAGCGTGGATTTGCCTGCATTTGGAGGACCGAGAATCGCAACGGAGATACCTTCTCTTTTTCGACGTCCGTGATCAAATCCATCTCTCAACGGAACGAGAACATCGAGTACATCAACGATACGTTTCTGAACTTCATCTCGTTCGATCTGATAGACATGTTCTTCGTGGCTGAAGTCGATCGCTGCTTCAACCAACATCATCGCTTGCGCTATTTTTTCGCGGCAATTAAGAATCGTTTTTCCAAGTTCACCGTCTAGATGCGATAAAGCCATTTGGTAGGCTTTTTTGCTATTCGCGTTGATGAGATCAGAGATGGCTTCAGCTTGGGTAAGGTCTAATTTTCCGTTCAAAAACGCGCGTTGGGTGAATTCCCCAGGCGTGGCAATACGTGCACCATGATTTAAGACGGCATCTAGAACGGACCTTAGTACGATCGTTCCACCGTGGCATTGGAATTCAACAACATCCTCGCCTGTATAACTATTGGGCCCTTCCATCCAAACAACCAGTGCTTCGTCGAGTAATTCATTCTCGATATTATATATCTTTTGAAGCTGGAGCTTGTGGGAGAAAAAAGAAATGCCGCCGCGATTGCGGGGCACCATTTTTTCCAAAATCGATTTTGATTTCTTGCCACTCAGGCGAATGATACCGACGCCGCCCCGACCCTCAGCGGTTGCGATTGCGGCGATGGTATCGAAGGAACTCATTTTTCTTTGCGTTGGGTCTCAATTCGAAGTTTACGAAATGCGCCCATTCCATCACTTTCGGTTTTGATACGCTTATCGGCTTCAAGAACCTGATGAATAGCCTTTCTTTCTGTTGATGAAAATCCGGCGACTGAAAGCGAATCTTTTGCAGCAACGGCAAAGGCAGCGAGTTGTTCAGCGACTTTTGAGAAGAGTCCACTCTGCTGCTCTCGTCTTCCTTTTTTGTCAATTTCAATTCTAATCGGACTATGGCGGTCGAGTAGGGCAGATTTCATAATTGTAGTAATGGAATCCAGGGTTCGTGAACCTCTCGAGGTCAACGTTTCCGCGCCATCTCCTGTGATTTCATAGGAGAGGGTATTTCCTTTTATAGAGCCTTTGGTTTTAACCTCTAGTTCCATTTTCTTGAACACTGTATCGAGCCACTTTCCGCCGTCTTTTAGCATCTTCGGAGTCGGTGTTTCGACTTGTTTAGGATCTTCTGTTGTTGCCGCTTTTTTCGTTTTTGTCGCGGTTTCTTTCGTAGCAGACTTTGCGCTTACTTTCTTAGAAGCTTTCTTAACGACGGGCTTCTTATCGGTAGATTTTTTCTTCACGACTTTTTTAACGACTGGCTTCTTTTCGGCTGTAGCTTTCTTTACAACTTTCTTTTTCGTTGCAGCTTTTTTTGGGGCTGCTTTTTTAGCAGCAGCTTTCTTTGGAGCGGCTTTTTTAGTTGTCTTTTTGACAGCTACCTTTTTTTTGGGAGCAGCTTTCTTCTTTGGTGCAGCTTTTTTTGTTGCAGCTTTCTTGGGGGCTGCTTTCTTTTTCGCGGCAGCCTTTTTAACGGTGGTTTTCTTAACCGTTTTCTTTACTGCTGGTTTTTTCGCGGCGGCTTTTTTAGGAGCTGCTTTTTTTGTGGTCGTCTTTTTCTTCGCTGGTTTTTTTGTTGCCATGATTTTTTGTCTCAGGTTGTTTTGGCTTCGGCCTTTTTGGCGAAACTCTTTTTAATTAAATATTGTTGAATTACACCAATCAGTAAGCTTAGGAAGTAATAAAGGTTCACTCCCGCCGGGAGGAATAACATGAACGCGGTCATAGTGATAGGCATGATTTTCATCATGGTTTTCATCATTTGCGCATTGGCTCCATCCGGTGCTGATGGTGTTGGCATCATTTGTTGCTGTAGGAACATTGTTCCACCCATTAGAACGGGAAGGATGTAATAAGGGTCTGCCGCTGAAAGATCTGTGTACCAAAGTGCCCATTCTGCGTGAAAGAGTTCGGCACTATAGAGGATCGTCCAATAGAATGAGAGAAGAATCGGCATTTGAATAAGCATTGGCGCGCATCCGAACATACTGACGCCGTTGGCGCGGAATAGCTTCATTGTTTCTTCGCTGAGCCGTTTCTGATCGTTCTTATACTTCTCTTTTAAGGCCGCAAGCTGGGGTTGAATCTCTTTCATACCCTCACTATTTGTATAGACCTTTTTATTAACGGGCCATAAGACGAGACGAATTAAGAAGGTCAACAAGATGATCGCCCATCCCCAGTTTTGGGTTAATTTATGACATTGAACAAGTGCCCAACGCAGCGGACGACAAATAAAGGTCAAAATTCCGTAGTCGACAGCTTGTTCAAGTTCGGAACCGGTGTCTTCAAGCGCGTCAAAATCCTTTGGCCCGATAAAGGCGGTATACGAAAAGCTCGCATCTGTTTTGGGCACTATCTGTATTCTACTGTTTGTAATTTTGGAGACGGCTAGTGTTTTGTCCTCCACACTCATGACACATTCTGCGGCACCTTCTTTTGGAACAGCCAATAGCGCTACGTAACGTCGGTCAATCCCGCCCCATGTTATCGGACCTTTTAATGTTATCGGTTCCTCCTCTAGTGCACTTGGGAGTGCACGTTCGATCTCGTCTTTGTTTTTACAAAGTGTTTCCGTTTCATCGGGACGAAAATCTAGAAAGCTTGTCTCTAAATCTGGATCATTATACCCAACCATACTGAGTGACACGCGATCCTGAATTTTGGTATCGCTTCTATTTTCAATCGTTACGTCGATGTCGATAACGTAGGGTTTCTCTGTGGCGGTGAACGTTTTAAGAATGGAAACTTTTTGAGTATCAAAACGGTAGGTGACCGTAGTATAGGCTTCCCCGCTTTTGACCGACTTATCGGAGACGAATTGCCAATTGACCCCAGTCGGGACGTCGATATTCTCGTTTTCAAATTTGAGTGAAAAGGGTTTGATCTTGGTGAGCTCGTCCAGCCCTTGCAGTAAATTTTTTGCTTTCTGGTATTGCGCTGGTGTGATGATATTTGCGCTTAGAACCGATGCGTCCATCGAACTTGTCTCGATCGTGACGCTATTGGCGGCGAGTGTATGTTTAGTCGCCTCGTGTTTTTTTATCGCGATAACAGGTTCGTTCAATGCTTCAGCATCTTTAGGTGCGATTTTTTCTATTTTATCATCAGAGCTTTTTAGCTTCTCATCGACGTTTTGTTCAACAACCTTTTCTGTTGTCTCAACCGGGGTTGGAGGCGCAACGGGAAAAAAGTATTGCCATCCCAGTAAGACCGCTCCACTAAGAACCATTGCGATGATGAATCGCTTTTGGTCAAAATCTTCGTTTTTTTCTTCCATTTACTTCATTCCTTTGGGACCGGATCATAGCCACCTTCATGAAAAGGATGACAGCGACCGATTCTTTTGATGCCTAAAAAGCAACCTTTAAAAAATCCAAACCTTTTGACAGCAACAAGTGTGTATTGCGAACAAGAGGGGGTAAATCTGCAGGCGGCTGGAAGTAACGGGGAAAGCGCTACTTGATACATGCGAATCATTTTTACACCCACTTTGGCGGCAAGCGATTGTGGCTCGTCGATTAGTATGGCCGCGTTGTGTTCTTTACACATGATCCGAAAACTCGTTCAAAGCGGTTAACAAGGTCGTTTGTATCACCGCAAAATCTGGCTTCACCTGTTTTGATTTTCCTTTGGAAGATCTAACGATCACAACGAAATCAAACCCTTGGGGAATCTCAGATTTATTATTTCTATACACTTCTCTTAATCGCCTCTTCCACCAGTTTCGTACCGGTGAATTTCCAACCTTCCGCGAAACAGTAAGACCGAGTCGTGAATAGTCCAGCTCATTTTTTTGCGCATAAACAATAAATAAGCGGCAAATCTTACGAATGCCGCTCCGTTCAACTTTTTTGAATTCAGGACGACGACGTAACCTTTCGTTTTTTGAAAAACCGCGTTTTGTCGTACCGTGCAAATTCTATTTTTTATGAAGTTGTACAGCAAGACGATTACGCCCTTTAGCACGTCTTCTTTTAAGAATAAGTTTTCCGCCCGTTGAGGCTTTTCGCGAACGGAAACCGTGTGATCTGGCACGTTTTACATTACTTGGTTGATAGGTACGTTTTGACATAATATTTACTCGTCATCAAAGTCTAGACGCCCAATTTTTAGGGCATCAAAAGCTCGGCAAATAAACATAAAAGAGACCTCCACGTCAAGGATTTACTGATCTTTCTCGAAGTGTACCCGATTGCGAACGATTTATTTTCATCTCAGACCTTCATCTCGATCGGTTTTCTCTGTTCCGTGAGTCGAGGGGCTCCAAAAACGATCGAAATTGGGATTCTCTTTTTTGAGAATTCCATAGATAGAGAATAATTATAGTTTGATAAAAATATCGGAGTTTTTAATCCCCGATAAAATTTGATAATAATAGCAGTGGATAAAATTGTTTAAGGTTCTTTGGATGAGACTGGATTCCAAAACTTATATCGCGCTTCGCCCAGGAGAGCATGTTTCTCGATCAGAACGATCCCAGCTCGTGAGATGGTTTTCTGAATTTTCTGATCAACAGACAGAAAAGGAATATGTCTTTAGAATGAACCACGACATTGATATTTGGGATCTCATTGACCGTTTTTGCCGGGAATTTCCCAAAACATTGAAAAAGGTTTCAATAGGTATCTGTAGGGTATTAGAAAGCAGCGAAATAAACGCCGGTGAACAGGTTCACTTCTCTGACGGGTTATCCAAATCTCGACTTTTTTCGAGATTAGTTGACTTGGGAGGAGTGTATCTAACCAATAATATCCCTGCCAAAGGTCACAAGTATCGGATTTTAACGCATCGGGGAGAGATTCTCTTAGAGTACCAAATGGCAGCGCTACGCAGTATTTCGAATGCAAAGAGCGTGAATGTATTGCCACTAAGATTCGAAGAAGAAATGCCTGAACTTTTCCAGCATCTGGTTAACGAAAAAGGAAGGATTCTAACCGGAGAAGGCGGATTCGGAAAATCATTGAGAGCCGCCAGCCTTGCCGAAGTTTGGCGTGTTCATTTCCAGGGGCGCGTCATAAGGGTTGATGGGCGGCGCCATCAAGGATTACGGGGCGTCGTATCTGAGATTGGGAGGTCTCTCGGCGTTGCTGTTTCATCCACCCATCTTCCGAGTTTGAAGTTTTACGATAAAGTTCTCATCATTATCCTTCATTGCAGCGAAACGGAGGACGTTATTCGGTGGTTAGAGGGGCAGGATAATGAAGGTGCACGCTATTTTGTGACAACGCAGGAGTTGATCGAACACCCCAACGCCACCGAAGTTGGGGCAATTGACGATTATCGGATCCGACTCCTGATTCAATATTATAACTTTGATTTAACTCAAGACGATCTAGACATCCTTGTCCCTCGCGCGCACGGCAATTTGAGACTCGCGCGGTGGCTTGGCCTACAGAGTAAAAATCTAGGAGTAGAAAACACATTGAAGCTGGAAGTCGGCTCCTCGATCACGGCCTCAGAAAATATCCACCTTGAGACCATTTGGGCGACTTATTCAGACGAGACAAAGAATATCCTCAAACTCATGGATATCTGTACTGGCGGAATGCCGATCGAGATTGCCAAACGTTTGTTTTCTAATGAAGATTGGGTGGATATCGCTGGCGTTAAAGAAGGCCGTTTTCGCGGGGATTTCTTCCTCCGACTCCATTCCGAATCTCGCGTTCAGCTATTGCCCCACGCTTCAAGATTCTTGAATGAGTTAGAACACTTCTCGCATCGACCCTATTTTGAGGAATATTGTCGAATTTTTACTCAATGGATCATCGACCATTTAGCTAACATTGATTCGTCCACTGATACGCCCTCTCTCATCGCATTAAGAGGTGAAGTTCTTAATTTCGGGCCGATAATCGAACATGGCACTGAAGACGAGGTCGTCGTGGTTTCTCGCGCTTTAGAGATTATTTCTCGTCGATTGGGTGCGTTTGAAAACCGAAGCGCGATGATATCTCGTATCTTGGACCGCTCGCAGAACGAAGCCGCACGACTCTTATACATAGACGAACAAATACATGCTCAAAATTTTAATGTTGCGTTAGAACATCTCTACAATGGACCTTTCCTTGAATTTGAAGCCGAGATAGAACGCGTTAAATCCTTAATCTTTCAAAAAAAGAACGAATTCGCACTTTCTCTTAGACATGCCGACAAAAGCATCGCGCTGGCATCCAAACAACGCATCGATGAGTGTCGCCTTCGTAAGGCCGAAGTACTCCTTCGATTTAAAAAGCTTGATGAAGCCCGAAATTTACTTCTGAGTCTGTTCGAAACGGCGAAAACAGAAAATGTGATAGCGAAGGTTCTTCGCTATCTAGGTGAGTTGTTAATTGAACGAGACGAATCAGAAAAGGCTAGACCTTACCTCATTAAATCGATTGATTATTATAAAAAAGTTGGAAGCGATCGCGACAGGGTTGAGCCTCTTTTTGTCTTAGCGTGTTCTGCATTTCATCGAGGAAATATCGAAGAAGGCGAAAGTTGGTTTGAAGACGCAGAAATATCGGCTCATTCGTCGGGTGTGAACGCATTTATCGAAATGATTCAGACCGAAAAAGCCTATCATTACGCCGTTATCGGAGAAACTATTAAGGCCCGGGAGCAATTAGCAGCAATTCAGGGTGAGAAATCTTTGATGAACGAACTTACACGCGTGATCATCGCTTGCGATGATATGAACACCCAGCTTGCTCATTCGATTATTAAAGGCTGGGACTTTGAAACCTTTGACGCCAACGCGTCCGAATGGGTACTAGCGAGTATTTTGAAAGTTTACGTAGAGGACAAAGTTAGCGGGAATACTCCGCCTCCGGGCTCGATCCATGTTCAGCAATTTTTCAAAGGCCGGTCGCAATTTTTAGAGAATCACCTTCGGCGCCGACAAAAAAACAACGCACAAAAGAAACTTATCCTATCATCCGACGCCGCCACGATTGATATTGATGGCCAAAAGATTGATCTCGGCAAACGATTGGCGTTGCGTCGAATTGTTCTGGCCTTGGGCGAACGGGCCGTAGATGGCGGTCCGCCGGTTTCAGTCGATGAGACATTTGCGGTAGGGTGGATCGGTGAAATCGCTACCGAGAAATCTCGGAATCGAAGGGTCTATTCGGCGATTCATCGTCTTAAAAAGCTCGGTATTCCGGTCACAAGGGTAAGTGAGGGATATGTTCTGGAGGGCTATCGTGTTGTTTTTACTACGTTTTTGAAATTGTGACATTCTGTGACTTGGGAAGTTTGCAAACCTTTACATAATGCTTAGGTAACTGTTTAAAAGGAGCAAACATGAGAAACCTATTATTAGTTTTAGGCCTACTTACTACTTTGAATTGTGTTGGAGAGGCGGGTATTGAAACTCAGCGCACGCAATCCAGTGAAATCGTCGGTGGACAGTCGTTCACTGGCCTTCCAGCAGTGGGTGCTCTATTAGTTAACGGTTCTCCGATCTGTACAGGGACGCTCATTGAAAAAAGAAAAGTGCTCATCGCAGCACATTGTTTAGAAGATCTTCGCGGAAACGTAGCCTTTGGCTTCGGCCCCGACGGGTTCAATCCAACAGAAACAATACCGGTTTCTTCGGCCCGAATGCATCCGGAATACGACACCAATACGATTCAAAACGATATCGGCTATGTAACCCTTTCTAGGGATGCTTCGGCTCAGCCGATGGAAGTGTTAACCCAATCGATGGACCAGAGCTGGTCCGGACGAACGATGTTATTTGTTGGGTACGGCCTTTCTGATGGTGTGAATCGTACCGGAGGCGGATATAAGCGCGCGGTTACAATGACAGTGAACCAGGTCGGAGCTACGCAATTTTCCATCAACGATCCGGGAAAAAGTCTTTGTAGCGGCGATTCCGGTGGACCCGCATTTTGGCAAGATCCAGTGACTCAAAAACTTAAAGTCGCAGGCGTGACCTCGTATGGTGATAGACAATGCCTTGCTTATTCTGTCGATACCCGTGTCGATGCGTACATTTCTTTCTTAGATTTGCAACCTGCCACCTCTGCGCCTGCTGATAATAACAGTCCAGATCCTGTAGCTGTTCCTACTGACCCGTGTCAGGGCGAGTCTTACGAAGGAAGATGTTCTGGAAACACCGTTATTTGGTGCGAAGATAACGAGGTTAAATCCATTGACTGTCGGAGCTTAACCTGTGGATTTCAGTCATCATGGGGAATCAGTAACTGTCTCTAGAAAGTAATTAATCCGTTGCGATTAATCGTACTCGCCTAATTCGGTCCTCGTTTTAGAGCTAAACCCTACTCGTTATTTATTTCGAACCACATAAAGGGAAAAACTTTGTAGTGTCTTGTTACAGCCATGACCTTCTTGTTTTTACTCGTTTTTTCTCAAAATTTGTATTTTTTGCTTTTGGAAAAGGTAAATCTATATATGATGTCGCCAAACAATAAAAAAAGGAACAAGTATGAAAAATCGATTATTGGTTTTGGCCGTGCTCTTTGCTATGGGCTGCGTTGCCGAGGACGATGTCCAAACTCAGGCTAGTGAAATTGTCGGCGGACAAGTCTTTACAGGTATTCCCGCAGTTGGTGCCATTATGGTAGACGGCGAGATGGGGTGCACTGGAACTCTGATCGAAAAGCGCAAAGTGCTGACCGCTGGGCATTGTTTAGATCCAATGATCGGAAAATCGGTACGATTTAATATCGGTCCAATCGCCGCCAGTCCTATCCACAGTATACCCGTTTCAGGGGGAGATAAACATGACAGCGAGGATATCGCGTACTTAATACTTGCTAGTGATGCGCCTGTAGCTCCGATGGATGTTTTGAGACGCCCAATGGACGCAAGTTGGGTCGGACGTACATTATTTTTCGTGGGCTATGGCGATAACGACGGTTGGTTTGGAACCGGTAGTGGTATCAAACGATCGGTGGGGATTGCGATTGATGAAATTAACTCAACGCAATTTTCACACACCGTCGGATACAGAAATACGTGTTTCGGCGACTCTGGAGGACCAGCGTTTTGGAAAGACCCGGCTACTAATACGCTTAAAGTGGTCGGCGTGACCGCTTTTGGAGATGGTACTTGCTCAGAATACGGTGTTGATGCGCGCGTCGATCCCTTTCTTTCTTTCTTAGGATTAACAGGTGCTCAAGCAGCACCTGCTCCGGCGGCACCGGTTGCTGCTGCACCGGCCGATCCGTGTAACGGAGAGACGTACGTCGGCCGATGTGCCGGTAACACCTTGATTTGGTGCGAAGCCCAAAAAGTCGAGACGCTCGCATGTACGACTGGTTGTGGCTTTCAAGCCGCCCAAGGTTATAATAACTGTCTTTAGGAACTAGAAGGTTCGATAATTCTTATCAAAGCCTAATCCACCTATCCGAATAAATACGAAAATGGTAACCAATGGGTACATCATTTTGGTATGAATCATGCGCTATTTACATTCTATGGTTAGGGTCAAAGATCTCGAAGCATCTTTGTTTTTTTATTGCGAGCTCCTTGGGCTCAAAGAGTTTCGCCGATCCGAATCGGAAAAAGGGAGATTTACCCTAATTTTTTTAGGGCCTGAAGGTAGTGATGATCCACCCATAGAACTTACCTACAATTGGGATGCTGAGGACTACGGTAACGCTCGAAATTTTGGGCACTTGGCCTTTGGCGTCGAAAATATATATGAGATTTGCGAAAAGCTTCAGAAAGCCGGCGTTACTATCAATAGGCCTCCAAGAGATGGCCGAATGGCTTTTGTATTGTCGCCCGATAATATTTCAATTGAGTTATTGCAAAATGGGAAATCGCTTGAACCGATGGAACCCTGGCAATCAATGCCTAACGTAGGGAGCTGGTGATGACCGATTCATGGCACGAAATTGCTAAACTCGCAGAACAATCCAATCGTCCTTTTTCAGATCAACGTTCCGAGCTTGTCGAAGCGGCAGAATTATTCGAGGCGAATATCGAATTGCTACACTCCTCGTATCCCGCTGATTATTTGGATGTCTATGGGTATCGCCTCTTTCCACCTGCCGAGGAAATAATGGGGTGGACCCGTAAAATAAAGGGATGGCCAAAAACGTGGTTTCCTCTCTCATCTAGCTTTCATCTTTTCGTCTTTTTTTTGGACCGTAAAACCGGTGAAGTAAAACGCGTCTTTTTAGACAACGAACGAGATTTAGACGGTATTATCACTGGAGAAGAAAGAGTCTACCCAGATTTAAAGACTTTCTTGGAGGTCGTGCTTATCAATTATCGATGGATAACAAAGACATCGTTTTCGATTTCCGTCGAGGGATTTTTTAAAGAAGAGGTCGCTACACTTTTACCTACGATTGTCCGCCGTATTAAATCTGAGGGAGAAGGTCTCGATGGGCCCATTATATTGCCTTTCTTTCAAGGTACTCTCGGAGAGCACAACCATCTCGCAACGATCAAGTAAATAGCGATGATATTAATATCCCTCTTAATTAAGTTTGTATTGAAGCTTTAGGCGCTAGAGCTATCCTGGCTTCGAATCATGTCAGTTGTTGCGAATCTGACATTTTCTGAGACCGACCGAATCGCGGCATTAAGATTTATAGATCGAATTTCCGAAGCAACGGAAGCACCATCCGAAAGTTCGACGTTGATTCGGTAATAGTACTCGCCGAGACTCCCCACGACGTTCTCGATCGTGATATTAACACTTTCTATGTCATCCCAGTGTCTCAACAAGAGTGGACGAATCCTTTCTTCAATCATCGTTTTGAGGTTCGCTTTTACGACCATACGAATGGCCGTTATTTTTAATTTTCTGTACATAGCTTCCTCCGCATTAGGTGTGACTTTTTGTGGCCGAAGTTGTCTGATTTGTGAAACGTTGCCTGTTTTTGCTCTATTTTCGGGTTCAATTTGAACGTACGGGTTGTGACTTTTACCAAGGTGTCACGCATAGTACCGAACTGGGCCCCGAGTAAAACGAACAACCTATTGAATATATAGAGTTGCATCGTTTTTATCCGTTTGGGTTAGAGAATGAGGTGTTTTGATCGGTGCGAGTGACTCTGACTAAGACGATAGCGCCAATAACACCGGCAATAACTGATCCGATCAAGAGTCCGAGTTTCGCAGCTGAGGCGGCGTCGCCGGTGAGTGACAAATTCGCTATAAATAGTGACATTGTGAACCCAATCCCTCCAAGCCATGCTGCACCGTGTAGGTGGCCCCATGATAATGATTTGGGTAGATCACACAATCCAAGTTTAACACCGATGAATGCACCCAACATGATACCGATAGGTTTACCCAGCAATAATCCGAACATGACGCCAAAACCTACTGGACCGAGACCTGTTGAAGACCCAACGACTGATACTCCAGCGTTCGCAAAAGCGAATATCGGCATGATACCCAGCAATACATAGGGGGTCAGTGCGTGCTCCCATCGAAGCATTGGCGATTCTACGTCGTCGCAAATTTCTCGAACATTGTGCACGTAACTTTCCGGCGCAATATTTCCCGTTCCTTCGTCGTCATCTTTCGGGACGAGGCCGCGTAGACGAATCAAAAATGCGTCTGGCGTTAATCGCTGACCGGCTGGAATTGCCATGGCGAGTAGAACGCCTGCTACGGTTGCATGAATACCCGATTTAAGGACAGCGACCCAGAGAATTGCGCCTACGATAAGGTATGGAATCGGCTTCTGAACATCAGAACGATTGAGTCCGGTAAGTAATACCATCGCGCCCGCCGCGACGCCTATCGCTCCCCAAGAAATAGATTCGGTGAAAAAAGCTGCGATGATGAGAATAGCTCCTAGATCATCCACAACGGCTACCGCTGTGAGGAATATTTTTAATTCTACCGGGACGCGTTTACCGAGAAGCGCAAGTATACCGAGTGCAAATGCGATGTCGGTCGCAGCAGGAATGGCCCAACCACTTTGCTCGCCGCCAAAATTAACACCAGAATAAATTAACGCGGGCACCACAATTCCGCCGACGGCCGCTAATATCGGTAGCATTGCCTTTCGCCGGTCCGATAATGCTCCGGAGATGACTTCTCGCTTTATCTCCAGTCCAACGAGTAAAAAGAAGACGGCCATCAATGCGTCATTTATCCAAAGAATGATGGGCTTAGAGAGCGCGAATTCTCCAATGCCTATTGTGAAAAGGTTCGTCCAAATAGCATGGTAAGATTCAGCGAAGGGAGAATTCGCCCAGGTAAAAGCGATGACCGCTGCAATGACCAATAACACTCCGGCAATTGCGGAGATTCCGAGAGATTTAATTTTTTGTATTAACGACACGCTCATTCCTTAGTTTTAAGCTACATCCCCTATATTGACCAAAATTAACACTTTGACTATGTTTAAATTTCTAAATGTTAGTTTGGTTTTGTCAAGCAATGCTTAATCTTAATTTACAACACTTACTTTACTTTTGGGTGGTCGCACGCGAAGGAAGTATTACCCGGGCTTCGGAGGTCCTATTCGTGACTCCGTCTACAATCAGTATCCAAATTAAGAAGCTAGAAGGGTCGACTCAACAATCCTTATTTAATCGTGTCGGAAGAGGTTTGGAATTAACCGAAATCGGTAGGATCGCGTTCCAATATGCAGATGCGATGTTTGCTACCGGGCAAGAGTTGCAGAATTTTTTAGAAGGCAGAACAGAGTCCGGACCGCAACGTTTGGAGATCGGCGTTACGACCATTTTTCCAAAGCTTGTGACTTGGGAGTTGATGGAGCCTGCAATTGGTTTTGATTGTCACGTGGTTTGTCGAGAGGCGTCGGCACCGAAATTGGTTGAGCTTTTAGCCCTCCATCAACTTGATGTTGTGTTTTGTGATAGTCCCCTACGCGGCTCGTCTGCGGTGAAAATGTTTAATCGTCTTCTTGGCGAAAGCAAAGTATCTATCTTCGCGTCAACCCAGTTGGTGAAAGAATATCAAAGTAATTTCCCGGAATGTTTGAATAACGTCCCGATGTTATTACCTGCCATTGGAACTGAGATGCGTAGATCGATCGATGCTTGGTTGGTTTCATCAGGAATTGTTCCCAAAATTGCGGGCGAATTTGAGGATCTAGCATTGTTGAAAATCGCCGGCGAACACGGGCTTGGTGTATTTCCTGTTCCGGATATCATCGCGGGCGAAGCCATGAAACATTATAACATCGAACGAGTAGGTCCTATGGAGAATGTCGTGGAACGTTTCTATGTTGCTACTGCCGAACGTCGCATTGCCCATCCGATTGTTCAACGTATCGTCGAGAGAGCAACGGGCTTTTTAGAGGCATAAACTCACTAAAAAATATTGTCGTTCCAACTCTTTGACGATTGGCACTCTGTCAATTAGGGTCCCGGCATGAATAATTTTATTAAAATCACCTTTTCGCTGATTCTTGGTTTTTCTTTTAGTTGCGGCGCCGACGCGGAGCCCGATACTAAACAAGACCCTACGATCGTTATTCAAGATTCGGTCCTAGATGATGATATGAGCATGTCATCTCCTGATGCTTCGGAGCTTCCTATAGAAGACGAACCCAACCTTTGCCCCCGAGATGGCGAACTTCTCTGCGACGGTAAATGTGTCAACGCACAGATCTCACTCCAACATTGCGGCGCTTGTTTTAATACATGCATTGCCGGAAGAATGACCTGTGATGGGACCGCGTGCGTTTGTCTAGAAGGCAAAGGATTATGCGATAACGATTGCTGGGATCTTCAGATCACTCGCCAGCATTGCGGTGCCTGCGGGAATGTTTGCCAAGATAGCGAGGCGTGTGTCGAAGGCGGTTGCGTCGAAATTTCAAGTCGACCCGAAGTTGTCGGCGTACTTGCCGAGACCAACATCGGACGAAGTGTTCAACAAGATTGCGGTGAACACGGTATTAAACGCCGCGTAGGAGCGGTTCAGTTGAACGACAAGTTGATGTTAGCAGCTCAAAAACATTCTGAAGACATGGCGTTGAACGACTTCATGGAACATACTGGAAGTGATGGCTCCATGCCTCGCGATCGCGCAACGGCACAGGGTTACGTCGGTAATTCTGTCGGTGAGAATATCGCAATGGGCTATAAAACACCTAAGCTGGCAATTGAGGCTTGGATTGATTCAGATGGGCATTGCAAAAATATGATGGACCCCGAATATACAGAGCTCGGTGTGGGTTTTGCGGCGAGTCCGACAACTGGACGATTTTATTGGACCCAATTATTTGGAAGCCTCTAAGTAACATTGTCAACTCTCAGAAATAACGGCATGGTCGCGATCATTAAACATGCGAAATTACCCATTACTGAAATATAAATGAAACAAAGTTTGGAGATATCATGAAATTAGTTAACGTTATCGTAGCTTGTCTGTTGGTCACAAGTGCGGCTTGCAAAAGCAAAGAAGTCGAACAAAAAGTTGAAAAGAAGATTGAGAAGACCGAAGTCAAGGTCGAAAAGAAGATTGAATCCCCTGAGAGTAAGCCTGTCGAAAAAGTTGATGACTTGGGTCAGTGGGTAGCAATGGATAACTACGGCGTTCGTTTTCGCGTGCCCACGGACTGGAAGGTTCAAAAGTCGAAAGAATCTGCGACGGTAAATTCTAATGATGGAACGATAACCGTTATTCTTATCGGCACCGATTCGGAAAACATGATCCAAAATGCACTCGAAAAATTTAAAAAAGAAGTCAATTTTGAAGAAATTAAGACCAAATCTAGCGGTGCAACTTCGATCAATGGAATGCCTGGGTACTCGGCTAAAGGATCAGCCGTTCAGGTCGTCGGTGATGATAAAAACGAGATCCAATTTTTAATGAACGCCGTTAAGGTTGAAGGAAAGGCAGCCGCCCTTTTGATCTTCGCTGACGCGACGATGTATGAAGCTAAGAAAGAAGAGATCGACGGTCTAGCGAAGACACTCAAAAAACGTTGATTCCTTGTCCTGATTGCAATTCAGAAAACGAACGAAACGCTCCGTTCTGTTTGTCTTGCGGCCACCGTTTTCACTCGCCGCAGCGGTCTCGATCACCCGGCCGTGGGGATACCGTCCCTGAAGGCCAAAATGCGGTGCATCCAAACGCGCGAAGTTCCAACTACTCAGCAACTGAAAAACGACACGCGATCAAAATGGATCGTGAAGAAAGCTTTCCCCGTTCGGATGAACCTACACAAGAAAGTTCTCAACGTGTCCCGAGCTTAGATGTTGAAAATAAGGATAGAGCTGCTATCCCGATTATTTTGATTGCTCTGCTACTTATCACTACTCTTGCGACGCTTTTTATAATTGGTGCCTTTGACGAGAACGAAAAAGTTATCAATCCGGTTGTTGTAAACGATGTCATTCTCATTCCCGAAGGAACAGTACAAGAGGGGCTATCCGGAGAGGCACGCGCGCTTCTGCTCCTTGCCTGCGAACGCTCAAAGAAAAATGGCGAGTCTTGTGAGGAATCAAAATTTCTTGAGGGGGAAATCGCCGACGACACGCATCATGTCCCAGCCTTTAATATTGATAAATACGAAGTCTCAAATTTTGAATTTCAGAAATGCGTTAAATCTGGCCAATGCCAGGAAAGTAAAAGATGCGAAATATACACCCCTGAAGGCAAGCAATTTGGAAGTCGGCCACCCAAGATCTTATTGCAACCCTCTCATCCAGTCGTGTGTGTCTCTCAAAAGATGGCAAACGATTACTGTGTTGCTAAAGGCGGCGTTTTGCCGACGAAGGTTCAATTTCTTCGCGCGGCAAGACGCAGCGACCGACGTGTTTTCGCGTGGGGAAATCATTGGGATCCCGAACTAGCCAACTGGGCCGAACGCGACCTTGTCGGGACGCCTATTCTTGGAAAAGTTGACGGTTATGGGTTCAGCGCTCCCGTTGGAACCTTTGATGAAGGGTGCTCACCTTTCGGCGTTTGTGGGCTTTCTGGAAACGTTGGAGAGTGGTCAAAAATGTCGCGCGACACTTCGTTTTATCGTTCAGGTGGCTGGACGGACTCACCGTTCGATCTTCGTATTACTCGTGAAAGGGAAGCTAAAAACGCTCGAACCGATGTCGGTTTTCGATGCGTTTATGAAACGATACGACCCGCTATTTGATGCCTTTGGACTTGATATTTAAGTTTCCGTTCAGATCCATTTCCAAGCGTATCGAGCCAAGTGTTTGTGTATTAAAAATTTTGATGCCACGGCGTTTCAATCGTTCGACAACGCTGAAATGCGGGTGTCCGAAATGGTTGTTCCGGCCGGCAGAAATGATAGCGAATCTAGGTTGGAGTTGGTCGAGAAAATCGGCTGTGGTGGATGTTTTGGACCCATGATGTCCCAGTTTGAGAACACTACATCTTGTAATTGCCTTTCCCAGAGCCTGTTCTGCTTCTTCTTCGATATCACCACTAAGTAAAATACAGCTTCTCCCGTGTTGGTATTTTAAAACAAGACTTCGATTATTTTTTGAAACATGCTCATCGTTATGTTGAAAGACCTGGAAACCCCTCTTTTGAAGATAACCCGAGTTCTCAAGATTTAGAATCACGCGGTCGGTATTAATAGTGCGGAGAATGGCAGGAAGTCCTCCATTATGATCCTTATCATCGTGGGTGATAACGATGGCATCGAGTTTGTGAATTCCTAATCGTTTTAGATAGGGCGCGACGATGTATTGACCGGGGTCTGATCCAAACATAGCGCCACCAGTATCGACAAGGATATTTTCCCCGGTAGGAGTTTGGATGAAAATCGAGTCTCCCTGACCCACATCAATGAAATGAACCAAAAGATTCTGAGTCTTGTCCGGTCTGGATATGGACACGAGCCCGAGCAAACCCAATACAACAATGAATATCGTGAAAATTCGAAGTTTATCCAATTGATATAAGCAACTAAAAATTGCGACCAGCATGACGACGGCCGTAGTCGCGGGGATTTCCCCCGGGAAACTTCTCGCCGCTGGCAAAAGGGGGAGGAAAGAAAAGAACTCGATGAGTGTTAACATCGAAGAAGTAATCAGGTTCAAGAAGAATTCACCTATTGGCGAAGTGGGGCCACCGAACCTGAAAACGAATGCGGAGACTAATAATGCGGGAAAAATAACGATTGAGAAAAAGGGCACAACGAAAAAGTTCAGCGGAAATGCGATCCACGATATTTGCCCGGTATGATGTAAGAGGACAGGGAGGGTCGAAAGACCGGCGGCAACTGTTACAAGCAGGAGAGAAGCTAAACGTTGTTTCAGAGGGTTCTCTAACGAAATGGAATTCTTTAGTTTATTGTTTTTCAAAACACATAAAATACCGACGACGGCACAAAAGCTGAGTTGGAACCCGAGGTCGGTAATATGGCTGGGGTCGTAGACCAAAAGCGCGCAAAGTGCATAAAGAACGGCAATACAAGGTCGAACGTATCGCGAGAGAACCAAACCGGTCAAATACGCGGCCACCATTAAAAAAGCCCGTGTCGCAGAAATTGGAACGCCGACAAAGATGAGAAATATATATAACCCAAAGATTACAGCCGGCGCGAGGATTTTCTTTTTTCCGAAGCGAAGAATAAGCGACGGGAATAAGCCGATCAGTGCACCAAAAACGTACCATAGGAACGCGGCGATGATGCCGAAATGTAGTCCCGAAATTGCTAAAAGGTGCGATAGACCTAAATCTCGAAATAAGTCGACAGTTTTTGGTTCAAGGAATGCCTTGTTGCCTGTAGTTAGCGCGACGCTGAGCCCACGGTGATCTAATGCTTCAGTTTTATTTATCCACTCGGTACGAAATCTTGCCACTTCGCGACGAAGTGAGAATGAGGGTTTGGGATGAACATAAAGATCGAGGGCCCGACCTGAATTAAGAGATTTTTTGGATGGGCGCATGAAAGCTTCAATCTCGTCGTTCGGAAGCGCAGTACATTCGGTGGTGAAAATATTTAAGATTCTTTGTTCGGAAGACGATATTGCGTATCGGCAGCCGTTTGATTTAAAGGTTGGCCCGCCAACGACAGTCCCGATTAATTCAAAATCGGATTGGATTGGGTTAGGGGGGACGCCTTCGGGGATAAAAGAGAATACGGCTAGGATTACAGCGAGTGCCATAAAATGACTTGACTTAAGCGCGAAAACGAAAGCGAGGGTAATAGAAAACAACGTCGCGAAGGGGTAGTTTTCGAGGAAAAGTTGAATACTGACGAGAGTCGTGAGAAGAATAATTTGAAAAACGACGATTTTCGGACGCATAAAACCCCTAAAACTGAATCTGGAAACGCATCTTCGTCCGCGCGTTGAGGTCGTTGCGTTTTTAAGTTTTCCACAGGTTTTCCCACAAGAAACTTTTTGCGAGTCATC
>CALJNB010000064.1 GCA_937981985.1 uncultured bacterium
CCGGTGAGCTTCTTTTTCGCGGCGGTTTTTCTAATGCTTTTTTCTTCATGTTTTTAATAGTAGGTCTGTTTTCAGCAGCTGCTTTTAGATCCGCATACGGTAGATTTGCTAACTATTATTACCTTTTACTTGCGAAATTTAATGAAGCCGATTCGAGCGTCTTTGATCTGGGAAATCACTATCAAACGAGCGACTATCCCGGTAAAAGCAAACTCGCCCGAATCGACGCACCGGTCGGTCCGCTGGCGAGAAATTACCAACTTCAATACCGCCGCCGATTCCCAATCCAACGATCGATAGAAAAAATCAGCCTCGTTGTACTTGTTATTTTCTTCGCCACACGTGACGCGGGTTCAATTCCCTTGTGGGCGGTGACTCTTGCTGGAACCCTAATATTTGGTGCACTGTCTAATCCTTGGTTCCGCATCTCTAAACTTCCGGGGCGTTTTGAATTCATTTCAAAAAATGAAATCAGCATGGGGAAAGCCAAGCTGGCGTTCGTAGAAGTACTGCCCTACGCGCTTCTATCCGCCATCATCCCTGCCGTCGTTTTGTTGATCAAATTCGGAATAAACACTTCGGTTGCGTATGCGGGCATGGCCAGTGGAATCTCTATCCTCAATCTCTACATCCTATCCCAGATTCGACTTTTTGAACCGACGTCAACGCGATACTTCCCACCTTTGGTCATCGGTTTATCGGTTTGTTTTGTCGCGTTTTTCGGTCCCATGATCGGTGTAATCTTATCGTTCACTCTGACATTTTTCCTTGTTTTCACGCTCGGCTTGAAAGGTAATCGAACTTCAAAAGTGGGTGATGACGTTCGTTTGAAGGTTTGAGATTGACACCTTGTTAAAGGCTACAACCGGCGGCGATGGACCGCACGCATCTTAATCACAAAGGACCTCAAACAATGAAAAAAATGATAATGGCATGCGTGCTACTCACGCTTGTGTCGTGTTCGCATGCAAAAGTAAGCGCCACAAAAAAAGGCAGCACTGACTTAAAAACATCAGGGGTTCATCACGTAGGCCTCGCAGTTACGTCCTCAAAGCGACCTCTGACTTCTTCATACAAGCCCTTAACTTTGAAAAAGTGAAAGAAAAGCCAGACTACCCCGCTATGTTTGTATCGGATGGACATACACTCATCACACTTGGCAAGCCGAGAACCCGACCGAGGCAACGCCCTTCAACCGAAAGAAAAACATCGGACTTCACCACCTCGCTTTAAAAGTTGATAGCTTTGATGTGCTCAATAAAATGTTTGCTAAAGTAAGAGCATGGCCCGGTGTTAAGGTTCAATTTTCGCCGGAACTCGTTGGTGAAGGCCCCGCCAAACACACGATATTTTATGAACCTGGAGGAATTCGACTGGAACTTTTTCATCAACCGTAGGTCGTTTTATGAAATCTAAATACGTACACATTATCGTTTCCAAAGACCTCCACGAGGCCTCCTCGCTAATATTGGTGCGATGAAAAATGCAATCCACGTCGTATCCAAGCTCAAATAAATTCACTCCCACTTCTATAATGAAGCGCCAACAAACAGAGGCCGTCTAGTCTATTGCGGCTTGTTTATAGAGTTTGATTTGAGTTTTGGGGGAAGGCTTCGATCTTTTAAGGATTTTTTGGAGGGCGTTTTAGCCAATAAAAGTTTGGAGTTTCAGGGCAAGACCCATGTCTCCTTTTACTTTCAATTTTCCAAACATATAGGCAGCCGATGCTGCAAGTGAACCCGTCCACAACTTAACGAAATTTTCGCTCGTCATGGTAATCGTGCAGTCCGCCCCTTCGGTTTCGCCTTCGGTAACCTGGTCAGAATCTTTACGAAGATCTACTGTCCAAGTTCCGCCGTCATCGTCCCCTGTGAGTTCGAAGACGTATAGAGAATCAATAGCACGAGCCTTCTCGTTCCCATTAAGTCGTTCTGGAAGAATTGTACCGAAAATTTCTTGGCAAGTTACATCAGCCATATTTGCTCCTTTAGGAAAATAGGGCCTTGAATTACCATTCACCCCTTCCCTATGCAATGCGTTTATTTCATTTACGCCGGTATTGTGTGAGGAACTCCTTCCCTTCTCGGCCTTCGTGACTCTTTTGAGGCGCGACGCACGAAATGAGTTCGAAATCATCAGCTAGTAAAGCGTGAATAGCATGGGGCATCACAGCAAAGGGCGGACCGTCGCCCTTTTCAACAACCGGAAAAATAAGCGCAAGTAGGGTTCCTCCGCTTTTAATCAATCTCGCCATCGTTTCTGCCCAAGCCTGACGTTCGCTGGGGTCGATTGCACAAAGAAAAGTATAATCCCAAATCAAATCGAAAGGTTGGTTGGGTGAATATTCGAAAAAGTTTTCGAGTAAATACTCCGTTTTGGCGTTGGTATTGAGGCTGGGCTTTACGAGCTCTAAAAAACGATTCTTGGCCGTCTGCGCAAAATCGATTCCGAACAGATGCTTGGCGACTTTTGATAAGGGAACCAGATCATACCCTGTCCCGACACCCACTGCGGCAACATTTGAAAAGACCTCTGTTTGGGAATCGCACCACTCTTGCAACCCGGGCGTAAACGTCCCCGCATCCCAGCCGAAACTCTCATTTTGATAACGCTCTTCCCAAATATTCATTGTTCTTCTCCATCAGTTTTGTACCTTAATGAAGTGCAAATTAGAGAAGAGATTTCGTAATGGCAAAGAAAAAAAAGAAAGACGTCAATGACGGTGAATTCACCCACAATCCGTTTGCAGCGTTAGCCGGATTATCGCTCCCTGACGCGGATCCCGATGTCCTGGACGCGATGAGTGCTGAGGCTGCGGCAGAAATCAAATTGAGTCCACTAGCATTAAGAAAAGAAAAAAAAGGACGACGAGGAAAAACCGTTACTTGTATAACCGGTGCCCGGGATTGGCCTGAAGAGGAACGAACCGTTTTCATGAAAAAGATTAAAAACGTTTTAGGTACCGGCGCTAGCTTTGACGGGGAGGATATTGTGGTCCAAGGCGAACACATCGAGCGTTTGAAAAAACTATTCGAAAAAGAAAATTTATCATTTACCTAGTTATGGTGCATTCCCACGCTTGCTAAAAGCGCATCGAAGCGAATCACGACCTATTTAGTAAGCACACTTACTTAAAATATTTAAAAGGAACAACTAGCATTCCGAAACAGGTCGCGCCTTCTTTTTCTTTTATTGAATGGTGAATATGGTGAGCCCGCTTGACCGCTTTGATGTACCTACCTCGATTCAGGCCTTTGATTTTTATTCGACGATGGATAATAATTTCATGGACAAAAAAGTACGCGGCTCCATAGAACATAATTCCGAAACCGAAGGCTCCCAGATAAGGGCTCACTAAAAGTGTCGAAAACAAAATGCTAAAGAAACTTGGGACCGCGAAAAAAATTGCGAAGAGGTCGTTTCTTTGCCACCAGCGTTCTTTATCGACCACATGATGATCTTTGTGCAAACTCCACAGAAATCCGTGCATCACGTATTTATGTAAGAACCATGCATTGAATTCCATAACGCAAAAAACTGCAAAAAATATCCCAAACCAAGGGAGAGAAAACTCAATCATAATCTTCCTGTAGAGCTCAAAAACTTATATTTCGATTTCATAGCGTTAAACAAAAGCAAACCCTGGACTACCATTACATTCGTTACCAAAAAGAAAATCATTTCTTCAATAGGTAAGACGCCAAGGTTGATTCCAAGAGTATAGGTTTTGGATATCTCCCAAATACCATCACTGATAGCGTAATAGTCGGCGGCCCAAAGATACAAGGTTGGCGGTATCGTACAAACTAGAAACACGTTCAAATTTTTCAACGTATAGCGCCCACCAATGACATACTGGAGAAGGACAATCGGCGTCGCCCAAGCGAGAATAAGCCCCAGATAAAATGAGGATTCATAGAAGAGACACAGAACGCCGCATCCAAGTATTAGCGTCAAACCCAACAGAATAGTAGTCCAAAGAAAACGGTTTTCCGATTCCTGTTCTGCGATAGAGAGTTTGTTAAATACTAAGATTGACCAAACACCGGTCATAAAGGTTTGAAGTATAAAGAACATATACTCTTCGATAGGGACGTAGCCAATGACCCCCATCACGCGTTCCGGTCCATACCACCAAACCTTTTGCGCCACGAGATAATTATCCCAAGGCGTCGTGTAGATAAATGCAGCCACAGCCAGGGTTAGAATACCTTTAAGTTGGAAAGGCTTCCCTTTCGTTTTTGTCACGAAAACCATAGTGCTTAAAAATAAAAACGGAAGCCCAACAAATAGCATTAAGAAAAGAAAATAACTCACGGCAGTCGACCCAATAGAACTTTGTGGAATTCGTGTTCACTTGGACGTGCCACCCAAAAACGCGGAGATAATATTTTCGGAATCACTTTTAAGCTCACCCAAATTTTTTCCGCCAGACTCAGATAGGTTCTTCCGGAAAGAACATTATAATTATTCCTCTTAATCTTTCGTCCTATAGAACGATATATCTCGCCGGCGAGAATGATGGCTAACCTTGGTCGTACGGGAATGTATGCGATGCCGTCGTAGGATGTGGAATAATAGAGGTCTGCGATATCAAGATAGATCTTAACAACGTCACGTAGGCTCTGTGGTGTTTCACCTTCTTCTCTGAGGTCATCCAGTATTAAATTATTCTTTTTGAGAACATCCGCCGGCAAATAGATCCGGCTGTTTTTTGCATCCTCAAGTACATCACGACAAATATTGGTAATCTGCATTCCAATACCCAACGCTATCGCGTTCTTCTCGGCGGGCTTATGTTTGACTCCGATGACCGGACACATCATTTGCCCAACGACTCCGGCGACGAGATAACAATAATTGAAAAAATCATCGTCATTCTCAACCTTTTTTTGATTAACATCAAAACTCATCCCTTCGACTAGGACTTTCATTAAGTCTCGGCTAACCCCGAACGCGATGATATTCTCGATGAGTTCGGAAATTTCGTGAGTCTGAGTTTCCTCATTGAGATAAAGCTCTATTTTCCGAATTTCTTCCGCACTTTCATCCGGCTCAAGCTCGTCAGCGCAATCATCGACATAACGACAAAACGCATAGAGACTGGCAGTTTTTGACATCATGTCCTTCGTAAATACCTGAGAGGCAAAATAAAAGGACTTGCCGTGTTTTGACATCACTTTTTCTGGGGAAGAAACATCAACGAGCGCGTTCATTTTTCAGCCCCTTCCCCGGGAATAATCTTGTCTATTATTTTCGCTGAATTGAGCACGCCCGGAATCCCCGCCCCTGGGTGCGTATTGGCACCGACAAAATAAAGACCCTCAACATCTTCGGAACGGTTGTGGAATCGGAAATAAGCGGATTGAGTAAAGCTTGGCTCTATTCCAAACGCGGCGCCATGCTCACTTTGTAATTCTTGTTCGAAGAAGTCCGGCGTTACCGCAAAATCCACGGTTAGATTGTCTGCGAGATCGGGCAGGTGCCGCGCTTCAAGCCACTTATAGATTTTGTCTTTATAAATTTCTTTTTCATCCTTCCAATTCAGACCGCTCAGATTATTTGGAACCGGCGAAAGAACGTAAAAACATTCATGCCCCTCAGGCGCCATCGCTTTATCTGTACGAGTGGGCGCATGAAGATAGAGGCTAAAATCATCTGCGAGAATTTTCTTCGTAAAGATATCGTTGAGTAAACCTTTGTAACGAGGCCCAAGTAAAATCGTGTGATGAGCTAAGTGCTCGTAGGTCTTGTCCGAACCAAAATAAGCCACAAATAAACTCATCGAGTGTGACTTTCTTTTCAGTCTACTATTCGTGTGCGTGGACCGGTGCTTTTCTTCAATCATATCTCGATAAACGCGAACCGGATCGGCATTACTAACAACTACAGAACAATCGTAGGCGCTTCCATCTGTAGTGAACACACGCTTCACTTTGCCGCCTTCCACTTCAATTCGATCAACGGAGGCATTGGTTTTTAATGTTGCCCCCTTCTTTTCAAGAAGCTCAACGAACGCCGCAACAAGTGAAGTGGTACCTCCCTTAATAAAATGAACGCCCCATTTGCGCTCTAACCAATGAATGAGGAGATAGATGGAAGTAATTTTCGTAGGGTTGCCACCCACCAAAAGAGGCTCAAAACTGAAGGCTTGTCTGAGTCGTTCATCTTTAATGTATTTTGAGACCAGCCCGTAAACACTTTTGTAATTTTCTAGCCGAATCATATCCGGTGCGACTCTCAACATCGATGAGACAGTATCAAAAGGAACTGCAGCAAGTTTGGTGTAGCCAACGTCAAATATACGACGGGAATGTTCGGCGAGCTTTCGATAGCCGTCTACGTCCTTGGGATTTAGCGCTCGGACATTTTCGATAATCCGTTCTTCATCACCGACGTAATCGAAGGAGGATTGATCATCAAAAATTATTTTGTAGAAAGGATCGATTGCCAACAGGTCATAGTAGTCTTTAGGATCTTCACCTAAAGACTCAAATAACTCGCTAATGAGATGAGGGGCAGTGATGACCGTAGGACCGGCATCGAAGGTATACCCGTCTTTTTTAAACACTCCAGCTCTACCACCAAATTGGTCCCGCGCTTCGAGTACGGTTACGTCGTAACCTTTTTTGATTAAATGAACAGCACTGGCTAGGCCACCAAAGCCTGAACCGATAACAATAGCTTTACTCACGACTACTCCCTAGACGGATGAAACCCTTTTTTTATGGGGTCTCGGATAAGCAATTGTATAAACCACGGCTCAGCATTTTATACCGCGCCAGTGTACTTATTTTTTTCTGGAAAACAACGCTTTTAGGAAAAATCCGTCGCTCCTCTTGAACGCATTCGTGGCTGAATTTGGACGCGAGTTCGATCGCGTTTAGAAAAGGAATAAGAGCTAACCTAAGGGCTAGCTACCTTAAACGCATATTATAATCTCGTTTGAACCCGATATAAGTGAACGCACAAAACAAAAGCAAATAGACCAGAAGAGTGACGATCGCGTCGTTTGGCACCGCTTTGTCGGCAACGATATTCCAAACAATCTCACCGTATTGTCGCGTCGGCAGATAGGGTGAAATATCTTTAAGCATTTCGGGGAGTATACTCGGTGGCTTCCAGAGTCCGCCTGCAAATGACAGTGGAAGATAAATCAAATTCCCGACGGGTAACGCGGTCTTTTCTGTACTCCAATACCCCAGACAAAGCCCCATAACGCAAAAGACAATTCCGCTGCCAAACAATCCTAAAAAAAACAAGCCCCACTGTTCTGTGGTGAGACTCATCATTGAGTAAAATGACGCGATAATGATCAGAGCTAATACAGAAATGATGCCAAAAAAGTAAGCACAGAGAAAACGTGCTAGGATAAGATGACTCTTTGAAACGGGCAAAGTTCGAAGATAATGATACCAAGTCTTGGTTCGTTCTTGAGCGACTCCAACACCAAACTGTAAAAAGAAAACACCAAAAACTGCGAAGCAAGAGAAAGAGGCAAACAACAGATTAGAACTATAAACATCGTTAGATTCGGGAATCGCGAAGATAACGTAAAACAACGCGGGAAGTGCAACTGTGCCGACCATATAAGCAGGCTGCCGTAAGAGGTCCAAAATCATCCACTTTGCATGCGTCCAAACGAGATTCATTGCGTACCCCAGATCTGTGCGAAGACTTCTTCGAGACCGCTTTGTTCGATCCTTAAATTTTTAAAATCGCATTGCTTCTCAAAAAGTTCACGAACAATCTGATCGCTATCTTCGCCAAATAACGTGTAATGGTCCCCTTCGACGTTGACCTTAATCGTTGACATGAATTTCATGTTCTTTTGGTCCGAAATAAAACTCACTTTCATCGGACTAAATTTTCTTTTGATTTCTGAAACCGTCCCGTCGGTTACTATCTCGCCTTTATTGAGGACGACAACACGATCTGCCAAAAACTCCACCTCACCCATCTCGTGGGAAGAAAATAAGAGCGCTGGATTTTTACTTTTCAGATATTCACCAAGGATCGTGTAGATGACTTGCTTAGATACGAAATCGACATTTGCAGTGGGTTCGTCCAGAATGAGCAGTTGGCGGTTTCCAATCAGCGACAAGGCAAAACATAATTTACGTTCCTCACCACCGCTTAAGTGATGACAATATTGGTTCATCAAAGAGGTGAGCTCTAATCTTTCCAGAACTTTAGAATCTAGACCATCGGAGAAATGTCCCTCAACAACTCGAATCACTTCTTTGACTTTCAGGTGGTCTGGTAACTTTAAGGTTTGTGGAAGAAAGGAGAATAATGAACGTGTACCTTTATCTGTTGGTGACTGATTAAAGACACGAACACTCCCGCTAGTTGCTAATCCTAAGCCCGTTGCAATGTTTAGGAAGGTCGATTTTCCCGCGCCGTTGCAGCCCAATAACGCAACTTTTTCACCCGCTTTAATTGAAAGCGATACCGAGTTCAAAGCGGTCTTTTCTTTGTACCTTTTTGTTACATCGTTAAATTCTAATAAATTCATTAATAACCGACGATGTTAGATAGGACTTTTTGTATTTGATTGTATGCGCGCAGGTTATTTATTTTACAGTCGTATTTTGTGCCGAAATCTTTCCGGTGAGGTACCAGCCGTCTGCTTCAGGATCTCCTGCGTCAACTACGGTTTTCGTCGCAATAACATAATTCAAATTTTGCGCTTGAAAAACCATGGTGAGCGGAATGCCTTTGGTCCCTGGAGTGAGTGTCAAAAAGGTCTCATCACCGTCCTTCTTCGAAATAAAACCTGAAATCGAAGCGTCTTCAATGCTCTTTGGAACACCGCTCGCGTCGGTCTCAAGGGTGCCATCAATTTCAAGTTCTTGAATCGGAATCGTATTCTTGACGATTTCTGTTTCAAATTTTGAGGTAGCAATAAACTCGAATAGTTCAATGGTCGCGTTAAATTTAAGATCAGCTTTGGTGATGCTTCCCTCGCCACGATCGGTCTTTTCATTTCCGTCCGGATCCCAAACATACTCACCAGCGGTGTCGGTTTTGAGGCCGGCTCCACCGCGCAGAAGCATGGTCTCGGCATCAAGATCAATATTCATAAAATCGAGAAGAATAATAATCGGAAATTCGAGACCTTCTTGATCCAAGTTTTGTAGAATCAATGGATTCAATTTGGATTCTGGCTGCTTATCGAAGGTCATCTTGTTCACCAAGAGAGTTGTCCCTTTAAGCATTGCTGTATTATTTGTTGTTCCGGTCATGGATTCTTTAACACAAACAAGTTCAACACAGGTGAGCCCATCCGCGCAATTTTCGGGAAGAGAACATACTTCACCTTCAGCAGCTAATTTATCTTCGTCGGACGAACACGAAAACATGGACAATGAAAAAAGAATAAGGATGAAAAAGCGTTTCATATTAAACCAACTCTATTTTAAATTAAAAAATAACCGTTCGAGGCTCAGGCCTTACCGGGCGATGCGAAGTCTGTGCAATGTATCAAATTTCGAAATGCGTTCAAACGTCCGTTAATTTGGGGATGAGTAAGGTTTCTCATTGCATTAAAACTAAAGTCTTCCACGTCAAAACTTGCCATCGTACAACCCATAACCATAGCTTGACGAAGTATTTCGGGTGAAACGGAATCTTTATTTGCAATGTACCCCATCATGCCGCCGGCGAAGGTATCGCCCGCGCCTGTGGGATCAAAAACTTCTTCCAACGGAAACGCCGGTGCGAACGCAAATTCTTCACCGTCAAAAAGTAATGCCCCGTATTCACCGCGTTTGATTACTAAAAAGCGTGGACCCATCTTGAGTATATTTCGGGCCGCTCTCACGACGTTATTGTCTCCACCCAAAGAACGTGCTTCGCCGTCATTAATGACGAGCATATCAATACGCTTGAGGGTTTCTTTGAGCGAATCTAGTTTGCTATCGATCCAAAAGTTCATCGTATCGAGTGCCACAAACTTTGGGCTTTCTACCTGATCCAACACATCTCGTTGAAGACAGGGATCGATGTTGGCCAAAAAGACATATTCTGATTTGCGGTACTCTTCACTTAAGACCGGCTTGAAGTCACCAAAAACATTTAGGTGCGTTGCTAGGGTTTCAGCTTCGTTAAGATCTGCACCATAGCGCCCTTCCCAACGGAAGGTTTTACCTTCCACTTGATGGAGGCCGGAAAGATCAACCCCTCGCCCTTTCAAGAAGTTCACAGGCTCGTCTGGAAAGTCGTCTCCTACAACTGCAACCAAACGAACATCAGTAAACATCGAACTTGATGCTGAGAAATACAAAGCAGATCCACCCAATGCGTCTTCCACCTTACCTTTCGGTGTTTCAACGTTATCAAATGCTACGGATCCAACGACTAATAAACTCATGATTATCTCTGTTTTCGGGGTTACAACTTAATAGGTTATTTAACTTTAATACGATCAGAATGAAGTATTTCCAAACGTTTTCTCAGATGTTTTGGCAACTTGCGTTCGCCGGGCTCGCCTAACTGACCGCAAGCCGCCATTTCGTCTCTTCCGCGTGTTTTACGACGGTAGCAACTTACATTCTTATCTCGTAAATACTGCTGAAATTTCTCGATATTTTCTTCAGTAGGCGTCTCAAAGGGCGAACCTGGATGCGGATTGAAGGGAATCAGATTCATTTTGCATTGAATACCCTGGGTGAGTTTCACAATCCGTGCAGCATCCTCAATTGTATCGTTAAAATCTTTTAACATTACATATTCAAGCGTGATGCGCTGACGCTTATCCAATGGCAGAACTTTTAACGCAGCCATTAATGTGTCCAGATCATACCTGTCGTTAATCGGCATTATTTTGGAGCGTTGAATATCGGTAGTTGCGTTCAAAGAGACGGCGAGCTGTACATCACACGCGTCCATAAATTTATTCATCGCGTCTACAAGTCCGGAAGTTGAGACTGTAACTTTTCGTCTTGAGAAATTTAAACCTTCCTCATGAGTGAAAATCGAAACGCTCTTAATGACCGCATCTACGTTGTGGAGCGGTTCTCCCATTCCCATATAAACGATATTATGGAGACCTTCGTCTCGCTGGCTTGCCCATTTTTTTGCGAACACGACTTGGTCCACAATCTCGTCAGGTGTTAAGTGACGCACAAGCCCCATTTTCGCGGTGAAGCAAAACGTACATCCCATCGCGCAACCCACTTGGCTCGATATGCAGAGGGTATTGCGCGTCTCAAAAGGCAGAAACACCGCTTCAACGACAGCGTCATCATAGAGTTTAAAGGTAAATTTGGTCGTCCCATCTTGGGAAACGTGACCAATTCCCGCAACCGACGAACGTACTCTTGCTGTTTTGTTCAGACGATCGCGAAGTTCAAGTGAGAGATTGGTCATCTCGTCGAACTCGTCGGCGAAATGGAGATACATCCATTGGTAAATTTGTTTAACCCGGAATTTTTTTACGCCATAGCCTTCTGTTAAAATCGTGAACAGTTCATCACGTTCGAAAGCTCGGAGAGGGATTTTGGGTTCAAAAGCAGATACACCATCCCATTCTTGTAGCCTTTGAAGACTGGTTTTCAGGGATACATCAGGTGTACGTGCCATTTATAAACTCAAATTAAGTGTGTGAGCAGAGCTCAGTCCCACGAAAGAAATATGCAATTTCGATCGCCGCATTTTCGAGAGAATCCGAACCGTGTACTGAATTCTCGCCGATGCTTTTCGCAAACATTTTTCGGATCGTGCCTTCATCCGCTTCAGCAGGGTTAGTTGCACCCATCACTTCACGATTTTTAGCCATTGCGTTCTCGCCTTCAAGAACCATAAGTACAACCGCACTTCTAGTCATGAATTCAACAAGCTCGCCAAAAAAGGGACGTTCGCTATGAACTGCGTAGAAACCTTCAGCTTCTTCCTTAGAAAGATGTTGCATTCGCATTGCAACCGGTTTCAATCCAACTTCTTGGAAGTGAGCGATAATTTTTCCAACGTGGTTATTTTCAACTGCGTCGGGCTTGATGATGCTAAATGTTTTTTCGATTGCCATTTTTTACTCCTCTGTAATGCGTCCCTTTTACTTCTATTTACGAATAATTCAACTTACTTTAGATATTTTTCGCAAATTTGACCTTCGCTTAAGAATTCACATCCAAATTGAGACGCTTTCAAGCCCACCATTCTTTTCAAATCAACGTGTTGGTCTTCGATTCGAGAACGAATACCGTCAAATTTAGCCTAACTTCTGCACCAACAACCTCCAAAATACAGAAAGCTTTTCTCGTTTGGAGATATAGCGATAGTATCGGCCGCCATTTTTGAATAATAGGCACGCCAACCTTGCTTTTGCTGCCTCACGAATTCGTGACCAGGCGGTTGCTTGTAACTTAAGACTAAGACATTGCATAGTCGGCCAATTTCAAATCATTTCGATGTAAATTGGAATACGCTTTGGAAATCCTTCGAAAATCGGTAATGTATTTAAATAAATCAACCTTTGGGACCCTTTTGAAATCTACAATTTGTCAACACTAGCAGTATCCAAACATGAATATCATTAACTCGAATATAGCGTGCTTCGTGACGATCTGTGTAACCCTATCCTGTCAAAGCGCACCCAACGATATCACACCTCGTTTAGGAGATACGAAAGACACTGGTGCCTTAACAAAAGATACGACCTCCGACTTGGCTTCGGACCTCGGAAACGATTTAAAAAGCGATAGTCCAAGCGATATGATTGGAAGCGATAGTTTTGTGGCACGTAATTTTTCACCAACAACGGGCTCGAATAGTGTCACGACAGAAATCTCGTTCTCTGTCGATCGGGTAATCGACGAAACCTCACTCACGCCAGATAGCTTTTTCCTAAAAGATCCATCCGGCGAGAAGGTGGCGGCCAACTTATCCTATGATTCGGAGGCAAAGTTAGTGAACTTGATCCCGACAGAGGACTTATCTAAGTCGGCGACTTATTTTGCATCGTTGACCAACGTTATCAGGGACCTCGCAGGGAATACGATTACTCCCCACTCTTGGTCGTTTGCAATTGAGGATAATACGTGGAAATCCCCAGTAAGGGTAAATAGTGGTTCAGGCGACGTCGACAAACCCATAGCTGCTATCGATTCAATGGGCAACGCCGCGGTCGCGTGGGCCCAAAAACCTCTGAACGAATTTAACACCCTTGTAAGTCGCTATGAGCCCGACGCCGGCTGGAAAAACCCATCCGATGTTGGACGAGACGACCTTGGTGAATATCCAACGGGGCTTCTGTTTGAAAACAGCGGACGACTGACAATCGCTGGAATCTTCTATGATTTAAACACCCCTAGCGGTAAAAAGCCGTGGAAAAATCATTTTACTGACCAATGGCAAATTGCACATAGTCTCGGGTCTGCGGTGATTGAAAATGACGTCGAAGTCGCCGGGGAAACAGGAACAGCCCACGTTATCTGGACCGCTCCAAACCTTTCCGGTCCGGGCAGTCTTGTTAGAACGACGCGTTCAA
>CALJNB010000065.1 GCA_937981985.1 uncultured bacterium
CTCGTCAACGTAACTTCCCGCACAATCGTTAAAGGTCCCTAGTAAAACCGCTTTGATATTTGCATTCTTCGCCGCTCTTGCGAACACAGTCAAAAGACGGTCCAGACGATAATCCGATTCACCTACGTCCTCCAAAAACACGAGGGCGTTTCGTGGAATCCTTAGTCCGCCTGTGGCAAGTTCAGCAACAACGAGTGACAAATTCCCGCCCCAGAGGGGACCGGAACAATTTGGATTCAAACCAAAACGATTCCCCTTAAACCCTTGGAGTTCATGACCAAACATAAGGTTTTCTAACGCAGCTAACGATTCCTTTTGCGAAAAAAAAGAAGCGACAACAGGTCCGTGAACAGCTCCTCCGATTCGGTGTTCAAACAACGCCAGAAGAAGCGCCGTGATATCAGAAAATCCAACAAACCATTTTGGCTCGTTTTTTAACGTGCTGAAATCCAAATCATCCACGATCCGAGATAGACCATAGCCGCCGCGAGAAAAGAAAACAGCCTTAACTTTTGGATCATTTATTGCGCGTTGTAGAGCTTCACGGCGTTCACTATCGCTACCTGCAAGATATCTTTTTTTCAAAAAACACTGTGGGTCTATGTCAACCTTAAGGCCCCAGCCTTCCAGGACAGAAATCCCAAATTTAAGTCGTTCTTCTTGGACCGGGCCGGACGGACTTACTATCCGAATGTGATCACCGTGTTTTAGTGGATTTGGAATGTTCATACCGGGAGTATGAACAGAGAAAGTAATATTGGGAATTACAATTTACTTTTTACTTTTTTTCATCGCAGCAGTTGGTAGTTTATATTTCATCAACACCGTTTCCGCCGAGCCCCATTTCGTATTAATTTTTACGGCGACGGGAATCAAGTTTTCATCACGAGAAATGTAAAGACTACCTGTTGGCTTTGCGGGCGTTGAAACTTTAAGCGTTGGTGGCTGGCCTTTTTTAGATTTCGACCTTAATACTTCTCGGGTAAAGTCAATCCGAAATGTTTTGAACCAACCTATAGGTGTGTAGACGTCTTCCTTACCTACAACCTCTCCTTGAATTCGACTGAGTTTCCAACCATCGTAGATGTAATATTCTAACGTGTCGCCCACTTTCATTTTACCGCTTTTTCGAAGATCGAAAAACCAAGTTAGCATATCGTGCGTCGTGCCTGGAATCGATCTTGCGAACTTGCGCTTATGATCTTTCTTCCCTTCGACGGAAGCAAATTTTACTTTTTTAACCTTAGCTCGATAAATCGTGTGAGCGAAGTCCACAACGTATGAACGTTTTTTTCCATTCTCGTGAAAACGCTTTTCGGACCGCAGGGGACGAAGCGTCTCCGGGCTCACAAAAGTATTGGCCGTATCGCGCATTGGATAGATTGCGTGAAAAAAACCAACAGACTGAGCACTGCCGACAATAGGAACATAGGGCTTGTCGCCTTTATATCTTACTTCACCGACCTTAACGGCCGACCGAACTGCCTCAACGCCATTTACTTTGACACTATAATAGAGTTCTTCTCCAGACCATTTGAAATCTGAAGCGTCTCTCTTCTCCGCAACTTCCGCTTTTTGGGCTTTTAGAGGTTTTTGTATCACTGCTGTGACAGGTTTTATTTTCGAAACTGAAAGGAGGTTCTTTGATATATTGGGACGAACAAGTTCCAAAGTCCCATTTGTTTTTTCTTGAGCGAAGACCTTACCTGCGACACAGGTCACAATTAACAATCCTAAAACGCCGGCTTGAAAACCTCGGTGATGTACAAACTTTTTCATATCGATCCTCTGGTTGGGTCGTGTCCACAAATACTTTGACACGACACCATGGCGTAAATTCATTTTACACGAGACGGGTTAGGATTCAACTTCGTGCAATTCAGTCACCGAATCTTAAAAGTCGCAACTAAAGCAGCATGATCACTCACGCTAAAACTGCCGCCTGCCGAGCGGGCCGCTATAACGGATGACAATTCTATGTTGTCAAAATCGGCATAAATAAGATGATCAATTTGGTCCTTGCTCCCGCCAAAATTATAGGTCCAAGTGTCCTCGCCAGATGCAGCGATTAACTCACCGGAGGCCGTGAGATTTTCTAATGTAGTGGAGCCTAGAGTATCATTTAAGTCTCCACCAAGTACAACCAACGCATTTGGATGAGCTTCTATCTCTTCATCAATAATCTCCTTTGCGGCCTGTGCTTCGGCTGCTCGCCAAGAGGGTACGTCGTTAAATTTCGATTTAAAATGCGCTCCGAAAACGATAACTTTTTCACCTTCAATCTCAAATTCGGTCTGCAGAAATTCGCGGGTAAACTTCTTCGTTCCGCCTGTCGATAGCATAAGCGTTGTCTCATCTCGGTGGCGCTTGGAATCTGAAATAGCGAACTTGCTAATAACCCCTACATCTAAGGACGCATTGAAGAAGGTCTCACCAAACTCGATATGATCGAACCCCAAACGATCGGCTATAATTTCGATACACGCTTCGGTTTCGATTTCTTGTAAGATGATAATATCGGCATCCAAAGTCTTCAGCGCATCGGCGATTTGATGGCCTCGAAATTCGAACTCGGCGCCTGTAAAAACTCCTTCAAAATCGTCAGCTCCGCATTGACCCGAATCGCATTTGTCATCGAAATATTTGCGAACATTGAAAGTGACAATTCTAACAGTGGCTTTAACCGGATCTTTTAAAACGTCCATCTTCGATAACCCGGAATCCGTATCTGTTTTCGGGTCAGTATCGGCGCCGCCCTGATCTACTCCCCAACCAGTATCACCGGTACTGAGATCGATGGGCTCCTTGTTGTTGGACGGATCCGAGCAAGCAAGAACGATGAAACTGAGAAAAAGAACCAATACTGCTTTAATTTTGCACATAGAGTTTTGAATTACGTTTAAAGTGGTGTTAAAATACAAGTGTACCGTCAACATTCCAATACTACAGGAACGCCGTAATGAAACGAGCCTTTGTTCTAAAATTATTTTTATTTATCAGTATATTTGCGTTTGCAGCTTGTGGAGGTTGCGACGATAGCGATACCCCCGGAAATGATAAGGGCGATGGCAGTTTAGGCAGTAGTTGTGCAGTTCCGACCGATTGCGATTCTGGCATATGCGCAGAAAACAGATGCGTCGCCGGAGGCAAAGGAAGTATTGGTAGTAGCTGTTTGGTTGGCACCGACTGCGATTCGGGTCTGTGTAAGGATGATATTTGCATTGCCGGCGGCGACGACACCTGTGACGGTTCTGGACCTTGTGGTGATTGTGATAACTCTTGTAATAAAGATGATATCGGTGGCAAAGACAATCCTTTCAAACTCGGAGACGATGATCCCGACAGTACTGACTCCGGAGTCGTCCTTGATGACGATGGCGCGGTCACATTGGACGTACGACGCATTGAAACTAATTTCATTTGGATTGCAAATACCGCTGAAGGTACAATTTCCAAGATCGATACGCGCACCTATCAAGAAATCGCGCGCTATTTAACAGGACCCGACGGCGTCGATAATGACCCATCGCGTACTTCCGTGAACACATTCAGTGACGTCTACGTTGGAAATAGAGGGATTACAGGTAGTCGAAGCGTTA
Source organism: uncultured bacterium (assembly GCA_937981985.1). Lineage (GTDB taxonomy): Bacteria > Myxococcota_A > Bradymonadia > Bradymonadales > Bradymonadaceae > CALJNB01. The sequence goes on from CALJNB010000065.1 coordinate 3,600, forward strand.
CAAAAATTTCCGCACTCGGTAACGAATGTCCGGATCGTAACGGCGATGGTATGCAAAGAACATCTCAAGGTGCGACCGACGTGCTGCCTTGGGGAACAGACGATTGTATTATCTGGAATACGGCCCCTCCGGGTGCAAATTTTGTACGGTCGATCGCCGCCCAAGATAGCGCTCCAAATGACGATACCCTTCGACCTGGTGTTTGGGTCGGTGATTGGGCCGGTAAAGTATGGAAATTAGACTCCGAAAACGGTGATATTCTTCTAACCACTGATTCTCCTGTAGAAGGTAATTACGGGTTTGCGCTCGATGGCTTCGGAAATCTGTGGATATCAGGTTGGGCTCATGCGGCAATCGGTCGAATTAATACACTCGTGTGCAAGGACGACGCCTCTTGTATGGCTGACGCAGTTTGCGCCGGAGAAGACGGAGATACTTGCGTCAGGCAAAGGATAGAGCTACCTCATCGTCCTTATGGAATTACTGTGGACTTCAAACAACGCGTTTGGACCGGTGGTGATTCAACCAGCGTATATGATCCTAAAAAGCCTGCGGGTAGTCGCTTTACTCATGCAGCCGTTGGCTTCACGCACGGAATCGCCGCCGATGCTAAAGGATTTATCTGGGTGGCAGGTATGACGGGAGGAATGTTCCGACTCGATGCCGAAAACCCGCTGCAAGAATACGCTCATCCCGCAGGTGGGACTCGTGTCGGTTATGTGGTTCCGGGTACCGAACAAAGTTCGAAAGGGATAGCCGTGGATCTTGATGGAAAAATCTGGTCAATCAATCGAGAGCACAGCTCCGCGACGGTTGTAACGCCCGGAGCCGGAGTCGAAGAAAACGTTGTCGAGACTGAAATCGTTAAAAATCTCGTCGAACCCTATACCTACTCCGATATGACTGGCTCGCAGCTACGATTCGCTACTGATGAATTAGGATTCTACCGACGCGTTTTTGAAGGCTGTCAGGCCAGCAATGTTCCGGAAACACTCTGGTCCGAAGCCCGTTGGGATGTTGAAACCCCCGGGGATACAAGCGTTGTCTTCCGCGCTCGCGGTAGCCAAACGCGGGCCGGACTCGATACTGCAAGTTGGATTTCGGTTGCTACAGTGCCCTCTGATATTTCTCCAAAAGATATCTCGCAAGCGTTCGTCGACTCAGGGCTCCAGGGCTCAAAATTCGTTGAGCTAGAAGCACAACTCAAAGCCAACCGAAAGGACGACAACAGCATCGACGTCCCCAAGTTAAAAGCAATGTCGATAACTTACCGTTGCCCGGTTGTTATCCAGTAATTCTGGAAAATTATTTTTTTAGATTAAAGCGGCGAGACCGTCACGCCAGGCTTTTTCAGCCCGAGCAATCTCGACGCACACATCACCCAACTTAAATTTAGGAGATGGACTAACACAACCTAAGTGTTCAAAACTCAGTCCGTATTTTTCTTGCACTAGGATTTTTGTCTCCACTAAAGCTTCGTGTGGTATCGATATTAGAATGCGTGAAGGGGTTTCACAAAACAGAAAGGTATCGAGCCTAGGTTCAGATATGTTGCTAAGGGAACACCCTAGTCCGGTCGTGAAGAGCTTTTCAAAAAGCGCAACCGCGATTCCTCCCTCTGAACAATCGTGTGCGGATTCAATAAGTTCCTCATCAATGAGTTCTCGCACACAATCTTGCAAACGTTTTTCTTCTGACAAATCGATTTTCGGTAAACGATTACCGATAGATTTTTCGCGAACCCACAGATATTCCGATGCGCCCAAATCATCAGTATTCGTTTCGCGTCCAATTAAAATAATCTCGTCGCCGGCTTGTTGTACATGCATCGAAATGCTTCGCCCTCCCATCGCGCCAACGGCGGCAAAACCGGGAGTAGGATAAATATCTACGTCATCGGAGGCATTGTATAAACTCACGTTTCCTCCAACAATTGGAGTTTCCAGAATACGACACGCCTCAGCCATACCCTCTATCGCCTCAATTAACTGCCACATGATCTCCGGCTTCGTGGGATCTCCAAAATTCAAACAATCCGTCGCTCCCAGGGGTTTCGCGTTTACGCATGCAAGGTTACGGGTACATTCTGCGACGGTATGCTTAGCGCCTTCTCTAGGATCCAAATATACTTTCCTACTCGGACAATCGACGGCTAGCGCGAGATCCGACGAACCAACCTCGGTTCTAATGATAGCTGCGTCCGCTGCACCGGGTGTCTTCAAAGTATTGGTTCGGACCATAAAATCGAATTGGGAGTAAATGTTTTTCCGACTACATAAGTTTGGAGAACCCATGAAATCAACGAGAAATTGTGCGAGATCAGTCGGAACGTTTTTGACGCTCTCCACTCGTTGAGGATGGTTGAAAGGTTTACTTGGTCGGTCGTATTTTGGTGCCGCAGAGGTGAGTGCATCTATTGGAAGGTTGCAAACCAACTCTCCCTTTTCCATCACTTCTAAGTGTCCCGAATCGGTAACCACTCCTATCCTTGCCCACTCTAGTTCCCACTTATCAAATACCCGGCCGACCTCGGAGGCTTTTTCAGGATCGATAACCATGAGCATCCTCTCTTGGCTTTCGGAAAGCAGTACTTCGTAAGCCGTCATGCGCTCCTCTCTTTTGGGAACCGCATCGATATCGATTTTCAGACCGTTTCCCGCGCGATCGGCCATTTCAACCGAAGAGCTGGTTAGACCCGCGGCGCCCATATCCTGGATACCGATAATTGCGCCGGTTGCCATCAACTCCAAGCAGGCCTCGAGCAGTAGTTTTTCGCGAAAGGGGTCACCAACCTGAACCGTTGGACGCTTTTCTTCGTCGCCCTCCTCAAAGGTTTCACTTGCCATCGTAGCACCGTGAATTCCATCGCGCCCCGTACCCGACCCGACATAGTAAACAGGATTACCAACACCTTCAGCAACGCCTTTAAAAATCTCATCAGTTTTGCACATGCCAAGAGTAAACACATTAACTAAGATATTTCCGTTATAACTCGGATCGAAATACACTTCGCCACCAACCGTTGGCACACCCATGCAGTTCCCATAATGCGCTATTCCGCCAACTACGCCGTTAACCAGATGCTTGGTTTTCTTGTGTTCCTTTTCGCCGAAACGCAGGGAATTAAGACTCGCGATGGGACGTGCCCCCATCGTAAAGACATCCCTCATAATACCCCCAACTCCTGTGGCGGCCCCCTGAAAAGGTTCAATGAAGCTTGGGTGATTATGCGATTCCATTTTGAAGACGGCAGCTTTTCCGCCACCAATATCGACTGCACCTGCATTTTCGCCCGGTCCGATAAGGACATGGGGGCCGGTTGTTGGTAACTTCGACAAATGGATACGGCTCGTCTTATAAGAACAATGCTCGCTCCACATAACACTGAATACACCAAGTTCTGTAAGGTTTGGGCTGCGACCGAGAATCTCTAGAATGTTTTGAAACTCTGATTCACTTAATCCGTGACTTTTCGCATCTTCGATAGTTATCATTTTCAAACTCTATTATTTAGGAATGAGCGGAGAATGTCGGCGCCGTCGTTACTTCCGAGTTTAGGATCACAAGCTCTTTCCGGATGGGGCATCATTCCGAGTACTCTTCGATTTTTTGAACACACACCGGCAATATTATCGACACTGCCATTAGGGTTTGTCGCCGATGAAACCACACCTTCTTGGTTACAATAACGGAAAACGATTTGATCATGATCCTGAAGCCTCCGGAGGCCATCGTCATCAATTCGAAAATTCCCCTCTCCGTGCGCTATCGGCACCTTCAAAACCTTCTTCTTTAGTGCAAGAGAAGAGTTCGAATCGTGCCGTATCCATTGTTCCCCGCAGATAAATTGTAGAGACGCATTTCTCGTCATTGCACCAGGAAGCAGACCCACTTCCAATAAGATCTGAAAGCCGTTGCAGATTCCCAGTACAGACGTACCACGCTCAGCGTGTCGAGCGACTTCCGACATAATTGGACTGGCTTTGGCTATCGCTCCTGCGCGCAGATAATCACCGAAAGAAAATCCACCGGGAATAACAATCAAATCACACTTTTCGATCGTCGAGTCACGATGCCACACCCGTTCAGTTTTGAAGCCAACTTGCAATAATGCGCGCTCACAATCGGTGTCGCAATTGGAGCCGGGGAAAACAACAATTTTTGCATTTTTCATTTTATTAATTCGAAATGGTATTGTTCTAGAACAGGATTCACGAGAATTTGAGTACACATCATCGCGACCTTTTCCTTCGCCGTCTCTTCATCCATATCGCCCAAAGTAAACTCTATTACTTTTTTAAGCCCCGCATTCTCAATCGGATGCCCCAAGTTTAAAAGTGACGTTTCGATAACTTTAGCTTCAGGGTCGAAAACCCCCTTCTTTTTTTCAATTACTAAACGAACTCTCACTGGACTTTTACTCCCAATCGTTTCGCGACGTCTTCGTAGGTTTCGATTAAATCAGCGAGGTCTCTTCGAAATACGTCTTTGTCCAGCTTTTGACCGGTTTCCCAATCCCATAGACGGCACGTATCAGGACTTATTTCATCACCTAAGATGAGGGTGCCGTTTTCGTCACAGCCGAATTCAAGTTTAAAATCCACCAACCGAATACCGGCTTTTTTAAAGACCGGTTGCAGCACGTTATTAACTTTTAAAGCTTGGGAATACAGATTGGTAAGCGTTTCCTTGTCCGCAAGTCCTAAGGCAATCACGTGAGTTTCAGCCAACAAGGGGTCGCCAAGATCGTCGCGCTTGTAATAGGTTTCTACGATGGGGTTCTCAAGCGCCGTCCCTTCAGGCATTCCAATTCTTTTATGAAGACTTCCAGCCACGACGTTACGAACAACAACCTCGAGCGGGATAATTTTAAGGCGTTTAACACGCATGTCGTTTGCGTTTTCGTGTTCCAAAAAGTGGGTCGTCACTCCCGCATCATGAAGCGCAGTAAAAGCCCATGACGATATCGCATTATTGAGTTTACCTTTGCCCAAAAACTCCGCGTACTTTTCGCCGTTGAAGGCCGTCGCCGAATCTTTAAAACGTTGAATAACGATATGTGGATCGCTTGTGGTCAGAATTTGTTTCGCTTTTCCTTCGTACTCTGGTTTCATTCGTTTTGTCCTGTGAAAACGCGTTCAAAAACGCGGTCAATAAATTGAAGATTTTTCTTTAAATCAAAACATGCGCGTACTGCTTGTTCCCCGAGTGCCGAACGAATCTCTTCATCAGCTAGAACTGCCTCCTCGAATTTCGCGTTTGGCGTTTCCCAACATTGCATGGAAACTTTTTGAACGGCTCGGTAAGCTTGGTCGCGCGACCAACCCGCGCGAATTAACGAGACCAGAACCGATTGACTGAAAACCAGCCCCTTGGTGAGATCCAAATTTTGCTTCATACGTTCTGGGTACACCACCAAGTTACTAATGACATTTACCATGCGATGTATCGCAAAATCTAATAACGTTGTCGCATCTGGCGCAATAACTCTTTCGACGGACGAATGGCTAATATCACGTTCGTGCCAAAGTGCGATGTTCTCCATTGCAGGCAACGCCATTGAACGAATAACGCGCGCAAGACCCGACACGTTCTCGCTAAGAACCGGGTTTCTTTTGTGCGGCATCGCCGAAGAGCCTTTTTGTCCGACGTGAAATTTTTCCTCAGCTTCCAAAACTTCTGTCCGTTGGAGGTGACGAACCTCGATGGCAAACTTTTCGAGCGAACTTGCTATCAACGCAAGAGTTGAGAAAAACTCAGCATGTCGATCGCGCTGAATGACCTGATTTGAAGCGGACGCAATGGCGACACCTAACTTGTGACAAACATAAGCTTCAATATCCGGGGTAATGTTGGAAAAACTACCCACCGGTCCCGAAATTTTGCCCACAGCGATCGAAGTTCTGGCCCGTTCTAAACGTTGAATTTGGCGGGATATTTCATCATACCAAATTGCAAGTTTATGACCAAAGGTTGTTGGTTCCGCATGAATCCCGTGAGACCGGCCCACCATCACCGTATGCCTGTGTTCGTAGGCTCTCTTTTTTATCGCCTCGTTTAGAGTCGCGAGTCCGGAAAGAAGGAGATCGGCCGCTTCGGCTAGCTGCAACCCAAAGCCTGTATCTAAGACGTCAGAACTGGTCATGCCGAGATGGACCCAACGACCGTCTTCGGTTCCGACTTGTTCTTCGATCATTTGAACAAAAGCTGCGACATCGTGACGGGTTACCTCCTCAATTTCTTTGACCCTCTGGACGTCAACTTTCGCAGATTGTCTTATCCTTTGGGCAACGCCCTTAGGTGCGACATCCGCGCGCTCCCAACCTTCAACTGCTAGTAATTCAATCTCTAACCACAATTCCAGTCGTCGCGTTTCGCGCCAGACTGAATCCATTTCGGGGCGAAGATAACGCGATAACATAGGCTCTCTCTATTCGGGGTCAGCGCAACAACGGAAACCAATGTATCCTGCTGAGCTTCCAGGGGATTTCGAAGACGAATAACGACATGATGCGACAGACTCATCGCTTTCATAACCACCGCCAACTATTTTTTGTTCTGCTGTCCATTCGTGAACATTTCCAACAAGGTCGTATACGCCTGCGTTCTTACACTCTCGAAACGATCCACTTCTTGCTACCCCACGGTCAAATCCATCCTCATCGACACTATTACATTTATTAGCGTCGAAGGTTTTGCCATAAGGGTAAGTAGAACCACAAGCTGAACGCCACTCTTTGCTTTTACATAATCGCTGGTTTCTTGCCTCACAAGATTTTTTCGCAGCAAACCAGCTCACATTTGTTTTGGGTTTGGACCCAGCGCCGGGGAATTCGTAACGGGCGATACAATAATTCCCCCATTTACGTTTCTTTAGTTTGAGACCGTTTGGGCATTGGGTACCTTTGGAGACTTCACCCAAAAGTTTCCCGTTTGCGCCTATCGTTTTCGTATCGCTTTGGGCATCTAGTGGAGGCGTCGTTTCTTTGGAAACTTCTTTGGTTTTACCGTTGTCGGTTATGCCTGTAGTTGTCGTTGAAAGGTTTGGCGCATCGACGTTTTTTTTCGCGACGGGGGCATCAGGGACAATCGTTGGATCAGTCGTTTTCACGACGTTTTTTTCTTCCGATTTGGATAGTTCAGTTTTGGGTACTTTTAACTCAACATCGTTATCGTTGCCGCCCAACTCTATAGGATCATCAACTATTGTTCCGAAATATAGCGCGACCAATCCGACGACAACTAAAAGGCCGAACATGAGTGCGAATGGAAAGTTATTGTCGTCATCTCCTTTCTTGGCTCTGCCTGACGGAATATTGCTGGTTTGGGCAACCGCCGGAACAGGGGCGACGATGGCTGTTTCGGTTTTTACTGGTGCAACCGGGTGGGGCCCCGCATTAGGTCTGCCAGGACTCGTTTTCTTCCTTCTGACTTCTTTGGTTAAAATATGATTCTGAATTTCGGTTTCAATTTTGCGATTATATTCGGTTGTTTCCGCATCACCGACTAAGGGTAAGTCGTCAGACGATACCGCAATCATATTTTGGGATGAGTTGATATCTACGGGTGAAGGTGGCGGTACCACTCTCAGATCCATTATTCTGGTTTTGAAGGCTTCACGAAGCTCTCCGATATCTGCGAAGCGGTTCTCCGGATTTCGGTCAGTCGCTTTTTTAAGAATGTAATCAACCGCCGCAGAGATACCTGTGGGCAGAATCTTCCCTTCTTCGTAATCACTGCCAAGTAGCATCTCTGCGATGATCAGACCAAGGCTATAAACATCGGCTGAAGCGCGCTTTTCGGTTTTTAAATCTTCGTATTCCGGAGCAAGATAGGGACTGTTACTTAGGCAGGATTTGAAATTTTCGGCCGAAAAAACATGCGAAATAAAAGTGTCGGTAATCTTTAACGTGTCAGGCAAAAAGACGATATTCTCCGGCTTTAAATCTCCGTGCAGCTTATCGGGTTGAGTGTCGACCGCATCCTGAACTTGAGACAAGACTGCATCGAGTTCAGAGATTTCGAATTTCTCATTTTTCTTTATGCGTAGTGAGATAACTTTTCGAAGACTGAGACCTTCAAGTAGTTGAGACGCGACCCACGGGTGTTCTTTGTGCACGCCGCTGGCGTGGATGCGCACCAATTTTTCATGTGTCTCTTTACGAATAGAGTCCATACCACGAAGAAATGCATCTTGATCATGTGGAGTTTTGATAAGGTCTCTTTTAAAAAGTTTGAGCGCAATATCACTTCCAATCACTTCGTCGAATGCGCGATAAACCTCTCCGAACGGCCCCTTACCGATCATTTCTCCAAGTTTATAACGGTCGGCAATGGTCTCCCCGGGCGGGAAAATTTGCTGGTCGATACGAATCGCCTTCATCTCTTGGGAAATTCGAAGACCTCTAGAAGTGGATAATTCCAACTTCTTTTCCACTTTCAATGCGACTCCGCAATTCGTACATTTTGAAGTCTCCCCGCTAACCTTGGTACCACATTGAAAACAAAGCATCCGACTATCCGATAAAGGCCGCAAGTTTGGTTATCAGATCAAGGAAAAGAGCGCAACCAACAGAGGCGCTGAAGTCGAATTCAAACGGCAACATTAACAAACCGGTGAGAACGCGTGCAGCGGATAAAATGAGTACCCAGGAGCACCCTGTTTTCGTTAAATTCACATTATTTTCTTCCCTCTTCGCGACCTTTTCATTAATTATAAGGCCCAACTTAGGGAACAGTGTAATACCCAAGGAAAGAGCATGAAAATCACAAGAAGAAAATTCATTGGAAATATCGCATTAGGCGGCGCTGCCGTTGCAACGTTTTCCCTCGTCGCCTGTAAAGGTGGCAAAGGAACTGCGACTACTCCTGAAAAGAAAACCGAAGCACTCGCATGCGACGACGTTTCCAAATTGACCGAAGCAGAAAAGAAAACGCGGACAGCTTTGAAATATGTCGAATCCACATCTGACGGGAAAACTTGCGAGAGTTGCACTCTTTACGTGGATAACGGAAGTGGATGCGGTGGATGTAAAATTATGAAAGGTTCAGTCCATCCCAAAGGTAGTTGCGCGAGCTACTCCAAGAAAGCTTAAACGTTAGAACGTTGTTTCTCTACCCAATTGACCAGTTTTCGGTAATCGACCGACCCTCTGCTGTGCAATGCAAATTCGAAAATCGTTTTATTTTCTGCCGGCGCTTCTTTTAGGGCCGTGTTTACTCTGACAGCGGGAAGTACTTTCGATTGAAAATGCCCCTTCAGCGTACGAATCGCCTGGTCACTTATTCGATTTCGCATATCGTAAAAAGTGGGTAAAATCCCCAAAACCTCAATCGGATGCATGAGCTGACTATTTACCTTCTTCAGCGTACGCATCACCTGTTTCACACCAACAAGACTTAAATAATCACAGGCTACTGGAATCACCAAATAGTCCGCAAAGGTAAGAGCGTTGGTATTCATTAAAGACATTGATGGTCCGCAATCTAGGAGAACAAAATCGTATTGTTCCAGGTCCATTAACGATTCGCGCATCATTGTATCTCGTCCGTGATCCATTCTTGCTAAGAAAATTTCCGCTGCTGCAAGCGTTTCGTCTCCGATCACGATATCCAAGTTGGGTCGAGATGAAACCGCTACCTCTGCGAGTTTTTGCTTTTCGATCATGAGGTGATACAAGGTTTTATTACCCTCAGTTCCCAAACTTATTCCGACGTGTCCCTGAGTATCAACATCGATAACCAAAACCCGGTTCCCCTGCTGAGCCAATCCCGCAGCTAAAGAAACAGTGGTTGTCGTTTTTCCGGTACCGCCCTTCTGATTAAGGACTGCAATTTTCATCGGGCCTTTCTTTTGAGACTTCCTGAAATCGGTGACGTGAGGGTTCCTACACTGCATGCTGCAGAACATAGTTACTTTCGTTCCTTGTTCCAAACGTTGGTAGGCGTATTTCAGTTCAAATGCCTTTTCGCAAACGCTACAAGTTCGCTTACCGGAGTCTTTTCGTTCTTCGCTACGACACGCTTCTTCGCAATAATATTTAACTCCCGTTTTTGAGGTCTCAATTTGCCATCGAAATTTGACGAGAAATTGATTATTACACGTAGAACACGTTTTTAAAGCTGACATATATCTAGTTGAACATAGGAAGAGATTGTTGCAAGTTTTAAGCTGCGCTAAATGCGCCTGGCTCTGAGAGGAATACCTTTCCTCCAGCACCTTCTATTACGGTTTTGAAGGTCTGTCCGCGCTCCCGATTCACTCCCCAGGCTAGCGTGGTCGGCGCGTTTTCAATCAATTCAAGCGCCTCGTGATATTCAATCGAAAGTAAAATGCTCAGAACTTGTCCCATATTTTTGTCGGAGTAGCCCGGATGACGTAGGACCACATCTACTAAGGCCGTTGTAGCATCGCGTCCGCGAAGCCGTTGGTCTTCGAAATCACCTTTTTGAAGTTTATTTCTTGCCGCGCTTGACCGCATATCTAACGAAACATCGTCATCTTCTGGATCCGATTCAAAGCGCAAGGTGGTACTCGGTTGTTCGGCCTCTCGCGCGTCTACTTTTTGGGAGTCAGAAACGCCCAGAAAGACGAGAGGATCAATACCCGCATCGGAGAGGTCATTGAGGCGTTGAAGGTATTCGCGGACCTCCTCACCGACGCTATCGACATCAGATTCGACTTCGCACAAGATATGCAAACGGTGCGAATATCCGTTAAAACCGTCAGCGATCCTTCCCTCGCCAAGGACCGGAACGAGATCAAATTTCGCTCGTAAGTTCCGGATCATCACTTCGCCAAAGCGCTCGAACTTATTTGCATTCATTTCAGGCGAGACTCCAACTAGAAGATCAATATGCTTTTCCAAAACCAGTTGAAACCCAAAACTGTCGGAGCAGCTTTGAACGTCTTTTGAATCCGCTTTCCCACCGATGACCTCAAAATCCCCGCCTTCCGCGCTATCTCCTGCTACACAAAATTCATCAGCTTCACCGATAAAGGTTTTGAAGCGCTTCTCAATATCATCACTAAGAAGAACGTTTGCCAACGCCTCGATTTTGGAAAATGCTGCTAGGGCGAACTCTTCGGAGGTCAAGTTCGACCTGAAAAAACCAGAATCTTGAGACCAAACGTCCTCGACCTGATTGAGAGCTTTAATCATTTCATTGGGCTCGATATTTGGATGCGCTGCTTGGACGACCAGCTCAGCATCTGTGGCTAAGGTTCGAACGAAACCTGATGCACCAAATTTCGAAAAGATTTCGTACCATTGTGATTCTTTTGAGAAGCTATCGTTTGGGGGCTCACTTTCCGTCGGCTCCCAGCCAACTTTGCTTAGTACTGATTTAAGATCGATCACTCTTCTTCCTTTGCATGGTAGGATTCCAGTTTTGACTCTCTATCCAAAAGATCATCCAAGTCGAAGATAAAATTGAGTTGTATGGGATAAAAGTCTTTAAACGTTAAAGACGCGTCTGGTTGGCCTTTCGATGATTCAGGGTCTTTTTTAAGCTTTTCCACAGGCGAATCCTATTAGAATTATAGGAACACCATAGCATGGGATGGGTCTATTTTAACAGCGTTCATTGAGGCTTAAATTAGGTGAGAGCTTTGTATAAGTTGGAAAAACTAACTTTACTTCTTTCGCCGACGAATCATCAAACCGATGAAGAAAAGCAGCATTAATGGAGATCCACCACCGTTGGATACACTACAGCCATCCGGCACGCTTCCAACGACATCACCTGGAGCTTGAGCCCCGTTATTGTCCGCTCTGTCGTCGACTGCAGGAGTTGTTTGGTTAACAACCGCAGGAGTAGCGAAGTTATCGGGGTCCACGTTCGTTATGGGCAAGCATCCATCTCCGTACCCTTCTGCGGCCTCGTTCGGGCACCTATCGCACGCGTCGCCAACCCCATCACCGTCGACATCTTCTTGTCCCGGATTGGCAACAGAGGGACAAACATCATCATTATTGTTGAAGCCATCCTCGTCAGTATCACTCTCTCCCATTGATTCTAATTGCTCTTTAGTAACTTCGGTTGGAACCTCGGGTTCTGAATCTCCGGTAAGTTTTGAAGAATCAGCAAACCGAATTGGGTAAACTATCTTTGCCCAATCGTCGTGTCCCTGGAGGCTCGACATTCCTCCTCCAGCACAAAGCCCTGGAATATTATTTATATCAGCTCGGATATTCACTCCATTCGTATTTCCATTGCGGTCCCAATCTTGAGCCCTGTCTGCCGCGGCGCCACGGAGTACTCTTTTAGCGCCCGGAGAAAATAAAATGACGGCCCAAGACGATGGTCCAGAAATACCTGCGCTTTCGTTTAGCGAATTTTCGTTAAGTGTTGGGAGCGCCTGTCTGGAAAAATCTAAGGGACGACTTGGGTAGTCTTGCGTATAGGTGTACATGTAATTCATAACGGAAAGGTAGTTAGGTTTACAATTAACATCGTCGTGTCCACCGTGACGTAGACCAAGACTATGACCTAGTTCGTGCATAAAGGTCCCAAGCTCCATGCTTTGGTTTTTGGATGCCAAATGCCCCATAGTAACAACAAAGTTGGTGCCACTTAAAAAAGCTAAACCTAATGAACCTTGATGAGGCGCCGCGTGTCGGTATCCGAAAACCGCATAACGAATCACTTTTGCACGAGCTCGACTTATAAATTCACAATTTGTATGAGCCCGATCTGCACGAGATCCAAACCAAGCGTTTTCATCACAGGCAGAGGTTTTAGAATTATATTTAATTTGACCGAGTTTCCACAAATCGACGGTCGTGTTTGGCTTGACTGAGGTTCCGTTCACTTGGGTAATTTCTTCAGAACGTATGATATGAAGATTGATACCCGATACACCATTGGGATTCGAAATCGGTGCTCTTGAAAAAGCGACCGAAACCTCGCGAAGCGGATAGGGTTCATATCCTCTCATCCAATCCACCTCTACGAAAACATCTTTGCGCATCGGATCTGCACCCATTGCTTTGAGGTTGAGATCAATAATCCCATCATTGTTGATGTCCATGCCGTTAACTTCCCAAGTATCCAATAAGCCATCGCCGTCGGTATCTGCTTTAGAATTTGGATCTACTGTAGGTGTTGTTGGTGGTTGTGTCGTCGGAGGTGGCGTTGTTGCAGGCGGCTGTGTTGTGTCACCGGTTTCAGAACAACTTCCCCAACATTTGCCGTCGCTTCCGGCCGCACATCCTTGATTGCAATGTAAATCGTATTGTCCGCCGCCATGGTTGCAGGCAGGTTGTTTTTTGGCACCACACGCAGAGCTTCCTGGTGTAGTGGTCGAAGGTGGAGGCGTTGCCGTTCCTCCCGATTCAGCACAACTTCCCCAACACTTTCCATCGCTTCCGGCCGCACATCCTTGATTACAATGTAGATCGTATTGTCCGCCGCCATGATTACAGGCCGGCTGTTTCTTTGCGCCACATGTCGAAGTTGCAACGGAAGAATCACTAGCTTCAGCACAAGAACCCCAACAGTTACCATCACTACCTGCCGCACACCCTGAATTACAATGCAAGTCATATGGGCCGCCACCGTGATTACACGCCTTTTGTTTTTTTGCACCGCACATTTGACCATCTTCAGCGAACACTGCAGTCGTGAAGGTTGAGAAAAGGCTACAAAGACCAAATACAAAAAGAGACGTCCTAAACTTCATTTTTACCTCGGTGGTGCTAGAGCGCTTGTTTGAACCTGCCTGACCAGAATCAATCAAAACTCGCTTTTATTGCTTGTCTTAAGGTAAAGCATCTTTTGTGCCACTCGTGTTAGTGTCTAAAACGTAGACTTCACGCTTATTCATGAGGGATAATTGCCTCACGTGAGGGGGTCTGCCCACCCCTTTGAGGTACAATTATTGGGTGATGTTATCTAACCCAAATCTCGCAGAAGGTCTGTGATCAAGGGTCGGTCGATGTTCTCATAGAGGTGATGAAGAACTAGCGTTTGGGCATTGCCCTTTTCTTGACGATCGGCGCCTTTTTCTCTCGTTTTGTAATCAGCGACTTAATCTTCGGATTCTCGATGATGTCTAGTTTTACATCTTGGATCTTCGTTTCGATGAAATCATCTCCCGTCGAGGCGGAATCCACATTAAGCACCTCGGCTTGGCTGACCAAAGTATGTGCCAAAGTCGCCATTTGCTTCTGAAGAACCGCAGCATTTTTCATGAAGGTTTTCGAGTCCTTTTTGTGTTCGTGGGTGTGAGGAGAATGCTTATGATCCTCTTCTGAGTGAGACCTATGCGTTTCTGTCTCAGACGTTATAGCGGCCCGCTGGGCTTTTTCGACTTGGCGAAGGTAACGAATCCGCGCAGAGAAGTAATTACGATAGGTCCTCGCGTATGCGTCTAATCGAGACAGCTTTGTCTGTGCCGCATTTGCGAAACCGACTTCGTTACCGTTCAGAATCAAATCTGCGCGGCCAAAGTATTTTCCTCGACTCCCAGGCTCTAAAATCGGTACACCTTTTTCGAAAAGAGGTTGTTTGGTCGTTCGATTAGTGTTGGAAACAATAACAACGTCAGGGCGTATCGAAACTCCCTTAAGCAAAATCCTAGTGTTAGGAACTCCCAAATTAGAAAGAAGCACAACTAAATCAACATTGGAGATAGATCCGCGCACGTCGTTGTATTCTTTCAACGCGTTTCGAGACTCAATATTTCTGGAGGAAAAATAGTCGGTTTTTCGAGACTTTTCTTTTGTGAGTCCGATAACCGCAATTTTCAGACTGCCTTTATCAATGATTTGGAAAGGTTCAAAAATTCGTTTTCCGTCCTGATATAGGTTCGCCGAAACTGCTTTCTTCCCCGTCGTTGTGATCAATTCTTTGAGCGTCGACAGACCAAAAACCAAATCAAGTTCCCCAATATTCTGAACATCCAAATTCATTAACTTTCTAGCAGCGGCAATGGTTTTCGCGTTATAAATCGCAGGCGTCCTGCCCTTTTCTAAGACAACATCGTCAAAAATATTCTTGAAAAATAAATCTCCTGCATCAAGTGAAAGCAGGTTCTTATTCGCTGCTAATCCCCAATTTTTGCCGACACCCGAAACTTCGTCTATTAGAGTTGCATGGCGAGCTAAACCACCTAGTGGGTTTTTCCGACAGCCACAATCAATACGTTCTCCGTGAATATTCCCTGAAAAAACTAATGAGAGAATGGTTGAATCATCTTGGATATGAGCATCGCGATTGGGTGGATTATTCGCAACCTCGATCCGATTCTTCCTCACCATCTCTCCAAACCCTGATTTTAATGCGCGCGAGATTTGAAGGGACGCGTGAGTGAGCGAGGCTTCAACTTCCAAATTGGGCTGGACAAGGTCTGGCGAAGACACAGGTTGCTTCTCACTTTGTCCAGATCTTTTATCGCAAGAAATAGAAACAACGATCAGAATAAGAACGAAGAATTTTAGCATTTACCAGCTTTGGCTTTTTTAAATTTTTGTTTCGCTTTTTTCTGAAACGATGAGCGTTTAAAATCTTGAACCACAGAATCGTAAAAAATCGCGGCTTCTTTACATTTTTTTAATTTCGAAAATGCGTCGCCGATTCGGAAGGTAGCGTCGTCGGCATAGCGAGAACTAAAATGAGATTTTAAAATTTCTTCATATGCACCAACTGCGTTTACGTATTTACCTTGCATGAACAAGCTTTCGCCGAGATAGAAATAAGCGGCGGGAGCATTTTTTGTCTTCGGATATTTGGTAACATAAGACTCAAGAATAACCCGAGCATCCTGGTATTTTTTTTGACTGAACAACCCTTCTCCCTTTGAAAAAAGGTCAGCTTCGGAGACCGGCACTTCTGTTTTGGTTTCAGTAAAACGAATATCAGTATCTTCTTTGAAAAGCTTCAACGCGTTTTCCATTTTTACGAGAGAGAATTTGATTTGATCGGTTCTTCCTCTAATCGTTTCAATATCTCTTCTGATCTGTTCCATCTCTACACCAAAATCAGCTGAATTTCTCTGTAGAAGCGCGGTAGCTTCCTTGAGAACTTGGTTGAGTTGGGTTGTCTCAGCACGAGCATTAGCAATCATGTCAGTGAGTTCAGACTCTTTGGCGACGAGGTTCTGGTTGAGTATAGCTTGGTCAGAACGTAACTGGTCGATATCATCTCGCATCTCGTTCCCTGCCCAAAAGGGAGTGCAAGAGGTAAATATAACTATTAATCCTAAGAAAATACTGCGCATAATTCTATCTCAACTGAAATTCGACTCGACGGTTTTCGCTGTCACAATTTGATCCCGAGTTACACGCAGGTTTTTCTTCGCCATATGTAATCGTTGTCATCGAAGCTTTAGGAACGCCCAGCTGTCTCAGGTACTTATAAACGGCCCGCGCTCGCTTCTCGCCCAAAGACATATTGTATTCGTTAGAACCCGTTTCATCGGCGTGGCCTTCGATTCTAACCTGCAAATTTCCTGACTTAATACACTCCGCGTTGGATTGAAGAGTGGTTTTATCAACCGATCGGATTCCAGATGCGTCGTATTCGAAAAGGACGTTTTCAAGAGAACATCCAGTACTTACGCTTTGACTGGTACATACGCCATCTTTACATATTGTACCGTCAGGGCAATCGGCGTCGCCTGCACATTGTTGAGTCTCCTCAACGCAAGCACCCGCTGAACATTTACCACTTCCGCACTCGCTATCGTCTGCACACTCGGGAGCGCAACGGTTGTTCAGGCATTTCTGATTTCCGGGACAATCATCGACGCTTGTGCAATATTCGGGAATCGCATCGCAGGCTCCTGCGTTGCATTCAAAACTAGGATCTCCACAATCTGTGTCTATTTTACATTGCTGACAAAGACCGTTCACACAAAAAAGCTTGTTATCCTCAACTCCCTTATCGTTCGATTTACAGTGATCATCAGTATCGCATTTAGGATACTTGGGGCTACAAGCAAATGCAGTCATAATGACAAGTAAGAGGCTTAAAAATCCTAGTTTCCGTTGCATGCATGGTCTCCGCGATTGAGGCATTAAAAGCGCAAACTATCCTGTTAGAGCCAATCCGGCAAGCATCCCTGCTTTAGAGTTTTGGTGAAAATTAGGTCGCTGCGTCAGGAGCATCAGGCAAGGATTTTAGAAAATTTTGTACATATTGGCCCGCGCTATAGAAACTGAAAATCATTGAAAGAACTAAAAAATATAAGCCTACTCTATGAAAGTTCATCTTAACGATTGCGCCAAAATAGTTGAGTTCGTAAGTGTAGTGAATAATCAAACCTACAATTCCCAACATCTGAAAAGCGGTCTTGTATTTACCGCCCTGGCCGGCCGCAATA
Organism: uncultured bacterium; assembly: GCA_937981985.1. GTDB lineage: Bacteria > Myxococcota_A > Bradymonadia > Bradymonadales > Bradymonadaceae > CALJNB01. The sequence goes on from CALJNB010000065.1 coordinate 20,926, forward strand.
ACCATACCTTCGCCGGCAGCAAGAGCTCGTAAACTTGTAATTGAAATCTCGCGTGAGAGAATAAGAATGACCAACCATTGATCGACTCGACCCAACGCAACGAGAATAATAAGCACCGCCATGATAAGAAGTTTGTCGGCCAAGGGGTCAAGAAACTTACCGGTCATACTTACCAGGTTTTGCTTTCGCGCAATGTATCCATCAAGCCAGTCGGTGAAGCTTGCGATCGCAAAAAAGATATAGGCAATCAAACACTGTAGCGGTTCGCCATCATAAATCAGGGCGCAAACGACCGGAATCAATGCGATGCGAAAAAGGGTCAATAAGTTTGGAATATTGACGATATCTTGACGTATTGTGTTTGCGCTCATGGGACTTCTATTCTTCTGAGTATTTTCTATACCAACGGAAAACAGAAGATACATACCCTCTTGTTTGAGGATAGGGAATGCCTTTATATCTTGCGACAGCTCCGTCGCCGGCATTATAGGCAGCTAGAATAAGATTGATATCGCCTTTATAGCGATCCGTGAGAACACGCAGAAATTTTGTACCCCCAAAAATATTTTCTCGGGCATCATAAGGGTCTTTGACGCCCATACTAGCTGCGGTTCTCGGCATAAGCTGCATAAGCCCCATTGCGCCCGCGTGGCTTAACGCGGTTGGATTAAACGCGCTCTCGATACGTATTACTGCTTTAACAAAAGCGAAGGGAACATTGTATTTTTTCGACGCCTCTCTAATGATCGAATCAAAACGATCATATTTCTTCTTACCTTTTCGATAAGTGGGTATCGTTCTTTCCGGTTTTTGGAGGGCAGTCCTCATTGTTTTGGTGCTTTTCTTAGCTGCACTTCTGGTTCTCGTAACTTCGATAAGCTTCAAACCTTTTCTTGGTGTTGAGGATATAATGATTCCACCGTCTTTACTTCGATATTTATACAGGTCCGCAAACGCGATGGAGGGAATAAGAAAAACGACGAGAAATGTAAAAAGCTTTGCCATGGATTGAGGTTAAAAGACTAATCCACACTGTGCAAGTATTTACTATTGGCTTTAATTACCGCACACCAACAAAAAAAAAGCCCGCCAAATGGCGAGCTTTTGGATACCGAATGGGCTGGGTTTAGAAGAGAACGTTATCTGAAACCTTGACCATATCAGAAACAAGGACGATATCTTCGATGATACTTCTAAGTTCACGTCCTGCTGTATCTTTGTCAGCTTGTGAAGAAACAACCGAAGAAATAATTGCGGTCTGTACTTTTCCACGACGAATAAGTTCGGTCCCAAGGTCGGGCTGCCCGTTGAATTCGCCTCCAATTTTTTCAATTGCACCATAGACGATACCTGTTTCCGGATCGGCGAAGTAATCAAGCTTGTGTGTTCCAGGGCTACATCCGGTAGCCAATCCAAGTTGGGCACAAAGCGCATCGATTGGAAGCGTCTGTTCTGCATTCCCGAGCTTAAATACGCGCGCTTGGTCGATAAAGTCTTTAGAATAATCGGCGGAACCAAAAGACATGATCGCTGACAACATTGCATTAACCCGTGTAGAGAAATTGCCACGTCCGATAAGTCTCGCTTTCGTCGTCGGATTCATTTGACCTGTTAAGAAATTAAAGCTGTTGGGAATTACTTTGACAGGAACGATTCTATCATCCTGGGAAAGTTCAGGCATATAATCGGGCGTCTCAAGATAAATCGCGTTCACAAACTGACCTAATTGTTCGCCAAAAACAAGCGAGTAAGGAAGGGCATAACTTCGGAAATCTCCTGAATCAGCACCAAGAACTCGGGTGCTACTGTTCGAAGATAAAGCTCTCAGAGCGAAAAGTGAATCCCAGAAGTTTCCAATTTCTTCAGGTCTTGAGAACCAATAATAACCACTATCGGTCTCATAGGTTGTATACAATCGACGTCCTTCACCCTTCTGAATGTTAAGGTCCGAATCTCCGTTTGGATCCAGCGTTGCGAGCTGGAAATCCCCATTCGCGTTTTCGTTATAGCCGCCGTACTCCGGTTTCATAACGACATTTGCAAGGAAGTTAATTCCGGCGAGTGCACCAATTTGATAATAGTTCTGTCGAACTTGGTCACCACTTTGCCCGCTATATAACCAACGTTGATAGATATTTGGCATTGCAAAGAAAGTACGTGCTGCACCGTTGACGGCGCTTCCGATACTGAAGTTAGCGCGATCGCGTCTGAAGTGAGTCAGTGGATAATAGGTTTCATAGTTTTGGATATAATAACGCGTCTTTTCCAACGCATCCGCGCCAAGATCCCAAGTATCCGCAGACAGATGAGCACCTCTCCATTCATCAGACCCAAACATGTATTGAACTTCTACTGGACGTTCTGGATCATCGGCTTTTTGCTGAGCTAAAAGTGGCCCGTAACGAACGATTGAACGGTCGGTGAGGTTATCCGGTCCGCCCATCAAAATATCGACAACGGCCGTATAATGAAAAGAAGTCAATGGATGTTGAGAGGCAGCGTAACGGTCATCAAAAGAATGAAAATATCGCGCGGCATCTATAGGCTGGTACCCCGGAAGATCAACATCTTCGGTTGGGACCGCGTTATAAATTTCAACAAATCCAGGCTCTGATACCACCGGATTAGTGTTATCGACTTGGATGTCCTCATAAGTGCCAAAAGTGTATGCAAAAAGGATCGCGGCGTGATCATACTTTCCAAGACCGGAGAAATCTCCGTTGAAACGAGAGTGATAATCCATGATCGAAGAATACATATAATTGGTCATTCCGCCTTCTGTTTGTGCATCTGTGGGGGCACTCACTGAATACAATTCATCAAGCGTTTCTGGGTACTTGAAGTTTTCTTTTCGCAGCTCCCAATATTTATCGAAAAAGTTCATCGTGTCCCAACTTCCTTGGAAGTTATGACGTAGCCCGACCGTGTGTCCAATTTCGTGTGCCATCACGCCACGGAAAATACGGGCACGAATCGATTTCCAGATTTTGTCATAATCGGTTTCACCTTTAAATTCGAGTGCGGTACCAATGACAGCATCATCGGCGAATTCTGCCATATACATGTTACGTTCGGCGAATTCCTGGCGGCGAAGTTCATCGGCCCGAATAGTCTGGTCTAAATCCATTGGATTTTGCATCTTTCTCATTTTATCAAACTCTTCGTCGGTCATATCGGTCGGATCAATTTCGCCTTCTGACATTCCGCGAATGTATTCCTCATTCATCATGAGAACATCGAGTCCGGACTCTTTAACTTTCTGGCGAATCAACTTATCTCGACCTGGTTTTGAAACAAGGTCATCAAAGCCATCGATTTGTATTTGATCGAAAATATTTCTCGCCCCTTCGGGAAGAAGTTGATCGATTTGGTCGATCGGCATTTCCGCTAATTCTTGGGGTAAATTTCGTCCACGTGGATCGATGTTGGGATCAAGCTGGACTAGGTTTCTTGTCAACTTATCCACACCATCTCGGAGTTCTTCGTCGGTAAAGTCCCCATTTGCAAAGCGAACCACATCAACGCCTCGGCCTGCATAACTGTCGACACCGCCGCCGTAAACATAGGCGGTACCGGCGATGAGTTCACCCGTTTCTGGATCTGGGTAACTTGGGCCATAGCCTAACAAACCTGCGCCTTGAACTTGATCTACCCACCAAATAAAGGATTTTCTCACATCGCCATCACGGGCCAAATAAGGTGCGTTATCCTGGGCCTCTTTCAGGGCGTCCGAACGTGGATCACACACTTCGCTATCTGTATCGCGAACAGGACTATGACATAGAACGAACATGTCTCCGTAGGTTTCGTTAAGCTGTGCCGAAGTCATTCCTTTTACTGAAGCAGCTGCACGAGTATATGCCTTATTATAATCTGCTACAATTCCGAGAACACCCTCCTCCCCAGCTTCCTCTAGAAGGTTTTCTGGAAAATTTTCGTTGAGGTAATAAACAACAGGCTTGGGATCGCGTTCCTGCATAGGCGTTGGAATTCTCAACCCGCGTGCGTCGCGAAGGTAGACTCCGTCTTCGTCACGTTTATAATCATTTTCCCAAATATCGTGACGATTAGCCAGGAACACGATATTTGAATCCGTGAATTCCGTTGCACGATCGTAAACCCAACGTTCGGTTCGGAAGTAGCCGAATTTCGTCATCATCGAATCATCATAAAATGCCGGTTCGTAATCACGTTCAATCTCAGGGAGGCGGTAGAAAGAGCTACGTGCCGTAACTTCTTCGCGGGCATAATTAAGGCGAGATGTGAAATCGAAGTATTGAAGAGCATTCTCTTGATCACCAATATCACCGCGTTCTAAGTAAAGGCCGTCCACTTCACCATCTTCTCCGCCGATCCATCGTGAGTCCGTCCCACGAAGAAAACCGATAGATTCTGAGCTCCAATCCACACGAATATATTTTCTTTCATGCCAATTACGGTCGGAGGTATTTTCAGAAATAACGTTCCCTTGTTCACCTGTTGAACTGTTATACGAACGTTGGATATCAAAATGCTTCGTAATTCGATAAGAAACAATCGGCCGACCTTTATAAATTTCAGGATTTTTTCCATAACCCAATCCTGGGGCAGGCGCGGTAACACCGGTCTGTTTTCCTCCAGCCGAAGAGTCAAACCCAGGAATTTCCTCATAAGATTGGTAGCCGATGAGAGCATTTTCAGTGATCTCCCATGTGATTTTTTCCATTCCCGATGAAACGCCAACAAACACTCCACCTACCGTTCCAGGAACATCGATCAATGTCGAGCGCGTAAACCAAACGCCTTCAAAATCGGATTTGTCGAAATAAGGCGTATCGTCTGTTCTGTCGATATCACCCACGTCTTCTGCACAACTCACGGCAAAGACTGCCGTAATCATGGTCAACACTGATAGTTTCCAAATATTCATCTATTCCTCGCAAATGAAAGGCCCGCGTTGTGACCTAAACGTATTAAAAAGCACACATATGGAAATAGCAAAATCCGTTCCGTTCGTTTTTGAACGGCCCGTCAATACAAAATCTATGTATGGAACGGCGCTAAGCTAGGCAATTGATGAATTGATCGCAAGAGAAGCGGCAAAGATAATGTAAGAAATTATCGCACAGTCAGTGCAGGAAGGAAGAACAACGGAGGGCAAGTAAGTTTAGTGAACGCGAATGCTCTTCACAACGTCCAATTCTGAATGATTACCGAGCCACTCTTTACCCGTTCCATCACGTTTGACACGCCAAATATCCATATTCTTTTTGGCCAATCCTGATTCGACAACGTTGGGATTTGTCCCGACGAAAACGATATCATTTCCTTTGGGAGAAAGAAGTGCGTTCGAAATATAAGGAGCACATTTTGTGATATCCACTCGACTTTCGTTGGTATCGTAACAATCATCAGGATTAAAACCGCCACCAGTCGAACCAAAAGAAACAACCACATCGTCTTTGGTGGGTTCGAGTCGAATCACCCCAGAATCAGGAACGTTTTGGTCCCCGCAATCTCGTTCTGCTGCCAAATAAAGTTTATCATCGGCTCCAAAATGAATCGAACGACCTGTCGTGTAATAGTAATCCTTATTACCGGCCGATAATTCACATCCTGATTTTGCGGGATTACCCTGAGTCTGTTGACCCGGGAGACCCAGCTTAATCTGACGAGGTTTACAAACCGCTTTATCAATTTGGTCTGCAGCAGGAATATCGCAAGTATGAATGGAACCACACACATCGTCTGCAGAACACGGCTGACCGAGATTTGACATGTTATCTAAATCGAAAAAGTGAACCGCTAATTCAATTGCCGCACAACGTTTTTTAAACCCGCAAATTTGCCCAGGTCCTTGGGTACATTGGCTATCGTTATCGCAAGAGTTATAATTCAAAGGTGCAGCTTGAGTAAGAACCGCCATAACCTTCCCGTCTTCGGTAATATCGGTAGGAATGTTACCACCAAAATAAGACCCCGAAACTTCCTGATAATTCTCAGAATTAATGGTGTAGCTTTTACTCGGTGCTTCGGTGAAACCCCCGACGTAAATATCTAAGGTTTGCAGAGACGGCCGAAAAAGCACCGTTTTTTCTGATGAGGGAGATAAAAACCAATCCCCTTCTGTTCCGTCTGATGTACCAATCGTACCTACTTCTTTTTCGACGCCGTCAGCAAGGTCGATATAATAAGCGACCGTTTCGTTACCCACCTCTTTCACATAGGTGACAATATTGCCCAAAATTTCAGCACGACGAACCGATGTTTGTAAGGTCTCTGGCGTTCCCGACGCAACCAGATCTGTTACCGCCAAGGTTTTCAAGTCGAAGGCCGGGCCGTTTTGGGTTACAAATAACAAGGTCTTCAAGTCCTCTGTTAACCAACAACCAAGCGCACAACTTACCTCTTCAGGATTTACCTTCGTTTCTTTTTTCGTTTTCGTATCGTAGGCAAAAAGACCACGCTGATTTTGGACTTCCATAATATAGGAGACGACATAATCCTCCTGCTCGACCGCATTATTGGGATCGTCCATATCCGAAGTTCCGCCCATATCACCCGTGCCCATATCCGTTTTGATCGTCGGAACGCATATTTTTGAGCGACACGTTAAACCCGACTCACAATCATTTGCGAGTTCGCAAACGCCACCATCACCCGAAAGCGTTTTTTTATCGTCACTCGAACACGCTAATATCGATATTGAAAACAAACAAAGAATTAAAAAATGTCGCATTATAGACTCCTACAGAATTCCAATCAGATACCTAAAGCGACGAAGTGAATCAAGAACCCGCGACCGAACTTTTACTCGCGTTCTTTTTTCTTCGCCTCTGTCCACCAAACCTCCATTTGAGCTAATTCGACAGCATCATGAGATTTCACCTTTTCTTCCACATAGGAAAAGCGACTCTGGAATTTCTTGTTGGTTTGGTTCAGTGCTTCTTCTGGATCAACGCCGATTTTTCGCGCAAGATTCAAAACAGAGAAAAGAACATCACCGAATTCATCAATCTTACGCAACTCGTCTCCGGGTTCGTTCTCAATAACGTCGATTAACTCAAGCAACTCCTCCCTGATTTTCGCCACCGGCCCGTGATAATCCGGAAAATCGAAACCAATTTCGGCCGCCTTTTGACTTATCATCATTGCTCGATCGAATGCGTTACTCTTTTTTTCCATCATCTGCCCTTCATCGCTTGCGTTGAAACCCTATAAGGTCCTACAATGCCCGAAACGTTTCCTCAACTAAGAGTTCATTTGATTAGTCGCATTTTAATATCTTGCATACTTTTCTTATTCTTTTCTCAAACTTCTTACGCGCAAGAAGAGATAAAAGAAGAGCCTCCGTCCATCGTTGATATGGTCTCGGGGGATTCCAAAGTAGAGGAAATCGATAAATCACCATTGCAGAAGCCCATCATTTCACCCGTAAATATCAGAGTGAATTGGCAACTTTCAAAAAAAGTAATCTCGGCGGGGGAATCTGCGGCCGACGAGCTGAAAGTCCTCCGACGAGATAGTCAGACTCTTGGCGTCGCCAATGCGACCCAATATGCTATTATCGTCACGGGGAAAGCGATGGACGCTAACCCAAAAGTCGCGAAAAAAATGTTTGAGGGCGCGCAATCCTTGGCTCCCAATCTTCCTTACCCCTTTCTTGCCGATGCGAGTTATTTCGCTTTAAAAGAACCATTAAATTTTCCTGATTGGGGCGCGAAAGCTATTTCGGGAATCAAAAACATCGCGTCGTGGCCAGACACCTACTATGCGTGGGGTCTGAAACTGCTCACCTTTTTTCTCATTTCTCTCTCAATTAGCGGCATGTTGTTCGCTATTGGCCAACTTATTCGTCATCTTCCAATCGTTGTTTATGACGCGACTCGAATTATGCCGCGGGGATTTTCAAACAATCAGTCCGCAATCTTTCTACTCGCAATTATTATCGTTCCGGGCGTAATCTTGCGCGCTCCGTTAATATCAGCACTGTTAATGTTGGCCTTCGTCACGCTCGTTCAAAATTGGAGAGAACGTCTCATCTCTGCCATTGTCTTTATTTCGATTGCACTCATCCCAACCTTTGATTTGATGGTCTTTAAATACGCTTCTTTTTACGGTAGCCGAACCCAACAATTAGCGAGGGCCCAATACGAAAAATGCGATTTTGATTGTCGAAAGGATCTAAAAACGCTGCTCAAGGTCGTTCCCGACGACAAGATGATTCTCTACACATCGCTGCTCGCTGGATATCGAACTGGGGATTCACAATCCCTAAATCGAATTGTGAAAGAAGATGACGCAGATTGGCCAGATGAATATCGAGGTCATTTTCAAAATCTAAAAGCTGCAACCTATATTGCACAGGCCAAACCTGAAATGGCTGTACCGCTGCTAAGCGAGTCAATGAAGAGAATCGAAAGCGCCGCACCGCGATTCAATCTCATGCGCGCCTATCAAATGCAGGAAAAATTGGATGAAGGATCAACCGCCCTTCGATTGGCCTTAGACATAGACATGGATCGTGTCACTCAATATTTGGAAAACGAACGGCGCGACGTAAACAGTTTCCTCATTGTGGAACCGATACCCTTGAGTGTCTTTCACGACTATAAAGCAAACGACGGCAAAGTAACCGGATGGTCCCCCATTGCCACAGCGTGGTTAGGATTGAGCGGCCCTTCGATTCAACTGGGTCAAGCTGTATACATCGGTCTCTTCGGGTTGTTTTTTGTAATCCTAGGCGCCTTCCTTCAAATGCGCCGTAAAACTTCAACTCCTTGCCCGTGTTGTGGATTAGCTAGGGACCCAGAAGACAATGTAAAAAGCGGCAATCATAAATATTGTTTGCTGTGTTATAAAACGTTCGTTCTTGGTGCGGGGATGGATTATCAAGCGCGCGTTTACAACGAACGTGTTCTCGGTAGACGCGAGTGGTTACAGATGTTTGGTCGGCGAGTCTTATCGGTCATAACTCCAGGTACCGGACATCACCTCGCCGGACGGTCGCTCGTGGGATTCGTTTTATCCTTCGCACTTATTTTCGCGTGTCTGATCGTCACTCGTCCCACCGGAATCGTTCGACCACCTCTGGAATATTTTAGCAATAATTGGCTCGGGCAGGTCTCGCTGTCTTGGTGTGTCATCGCGCTTACTTTGGGCATCGCGTTTTATTCAGCCGTACGAGATATCACGCCTATTGTACCACGAGGCCTGAAATGAAACGAAAAAAAGAAATTGAGTACATCCCATCCAACGAACGGTACGACATCGTTCACGACGGTTCAGAGCTTAACCAAAAAGGTGAGGCGTTTACGCCAGGTGATGATGCCGGAACCGTCGTTGTACACCACGTCGTAACAGCCCTCCTAATCGGAGCTTGTCTGGCAATCGGAACTTGGACCTACTTGACTTACAAATCAACATCCTTCTTCGCTCCCGTAGCTGACGGTAGCGACAAAAGTTTGCAACCCTATATGATCAAAGCGCAAAGCGACCGATTACATAAAGCTATCCAAGTATATTATAAAATCAACGCCAAATACCCTGCCTCCTTGGACGATGTCGTCGCCGAAAAGATCCTCGAACCCAGCGATCCTTATTACCCACCCAATTCAGAATTTCGATACAGAAAACTTGCAAGCAGTTACTCCCTTGAGGTTATAACGATTGTAAACAGTTCAACTAAAAAAAAGAGATCTAAAAAATGACCGCCCGATTCTTTCTGGGCCTTGCTCTACTCTCCCTAACCCTACCGACAAACCTTATTGCCCAAGAAAGCGACGAAGTTCAGGCGTACAGCACTTTCTTTAACGGAGATTTCGTCGAGCTCTCAGCGCGTGCCGGTGTTAGTGAGGTCAGCGATTTGCCTAAAACGAGTCGGTTATTTGAACTAGGAATCCGACAAGCCTTACCTATGCACCTACTCGATACACGACTCGCCTTCGGTCTGGAGACTTTTTCCGGGGACGCAGACGCTGATGTCGATTTTTACAGCCTAAATATTTCGGGTGCTTTTCACCCTTTCTACCTGGCACTGCTTTTTGAAAACTGGTTTGGCTGGGTTATCGCTTCCCTTTATTTTGAGGCCGGTTTAGGTGCGCACTACGGAATATCGGAGGGACAAAAGGATTTTGGATTTGCCTATAGTTTTGGTGCGGGTATGGACTTCCCATTATGGAATCCTAATCATGGTTGGTCAATTTGGGTCAATGGATTATACAGATATCGACGAATGGATTTCGACTTTTCTAATCAAGAGATCGAACTCCACAACCATGCGGGGATTTTAGGCGTCTCAGTTCGATGGAACGGGCTCCTTTTTTAATTTCAACAACTCGGAACATCAATTGAAACCAATCACGTCCAAACTTTTTGTCATTATCATCTTAGCGACCCCTGCCCTAGCCTTGGCCGACTCAGCATCAAATAGTTGGGACTTGGATCCCATATTTGGTAGCGCCTCTAACAAGCAAGTCGTCGCTAATAGCAAACTTGGCGAGACGAGCACTGGCGAAGATTTAGTAAACGCCTATAGCATCCAGAGTAAAGATCCGTTCTGGCTTGGCCTTTCCAACTTCATGAAAGGAAAAGACGACCTCAACCTGAAACCACACCTGGAAATTGAAACACTTTTCAACAACTATAGAAGGTCTGGAACGCTTGATAATGCGGCATTGAATAAAGTGCTTTCAACACAAAACACTGACGCGGAGGTTGCTGTTTGTAAAAATATCGAATCCCTAGAAGGAGAAAAACTTACTCCGGCTTTAGGCGCGGTACACTACGGACATTGTGGAAGCGAGAATAGTAAACCGCTATCTCAAAAATTTAAATCTGCCCCCATTACCGACACGCATAAAATTCGCCGCGCGGCAAAATTTTTCGGAGATGTTCGATTTAAAGAAGCTGCCGCGGTCCTGGACAGCATTGACCGAAAAAAACTACCACTAAAACAATTTTGCGAGACACAATTCCTAACAGGTCGAACTCTTTTCAGAATTAAACCGCGACGAAAAGAGTCTGAGGCTGCCTATAAATCCGTGGTTGAAAGATGTACGAAAGACGCCTTCCCTAACCTTAAGAAGCGCGCGCTATATTCCTGGGGTAAACGTCGCTTTGATCTTCGCGATTATGCAAAATCAAAAACTTTATTCACTCAACTCTTGCGTGAATTTGGTACGACATCGCATGCTGATGACGCTCTTTTATACCTGGCACGTATCGCGGCAAAACAAGGAGATTCAAAAAGTCAAAACAAGTGGGTTAAAAAGGCACTCAGTGAATACCCAAACGGAGATATGATCCACGAGATCGCATGGGAATTCTGCGAACCGCTCTACCGCCAAAATAAATTCGCATCGTTTGCTAAACGTCTTGCCGCACTTTCCTTACCGGATCACGATGGAAACTATCTAAGCCAAGGACGATTACTTTATTTTCACGGGCAGGCGCTTATAAAAACGTCGAAGAAGGAAAAAGGAATCTCATTGCTACAACGAGCCTGGCAAAAATATCCCTTTTCTTTTTACGGATATCTCTCACACCTGAGACTCAAAAAAATGAACGTGAAGAGCGAACTTCCTGCTCGTAATAAAAACATTCCAGATTTTTTGACGACTCCGAAATGGACAAATTCTCTCGTCTTTTTTTCTCACCAAAACGACATGCCTCAATTGAGAGCGTTTTTGGCGCAGAGTATAGAAACGACGGATCCAGCATCCTATTGGCAAAAAGCCTACCTGTACGACAAAATGGGAAACTATCCCCAAAGCCACAATATCATTCGGCGCAAGATCAAAGGACGTCCGTGGACCGAACCTGAGTCGGGTCGAGACAGTAGAGTGAACCTCGCGTGGCCAACTCCCTTCCGCGCTAAAATCGACGACGCGATTGAAAAAGAATCAAAACAACACAAAACTGGAACCCTACACCCAGCGTTTCCATCATCGATCATGCGAGAAGAGTCCAGCTTCATTGTTGATGTCGAATCTTGGGCCGGTGCGCTTGGTCTCATGCAGCTAATGCCTAGAACCGCCCTTGCGCATGATAACGACATTGATGGTGATGCCACTGTTGAAAGACTAAAAACGGCCGATGTAAATATCAGAGTCGGGATCGATCATCTCATGTGGCTTTCCCGAAAAACAAAGGGGCACCCGGCGATGATGGCAGCAGGCTACAATGCTGGGTTAGGAGCCGTGAATCGATGGTTAGCGTCGCAACCCAATGAAGATATTGCACTTTGGGTCGAGGACATTCCCTATTTTGAAACACGAAATTATACCAAACGGGTGGTAGGTTCTTATGCTGCATACCAATGGGTCTATGGTGAGAAAACCCTAGATACGAAATTGGCCAATCCGGCGACTCCATAGGTTCGTATAAAAAACCGCGATCGAATCGCGGTTAAAAAAGTATTCCTTGATCTCCTCGGCTCAGAGCTGGATTCCGCTTTCCTCGCCGTCGGTTTCGCTATCATCATCCTCGTTATCACTTGGGTAGTCGTCTTCAACTTCGATCGTTGATTCATCGTCATCATTGTCGTCATCGTCGTTACAATCGCCATCCTTATCGTCGTCGTGATTGTGGCGCTTATTTCGCTTCTTATGCTTGTCATCATGATCGTGGTCGCCGGAAGCAGGGTCGTCGTCTCCGCTAGTAGAATCGTCGTGATTCTCGTCTTCTTCCTCGGACTCACCGCATCCACAAATGCCAACATAATCTCCGTGATGATCAGAATGCGTTTTATGGGCATTCTCACTAATGACTATTGTATGTGCGTTCTCGGGGTTGCCCGGAGGAATATGACATATTGCAATTTTTTTCCCCGATTTGGCTTTTTTTAGGAGACGAGTCGCATTTTCACACTCCTCTTTCGTCCCTTCGCTTCCATTATTATATGCGTCGTCTAACGCTTCAATAGCCGCCGTTTGTACCGTCGTCTCTTCGTCGGATGTTTCGGATTGGCATGCTATAAAAGATAATGAGATTAAGGTTACGATAATATATTTCATGGAGCTCCTTATTTGCACTTCGTTCTTGTGATGCGTTAAAATAGAGCAAAACTTGTGCCCGAAAGGAAAACCCAGCGTTCATGTCGTTTTTGACTTAATACTGTAGCATTTTCCGGACATAACGAGGGGAATATGCCCCAAAAATGTGTCCGCGACGCATCAATAACGTCAGAATTGCCTAGAATCAGAAGGGAAGAATTAATGTAGCTCGGAAACGCCCAATGTTGCGCAAAGGCAAACCAAACTTAAAACATCTTCAGAGGAACTCGCGCTCCCCTCTCGCCACACACCGAGCGCGCCCTCTTCTAATTCCGAGTATCGCTTTCTAGAGACCAGGACATTAATCGCGCCTTCTAGTTCTTGAGCGCCTTTTCCAATGGTAAGATGAATGATGGAGCGACGGTCCCAGACCTCAGGACAATAACCTTCTCCGACGGAAAGAAAGTAGTCGTTGAACGCTGCCCAAGCCACACCATGTTCAGTTTCGACGATAAATGCCGCATTCTCTACCCATTCTTCGGAATAGGTCGCATACAAGCTTTCCAGAGTTGTATTTCCATGGAGACAATCGGGTGGGAGAATAGAGGCTGAAAACTGTTCGATGTTCATCTTGAATCCTTTTGGATTGCGTCCTGCAATCACTGAACACATTTATACTGAATGAATAAACAGTGGTCAAGAATTCAGTTGTTTTTATTCCGAATCTTCGCGACGGACGAAAATTGGCATCTGAGGCTCTTCATTTTCAACATCAGCAATTATAACCCGATCATCATTTGTCGCTAGATTCCAGCCGTAATAGCCTGCGAACGCGTAAAACAATAAATCCATCGGCGAGAAGGTAAGGGTTAGCATTTCTACGGTTTGGTCGTAAGGAAATGTTCGCAACGCTTCCATAATACCCAATCCGAGCTCTTGTCCGTACAGGCCCACAGACGTCATCAGGTTTCCAAGAAGACATGCAAGAAGGGAAAGCGTTCCGCCGATAAACGAAAAGACAATCGTGTTTCCCTTTCCGGCCATACTAACCGCGTGACCCGTAATGAAACCGATACCGATAGCGATCAACCCAATTTGCATCACTGTGACGATCGTTATCCCTGCCCAGATAGCAGCACCCAAAACAGCGGCCGCGAGACCTGCAACGAAACCCAAAACAATATTATTCTTTTTCAAAACATCACCATATTAATGCAAACGAAATCCATAGAATTTGAAACGCGCTCGAGTAAGGAATCAAGACTTTCTTTCGGCGAGACGCTTGTGAAATATCTCAACATTTTCTTTTGTCTCTTTTGAACAATCGTACCACTTTAAAAACGCATCGAGCTCTTGGCTACTTTCGTCTTCTCCAATGAGCTCAGTCCATTTCTGAAAGGGAACTAAGAACGGACGCGCATATTTAAGTTCCTTCAACAACAGGCGAGAAGTCAGTCCGCCGCTGCTTAAAAAACCAGAGTCGTGATATACTTTTTCGATCTTTTCGAAATCGTACGCAACGGTCGCAAGTTCGTGAGACCAACTGCCGTCTGCCTTTTCGATAATTGCGTACTGCGCCGCAGCATCGCCGTTGAAGGGTAAGCCCACAGACCCAACATTTATCAACAATCTCCCATCGATATTCCATGCCTCGGCGCGATGCGTGTGAGCGACAACCATGACCTCACAATCTTCACAGAACAGCGTTTCTTTGAGGAGGTCTGGATCAGACCATTTGCCTAAACCTTCTCGATTCGAACGGGGGGTGCCGTGAAAAACAAGAACCCCTGACTCAAGCTGGCTTCGCATGGAAAAGGGTAAATCCCGAATATAATCTAACGACGACTCGGAAAGTTCATCGGCCATCCAACGCGCCGCCGCCCATTCGTCCAACTCAAACCATTCTTTGGGAACCGTTCGATCGCGAAACGCGACGAGGTAGTCTTCATGATTTCCGCGAACCGAGAGCCATCCTAAATCGCGAACACGACAAACGACATCGTCTCCTTGAGGTCCTCGACCGACGAGGTCTCCGGCTACGAGTACTTCGTCAATCCCGCGTTCTTTGATATCTCCACGTACAGCATCGAAGGCGGGAAGGTTTCCGTGAATGTCAGAAATAATTGCAATTCTTGTCATGGCTTATCCAACATGATGTGAAAAATATGTCGCATTATCTTCCCAGAATGTTGTTATCAAATCAGCCACCTTCTCTGCTTCAGAAAGGTGGACATGATGATGTCCCGAAACCGAACAATATGTGAGTTTACTTATCGACTGAAGGCGCGGCTCAATCATTTCTTCAGGAACCGGATAACCTTTTTCCGCGCGAATCGTCAAAACCGGACATTTAATCTTTTTGAACGCGGCCTGAACATGCGCTTCAGTACATCGCAATAAAGACTTATTTTTAAGAATGGGATCATGGGTAAACACCCAACCCCCATCCACTTCTTTTGCCCCGCCCATAACCAAGGCACTGGCCATCTCGTCGGTCAAATATCCAAGTGCAAACTTCCTCGCGTCGCATAAAGTTTTAAAAGGACGCGTCTTCGCCGCCGGGCGTTGCTTTAGACGTTCTGACGTTGATTTCCAAAACGACTCTACCCAAGCCTCTGCAGAATTCGCCCATGGGCCCATGGCGTCAATGGATACAACAGATGCGATGCGATCATCAAAACCCGCATACATTAGGCTAATACTTCCGCCCAACGAATGCCCAACAAGGTGACATTGTTCAATCTCCAGCGCGTCTAAAAAAGCCCGCAGAACCGGAAGCCATTGGATAAAAGGATAGTCGGTTAACCAGTCCGATCCCCCATGACCGGGCAAATCTAATGCATAGATAGGCTTATTTAAAAGAGGCGTCA
>CALJNB010000066.1 GCA_937981985.1 uncultured bacterium
CCGTGACTCGAGGATTATCGGCGCACCCCGTTCCCGCACAGTAAGAAAGATTCTCGCCGAGTATGTCGTAGCCGCCAACATTGGATCGTTTTTCGTCCGATGAGTGTGGCCATTCTGGATCACAACTCGCGACCCAGTCCGCCGCATTGCTTGCAATCGCCTTGTCCCAGTATAATCGAAACATATTTTTAGCCGGCGGGTCGACCGAAGATCGCCAATCATTGTGAGCATCCAACATCATCTGTTCCCATTGAGTTAACGGGGCCCCTTTGCAAGTTGGATCAGGCTCTACGGGTGTCGTATCACTACC
Source organism: uncultured bacterium (assembly GCA_937981985.1). Classification (GTDB taxonomy): domain Bacteria; phylum Myxococcota_A; class Bradymonadia; order Bradymonadales; family Bradymonadaceae; genus CALJNB01. Next base: position 311 of record CALJNB010000066.1, read on the forward strand.
AAGATCCTGGGCACTATTTCCAAGATCTTTGGGCATAGTATTATTTTGAATAGCATCGAGTAATGTATCCATATCGTTGGGATCTGCCGATATCGTTTTTTTTTACGTCAGTGCGTTCGTCAAGAGAATCGTTTTCGCAACCTAACAACACAGCTACGACGAACCCCAATAAGAAAATATTCCCCCCCCTGTGCATAATCGACGGTATGAATTCATTAACCTTATCTCGTTAAAACGAACCCAATGTCGTGAACTTTTGTCACGGCCCAACAACTGATCCCCAACACTGGACTCCTTGCGAAATGGAAGCACCGCAACTATGGCTCTTTCCGGTGTTGACGTAAGTAAATTGATTTGCCGGCGGAGGGGTTGCTTTTCCGTTCGTGTTATTTCCCCAACAGACCACACCACCACCAGCTACATAACGGGTTGCGCAGGCGTGGTCATCACCTACATCTAAAGTTCCGAAACTTCCCGTAGGAACATTCATTATTGCGCCAGTCGGCCCCCAACAATGTATGTTTCGGTTCATATCAATCCCACAACCGTGATCGGTTCCCATGCGAATGCTACGAAAGGTATTCGTGGGAATTGCAACGTTACCCCACCCCCAACATTCCAAGGTCGAATCGCTTTTTATCACACAGCCTTTCGCTGGAGAAATCGCGATACCACGATAATTTCCGGTAGGAAGACTGTCTGGAAAACTTTTCCCCCAACATTCAATTGTGCCACTGGAAAAGGTCCCCTTCAGCGCACAACTCGAATCATTGGTAACCGAAATGTGGCGGAAGCTACCGGTCGTAGGATGCGAGGTTTGCCCGTAGGTATTGTCTCCCCAACACTCAATTTCGCCTCGTATATTGATGGCACAATGGTGCGTTTCAGAACTTGAGAGTCTTTCGAAAACCCCTGTCGGTAACGGGCTTGTCCCCCAACATGCTAACGAGCCATTAGAAGCATCGATATCCAGACCATAAATTCCACAATGACCGCCCGCCTCTAGTGACTCAACGCGGAGTTCGCAAGAATCAGCGTCGAAACTCGAGCAGGTGTTATCGCATGAGAGCTCCCCTCCATAACCAGGCCCCCTTAAATTTCTGCAATTATTTGTACCGAAGGCGGTAGTGTCACACACCTCGCGGCTATGCAGCACTCCATCTCCACATGTAGAACAATCGGAAAGATCTACCGTACAAAGATCAGAGCACGTCACAGTCCCGGTACTGAATCCAAAGTTTCCACAAACAGGTGCTTGACTGAACGCTGAGCCGTCGCAAACCTCGCCTGCATCCAATATTCCGTCACCACAATGATTGCATTCCGATTCATCGTATTCACAACTGGTGCATAATAAACGCCCCCCTGCGTAACCGAGGGAAGAACACGACTCACCAAGCAGCCCAACCTCGCATTCTTCGCCGTTCTCCACCTTATTGTTGCCGCATGCGATACATAACGAGGTATCTAAGGTGCAATTACTGGAACAACTGATCGCTCCCTTTTCAAATCCAGCCGTTTGACAGGTTGCACCATTCAAAGCGGGACCGTCACAAAACTCGTTCGCATCTAAGACGCCGTTACCACAGGTTGCAAAGGGAATACACTTCGAAGTATCGACATCACATCGTTCTCCTGTGCAGCTTAAATTGCCGGACTCAAACCCTAGAGATTGACAAGTATCCGAACATTGACAAGTCGTTGACGCGTCATTATTCGTATCTTTTTCAATATTCATATCTTTTTCAATCGTTCCCCCGACGTCGTCCAGAGTTTGTTCTTTTGCGTCCATCCTAGATTTAGAATCCGCATCTGTTAGGGAGGGCGAAGGATCGATCCCGTTGTCTGAAAGGTTACAGCTAAATAGTAAAATACCAACGATGAGATAAAGGGGTTTCATAGGCTTTATGCTGAGGGTTTTGGACCTATAATTTAGATGAAGCAGGTTGAAAGATCAATGACATTGCTTTTACCAATTTCATCGAAGTAAATAGGTCAACGATTTTCCCTTCGAGCAAACCTCCCTTTGCAAAACTTTTCCATCACGTTAGGCTGATTTTTTATGACCTCATTAGGGTAAAACATGGGAAAGATAAAACTTAGCGATACAATGCAATTTCTGTCCGGAAAGTTTAACACGATCGCCGGTGGTGGCGTCGAAGTTGTTCTCGAGATGCCCGAAGATAACATTTCAATCGGCGGCGAACTCCGCGCTTCGGCGCGAGTAAAATGGCCACGTAAAGCCGGTAAAATCGACTACTTGCAAATTAGCCTCAAAGGCCAAGTTCAACGCGATGGTAAATGGGAAAAATATATCCAATCTGCTGAAGTTGCTCATGAGAAAGAACTTCCCGAAAATCACGAATTTGTCGTCCCCATTGTTATCGTCATTCCAGAGGACGCAGTCCTATCCGAAGACGGCGCAAATTGGAGCCTCTTCGCGCGTGCTTTCATCAATAAACAATTCGATCCCAGAGCCGAAATCGACTTTCACGTCGTTCCTTAACTCACGCCTCAGTTTCCCACATCGTGGCGTCCTTTCTACTCCCCCTCTAAAAACCTATGTTAAAAACCCTACAAAAAATTGAGGAGAAGATTTCCAATATCGAAACCAAAATTCTCATCTTTGTGGTCGTTACCATGTTGTTGCTGGCCGTCTATAACGTCTTTTACCGAAACGTACTCGTACCGATCCAAACTGCATCCAATACGACTCACGAAAAAGAAGTCCGTGCCGATCGATTTAAAAATCCATCGGTAGCAAAGGAAATCGAAGAGAAAAAAACAGTGTCCCCCGACGCAACCAAAGAAGATGAAGATGGATTCGGCGGTGGATTTGGATCCGAAGACGAACCCGGTGGAGACGAGCCCGAAGACGAGGAAGGATTCGGAGGCGGTTTCGGATCTGAAGAAGAAGAAGAAGAAGAAGAAGAAGAAGAAGAAGAAGAAGAAGAAGAGGGATTCGGTGGCGGATTCGGATCCGAGCCAACCAAAGAAGAGTCAAAGCTCATAACGAAAACCCAACCCGAAGCGAATACCGATTTTGCCCCCATCCCGAAAACAGGTCTATCCAAAACGATTGACGCGATGAAACTCGATTGGATCGATGTCCTCCTCCGGAACCTCGTTCTAGTGGTCGGGTTTTTGGGCGCCATGTTGGCAACTCGACGGCGTAAACATATTACTGTCGACGCACTATCTAAAGCACTCTCTCCAGCCTTAAACGCAAAAATCGGAATCCTCACAAATCTACTTTCCATGGCCGTGTGCATCCTTCTTGCAAATGCAGGCAAAAACCTCGTCATCCTCGGCTTGAAATTCCCAAAAGAAATAATGTCTTGGGCTAACGAATCAACAATGCAGCTCGTTTTCCCAATCGGATTTGGCTTACTTGCCGCACACTTTAGTATTCGAGTCATTGAAAATATCGTCGCCGTAAAAACCGGTGACTACTCAATTCTCGAAGAAAAAGGAGGTCCCACGATTTCTGGTGGTCCTGAACCACGACCCATTAAAGATCCAGATAAGAAACAACAGGAGGAAGAAGAATGATTATTCTCGTAGCTATCCTCCTTTTGTTAGCCGCTCTTGTCGGCGCTCCTCTTTTTGTGATTTTGGCGGCGATGGCATTATTGCTTTTTGTAGAATCTGGAACCGCAACCGTCGTACTTTCCGAAGAACACTATAAGCTAGCCACTAATCCTCACCTTATTACGATACCGCTTTTCACCTTCGCTGGTTTTGTGATGGCGCATAGCAAAGCAGCCGATCGCTTAGTGGCAGTCAGCCGCGCCTTATTAGGTTGGTTGCCCGGAGGACTTGCCATCGTCGTTGTCGCGACGTGCGCATTTTTCACCACCTTTACGGGTGCGTCCGGCGTTACGATTATCGCGCTAGGCGGACTACTTTTGCCAATGATGATTAAAGAAAAATACCCGGAAGACTTTAGTCTAGGTCTCATCACTTCAAGTGGTTCCATTGGACTCCTCTTCCCTCCCTCGCTGCCTATTATCTTATACGGCATCGTCGCGGGTGTTAGCATTGATGAGCTATTCATCGCTGGTGTTCTTCCCGGAGCTCTCATGATGGGAGTCCTAGCAGCCTACGCATTATATGTCGGTGGGATTCACAAAGTAAAACGTACCAAGTTTGAAGCTAGAGAAGCAGTACGAGCCATCAAAGCAGCCTGGTGGGAACTAATGGTTCCGGCTGTTGTGTTGATCAGCATTTACGGTGGATTCGTGACGATTGCCGAGGCCTCGGCTATCGCAGCATTATATGTTTTATGTATCGAAGTTTTCGTAACAAAAGATATCAAACTTTTCGGAAAAGAAGGTGAACACAATTCATTGAGCACCGTCATTCGAGAATCAATGGTCATGGTTGGCGCTATCCTGCTCATTCTCGGCGTCGCACTTGGCCTAACCAATTATCTCGTGCAGGAAGAAGTTCCGATGCAAATACTGGGATTCATCGAAGCACACGTCGAAAGTAAATTAACATTCTTAATCTTGCTTACGATCTTTTTACTTATTGTCGGCTCATTGATGGATATCTTCAGCGCGATTGTCGTCGTCGTCCCACTCATAACACCGATTGCCGCACAATACGGTATCGATCCCGTTCATCTCGGAATCATTTTTCTCGCCAACCTTGAACTCGGCTACATCACACCGCCTGTTGGGATGAACCTATTTATAAGTTCCTTGGCGTTCGATAAACCGGTGCTCACTTTATATAAAACTACGCTTCCCTTTCTCTTTCTCCTATTTTTAGCTCTTCTCGCGATTACCTTCTGGCCGGACCTCTCTCTCATATTCATACGCTGATGACCGAATTGAAAATCATCGCCGAGGATAATAACTTTCTAATTATCCAAAAAGAATCCGGAATTCTCGTTCACCGTGGGTATGCCAATGACGACATTACCTACGTCGACCTCGTTAAAGATTACGGCCTTGTCCCCCGCCCTCTTCATCGTTTAGATCGGCAAACCAGCGGTATTCTCATGTTCGCTAAATCAAAAATCGTCGCCGCAGAGATGCGATCATTATTCGATGAAAAAAAAATAGTAAAACGTTATATTACTTTGGTGCGCGGCATTTCGCCGGACGAGGGCGAAATAGACCATCCTATCCCAAAAGCAGAAAAAGCAGAACGCGTTCCCGCCCACTCCACTTTTTCCAAGATTAGTTCCGTTAACATCCAACCGCGCTCTTTATCCTTAGTTAACGTTTTTCCAACGACCGGAAAATTTCATCAGGTCAGACGACATATGAAACACATCAATCACCCAATCATTGGTGATGCGAATTACGGGAAAGGCGCTCTAAACCGAGAAATGAAGGAACGCTATGGATTAGACCGCTTAGCTCTCCACGCGAAATCTGTGAGCTTCACCTGGAGAGATGAACCCTATCTTTTTGAAACGCAAATTCCAGATTCATTAAGCCTACCACTATTGAAGATGGGATTTTTAGACACCTCACTGACCTAACATTTTTTCGACTTCTTTTGGGGTTGTTTTCGCTGACAGAGTTCTGCTAATTATACTCCAACTTTTCTACTTTTTTTTGTGAGCTATTATGCGCCTGCCGATCTTATTAATCGTCGCCTTCCTTGTTGCCTGTGGAGGCGTCAAAGCTAAACCCTCGACAAAAGTCGACCTGAACACACTCAACGTAGATGGAGACCATAGACTCGAAAATGACGTGGTTCCGACCCACTACACTTTAAATCTCGAGGTGGACCCCGCCAAAGAACGTTTTTCAGGGAAGGTCGCCATTAAAGTAGCGCTTGCCAACACAAAACAAGTATTCAGGATGCACGGCCGAGATTTAGATATCTCCTCGTCAAAAATAACAACCATCGCAACTAAAGAAACCTTAGTCGCGACGGTCGTTAAAGGAAAAAACGACGGTATCGCACTGGTTCTCGATAAACCCATCGCAGCTGGAAATATAGTGATTGAACTAGACTATTCAGCCCCTTTGGCCGAAGAGCCATCAGGACTGTATCGCGTAAAAGACGAAGGCCAATGGTACGCTTATACGCAATTTGAACCCTTGGATGCCCGCAAAGCATTTCCGTCGTTTGACGAACCACGATTCAAAACACCTTTTTTGACAACCATAAAAGCCCCCGCCGGACAAATCGCCGTTGCGAACACGCCAGGTACACACAAAGAAAATACCTTCTCGTTTGAGGAATCCAAAAAGATGCCAACTTATCTGGTTGCGTTTGCTGTGGGTGAATTCGAGATCGTTCCTGCAGCCGAGGGAGCGATACCCAACGTGCCATTTCGCGTTATCACCACAAAGGGGAAAGGAAAGTTGGCTTCGTACATGCTCGGAAAAACGCCACAAATTCTTGCAGCGCTTTCAGACTACTTTGGAGAAACCTACCCGTACAAAAAACTCGATGTCATAGCGGTCCCGAACTTTTCCGCTGGAGCGATGGAAAACGTAGGACTTGTAACCTTCAGAGAAACCTTACTTCTACTTGATCCTCAAACGGCGTCGATTGGTCAAAAGCGGAGTGCAATGAATGTTATGGCACACGAATTAGCGCACATGTGGTTTGGTAATCTCGTAACCATGGAATGGTGGGATGACCTTTGGTTAAACGAAGCATTTGCGACGTGGATGGCAAGAAAAATGACTCATAAAATCATGCCCGAACTCGAAATCGATATCAGCGCTATAAACACAAGAGGATGGATTACGGCCACAGACTCGCAAGTCGCTACCCGCGCGATTCGACATCCTATTAAAGTTAGTGGGGACGTTATGTCAGCCTTTGATGGGCTCACTTATTATAAAGGTGCCGCGGTTATCGAGATGTTTGAAACATGGGTTGGCGAAGAACCTTTTAAAATAGGCGTACGAAATTACCTAAAAAAGTATACCTTTGGATCGGCTACAACTGACGAATTTTTCGCAGAAATCGATGCGGCGACGAACGTCGACCTCGGTAAAAAAATGAAGACCTTCCTAGATCAGCCAGGTGTCCCTCTTTTGAATACGTCGCTCACCTGCGAAGCGAACGCCGAAAAGAAGAACATAATTTCGATTAATCTTTCTCAATCTCGTTATCTTCCTCACGGCTCCAAGGCTTCTCCGGAGAAAATGCCTTGGAGTGCACCTTTTTGTGTCCGTTACGAGGAAAAAGGAAAGACGAAGGTTCATTGCGATGTCATCGATGCAAAGACTAAAAAAGTAGAATTAGAGACGACCCGTTGTCCAAGATGGTATTATCCCAACGCCAACGAAACTGGATATTACATTTGGGAAATACCAGATGCAGATCTAAAAATGCTTACCAAACGCTATATCTCAAAATTAACTATTCGCGAGCGCGTCGGTTTGTTCTCAAATATCGAAGCACTACTTTCTGCACGCAGCGTGACACCAGAAACCTACGTTGAGTCAGTCAAAACGATGGCCAAAGAAAAACATAAATCCTTAGTCTCTCGGACGGTGGGAACGATGAATAGTTTCGATCGTATTCTCGGCGACGAACGATCCAAAACCCGATTTTCTCGCCGTGCAAAATCCCTCCTTTCCCGTCACATGAATCGGGTTGGATACAAAAAGAAGAAAGCTGAGAAAATTGAAAAAACGATCATGAGACCCTCACTACTCTCTTCAATGGCAAGTATCGGCGAAGACAAACGTGCTAATAAATTGGCTTCCAAAATGACGGCCGACTTCTTTAAAGATCCAAATTCTGTTCCAGGCGAGTTTTTGGGATTCGCATTGTCTACCACCGCCCAAAAAGGCGACGAAAAATTGTGGAATGCTTTTAAGGCGGCCTTCGATACGACGAAAAACCCAGCGCAGCGTAGGTCGATCGTTGGTGCTCTTGGAAATTTTGAAAATCCAATATTACGCGACAAAAGCCTCGCTCTCTTTCTTGATGGAACGCTTCGCTCACAAGATTTTGGTTCACTTGTCTACCCAATGTTCGATGCAAAATCCTACCCTGCACTTTGGGATTGGTTCACGAAGAACTACGATAAAATCTTGGGAATTCTAGGGAAGAATTCCGCTACTCGTATGCCCCGTTTCGGTGGAGGTTTCTGTGACGAAGCTGGAAAAGCTAAAGTAGTAGAATTCTTTTCAAAAGCATCGGGACGCGTCAAGCCCGGAAGTGAACGATCACTGACCAACGTACTTGGTGAGATCGATCAATGTATTTCCGAACGCGCGTACCTCAAAGACGCCGTTATGAAGTTCTCGAAGTAAACTTCGATACATCATTTCGTCCTAATATTTCGATTTAGGGTTTAGTCTCAGAAATTATTCAGAAAAGGGGAAATTATAAAAGCTGAGCAAACCGATTCCGCGTTCGTTGAGAACCCACTCCGCGATATCAGGTCCGGGACGTCCAATATAACTCAAACCCGTCGCGTTCACGTAATCCCCATTTTGAGAAGTAAACCTAAGCGTTACCCTATTCCCCTCCGCTTGACCTGATGTAAAAACCGCGGCAGACCCTTCCAAGGTGAAATCGTTCTCAGCGCCCGCCTCAAAATTAATGGCACTTTGAGGATTTCTCATCGTTATTACGACTTCTCCCTCATTCAGGTTATTGGGGTCTGGGACAAGTTCAACAGTCGAAGGATTAGGAGGCAAAACATCTTTATCGAACACCTCACCATATAAATCTCTTCCAACCAAGGCGGCATAATGATCGCCCAGTTCTTTGTAGCCTCCTTCATATTCATAATGGCAACCATCATGCCCCTTAAGGCCATTGGTCGACATAACGGTGATATCCTCAAAATCATCTCCGAGTTGACGTTGGAATTCTTGAGAACGAAGCAAGTAACCACCAATGCACCCCTCACGAAGTTGAGTCACATAGATACGCTCAACGTTCGGATAATCTTCACGCCAGTCACCCAACAATTTCAAAAATCCCGTTTGATGGCGTTCCCATGCTTGACGGTCCGATTCGCCTTGGTACCAAAAAAAGGCTCGAATTTTCCCTATGAGATTCGCCGTCTCCAACCTTCTAAAAAGCTGCGCATAATTATTCGTAACGAAGTCAGGAAGTGCGGCCGCGTCTTTCTGAAAGATATGAATCGGCGCGCCGCCTATGGCGCCATTGATGATTCCGATAGGAATATCGTGTTTTTCAGATAACTGCGCGGCCATCCTCAGCGGCCATTGGCCCATCCTTTCGGGTTCTTCGAGCGAGGTCCACCAGTCGTAATCGTTGCCGTCACCGAAATCGCCAAAAGTTCTAACGAAAGGTGTATTGTTCTCCCCCATATCGCTGACTCGAGTAGACGCGACAGCGTTCGATTGCCCCTGGATAACGTAAATATCTCCCGCTACTAAGTCGTCCACTCCAATCAGGTCGATCGAAGAGCTGCCTTGTTCGAACCTAACACTAAGGTTGTGTGATCGACGTACCGCCGGGATAGGAACGTCCATACGAAAAATACCTGTTTCTGAGTTGCAGATGGGTTGGACGATTCGAGTAACTTTTCCTTCAACTTCGACAGAGGCGATGAGAGTGCCAAATGTCTTTGGCGGAATAGTTCCCGCGACACTCGCTAGCCCCAAACCAGTTACAACATCGCGCGGTAAGATTGCCGACGCTATCGGCGCGGAGATTAAGGCAATCTCACTTTCAATCAAGGTATCCAAACTCACTGCAAGTGATTGTGTAAGGGAAGCGACTTCCGTTCCATCACTGACTTTCAAAGAAACGTCAAAGCAAGCACTTGAACCAAATTGTCGTTCAACGATTTTTCCGGTCGCTTTCTCACCATCGCTGAACGTCCACTCATAGGTAAGCGTATCCCCATCCGGGTCAGAACTTTCGGACGCATCAAACACAATCTGTCCATCGGCTTTAGAGACCCAATCAAAACCTGCTAGCGGGGTCTCGTTTTTAGCGACATCCGGCGCAGCGGACATATCGAGCTGAATTGACATGTCATCCACAGGCAATTCATCATCGCTTTTTTCTGAACATGATACGATAACGCATAATAGCAACACCGCGAGTATCTTTCCCTTTAGTTGAACCTTATAAATATCGATGCTTTGCTCCTGAGTTACAAAAACGGCTATGACTACAGTACAAGGTCATCCCAATCAGGGCAAAGTTTTGACGAGTGAGGGCTGGTAGTTCCTGCGTTTCCTTCAGTCGCCGTTAAGCGATATAATCGCCGCGTGCATTCCTCGCCGTCTCGCTATCTAACAACCGTCGTTAAAAGGCTCCCTGGTTTAATTCCCTAATTTCGAACTCAGCGTGAATAAAGTCGGAATTTCTTTTTCTAAAGTAGCCAGTAAGCAAACGTGGCAAAAAGAAGCGATTCGCTTAAACGGACTACAAACGCACACTCTGAATCATCGCTACTCTAACGAAGAGGAACGAGTCTGTATCTCCATGCGATCCGAACCTCTTGTGGGATTCTGGAAAAGGTGTTTAGTTTTCCAGCGACATTCAAAATATTCAGTCCTGTGTTGTCACTAAAGACAAACTTTACGCCGACCAAAGTCTTTTCAACCTGAGACTCGATGAGAAAAGCGTTCATCAGTTCCCTCCCCATGACTTTCGAGAAAACCGGATGTCGAAAGATATCTTCAACGATATAATCTCCGTATTCCCCCATTAAAAGCGGCGAAATCGAATCTCCAAAAAAAGCTAAAGAAGAATCTGCATCACAGAGAAAAGTACCGTAAAAGTCGTCGTCAAAAACCAAACCAATTTCTAAGGGAGCAGACGATTCTTTATTTGCGCGTACAAGCTTTTGAACCGCGATAAGTCGTCTCCCCAATAAACAATCCAACCCTATAATCAAATTCCTGTTCATCTGCGCGACCTCCAATTTCATCCTATCACGATTGTCGTAGACGCCATTAAAAAACCGAACTCTAGATAGAACCCGGTTAATCACTCATTTCTTCTATCGCTACTTATTCGCCGAAAAGACCTGTCTTTTCAACACATACGATTTTACGATTCGGAGGTTGTATTAGAATGCCGGCGCGAGCAACGCATTCGGTATCAGTAGAGAGGTCGTTATTGATTTTAAAAATCGTATCCTTATCGTCTCCAGAACAGTCTGTATTATCTTTAATGTAAATCTCGTTAACGGCTGCGAAGCCCCATTCGATGGCATTCTCCATAAGCAAT
>CALJNB010000067.1 GCA_937981985.1 uncultured bacterium
AACGTCAGCGTATTCGTAGTCTCCCCTCCCGGGACAGGTTTTTTTAAAATCTTTAGGTTCGCTGCTTGTGACACACGCGCTAAGAAATAGGACGAAAAAAAAGGGTTTCATGAGTCTGGGTTCTTTCCGGCGGCAAAAACGTAATCATCCTTATTAATCACGAGCTCTCTAGGTGGATTCACAATGATCTCGCCTTTGACCTCCAACGCCATCAGTATTGAATCGGCGTGTTCTTTTAATAGCACAATCCCATCGCCGATAGTTTTTGAGGCCAGATACTCGGGGCATTTACATTTATAAAAACTATGCCCACGAGATAGAGTCATCAATTCATCCAGGACGCTAACTATACCGTGTGAACGGACTACCGACGCCATAATCCCTCCGACGTAGTCATCGGTTACAATAATTTCCTCTACACCTATGCTGCGAAGGCTAGCTTCGTTGTCTCGATTATGTAGCTGAACGGACGTAAAAATATTCGTATTCACTTTTTCAATCAACATCGCCGCGAGTACCGAACGTGCGTCCCTATCTTGGGAAGACCGCGCCTCTTTAGATTCATCGGCGAGTAAAATCGCGACGGCGGCTTTTTCGATTCCGGCCTGATTGAGAACCGATAGTCGTGTGTAATCGCCAACTAAAAGATGAAGATGGTCTTCAAAACGCGTGAAGACCTCTTTTTCGGTGAGATCAGGCCTTTCTGCGATAACTACAATGTGTCGATTTTCATGGGAAAGAATCTCTTCGATCACGTAAGAAGTTGAACGGTTCCAACCGCAAATAATCGTATGCCCCTTGAGGTCTTCTAATTCCATATGTTTTATCCGAAATTTTTGAATAGAGTCGGTCATGAATGCGGAGACGGTACCGGTAAAGACTGCAAAAACCGTGAGCCCGCCTAACATCAAACTAAGTAAAATAAATCGCCCGAGTTGGGTTTGAGGTGTGGTCCCAATGGGTTCGCCGGCGACTAAGCTAAGCGTCGAAAACCAAATTGAGTTTTCGATGGATGCAAAATCCGAAGTCGGACCTTCAGCAAAACGTAAACCTGCAGATCCCATGAGTATGGTTACCAAAACGGCGCCGCCCAAAACGGCGTATTCCATTTTTACCACGCGGAACACCTTAAAGTGGCGTCCGAGTATGACCCCCACCCGAAATAATCTAATGAGGCGAAGCACGCGAAGAATTCGAAGCGGACGCGTTACGGGAATGACCGCTAGGATATCAATCCAATAAGATTTAAAAAAACGGCTTTTCTTTTCGGCCACGAAATAGCGAATACAAAGTTCAATGATGAAGATAAAGGTAAGACCATCATTGATATTTTCGATGAGCGGCCAACTCCCGTGCACGCTTATTTCAACGAAGACCAGAATAACTGAGATGATAATGAGGACCGCTATCGCGAGTTCGACCCACTTATTATTGATGAAACGATCTAGTCGAAGTTTTAAATTTTTTTCGTTGTTGGATTCCACCTTTCATATTTACCGACTCGACACGATTTCGGCTAGTTGAACTTTTTAGGGTGCAACGGACGCGGAGAACGATAAAGGACGCCCATCAACTTCGGCGAAAAAAGGAAGGGCGAGTCGGTGCTCTGCTTCGTATAAGATCACGATAGGTTTGCCATTAAGGTTATCGTTAATAACAACCCGGTCGCCCTTCTTTGCCATCTCAGGAATGGCGTAGGCGCGATGGGTACTGTTGGTGGGTATGCCTAGGACGCGATCTTTTGTTTGGTAAAAATTTGCCATCAGAGGGACCGTCGGTCGAAATGTATCGCCGTGGTCTTCCCTATAATCACCATAAGGATAAGAAGTGTAAGACCGTGTATAACCTTGGGTATCGGACGCTACTTTAGTTTCTGGATGCATCTCCTTCCAACGTTTCCAGGTTGTTTCCACAATTGGAAGTAATTCCAGTTTAACGCCTTTTTTCTCACCCGTGATCCCCGTGAAGATCATCTGACTAAAAAAACTTTCCGATTGTCGATCAAACATAACAAGGTTGGAGTTAAATAAGTTTCCTGAAACACCAAAATCAGCAGCAGAACTTCCGACCTTTCCGGCTACCGCGATTCCAGATCCTGTTAATGGACAAAAAGATACAGAAAACTCAGTATCACCGATTTTGTCATTATAAATCTCATGCCACCAAAGGACATTGTGTGGATATGCACGGGCTTCACCATCGATATAAACGCCTAATATGAAGTCGTTATCCTTTAAATATTGCGCCCCCGAAGCGTCAGCGCTGACAAGTTCCGCCTTTGGTCTTCCATCTACCCCGTCGTAATCAAGGGCAGGAATACAATCGAGTCCTCCGCTGCATGCCGCGATAATCTCATCACACGGAACCGAGCAGGATTCCTCGGGCTGGATCGCGCCCGTGGAATTTGGTTCCTGATTCCAAACTTCACTTCCATCATAAAAAACCGACCACGCAAACCAGAATGAGTTGAACGCCGGAATTTGTGTGAGCTTTTGTCCCTTTAAGCTTCCGCTAAACGCCTCCCCTCTCATATTCCACAAAGAACCGGTCTGTTCGTCTTTGAACACGAAGTCGCCCTTCTGCGGGCTCCAAACCTCCTCATCCCGTCGTTCATTGGTAAAATCATCAAAACGGTTACCCAGATCGGGCGCATTGACCGTTGCAGACGATGCATCTTTAATGTCCGTTGTGAAGCCCTCGGTATCGGAATCGAAGAATTGAATCTTTTCCCCACACCCAGCTAAAAGAAGAAGTAAAACGGTAAATATGATATTTTTCAAAGCTGACTCTCGTTATGTAGGTAGATTAGAAGCCCCGGATCGGTCGAGGATTCAACGCATTAACGAAACGCAATTTAGAAATTCGATCGCAAAAATGAGACGTTAAGCGTTGAAGATTCCCGATTCTTATGGGAAGTTTTACCTAGAAGTAAATCTTTTTGTGAAAAAGGACGTTTTAGGGAATAGACGGGATAAACATCGGGTTAGACCGTGTGCAACTATTATTCGTTGCTCATAGGCGAGCAACACTTATAAACGGAAGGATGTCATGAAAGCGCCAAAAAACATGGAAGATGAAGCGCGAAAAGAACTTGAGAAAGCGTTTGTTGAAGAGGCAGTGCCTCACATGGATGCTTTGTACGCAACAGCCTTACGCCTAACCAAAAATAAGGGAAATGCCGAAGATCTTGTCCAAGAGGCAATGCTAAAGGCGTTTCGATATTTTGGTAAATATCAGCGTGGCACAAATTGCAAAGCGTGGTTGTTCAAAATCATGACCAACACCTTTATCAATAACTACCGTAAAGCGAAAAAACGTAAGGAAGTATCCATTGATGAAGATATCAAACCTCTTGCTGAGCGTGCTGTCGCCTTAGAACGCGATCCAATGCAAGAACACTTTGGTGACCAAGACACCATGTTTTTCAAACTCTTCGGAGATGAAGTTAAACAAGCCCTTGAAGAAGTGCCTTTTGATTTTCGCATTGTTGTTCTGCTGGCTGACCTTCAAGGTTTTGCATATAAAGAGATTGCCGACATCATCGACGTTCCAATCGGAACCGTGATGAGTCGACTTTACCGTGGTCGTCGAATATTGCAGTCGAAGTTGACCGAATATGCGAAAGAACAAGGTTATTTAAGTGATCGCGTTGAAACAGATTTAGAAGAAAAAAAGCCCACATCACTCGACGACTACAGAAATCGTCGAATGAATGGATAGTAATTAAAGAGACCTGATTTATGAAATGTAAAGATTTCCTACCCCTTATCGATACCTATGTAGATGGTGAATTCGATGAGTTAGAAAGTGATGAGCTGGAGATGCATTTATCTGCGTGTCCGGAGTGTCGCAAAAAAGTTGATTCGCAAATCAACTGGAAACGAAGCTTTAAGCAATGCCTGGAAGGTGAAACCGCCCCGGTTGATCTTCGGGCCAGTATTCTCGGGCAAATCCTGACGCCTCAAACCGAGCAACAGGATGAAGACGAGAACGTACTTCCACTTCGAGAAAAGGTTGCTACAAAAAAAGGCGCAATTGCAGGCTTATCCATCGCCGCAATTGCGCTTCTTTCTTTTTATGCCGTCCCAAAATTTGTGACGGTTGCGCCTGCTGCGTCTGATACCGAGCCGGTTGTCGAACAAGCCATTGATTGGCATACAGGAAACTTCCCCATAGAGGTCACCGGTCCAGAGTCAGACCGCATTGAAAACTGGTTTGTAGACAAAGTTGCCTTTCCAATTCACTTACCGGCTTTCAAAGATGCCAATCTTTTGGGAGCGCGTCTTGCGAATCTAAAAGAACGCCGCGCAGCTTATGTGGCCTACGATATCGATGGGACGCGATTGTCGGTGATGCTTTTTAATGGTGACGGCCTTCTCGTTGATACCGAAAACATCAAAAATATTAAAGGACGAGATATCGCGCTGATTAACCAGAATGGATATACGGTCGCGCTTTTACAAAATGGTGGTGTGACCTACTCTCTTACCAGCGACATTTCAGAGGAGAAAATGACCGAGCTACTAAGTTCCTCCTTCTCAGCGCCAGAATAAGTTGCGCACTCATTCCAGAGAAATCAATCCTGACGCATTATTTGGATTGTGAGCTTGATTCAGAATTGAGCACCCACCCCGAATCTGTGAACATATAAACATTTCGATCTCCACACCCGTCAACACCAATTTGTGCCAAATAACCCTCGCTAAAGTACATATCCTTCAACGCAGTAAACTTGAGGTCATCACATTTTAGTTCGAACGCGGCACGAGACCGAAGATCATTAAGTTGCTTCCTCTCCGTCATCGTTGTGTCGGAGATCTTACCTGCAGCCATAGTTTTGGCGCATCCCGGGATTAAAATAGCGACTAAAATAAATATATTTTTTTTCAAATCAAACTCCTAAAAAACATTAACCCCATTTAAATATTGGGCTGTATTCAAACCCTGAACATATAACGCAGGTATTTTAAATACTTAAAGCCACAGCAAGGACGCCGTCCAGCTCAACCAAGCATTCGCCAACTTACCACAACAAGCGCGTCATCCCTTAACTCATGCCAGATATTAAAACATCTTGACGGGACGCGTCATAGTAATTTAGGTTCAACGATACTTGTTCAGAGTTCCAAAATTGAAGAAAATTGAAGCTATCATTAAACCCTTTCGGCTCGACGATGTGAAAGATCGACTCGCCGAAATTGGCGTCTCAGGAATGACCATCGATGAAGTACGCGGTGTGGGACGTGGGCAAGGAAAGGCCGCAATTTACCCCGGCGCCGAATACGTTATCGACTTCGTACCTAGAATTCAAATCGCAGTCGTTGTAGACGATGAAAACCTTGAACCCGTTATCGATGCCATCCTCGACGCCGCAAAAACAGGACACGTCGGTGACGGAAAAATTTTTATATATGACGTTTTTGATGCCATACGGATTCGTACCGGTGAGCGCGGAAGCGATGCTATCTCATAACTTTTATTCTAACTTCGTACTATTATTAACAGAGAGTCTCAGATGTCAGCTATTACCAAAGCCCTAAAATTCGCAAAAGACCATAAAGCAGAAGTCGTCGATCTAAAATTCGTGGACATGTTAGGTGCATGGCAACACTTCACCATACCGGCACATCGACTCGACAAAGACCTCTTTGAGGATGGTCTCGGGTTTGATGGTTCCTCAATCCGAGGCTGGCAGGCCATCAACGAAAGCGACATGCTTTTTGTGCCCGACCCAACTACCATGAAAATGGACCCCTTTTCCAACATTCCGTGTATTAGTTTCATTTGCAATATTTTCGACCCACTCACAAAACAGCCCTATTCTAAAGATCCGCGATATGTCGCTCAAAAAGCTGACGCCTATCTCAAATCTACTGGTATTGCCGATACTGCGTTTTTCGGACCAGAAGCTGAGTTTTTTATTTTTGACGATGTACGCTTTGATCTTAAACCGCAGTCTACCTTCTTTTCGGTAGACTCTCGTGAGGGTGCTTGGAACTCGGGTAAAAATGAACAACCGAATCTTGGCTTCAAAATCGACATGAAAGGTGGATATGCACCAGTCGCTCCACACGATAGCTTATGGGGTTTGCGAAACGAAATGTCTCAAACGCTTGAAGAGGCCGGGATTGGGGTCGATATACACCATCATGAAGTAGGCACAGCTGGCCAAAGTGAAATCGGAATCCGTTTCGCCCCGATGTTGGAAATGGCTGATAAACTTCAATGGTTCAAGTACATCGTTCGCAACGTTGCCAATCGTAATCAAAAAGTAGCCACCTTTATGCCTAAACCTATCTACGGTGATAATGGCAGCGGGATGCATATGCACATGTCGTTATGGAAAGATGGCAACCCCTTATTTGCCGGTGATAAATACGCAGGTATGAGTGATATGGCCCTCCATTATATCGCCGGCGTTCTGGAACATGCCCCCGCTTTGCTAGCCTTCACCAACCCGACGACAAACTCTTACCGACGCCTTGTTCCTGGATACGAAGCGCCGATAAAACTTGCTTACTCGTCCAGAAATAGGTCTGCTGCAATTAGAATTCCCACATACGGTACCTCGCCAGCCTCTAAGCGCTTCGAATTTAGAACGCCCGATCCAAGTTGTAATGGATACCTCGCCTTCGCGGCCGTTCTCCTAGCTGGTCTCGATGGAATCGAACGACAACTCGATCCAGGCGCGGCAATGGACAAGGATATCTACAGCCTACCACCAGAAGAGCTGCAAAACATTCCATCTGTTCCCGGATCATTGGAAGAATCGCTTGAAGCCTTGGCAGATGATCACCAGTTCCTCACAAAAGGTGATGTATTCACCGAAGACCTTATTCACAGTTGGGTGAACTACAAAGTCGACCATGAGATTTTACCAGCAAAACTGCGCCCCACACCGCTTGAGTATCAAATGTACTTCAACGGATAAGTTCAGCCGAACATCAATTTTGAATTTCCAACGATAAATTTCGTCAAAGACTTGTCCTAGATAATCCAAACGCGATATAATCACATATCGTCAGACATGTTCTTAACCCGGAGTCGAATTGAATCGTTCAGCTGTATCGCTTCTTATTGTTTTTTCTCTGTTATTTGCGTCCACCCCAGCATTCGCAAAAAGTCCCTTACGAAAGCTAAATGGAAAAATAATCGTAACCAAAAAACGCTTCCCTTCACGATTTAAAACCGACAAAGCCATGTATAAGTTCATGCGCAAAACGAATACTCATGAACTTAGAGCCGAGGGCGATAAGGATTGGGAGTTTGAATACATGACCTTCTTAAAAAAGCCCGTTGCAACCCTACAAGCATCGGTTAGCTTTTTCGACATTACGTCGGGCAAACAGGTATTTGTCGATACCTACTCATTCTATACTTCCGACAAAACAGAAAAAATCCTAAGCGGCCATCAACGTCTAAGTCGTGAAAAGTTCAAACCCAATCATAAATATCTGATGGTCTTCAGCCGTGGTTATGGACAAAAAGCATTAGCACGGACCAAAATAGTCCTACGCTAAAGCTATCTAACTACAAGACCTTAGGAGGAAGACCCTCAATCACCTCTTCACCCCCTTCTAGAACCTTTGAAGAATTGTTTTTCTCGATCTGTTCGTCGAGTTTCTTCTTTTCCTTTTTGGACGATTGACTCTTTTTTTCAACGGTAGGCTTATCGACAGGATCGGTTACTTCAACCTTCCTCGGGCGCTCGGTCTTCTTCACCGGGACGGTTGATTTTTGGGATTTGAGCTTATTCGTCTTGCTTTCAACATTCGTTGGTCGCTTTGGTCTCACCGCCTTTTGATCCCTCTCCTTTTTCGATATCGATACTTTTTTGGGCCTTGCCTTTTTAGAACCACAGTTCTCTTTCAGAAGATTCGCTTGCTTCGCTAAACCTACAGAAATTTCACTAATTTCGGCTAATTCTTCTGAATGTGTACACGGATCTTTTTGAAAGGTTGCAAATAAGGCCACTGCTTTTTCAGTTGTTGAACTCAGTTGCGAAATTTTTTCCTTTGTTTCTACGGTTGTTTCCCACCCCCGCGTTTTTTGCAACGCCGAAAGGACGTCCGTGGTCTTTCCTTCTTCAAGAAGACCTTCGGCAACGGCGACGACGCCGAGGGCTTGTCCCTCATTAAAAACAACATCAAATTGAGTCGATTCGTCACTATCGGAGAACAAAGATAAGCCGGCAATGGCGGCGACCGCTAAGGTCGCGATCACCGCAACCCAGAAAATCGGAGAACGCTTTTTCACCGTTTCACTGGGGGGATGAGTCGGAGCCTCGCGCCACATTTCGATACTATGAAGTTCAGCATTTACCGGCTGATCGTTAAAGGGGGAATCAAGCTTGGCCGGACTAAGTTTATTGTCGCCTAATCGCACGGTCTCCATTCGATGTTCTTTTAGCTCAACCACATCCGAAACTTCCGATACCTCGGACACCTCCGAACTCGACGAGACCGATGAAAGCGATGTTAAGAACGCACCATCATCTATGCGAAGATTTTCTAAAGCTTCCAAAACCGCCTCCGCATTTTGAAAACGATCGTCTGCTTTCTTCTCCAGACACTTCATCATGATATCTTGCATGCCTTCCGAGAAGGTCATGCCGGGACGAAGGGAGGCTAATTTGGGCGGTGGTGAGTTAATTTGTTGGTTCAGCACGGCTAACTTACTTCCACCTTTAAATGGAAGCTTACCCGTCTGTAAAAAACATAAAATGATACCAAAGGCATAAATATCTGCCCGTCCATCGACCTGGACCCCCCGTGCTTGTTCGGGAGACATAAACTCAGGAGTACCAAAAACCGAACCCGTTTCGGTTGCCGGGCCCTCATCTTCGTCGATGATTTTTGCAATGCCAAAATCCAATACCTTTACGACAAAGCGCCCGCGTTTTGAAGGGGTCAACATTATGTTGTCTGGTTTCAAATCCCGATGAATCACCCCTTGTTCATGAGCTGCAGATAATACTTCAGCAATCTGAATACCAACATCAATCGTTTGTTCGAGTGACATCAAGCCCGAACTCTTTAAGGTGTCGGTGATACTAAGGCCTTCGATAAATTCTGTGATGATATACAGCGGCCCTGTGTCGTGTTGGCCGAACTCCAATAAGGTCACGGCATTAGGATGTGCGACGCGACAATACGATCGGGCCTCATTTAAAAAACGGAGAACGATATTTTCATCATCTGCAAAACGCTTAATGAGAAACTTGATCGCAACCTTTTGCCCTAAGGTATCGTTTTCAGCGAGGTAGACCTCGCCCATCCCGCCCTGACCAATTTTTTTGATCACACGATATTTCTCACCGACGATGGTATCTAGATAAGGATCTTTGGCCCGGCGAATCAGCACGAGTTTTTCACCGCACTTAACACAATAAACGCTGTCGTGTGAATCGGGAGGAAGCAAGCAGGACCGACATACCTTCACGCCTTCACTCACCTCGGACAGCGAAATATGAGAGTCCAATTCGGAGTCACTCGCCGCGTGGGTAGGCGTTTCGCCTATCATGGGTTGGGTTTTCGTTTTAGATATTTCTTCTTTCACAATTTACGCGTAATTAGCTCAGCCCATACTGAACGATTGCGCGACAAATACAACTAACTAACCCAGTTTCTGAAGAGACTCTAGAGAAGCCAAGTGTCCTGGATCAATCCCTAGAGCCCGCCGAAACATATCTTTCGCCCGACGATGGTCGCTCTGATACCAACGAATCATTCCGAGATGGTAAAAAACATCGACCTTCGTTTCCGCCTCAGAGATATTCATTAACTGAAGCTGCAGCGTTTGAAAAATCTTGAGTGCATCGTCCCAGGTCTGCCGGCGGTAGAGTAACTTCCCTAAACTTAGAAGATTCGGGAGATAAGAAGCATCCACTTTATGGGCTGCATCAAAAGAGTTCCATGCAGCGTCTTCGTCGCCTCTTTGCTCGGCCAAACGGCCTTGGAGATGTAGGAAACGAACCACATCTTTCATCCGACGCTGTTCTTTAAGCTGTACAATTAAGCCATCCACCAAAGGTTCGGCACGGTCACTTTGATCAACTTTGATATAGGCATTTACTAATCTCTCGACCACTGAAAGCTCGTTAGGTGTTAATGCGTATGCGTTTTCAAGCGCAAAGACATATTTTGCCGGATCGTTTAATTTCGTTTCGGCGATCTCGGCCATTTCCATAAAGAGCGCTGATTTTGCTTCCGTATCCTCGCAATACGCAGTTTGAAACTCAACCAAACCGTATACGTTTTCAAACGCCTGGGCTTCTAAGTAGATCAACTTTAGCGCCGTCATCGCCTCGGTATGCGTGGGTTCAATTTCCAAAATACGGGAGTAATCGGCTGCGGCTTCCCTCGGGAGATCGAGCTCTTTCTCATACAACCCTGCTCGCAACATCATCGAAGGAACCTGGCTTGTCGCATCTTGTCCGTCGTTGAGCTTCCGATTTAGCATTTCAATCGCCTCCTCAAAACGACCGTTTTGAATATATAAATTAGCTAACACATGCAACGCTTTGGGGTGGGTCGGATCGACCTCCAGAATCGAATTCAGATAACGCATCGCGCCCTCCTCGTCGCCAAGGTATCGCGCACTTATTTCTGATAACTGAACTTGGAGATTAATGAGACGCGTCGAATCTTCAGCCGGGGTGTTTTGAACCGCATTCTGGTAAAATGCGTGGAGCTCGTCCCATCTTGCTTCATGAGTAAGAAGCGCAACAAGTGAATCGAAGGCTTTTTCGTTTCTTGGTTCTGATGCGATGACGAGTTGATACTCTTCAATTGCTGAGCCTGGGTTTTCCAAAACACCAGCATCCAGTTCGGCTGCGGCAAAACGAAGTCTCGTTTTCTCTTCTTGCGATGGTGCTAGAGCTATCAGATCACGGAGCGCGTCTCGACAATTGATCCAATCCTCTGTTTCAGAATAAAGTTCGTACAGCGCCGATAACGCTTCTCGACTATCAGGCTGAATTTCGGCTGCTTGACGAAAAGAATCAATTGCAACACGTGGATCTTTGAGGAGAACATGTGCACACCGACCACAACGTTTTAGCGTTGCATATCTTTCATCGGGCAGGTTTTGGATATCGGCTAACTTGCCTAAATGATCAACGAGTGCCGGATAATCCTCAACGATCTCGAAAAGCTCGATCAAAGAATTCAAGCCCGCGATATCGTTTTCATCGATGAGATGCGCTTGTCGATAAGCCTCGATCGCTCCGGGAAAATCCTCATTACTTTCTTTGAGCGCTCCTAATTGGAGAAAGGATTTACGTCGAAGTTCTGGATCATAAAATGACGCGGTCTGTTGTTCTAAAACCATCGTCAATGCATTCGTATCACCACGCTGGCGAGCAATATTTTCCATTCCCGAAAGGGCCACCTCATTCTCTTCGTCATCGTCTAAAACGCGGTGATATATGTCCCATGCTCCGGGTAGGTCATCGAGCTTATGATGCATCGTCTGGGCGGATACCAATCGAAGTGCATTCGCGCGACTAACATCATCTAAGTCTTGGACGACCTCTTCATATAGAGCGACTTGCTCTTCATGCATATCCATGGAATCCACAAGTCCTTCAATTCGACTCTGAACATCAAGATTTGTGGGATCGACACGAAAAGACCTACTCAGATAAGCGTATCCAACATGAGGATTATCTAGGACATCCAAATTGAGGCTGGCAATTCTTTCGTAATTTTCGGCTTGGTCTATGTCGTGTTCTAAGCCCTCGTGTTTGGCGATCAGTAACTCTACTAAACGGTCCGTATTATCCTCTTGAACGAATACAGGTTCGAGGATTTCGCAAATTTCAATTACCAGTGAAGGGTCTTTAGACAATCGCTCCAAGCCATTAATAGCTTCTGTATGCTTACTGTCTTCACTTAAAATAATACGGTATTGTTCGAGGGCCTCCTCTCTCTCATCGAACACCGCCTCTTTTACGTACCCTAGACGATAGCGAAGTTCGATTTGTTTTTCTCCTTCAGTAATCGACACCCTACGCTCTAGAACCTCCGAAAGGGGGCCCCAACTTTGTTCACGTTGATGAACCTCGTCTAATAATCGTAGGGCGTTTTCGTCGAAGGTATCAATTTCTAGCGCCGCAGTGAGGTGACGCGCCGCTTCGCCGTTCTCTTGTAGATTGTAATACAGCTTACCAAGTTTGGTATGCAGCATTCGGACTATCTCAGGATCATCGATCGGTGATTCGACACAGTCTTCAAAGATAGCGATACATTCGTCGGTATTTTCAAGCCATTTTGACAAACGGTCTATATTCTCCCAGATATCTTTATCGCCTGGGGATTCGCGAAGAGCGCGACCCAAGGTCATGAACGCCATCGATGGATTTTCGAGTTCCTCTTCTAATAACTTAGCTAATTTGCCGAATGTTTTGAGGCGTTCCGAGGGGTCCTCTAATGTGGACAGGTCTTTCTCGAACAGTTCTTGAATCAAATTCCACTCAGAATTTTCACGGTAAATCTGTTCCAAAAACAGCGACGCTTCTTGACGTGTATCAGGCGATTTCAAAAGCGAAACCATTCCCGAACGAGCATCGACGGCTTTCGAATCTCTGGAGAGAACAGATTTGTACATCTCTAGCGCATCGAAAGAAGAACTTAACTTCTCCGATAGCACATCAGCCATCCTAAGTTCGATATTCGTAATTGCGTTGAGATCAGCTGCAAAATCTTTCTGCGTATTTAGAGCCTGTAATAAATCAGGCCATTGTTCGGTTCGTTCGTACAGATGAATCAGTGAGTTTAATGCGTCCTCATTGTCCGGTTCCAGTTCTGTGACCATACGAAAAGCGTCGATCGCTGCCACATCATCCATCAACATGTCGCGCTGGATACGCGCAATTCTTTTGTACGCCGCTGAACGTCCCGCGTCGGAGTCTACTTGTAATGCTTTTGCGCGGAGCAAATCATCAAGTTCATTCCATTGTTCGGTCTCTTCAAAAATGCGCTCCAATGCAGACGAATATTCTTGATTTCCTGGATCAATTTCAAGCAGGCGCTGATAAGTATGCGTCGCGCAATCAAGGTCTTCTAAGACATCGTCATAAATCCTGGCGATCCGTTTTAGAACGCGCTCCTGCTCGTCTACTTCGAAAACGGTAGCAACGCGACCTTCCAAAATATTAACCAGTGGGTTCCATAATTCTAATGAACTATAAAGTGCTTCTAGATGCTGTACCGCGTGAATATTATTGGGTGCGATTTGCAACACCTGTTGATAAGCCGATACGGCTGAATCCTGATCATTCATCGGACCAGAATAAATCCCCGCTACCGAGACCAACAATTTTTCTTGGAATTCGGGCTCATTGGTTTTTTCAAGACCTGAAAGATATAGAGGTATCAATCTATCCCAGGTATCGGTCTCCACAGCGATCTTATTAATCCTGGCTTCCAATCCCAGCGGAGTTGGATCGTTTAGATATGCATTCGCTAATGCCAACATCGCCTGAATTTTTTCGTCAACACGATCCGACTCTTCAGTAAATGCAGCGATACGATTATATATCACTACCTTTTCTTCGACGTCATCGATGAGGCTTATTTTTTCCTCTAGCCAACGTGCGACTTTGAGATGTTCATTCGGGTGAGCAATCTCGACCAAAAGATCCAGAATTGATATACGCTCCAGACGGGCGTCGTCGTCCATCGACATATCTCGCAACATTCCTTCCAAAGATCTTCTGGCGCCAAAATGGTCGCGATTCTTCCTGACAATGTCTCGATAAATCTCCATCGCTTCATCAAATTGATCCAACTCGGACTCTAAAACTTTTGCAAGCTTGTAACGTGCATCATCGGCATCATCGCTTGAATCCGCATTCGATACTTGTTCACGATAAAGATCTGCGAGATCGCTCCAACGTTTAGCTTGGCTAAGAAGGCGCTCCATAGAACGTGTAGCTGCAATATCTGAAGGAAACTGACTAAGTATAGCCTCGTAACATGCGATTGCGTTATTAGGGTCGTCTAAAACCTCTTCGTAAAGATTTGCTAATTGAATACGCCAACGATTTCGTTCTGGACCGTTTGAAACTTCTACACGTCGTTCGTATAGATCTGACAAAGCCACGTAATTTTGGGTCTTCGAGTACAGGCGGTCCAGCGCGTCGAAGGTTTTTTCGTCGTCAGGAGAAATCACCAAAACAGCTTCAAGTTGTTCGGTCGCATCTTCAAATTGTTCCAACCGCTCTTCCAATACTTTCGCATGCTCAAAAAGAATATCCGCGCGAGTGGGATCGGTCATTTCGAAATTATTTTTAAGCGCGTTCTCAAACGCAAAACTTAAACCCGACCAAGCTTGTGTTTTCTGTACTAAACGTTCCAGTTTCGCTCGAATATCGATATCTTCTGGCATTAACTCAAATACCTTCGTGAGCGACTCGATTGCCGCTTCCGAGTCGTCGAGTTCTCGTTCCTGAATTTGGGCAATTTCTTTGTAGCGAAGCGCATTTTCGAACACGTCATCTGAAATTTGTGCCCTCAACACTGCCACCAATTTTTCCGGGGCGGGATTTTGACGATATATAGGTTCTAAAAGAGATGCCGCTTGAACGGATTGTTCGCCTCTTTCCATAAATCCAGTAAGCGCAAGTTCTGCATCCTTGTTCTGCCAATCTAGATCCAAAATATCTCGATAGATTCCAATGGCGCTTGCGTGATCTTCAAGTGAATCTGACATGACCATCGCCATCTTTGTTTTCAGACCGACACGTTCTTCATCTGTTTCAGCGTAGTCTATGGTTCGAATGTAATGCTCGTTCAAATCTGCCCAACGTTCTTGTTCACTCAGCAGTATTTCAATTGCCTCTACCGCCCTTTCATCACGTGGTTCTATCGCAAGAATACGTTCGAAGGTTTCGATAGCCTCCGTCTTCTCGTTCGTGGTTTCATGTTGGATGACCGCAATCTGATGCAGTACTTTCATACCGACATCGGGGTCATTAATTCCAAAGGCTTCATACTTACGTTGAAGCAACTGTAAGAGATCGTGAAAACGTTTTTGGTCTCGAAACATCGATTCAAGAATTTGATACGACGCAAGGTGTTGCGAATCGACGGCTAACGCGGCTTCGAAATGTTCTTCGGCTACACGAACATCGTCAAGTTGGTCCCAATAAAGGTCTCCAAGTCGCGTGCGCATCGAAACGATTTCTTCAGGCTCATTGAGATGGAGTACCGCCTCTTCATAGATCTCTGATAGTCTAACCCAAAGACCATTTTGTGATGCCACGGAGACGATCAGATCATGGGCATCAGATCGCGTACTATTTAGAGCCCACGCTTTCGAATAAGAATCAAGGGCGGCCTCGGGTGAAGATAGATGGGTTTGCCAAATTTTTCCGGACTCGAGAAGGTAGTCAACCTTGGACTCAACGTCATATTCATTGGCTTCCAAACGCGCCAATATCTCTATCTTCTTCTCCCACATTTCGTTAATCGAATAGTGGGCCAACAATTCGTCTTTGACTAACTCCAGCGCTTCATCGTCTCGACTGTGTTTTTCGAGTGCGTTAATTGCGCCAGCGTGAGCCGGTTCGGCCTTAAGCACGTTACGATACAAAAGAATCGATTCGTTGGTTTCGAACAGTCGCTCAGATAGAACGTCAGCCAATTTCATCTCTATACTTTGTGTTTCTGTGGGATCGCATGTTTGTAGTTGGGTTCTCAGCACATCAGAAAGCTCAGGCCATTGTTCGGCTCCAGAATACAGACGCTCTAGTTCGTTGAGTGCTTGACGATTCGTACCGTCGCTGCTCAAAATTTGATTATAAACATCAATCGCACCAGCTTTGTCATCCAATTTGACTTCACGGACCGCGGCTAGTTTCTGTAATATGCCAACATCCCCGTCCGCCTTTCTGGACAACACATCAGCTAATTCCGTCCAACGTTCATTTATCTGGAAAAGCCCTTCTAGCCGATCTAGAGCTTCGGGCGCGTGAGGGTCGATATTTAACCATTCTTGGTACGCATCGATCGCGCGATCGGGGCGATTAAGAATTTCGTCTTCCAAATTACCTAACTGACTAAACAACTCGATACGACGTTCGGGTTCGCAAAGCTCACTTTGCGCGAATAAGTTTAACGCTAATTTTTCATAATCCGAGGAACGTCGGTAAAGCTGTTCTAAGGAAACAAGAATAGAAAGGTTAGAGTCATCGTCCTCAAGTGCCCGCTCGTAATAAAATATCGATTGCGCGGCATCGGAACGATGCTCATCTTGTAATTCAGCAATCCGTTTATTTAGGATTGGACGAAGGTGAGGTTCTGCACCCTCGACACCACTAATAAGCGTTTCTATAACCTCAGATACTTGGTTGGATTGCGCGCCCAAATTCTCTAGAAGAGCACGTCGTTCGTTGTCCTCTGGTGCTAAGACAACAGCTTTAGCTACGCAACGAAACGCCGATTCAATATCACCTACACGTTCTCGATAAAGCGTGCTCAACTCATCCAATAGGTCCACTTTGGCAAACACATCGCTGGTGGATTCCACTCGCGATTCCAAAACTTGGATTAACTTTCGATGATCGTCAGAGTTACGGTAGGCCGGCTCAACAAGGTTTGCGACCTCTAAAGATATTGCCGGATTATCGGCGCCTATCGCTTCATTCAAAAACTCCAACTCACGAATCGCGTCAACGTCGGAGGCATTCTCAGCGACAAGATCTCGCAGGAGTTCCAACGATCGATCATAGTCTTTTCTTTGGTAAGTATTTAAATTAGCGAGCTCTAACGATATCGACCTTCGACGTTTTTCGTCAGAAGTCTCGAGGGCGCAAGATTCGAGAAATTCCGATAGATCGTCATATTTTTCTCCCGCTCTTAATAACTCACGCAAATGATCGATGGCATGCTCGTGCGTTCCATCGATTTCTAATATCTGCCGATAAAGGAGGATCGTTCGATCGCTGTCCGCTAAAACATCATCGCAAATAGTCGCAGCATCAATCAAAAAATCAATTCTAGTCGCATCCATTTCCGCGATCTTGGAACGCGCGATTAAAACATCCACCAACGCATCGTGTTTTAAGGTCGTACGATTTATTCTTTCAAGACCAGCATAGGCCGCGTCATCTGCAGGATCGATATCGACCAAAAGACTTAAAGCTTCGATCGTCGAGTTCGCATTTCCGAGTTTATTCTCGCGGATATCGGCCAAGCGGCGTAGCAACAAAACTTCCGAGGGGTCAGCCGAAATATCTTGGGCCGCGTATTCAGAATAAACAGAATCCACATCTTCCCAGCGACCGAGCGTCCCGGCGAGGGTTTCAATTTTTTCGTGTCTAAGCTCCGAATGGGGTTCAAAAGTCATCGACTCGATCACGCGTTCAAAGGCCATCGATGGATCGTCAAGAGGGCCCATATAAAGATTGATGAGCTCGTCTAATATCTCCAATGATTCGGCATCACTTAGATCAACACTATTTCGGGCTTCGAGTGCGTTCGCCAATCGGGAGGATTCTCCACTATCTCGGAAAACAGGCTCGATAATCAAAGCTGCTGCGTAGGTCGCTGAAGGTGACTTCAACAACTCTTCCAAACAACCGATGGCAGCAACGTCCCCTTCATGAGTTTCCAGAACGGCACTATAGTAAGACACCGCTTCAAAAGGCTCATCTCTTTCAAACTGATGGACGTTCCCCATAGACATTTGTAAATGGCGGATACGATCGGGGTCATTACTATTTTCAATTTCGGTCAACGAATATTGAATCATATCTCCCCACGCCTGTTCGGCGCGCGAGATTTCTATTAATCCTTGAAGCGCCCCGATGTGTTCAGGGTTTGATTGAAGAATCTCAAGAAAAGTGTTTCTAGCCTCGGCTTTGGAACCCAATTGAGAAAGTTGAAGACTTGCGATTTGCGCACGAAAATCTTCAACCTTATCCTCTTCGTCCGCGTTCGCTTCGATCTGAGAATGGAGAATCTCAACTTTTCTCTCCCATTCTCCTGATTCGGTATACAAGCGTTCCAAGGATTTCAAAATGAGCTTATCATCCGGACGATTAGAGCGAACGGCTTCAAAACGCTCAATTGCGTTCGCTACTTCGCCGCGGTTGGAATGGAGTTCTCCGATGCGTAGCCAAATACTCTCTTTGGTATCTTGATCAAAGGTAAGTTCTGCGGCTTCATCCAATCCGGCGATTAAGGTTTCAACGCTATTGTTTTTTTCCGCCAGTTCCTCGGCTAAAATACGATTATCTAAATGCGTCGGATCAGTTCGCATAGCAGCTATAGACCAACGCAGTGCGCTGTCGAAATTCTCGCGTGCGTTTTCTAACTCACATAATCTTGTTTGATGCTCAAACGCCTTTTCCGTTTCGTCTTCATCAGCTGCCTCCATGACATCGAGAATCATCACGTGCATCTCAATTTCTTTATGGAAATCGTCAGTTTTTGAATACCAACCTATTAATTCCTCGGCGATTATTTCGGGTCTATTACTGATTTTTCTCAAACTTTCTAGACTTGAAATAACCCTTTCTGGGGAATGAAGTTGTTCTTCGGCAAGAACAGCCATCCTCCGATAGAGAATGGTTTTCATCACAAGTTCACTTGACGTATCGGCTGCTGAATCCAGAAGGTCATACAAGCGATCAAGATCATTCCTTTCACGATACAATTGGTCGAGGGCGTCGAAATTCGCCGTTCGAATATACGCATCGGTTAGGTAAGCGATGGCTTTTGAGTTATTGTCGTCAAGGACAAGAACCTCTTTCCAAAGAGAACACGCGCGCTCTAAATCATCATTTTTCGTTTTATAAAGGTCTCCAGCTTCACCCAAGGCTGCGATTTGCAACTCGATGCTTGAGTCGTCATAGGCAGCTGCTTTTCGCACGAGAATTTCTGCAAGTTCGCCATACTCCTTTTTCTTACGCTTCACGCCTTCTAGTTGACCGAGTGCTTCAAGATCAAAGGGGTCCACTTCAAGAATTTGTTCTAAGAGTGGTTCGGCTTCGTCGAAATTCTTCATTTTATCAAGAGATAAATTGACCAACTTCTTCAGCGCTTCAACACGTTCATCATCATCTTCGAGTGCATAGACTTCGCGTTTTTCTAAAGAGAAAAGAGAGTCGAAGTCACGTCGTTTCTCATAAATCATCTTTAACTTTTCTATCGCTTCCCTATTCGTGGGTTCGATATCAAGAATAGATTCATAGACCGGAATTGCGGCGCTGACGTTCTTTAGCGAATCCGATAATAATTCAGCAGCTTTAAACTTAAGTGTGAGTGCAGATTCGATATCCCCACTTTCTCGTTTCTGTTCTGCGCGGTTTTTTGTTAACGAGACCAGGTGAGTGATGTTTTTTTGTTTTTCATAAAGTCTAACGAGACGCTCGAAAACATCGTCACGTTCTGGGTCTAGAGTGAGTATTTCATCCAGAGTTGATGCAACGTTCGCGTCTCGTTGTAAATCGTTCTCATAAACTGCAGCAACTTCGAGTAAAATTTCGACTTTCCCCTCAGTGTCAACGGTCGCAGCAGCTTTGTTCCTCAACACATCAATAAGCTGAGTCCACTTCTTCGATTGACGGAAAAGGCGCGTAATTTCTTCAGATGCAACATCATCTTCGCCATCCAGCTTTAATGCAGAACGCCAAATTTCAATTGCTTTTTCGGGCGAACCCATTTTGTTTTCTGCGATATCAGACGCGCGCAGTTGCCTTTCTCTCCTTTCGTTCGGGTCGTCGGTTTTTGTGACCGACGCCGTCAGAATGGGAAATAACTTCGACCATTCTTCATTCTCTTGAAAAAGCGCCTCATAAAAAGCGAGCATTTGCGGGTGTTCACGGTCAATAAGTTTGACTCTTTTGAAATGGTATTCAGCACGTTCAAAATCATTGAGATGTTGCCAAGCAACTACGCCCCCATCGACCATCAACTCTAATTCACGCTCGTGTTTTCTTATTCGCTTCAGCGTACGCTCGAGCTGGTCGAGATAACCCTCCCAACGCGTTTCAGCCTCGGCATATTCGCGAAGATGATCAATGGCTTCAAGATCGTTCGGCGTTTTGGACAAGATCTGGAGGCAACCTTGGAAACTATCCAAATTCGCATCGGCGTCGTTGTTCGTCTCAACAACTTTGCTTTCCTTGGCAGCCGAGATTTGGACTTCTTCAACCGCTTTGCTTTCGGCAACAGCTTCCCTTTCCTCTGCCGCGTCACTTTTCTCAACAACTTCGCTTTCTTCAGCCGCGTCACTTTTCTCAACAGCTTCTCTTTCTTCAACGGCTTCGCTTTCCTGAACCGCTTCAGAAACGCCCCATTTAGCGGCATCAGCTTGAAGTTTCTTATCTCGATCGGCTGCTTGCATCTTTAGAAGTTCGCTCACGTCGAGTTTCTGAGTTGAGTTACCTACAACCCCTGGGAGGTCAGGATAGCCGTCCAACGCGTCGGCTTGGTCAATGTTCGCATTCATATACTTAACGCGTCCGCCCGTCCTAGCGTCTATTCGCCTTCGCTTCTCAACAAGGTCCCCCAAAAGCGCTCCTAGATCTTCATTGGAAGGATCGTACCCCAAACCGCGTTCGGCATACTCGGCAGCTTGATGCACACAACCACCTTCACGTAGCTCCTCCAATTCGGCAGCGATCCGAAACCACTCCGCGGCGGTTTCGTAATCGTTTTCTTCTACAGCTAATTCGGCCTCTGAAATGGTTTGCCTTAAGTTGGTCTGCAAGGAAGTTTCGGACTTATAATTAGTCAGAAGCTCCTTAGCAAACTTGTCATCTGGAAAGATTTCCAACGCTTCTTTAATGAAAGGCAAAGCATCATCAAACCGCCCTTTAAAATCACCATGAATCTGAGCCAAGCCCACAAGAGTTTCGAAGCGGTCTCGGTTCGGTTCGCCAAAAACCTTGCCTTGAAGGCGAAATAATAACAAAACACGGTCATAATCTTCGATAGCAAAATACATGTCCCGCGCACGCTCAAGACAGGTCACATCATTGGGATATTCTTTGTGGGCGGTCTGATAATATTTCATTGCCGCATCTCGGTCGGATCGATGACGAAGTTCAGCGTCCCCTAAAGCGACCAACAACCTTGCGCGATCTTCACCAACCTCTTTTGCGTCTGAAACTTCTCCAAGACAATCAATGACACGGGTCCCGAAATCCTTGGTCTCTCGAATCGTTTCCGGACCACTTGAATAAATACGAATCAACCCAGCCCAATCCCCAGATTTCTTATAAAACGCCTCGAGCGCAAAAAAAGTTTTAAGATTATTTGGGTCTTCCCGCCAAGATTCTTCTAAATCTTTGAGATCCGTCATTGATTGTCCTGCAACCTAGGGGCTGAATTGTAATTATTTAGAGCGAGAATATCAGTCCCCACCCCCCTTGACCATAAAGATAGTCTTCTTTTATCGGATTTTTTCAGCCAATGCTTTCCCGATACTATCGGAGATATCTAAACCGCGACTTGTGAGTCGATACGAGTCACCGGCGCGTTCAATGTGAACCTCACTAAAGCGATTGAACACGCTTTCGCAAGCGATGACAAAATCATCACCAAGGCTTGCAAAAGAAGATAGAATTTCTTTCGGCGAGAACCAAAATCGTGTTCGTGCGGCCAAAAACATACGCTCGAATGCATGGTCTTGAGCGCTTACGATTTCTACCTCACGATACTTTTCTGGTTCTTCATAGTATTTTTTCAAACTCCGGGTATTGGCTCTTCGTTGAATCTGGGTTGGGGTACGCAACATCGAATGAGCCCCGATCCCAAGTCCCAGGTAAGGCCTACCTAGCCAATACCCGCTATTATGGTTGGCTTGATGTTCTACGCCACGGCTAAAACTTGAAACCTCATATCGCGCGAAACCGATACGGCTCAACTTTTCGTCCCTAAGGTCAAAGAAGGCGTCTTCAATCTCGTCGGTTGGCAAGGCCAAAATTCCGGCCTTTTTTTGCTTCCAAAACACCGTGTTTTCTTCGATTGTGAGCGCATAGGCACTAATATGGTCGACATAATCACCCATTATTTCCAAATCACTGGAAAACTCCTCGAGCGTTTGGCCTGGGCCAGCGAAAATAAGGTCAGCGGAGATGCTAAATCCATAACGATTTAGTTTCTCTAATGCTTGCTTTGCGTCCTCGCCGTTATGATTGCGGCCGAGCTTTTTTAAATAGACGTCCGAAAAAGATTGAACTCCCAAACTAACCCGCCCAATTCCCAATGTAGACCATTTTTCTAGATTCTCGGTTTGAATATCCTTTGGATTCGCCTCGATCGTAATCTCGTCGAGGCAGAGATCAAAACGAGAATCTAATCCCTCAAATAAACGGCCGAGGCCAAAACCACTCCAAAGTGACGGCGTTCCACCACCGAGGTAGAGCGTTTTGAACTTAAAATGGCTCCACTCCTTTGAACTTTTTTTAATTTCATTGAGAACCGCGGTAGTATATTGCTCTTCGGGAATGACCTTTTTAACTTTAACTGCAAAATCACAATAGGGACATAACCTCTCACAAAAGGGGTAGTGTACATAAATCCCTGCCTCGTTCACTTTAGAAAAAAGCCTGATGGCTTCCCTGATCAGCGCGAATTTCTATCAGTTTGGGGTCCAGCTTTTCTGAACCGGTTTTACCAGGTTTATCTTTCGTCGTTAAAAGTTCCCAGGAGGTACGCCCCCAAGGACGTGGTACGAAGTAGAAATATCTAAAATCGTCCGGTCGAAGAACGATCGTTTCGTCCTCGGCGACTGTATCTTTCTTGTACAAATACTGTTTATCTACAGCGATACGTACGTTTGACCAATTCTCGCCGCTTTCATTCTTGATAAAGAAGGTTGGTGATTCTAGAGGTCCAACGGTTTCAAACGTTGCGGTTGCTCCCAAAGCATTTTCGAGATCACGCGTGGTCGCAACCCACCAAATGGTGGCCAAGCAAGAGACAATATAAACGCCAATTACAAAAATTTTTTCTCCGCGATAACGCGACTCTCGGATGTTGAGTATACTTTCAGAGGCCATACTACTTTATACCCCATCCCTTCGATTTGAGAAACGACAAATTTATACGACTCTTGAAGTCACCAAGATGAGAAAGCGCAAGAGGCCGGCAGTGAACACATGAATCTTTATCGGACGGGAAGTACGCGTTTTAGATAGTCCGAATTTGCGCGATTAAATTGTGCGGGACCGCGGCCATTAATTTCGGCCCGCTCGTCGAAGGGTCGATCCGACCCTGCGTCCATGATCCAATTATCGTTTGGCGGATCGTTGTGAAACCGGTCCGCCGCATCAGTTTCGAATAAATCAAAATGAGCAAGGCCCAAAGCGTGGCCAATCTCGTGAGACGCCGTATGCCCGGTCAAGCTTCCGATCATATCAATCGCGTTTCGAATCGCGGCATCACGGGCCCCTTGCGGCCATTCATCCTCAGTAACTTCAGTGCCGTTTAGTGCTATCATAAATGGGCTCATCATCACGTCGAATTCGGTCGAGGTTCCGAAATTATCCGGAAATAGAGTGGGCGAAAATGCACTAAATGACTCTATGAATACTCCGCCGTAAGGCAGGTAACCGGCTTTCTGAGAATGACGGTTCAATCCGCCCAAATAATCGGAAAGATAAAGATTATTCACATCTTTGCCTCCTTCATTGAACGAATTATCGTAGCCAAAATTGAGTAAACCGCTCGGGTCGGTCCCTCCTATTTCGATAGTCGTAAATTCTATGAAGTCGGTCGGCAACTCTTCGCGAAATTCAATATTGATATCCTTGTAGTCGCGCTCCAGAACCTTGCGAACTCTTTCCTTCACTTCGTCTTCGACCACACTGAGCCCATAGAATTCAAGAGCGCGCGAGAACCCCGGGAGATACTTAACGTGAACAATCTGTTTGGACGGCAAGATATTGAAACTAAAAGGTGTCTTATTCCCCTTTTGTTCAACTCCACCATGGAAAACAGTCGGCTGAATCGTTCCCACAAAGGAGCCTGGGAGCGCTCCTAACCCAATCAGTTCTTTACGTTGAGAATCTACATCGTACCAAACATCTTGTTCTAAGAGAGTCTCGTCCACGATTCGGTAAGGACTTCTGATGAATGCCGACGACCCGGCGATGACAATGGGTTCGATTCGAATATCATCAGGAGTTAAGGTTCCCTCAAAAACCAAGTAGGTGCCAATATCAAGAGTAGGATCGGTGGTTAAAAATCCACGACCGGCTAAGGAAATCTTTTGACCACGCGAACCCGAACTGGGGGTCACCGTCTTAGCGACGGGCGGCAATAAGTCGCATGCGAAGGATTGTGAGTTTCCTTTGAATACTTCTCCTGACAGAAGTTCATTTTCGAAACGAATTTGACCGGAAAAAACACCGCTGCGCACACCGAATAAAGTCGGGTGTATCGTCAAAAAACCTCCTTCGTCGTTGAATATTATCGGATACCTTGAATTCGCGATCGGCAATGAAGAGTTATCGTCGTATACGACGCTACCGGAGTCGATGATCGCCCAGGTTTTACCTTCTGATGACCTGAGTATATTTGCCCCTTTTATCTGCACTCTTTGATTCGGATAGACCTCTAGTCCACTTTCTATCGTTTCGATTTCTGGTTCGGGGTTGGGTTGAAAAATCAATACCGACGATACGACATCTCCTTCAGCGAAAACCCCGATATCATCAACGAGAGTAATCTTAATCGTTCCTGTAAAGGTCTCCTTTTCTTTCGGGTCAATTTCCTCCCAGAGGCCATCAACTACCCGCACACGCGTTACGAGATTCCCTTTTGCACCGCGTCGGTCCATGACCACCCGATTTTCAAAATCAACTGAAACGCCACTTGCTAGCGTTCCGAAAAACTCCACTTTCGCAAAGTTCGCTTCGCGCAATTCTGTGCCCTCGAGTTCGAATTCAAGAACCGAACTCTTTACGACAACCTCCTGGTCAAAGATCACCCTTAAATTTTGAAGTGTTCGTGGTTCGAATTCCGGTTTATCTACTGATGCACAACCCAAAGCACAAAAGATCGAAACGAGAATCAGTGTATTTAGGAACCCATTTACCAAAATACTACAGACCTGAAGGCAATGGAAGAATCTCATTAAGGTATTCTTGATTCAAAGCATTGAAAATCGGAATACCTTCAACCAGTTCTCCGCGTTGTTCAAAGGGTCTATTCGAACCGGAGTTCATGATGCACCAATCACACGGTCGCTGATTGTGGAAAACGGTGCTAGCTCGTAGACGATCTTGGGCGGTGAATGTTAAACCTAAGGAGTGTCCAACTTCGTGGGTGACGGTGTTGGCAATCACCGCACTTACCAAATTAATGGCCGCTCCAATCTCAATATCTCGATCGCCCCCTGGGTACTCGGTCCCTAACACCGGGTCTCCACCGAGATCTCTCATGAAGGGGCCCAAAATGCGATCAAAATCGGGTGACGCATCTTTGTTTGTTGGGGTTAGCTGTTGACTAAAATAATCGAACGATTCGATGAAAACACCACCGTAAAGCGTGTTGTACTCGGCAGCACTATTACTATTCAGCCCACCTAAGTAATCGGCGAGGTATAAGTTATCGGTGTCCTTGCACTTATCTTCCTGAACATTACATGTGTTATCGTACCCAAATTTATTCATACCAGTAGGATCGGGGCCGCCGACTTCAATCGTAGCAAAATCTATAAATCGCGAAGGCGGCTCCTCGACGAACTCCACGTTTACACTTTTGTAGTCGCGATTCGTCGTACTCAAGATTTTCTTTCTTATCTCAAATTCGACATTCGAAATACCATATTTCTCTAGTGCCTTACTAAACCCGGGTAGATATTTAATAAAAACCATCTGCTTTGTGGGAAGAACTCTAAACTCTCCCGTCCAGCCGAAACCAAGTTGTTCACCGCGTTCGTCAATAAGTAGTGGTGTTACCGTTCCCTTAAACAATCCAGGCTTAGCTCCGATACCGGAAAGTTCTCCTTGAGAAACGTCATACCAAACTGAAATCACAGCGCTTTGATCAGAGGTTACGCTATCAGGTGGACGTCGTATGGCTTTTGATCCTGTGAGGTCAAGAGTTGGCGTGCCGTCGTTAAATTCAAAAGTACCTTCAAAAATAAGCACCATACCATATCGATCATCGGATAAATTCTCTCCCACAAATCCCCGACCAATCAGGTCAATACGTTGGCCACGGCTTCCCGAACTTTCCGCGAATTTTGCCAACAGACTTTGCTGAATTTCGAATTGGAAATCAGCTTGCTGATTTCCAACGAAAACTTCTCCTGTGCGAAGCTCATTTTGAAAAGAGAGTTGTCCGGAAAACCTTCCTAGCTGAACCCCGAATGCCTTCGGATCAACAAAGAAGTTTGCAGACTTTCGAGATTCGTTCCAAACGACTGGGATTTTTACCTGAGCCACATCGAAAGACGAGTTGCTTTCAGGAGTAAATCTTCCACTTACTGTGGCCCATGTTGTTCCTTCTTCAGGACGTAAAAAATTCGCACCTTGGACTTCAATCGACTCGTTAACGAAATAAGTTCCTCCAGGAACCGTATCTACGAAGGGGGTTACATCAGAGACCCCTTCTAGAAAAATGTTATTCAGAGTACCGATCGCAAGATCGCCAATTCCATCAAATAAGGTCACTTCAATAATGCCGTTATAATTTCCAGAGGTTCGTGCCCAAAATCCCTCCTCAACCGGCAGCTCAATGATCACATCACCGTGATCGCCGTTAACGCGTTTAAGATTCTCTTTCGAGGTCACCGTCTGCTCATACTCGGTTGAGCTTATGAATTTGACCTTTGCACCTTTGATATCAATGCGATCGGTACCTCTCAGTCGAAAAGTGAGCACCGAACTCGGTACTACGAACTTCTGGTCAAATTCGATATCCACAGTTTGAATAATTCTTTCATCATCAGGAGTTTCGGTATCGGCGGTACACCCTATCAAAAAGAATAAAATAAAGAGCGAAATAGATTTCAAAACAAATACGTTATTCATTCCTATATATTCGCTAAAGTGAAAGATTAGGTCAAGCGCTTATTGCTTGCTCATTTTGAGAGCGCAAAACCTCGAGCTCCATAGATTTAGCCTAAAAACGTTCAAAACAAAGCCCCTTGAAAACGCAATTTAAGTGTTTAGCCCCAAGTACAGAACGGTTACCTTATGAATGCCACAATCAAGTCTGGAACGACGATAATGACTCAACCGAGAATTGCTTATTTACATTCGGAACACATTATCGTTCCGTTTGCGAAAGATGAAGACATGCATCATCGGAAAATATTGAGACGGAGCGGTTCAGATATCGTGGATGAGAATTGAAGACTTTATTCCTTATCGTTTGTTTCTTTTTGCCCAAGGTCGTGTCAGCGCAAGAGCTCACCCTTCCCTTCAATATCGGTGTTGGCCCCACCTTGAACTGGGTCACAGGTCCAGTGGCAAACGATCAGACCTTTCACTACGGGATACGATTCAACACCTATATTGCCATCGATAAAAAAGCCCGTTTGAAACACATCGAACACATCCCACAACAATATCGAAAAATGGCACGTGAAGCAGGAGAACTCAGATATGACCCGACACCATGGTATCTACCGCGTTCGGTAATGGTCTCCCCTAAGTTTCGCAATACCGGAATGTATGGACTCACCCTACGACCTCTTGGGCTAGGACTAGCTATCGGAGAGTTTAAATTATCTGCGGGTTTACTATTATCCTATATATTTATTCATTCAGACTCACTTCCCTCCGTGACCCACTTTTTAAGACCAGGCACTGAGGTGAAGGCAAGTCTGGAACTTCCATTGGACCCGCGGAGGAGAACAACCCTATCTTTGGAATGGGCTTCGCAGTTTTATATTCCCCAAAATTTGGGCGAAAAGATATTCGTCGTTGGAGATCTCGATGCGTCGATTTGGCACATCGGTCAGGTTACTTTCATGATCCATCGAAGAGTAGACCTTCGGTTTAACCTTGGAGATTATCTTTAAGTCGTGGCATTCGACGGGCAGCCAGAGCCATAAAGCTCACCGCTAGACGGGTAGAATCTAGCAAAGTAAAGGCGTTTTTCAAAAATGAGTGCTACATCAAAAGCCTCCACATTTTCTCCACACAACTTCCAAGCCACTTCCATAATTCACTGATATAGTGATTTAAGAAAGCTTAGGAGCTCCAAAATGAAAACCTCGAAATCACAAATCATTTTCTCGATACTGTTCGCATTATTCGGTGTTTTGCTTCCCATGATAGCGCTCGCTATCGAGTATTCCACGCACATGTGTCGAAAAGACCTCGGTTACGATCCGATTCCAACAGTGGGCCATATCATCGTTGTTGCACTCGTTCCTCTCATCCTAGCTTTCTGGGGAACCTGGCGTCTCCAGCAAAAGGAAGCTGCGAATCCCTTTTGGAGAATATCACTAGGCGCAGTCGCGTCTATCTCGTTTATATACGCGCTACCCATGGTTCCGATTCTTCCCATCGCGGTTATCGCGATGCTTTTTGGGATTGGATTCCTCCCCTTCGCGCCCGTGGGGAGTTGCCTATTCGCTTCCATCGCCCTGTGGAAGTGCCGAAAGTCGGTCCTTACAGCTTCCGATGCGTCTCCAAAAAAATTCGTTCATTTCCCATGGGGAATTGCTGGCTTAACGATCGGCTTTGCAATCATGGTGTTCTTCGCGTTGCCAGAAATGCAGACCCAACGCGCCTTAGAACTCGCCCGAAAAGGCTCTTCTGCCGAACGCGCAGATGCAATTTCTACGCTTCGAACCTTACCCGATTCGGTGGTAAAAACCTCGATTTGTGATTATCGCCGTGTTCGAGGTCCCAATCCATTAAGTCCCTTTACAATGTTTGTTGATAGAATGAATAACGACTACACCTACCAACCCGAACTTTTTTGGAAGGTGACCGGTGAACGCTGCGCGAAAAAAAGCTGGTCCAGAAATGCTCGATTTATAACGCCGCGCGACGACTCATTAGGACTTTCTTTTTCAAACTCTCGTTTCGATGGTTCAATCGACGCTAAGGCTGCCACCGCGTATACCGAATGGACCTATACGCTGAAGAACGACAGCAAATACCGACGAGAAGCAGATTTTATTGTCCAACTTCCCAAAGACAGCGTTGTATCGCGTGTCACACTTTGGGTCCACGGAGAACCCCGGGAAGCAACCTTTGCGGGTCGCGGTAAAGCCACTGCTGCTTACGAAGCTGTCGTACGTAAAGCTAAAGATCCTATTTTGGTTTCCGAAATTGGACCGAATAGAATTCGAGTCCGGATGTTCCCGATGTTGGCCGGCAAGACAATGAAGGCAAGAATTGGAATCACCACTCCACTTCATCTTTCTCAAGAGGGAAACACGCTATCACTCGCCAAGATAATCGCTGGAAACGTCTCCCATGACGTGTCTCATCGGGTCTGGATGGAATCAAAATCGGAAATACAAACGTCGCTTATCAAAACCGAATTAGATGAGCAAGCATACCAAATACGTGGTGATATTAGCGATAAAGAACTAGCCAGCTTAGCGATAAAAACGGCTTTTTTTAAAACGCGAAGCCTCACGAAAAAGAACGACATTTTTGCGACACAATCGCTGACGATGCAAGCACCACAAAATCGAAACCTCATCTTCTTGGTGGATGGTAGCATCAGGATGAAAAACGCAGTTGGTGAACTACGCCAGGCCTTTGACCGTCTGAATTTTGAGGGTGAAGTGAGTTTACTTTTCGTTAACGACGAGTCGGAAATTTCGGAAAAAATAACACGAAAAAAATGGTCGAAGGTGACAAGAGAAGAGTTCAAAAACGAACTATCGAAGTTTAGGTTCATCGGAGGCAGAGAGACTAGTAAAGCGCTAGACCTTGCACAAAAGTTTAGCAAAAGTGAGAACGACATCATCATCTGGATACACGCGGCCCAAACGGTCACCTTTAGCGAAGCTAACGTGGGCTACCATTTCACGACTCCCATTATCGACGTTCAAGTTGACGGGGGTAGAGACGTAAATCTAGAGGCACTTCATTTGGAAGCGAAAGTCGAAGGTCTTCCGCGTCAGTCCACACTCACTGAGGACTTAGGAGCGTATTTTGAGACGCTTTCTAAACCCACGGTTAAACGTAAAGTCGTATACGGTCTAGACAACGACCCTCGGACAGACGGACAAGATTGGCATCAAACTTCAGACCATCTTTTCAGGCTGGCGGCCCGCGACGAGGTTGACCGTCTTCTTCTTGCTTCTAAGAGAGAAGAGGCGATTAAGATGGCGCACGAAAATCAAATCGTAACGAGGGTATCGGCAGCGGTCGTTTTAGAAACCGAAGAACAATATAAACAAAACGGATTAGACCAAGCAAATGGTAAAGGGGTTCCTACCGTCCCCGAACCCGAGGAGTGGGCCCTTATGATTATCGGGGCATTCTTTCTTCTCTTCGTATTGTGGCGCAAGAGAAAAGACGAAGACCGTTCACGAATGTCATTAATTTAAAGGGGCAAAGCTTGAAATTCACCAAAGAAAAGTTCATTTTCGTTCTCATATTAGGCGCTGCGTTTTGGCCAACCGTACAATGGTGGTTCAATCGGGCTTTTGACGGAAGCGATGACCCCTGGGGGTTCGCTGCGGTAGTCTTGCTTGTCATCTTTGGAGGTTTTTCCTCAAAGAAGCCAGAAAGCGAAAACGAGACCAGCCATTTCCTCGCCATATCAATTTTAGTATACGCGCTTACTTTCCCGTTTGTTCCCAACCTCGTGCGAGGAACGATTGCCGGGTTCGCGTTAACGATCGTCATTTCTCAACAAAGGGGAACCGGTAAGTGGCATCTAGGCACGTGGGCTTTAGCATCAATGACCTTACCCTGGTTGTCGTCGCTACAATTTTTTCTAGGCTATCCGATGCGTTGGATTACCACTCATTTATCTGCCTCTTTTTTATCGATGAGCGGGATGCAAGTA
>CALJNB010000068.1 GCA_937981985.1 uncultured bacterium
GTCGTTATCATTGCTTCACTCATGATCACCTCGCTCATGGTATGGGTAGGAGCTTCTATAAATATAATCAATAACATCGTTCCTAGCCTGATCTTCATCATCGGAATCTCCGATAGTATTCATATGCTTATTCGTGACGCCGAAGAAATGGAGATCCATCAATCAAGAATAGAGGCGATAAAGCGAATGATTTGGTACACCGGAGCCGCTTGTCTTTTGACCAGTTTAACGACCGCTGTCGGCTTCTTTAGTTTATTTATGGCAAGCACGAAAATTTTGAGAGACTTCGGTTGGCAGGCCGGTCTCGGGGTCATGTTTGCTTACTGCGTGACTCTTTTATGTCTACCCGCGATTTTGTTTTATCTAAAGCCAGTGCATCGAAGCACTGCAACGAAGTCTGATGGTGGAAAACTCGAAAAATACATCGCGCAACTTGCTACTGTCGTTCTGGATAACACGAAAAAGACTTTGGCTATCTGTGTAGCAATTACATCCGTCTTCTTATTTTTCGCAAGCGAAGTCGTCATCGATACCACGCTATTGGAAGTATATACTGACGACCACCCTTCCTACCAAACCACCGATGTTTTGAATCAAGAATTTGGCGGAATTCTTCCCTTCGAAATTAGTCTAGACTCTGAAACACAAGACGCGTTCAAAGATCCGATAATTTTCACAAAGATGAAAGAGATTCAAGACTTTGCAAACCAACAAGAACACGTACTCGCCAGCGAAAGCTTGGTCGACTTTCATCAAGCCGCGCGAGTTGCTTTATTAGGTTCGGCGGAGGAAAGACAAAGAATGCCCACGTCTCGAGCCCAAGTAGAACAACTCCATTTACTCATCGCCGGCGATCCCGATGAACCTAACGGTGTTAACCGTTTTGTGAGTACAGACTTTCGTCGCACACGGATTCTACTCAGGGTATTTGATGCTGGCAGTCGCGCACAAATGGAACTCGCCGAAAAATTAAAAAAGGAGCTAGCGCGTCAATTCGACGGCACTGACGTAAAATACCGTATTACCGGAGACGCTTACGTTGCGTCAAAATCTCTATCCATATTCGTTCATGATCTTTTTTATTCATTGATGTTGGCGGCGTTAATCATCTTTTTTATGATGACCATCGTATTTCGTAGCTTAAAATTAGGATTGATTAGCATTGTCCCAAATATTGTTCCGTTGATCCTGACGTTCGGATATATGGGAATGACGGGGACGAACCTCAATACGACAACGGTAATTATCTTTGCGATATCCTTAGGTATCGCAGTCGATGATACGATTCACTTCCTGGCACGATTTGAGGAAGGTCGAAAAAGAAAGAAAGTAAATGGCGACCTTAATAGCGTCCGAGATGCTTTAATGGAAGCCTATGATGGTGCTGGACGTGCGATTCTTCTGACAAGCTTTATGCTTTTAATAGGACTTGTGGTCCTTGCTAGTTCTGATTTTCTTCCCACGCGCCAATTTGCGATACTAACCTCGTTTACTATTGCAGGCGCGATTTTAGGAGACCTCTTTATTCTCCCGCCGATGCTTCTATTGGCGTTTAAAGAAACTGAAAAGGCGCAAGATGATTCGTGAAAAACCCATTTTATTTCTTGATGGTGAATGCGTACTTTGCAATACCCTAGGGTTGCGAATTCTAAAGATAGATAAAAAAAGAAATCTTCTTCTGAGCACGCTTGACGGAGCGACAGCCGCCGAGGCGCGAAAACTATTCCCAGACTTCCCTGCGACTATTGATACCGCGGTCTTCGTTGAGGATGGGACGCTTCATCTTCGATCGGATGCTATATTGAGAATGGTACGACACCTCCCTTTCCCGCACTCACTTCCCGCTATCTTGATTTGGTGCCCGCGGCCGGTTCGGGATTTTTTCTACAATATCGTCGCTCGAAATCGAAAAAGGTGGTTTGGTACCGCAGAAAGTTGCGCGATACTATCCGCGCCTCCAGAGCAAATCCTTCCTTGATATTTTGATAGTGTCGCTGTTCTTCGACGTTTTAATCTAAGGTAAAAGTGTTAGTAGCGCGCTTTACCGAGGCGACTTTTTTACAGTTCTTTTCTGCCGGCGAGAAGGTCCATTTAAAAAACGCCTTCTTGGCGGATTCATCAAATCCATTACCGGCGCGTTTCACAATATTCACAGCGGTGACTTTTCCGGATGTATCTACCGAAAGTCGCGCGATGACAGTACCTTCAATTCTTTTTCGTTGAGCTTGAACAGGGTACTTTCCTTTCTTGCGAGATTTAATCTTTGCTTTTTTCTCTGGGCAGTTCTTCTTTACCTTCGTTGGACTTAAGCCATCTCCTGTCCCATCTTTGGTTGCGATGATTTTCTTGTTGGGATCGATATACTTCTTAGTAATCTTTCCGGACTTAATCCCGCCACCGCTTTTGATGCTAAAGGCGCCTTCATCGGATAAACTATCTGCGGTTAGGCCTTCAAGATCGTCCAAATTAACAGGACCGGGCTTTGCTTCTGGGGTCGGAGCTTTCTCGGGTTCTGGCTCAGGTTCTGGTTTAGGATCGGGTCTCACCTTTTCCGGCTCAGGTTCAGGTTTCACAGGCTCGGGCTCGGGCTCGGGTTCAGGTTCAGGCTCAGGCTCAGGTTCAGGTTCGGGCTCAGGTTCGGGTTCGGGTTCGGGTTCGGGCTCAGGTTCCGCCGGCATCTCAAGCACAGAG
This sequence comes from uncultured bacterium, assembly GCA_937981985.1. Taxonomy (GTDB): domain Bacteria; phylum Myxococcota_A; class Bradymonadia; order Bradymonadales; family Bradymonadaceae; genus CALJNB01. The sequence continues at coordinate 2,692 of CALJNB010000068.1, forward strand.
AACTCGACAATTTCATCAGGCTCGCGCTCTACTGCCTCTGGCGAACAATAAGGAGCCAAGAGGATCAAAGCACCGAGTGCGATAAACTGAACGACCACCGATCCTACTAAGGCATATGCGCCCCAACCTAGGCGCTCGGCTAAGGATTTTTTCTTCGTTAAAAGTGGATCCTGAATGTCAGTGATGGATTCCATTCTCTAGTTCTTCTTCACTATATTTAGGGCGAATTTCTCGATGCCATTTACCTTAATCGTGTCAATAAGATCGACGACTTTTTCGTATTGCACTCGCTTGTCTGCCGCAATAATAGCTCGAATTTCAGGATTGCGCTTTTTTGCATCCACTGCCCATTCACCGATTTTTTCAAGTGTGCTTGCCTTTCCGTTCATGTGAAAGGTTCCGTCGGCCATCACTTGAAGCGCAACCGTCTCTTGAACTTCAGATTGTCCACTGGCGGCTTTCGGTAAATCAATTTCGATCTGCGCTTTGACAATGTAACTTGTCGTCACCATGAAGATAATCAGAACAACGAGGATAATATCCACAAGTGGAGTGATATTGATCCCTGCGATGATGTCGTCATCTTCTCCGCTAAACCCCGCCATTTTCCCCTCCGATATCTTCTCGTAAATAAGAAAGAAGGGTTCTTGCTAATAGGTCTGTTTGTGCAATAGATTTTTTCATTCTGGATTTAAAAACGTTAAAGGCGATAACGGCCGGAATGGCGACAAGAAGACCCACACCAGTCGCAACAAGGGCTTCCGAGATTGCGTAGTTCACCGCTTTTGCAGCTTCTTCACTTCCTGATGCAAGATTTGCGAACGCACCAATCACACCTAGAACCGTCCCAAAAAGGCCAATGAAAGGTGCGTTATTTCCAACCGTTCCCAATACACCCAAACCTTTTTCGTAACGGGTTTTCTCGGTAGCAATCGCGCCGGAAACCAAATCTTCAACGGCATGTGAACCCCGCTCGTTCCCACGTAGCGCAAAAAGCACGGTCCGTGCTTCCATACTGTCATTTCCAGCAAGGAATTTGGCCGCGTTTTCTAACTCTCCCTTTTCTAAAAAGCTAGTGAGCTTCACGCGAAGTTGATCGATGTCCACTTTACGTTTCAAGAGAAAAGAAGCGCGCTCTACAATGATATATCCGCAAAGAACACTAAGCGCTACGAGTACCCACATGACCCACTCAGCGCCAATAAGTGCGAAATCTAAAAACAACTTTGTTAACATGTATTTTTCCTTTTATGACGGCGTTAGAATCATTGTTTTCGTCTCACAACGCAAGCAAGAATTTTTATTTGGAGGGTCAATACTCCATATATAGAAGTGCATTCCCGTTCTTTTTGTTCCCCAAACTTTCGGAAAAACGAAGATGTTTCAGCGAATGCGAAAACTTCGGAGATAAGTAGAGCTTAAAAACGTTTTGGACGATCCGTTTTCGGACGAGCCTCATTTACGCGAAGGTTACGACCATCGACGGAGTTTCCGTCCATAGCAGCAATCGCTGTCTCGGCGTCGGCAGCATCTTCCATCTCTACGAACGCGAATCCTTTTGATCGTCCCGTATCACGATCAGTAATAATATTAACGCTCGTTACAGATCCGAACTCTTCAAAAGCTTGACGGAGATCGTCTTCGGTGGTTCCCCAGGAAATGTTTCCTACATAGATATTCATGTATCTTCTCTTCTTGTACAATGTTCTTCGTTCACAACCTATCACCATCGCACAGAATAATAAGTCGTAGTTGCCACTAATTGGCCGATCTCAAGTCCACTTGTTAATAAGGTCTGAAATCTTTGCCTCAGAATTAACATATCTGATCATACAAAGATAGAGATTTGCCCTAAATAGGAATGGTTTTTTATTGCTCGGGCGCTTGATGACTGGACTTTTCGATGTTCACCACCATACGCTTAAAAAAGAATAAAGCGAACACACCGCAAAAAACACCGAACCAAAGTGTTGAAAAACGGATAGCGTAAGTTGCGGCTACTGCTGGTGCTCGAACCGTAAACGCGCCGAAAACCGTTAAAGCTGTGATCATGCTACCCTCGGTAGCACCTAAACCACCGGGCAGAAAACTTACTCCGCCGATCAAAGTAGACATCGCAAAAATAAAAAACGCAGATTGAAGAGGGAGCTGCCCTCCCAACGCATCAACGATCAAATAAAAAGAAAACGCTTCCATTCCCCAAGATATCGAACTCGCTAAGGTCGCGCCCATGAGCGCTCTGGCACTCAATAAAATCCTAATCGAGTCATAGGCTTCCTCAAAACGTCCGGCGAATTTAGACAGCAGCCTATTTTTTGTTAGTGCTTTAAGAAACGGCGAAACCAAACGCGGCTGCCCTATCAGAACGACGAAACCCAATACGAAAATAATCGTTCCGTAAAAAACCCATTGTCCATAATCAAAAACCGAAATACCGACCCCGGCAATGACTACAAGACCGAGTAGATCCGTCAATCTCTCAGCTAGAACAATAGGTGCCGTCTGAGCGATAGGAAGGTCGTCAGACTCGTTGAGCAAAACGCTCTTAAGAACCTCACCCACTTTCCCCGGCGTGATACTCATTACCAGACCGGACAGGAAAACTAAAAGACTTCGCTTCCACGAGATTTTGAACTTAAGTAATCCCAAATACGAATGCCAACGAAGGAATCGAATCGCGTAATTAACAACGGTCAGACTCAAACACATCGCAACAATCTTGAATGAAAACCCAAAAAGTGCACTGCCGACCGCCGATGCATCGGTCCAAATTGCGAAACCCGCGTAGATGATGATTCCGAAAATGAGCCCCCAAATTGTTTTGCGTAACAATTTGTCTTTGTCTTCCATTCCGAATAATCCTTTTCTACTGATATAGGTCCAAGATGGCTAACACGCAAAACTCTTGCCTTCAAGGTTTGATCGGCAGCTGAGTTTATCAAAGCAAAAGAGTAAAAGAACCGCGCACATACCCTTACCTATCAGGCCGCCGGAATCTTACAGATGTTGTGAAAAACTTTAGGAGATAATTTCTTGTCGTAAAAGTGTCGCAAGAATTTTCAATGTAGCATCTTTGGGCATACCAGAAAGATCGATGAGGTCTTCGAAGGTAACCATACCGTCGATCATGCTTACCAAATAACCCGCCTTGTGATCCAGAGAGGAGTTTGCAAGCGCAGCGCCATTGATCATCATTTTGGGAATACGCGTTAAATCGCCCACTAAATCGGTATCACGTTCTTCGATGGCTTCCAAAATAGTGTTTCTTAAATCCGATGTGACATCGTCGTTGTTTCGACTGAGTATCTTCTTCGTAATATCTAGCGCCGCCTCTAGCTCGCCTGCTTCGAAAAGACGTTTGGCTTCCAATCGTATCGCGCCTAAGTTCGTCATCTGCTGTTGAGGTTCTTCGGCTACAAAAGAAACCCCGGCACTAGCGTTAGTTTTATCATTGTCCTTTGAGAAGCCCGGAACAGGATCCACAAGACCCGTTTTATCATCTCTCGTAAATCCAAGATGGGACGCGTTGACGTTGGTTTTATTGTTGTCTTTCTCTTTAGAGAATCCGCGATTGGCGGTGATACCAGAAGAAGGTTCCTTACCAAGACGAGGTTCGCCACGATACTTTGCCGTTGACGACTCTGCTAGATCAGCGCCGCGAGACACCGATACTGATGCCACTGGGGTGTCTTCTCGCCCACGTTCTTCTTTTGACTTGTTTGGATTGAACTGTTCTTTGAATCCGGTGTCCGACATTTCCATAAGATCTGCGAAAGGATCCGCGGCAGACTTACTCGGTTGTTGAATGAATTGAGATACGAGTTGGTCAGTGGCTTTCTCTTCGGCCTCGACCTCTGATGCACTTTTAAGATGGGCCAGTTTCGCTTTAAGTTTATTTCTTTTCGAATCCACTTTCGGAACAGCGACGGTAGGGTTCAAGCCTGAAGGCTCCCTAATAACAAAGTCCGATTCCGAAATTTGGAATCCCGCAACAGCTGATCCTAACTCCATAGATATTTCACCATCGAGTTCGATAATCTCTACATCAGAATGAAGGTCAATAGTTCGTTCCAACCAATCACCAACTAGGCGTAACTTTCCACTTCGAATCAGTTGGATTTGTTGCTGAGCTTCACTAGCTAAGTCACCACCTAAGGCTTCTAAGAACTCAATCGCCTGCTTTTCATCTCCTCGGTGAATCGCGCTTTGAATTTCCCCTAAATTTTCGAGTATGTCAGCCACACTCGT
>CALJNB010000069.1 GCA_937981985.1 uncultured bacterium
CAAGAGAGTTATATGCGGGGTTTGGAACGGCCGGTCGGTCGAGAACGCATTATTTTAGAACGAGATACCGTTGAACAAATCAACGCTATCAAAATAGAACGTTTTATTTCAAAAGACGAAGCCCAAGATTTCGCTGCTAATCCTCGCCGTTTTTTAGAGGAAAAGTTAGGGGTGGGGGTCGTCGATTCGATCGAACTAAAGACGGTTTCTGAGAGGTTGGAGGAATTTGATATCGGTGCCTTTGGTGAGCGCGTTGTCGGGCTTGTCGAGATCGAGAAAGACGAAGGTTTCAATAGTGACGGTCTTATTGGCAGCGATTGGTATGAGGCAGATTCAGAAGTCCAGTTGCCGGAGATTAAAGACGATGGTGAGTCACGCCAACCAAAACCCGCCATTATTCTGGAGACGGCTGATAATCGTGATATTCAAGAGTACGAATCAAGTTCTCATCAGGTTCTAAAAGACTGTTTTAGTACTTTTGGAAAGCCTTCGCTATTTAGCGGTACTCTTCATGAACACCAGAAAGCGGGATACGTCTGGCTACGTAATCTCTGGACGGCAGTCGATATTGGGAGTTCGATGGGAGGTCTATTAGCCGATGATATGGGGCTCGGAAAAACGGTCCAAGTTGCTGCGCTGTTTGCTTATTTATACGAACAAAAAAAATTGGGTCCTACACTTATCGTTGCTCCGACGACGGTTATCGATAATTGGATCACCGAACTCCAAAAATTTGTTGCGCCAGCTTTAAAAGTGGTGCGGCATCACGGCCCCTCACGAGCAACTAAGGTCGAACGATTGACGGGGGCGGATATTATTCTGACAAGCTATACCACAATGGGGAACGATCAGTTTTTATTGGGGAAGATTGAATTTCAAGTTCTCGTCCTTGATGAGGCGCAAAGAATAAAAAATTACACAACTAAAAGAGCCTCAGCGGCGCGCGCGATGAATGCAAAATTGCGGTTATCTTTAACAGCGACTCCGGTAGAAAATCGACTTACAGAGCTATGGTCGATTATGGATTTTGTTCAACCAGGATTGTTAGGAACCTTGCGATCCTTTTCTCAGAATTATGTAAAACCGATTGATGAGGGCCATAATCAAGCTGGCCAAGGATTACTTAAAAAGATGGGCCTGCATTATATCCGTCGAACCAAAGACAATACTCTAAAAAATTTGCCAAAGAAAACGGTTCTACCATTACAACTGGAAATGACCGAGTATCAGGTGGATGTTTACCGACGGGTCCTACAATATCATCAACTTAAGGGATACAGAGGGCTGCTGCCGGCGATTCAATCGCTGCTTCTCGTTTGTGGTCATCCGCTAGCCTTGACCTCCGACATGTGCGAAAAAATTGGCGTGTCATCTGAACTGCCCGATGTCGATCGTATTATTTCTACAAGCGCAAAATTCACTTATGTAGTAGCGCAGTTGGAACATGTTCAAGTGCGGCAGGAAAAGGCTATTCTTTTTACGACGCGTCCAGCCATTCAAAGTTTATTACACTGCGTTCTTCGAGAGAAATTTGGAGTTGATGCGCTTATTATAGGTGGTCAAACGCCAATAGGACGACGCGGAAAGATCATTAAATCCTTCCAAAAGTCTAGTGGCTTTAACGTCATCATCCTATCAACCTTGGCTGCAGGAGTGGGCATCAATGTAACAGCGGCGAATCACGTCTTTCACATCACAAGAACATGGAATCCCGCGACGGAAAACCAAGCTACAGATCGCGCTTACCGCATAGGGCAGAAACGTGATGTGACCGTGCACGTGCCCTTTGTTGCTCATGACGCATTTACGTGTTTGGACGTGCGTCTTCACGAGTTAATGAAGACAAAGGAATCTCTCGTGGAACAGGTGATACGGCCCACCAAAAGTTCGGGGGTTAATTGGCGAGAGTTGGAAGAATGCTTCGATCAAAATTTAGCAATGTTGGATGTTGCCGAATCAGATGCAATTGATGTTTGGGACCATAACAAGATTGAACGGGAAAATATTCACCGAGATGTGGCAAAAATCATAGACGACGTGAGTTTTAGAACTGCACTGCGACGATACAATCTCCCGATCAACGAAGGTGTGCAAATTATGTCAGCCCTTCGGTATGCGTCCACATCGAAACAAAAATTATGTCGTGACTTTTTTTGGGATCAAGAGTTGTTGATGAGTAAACTAACAAAATTACAACGCGTGCTCATTGAAACTGGTATTGGGAATATTGGATTAATCGAGAATCCGCTGCGACTAATAATGTCGCGATGAGCAAACACGACGCAAAACCCTTTTGCAAAAAGAGAGGATCTTGACATATATATTCGGCTGGTGGACTAAGAGCATTCGGTGTTCCAACTTTTCCGGCAAGCGATAAACAAACCATGAATTCATATCCAACTATTTGCGACCTAAGCTTGGATCGGCTTGGCAGTTGAGTTTTGATGTTTTGGGGGGCGCGTCATAAAATTCCGACGTTTGAGCGTCTTGCTCTACCAAAGAGTTCGAAATCGCGCCGCCGGTATAGAGATCTCGGTCGCTGTCCCAGGTCACCATCAAAGACATATCGCCCATAGGTTGAGAAGGGATAGGGACATTGAGATCAAATAGTCCCGATTTGGTGATGCTGCCGGCAATAAGCTTGGATTGTCTTTGTAAAACCACATTTGTGAAAATTCGGCCCAGACAATGTCCATCCAGATAGATTCTGCTTTTATCGATCTCATGATGTACTGCGACGCAAGCGTCTTAAACTTGATTCGCTTACCTTTCGACGATTTCATAGACAGCCATTTTATTCACGCTCGGAATATTGATAGCCCAAGCGAAAATATCAGCGTCGTTCGGATCGAAACCGGTTAATAATCCCGCATGTCCCAAGGGACCGATTTGGGACTCAATTTGGTCTAAATGCGCATTCACTTCTGAAGCTAAGGTCGTTCCAGGATTTTGAAGACGTCGCGCTAGATCGGTCGCGATTTGCGTTCTCGGATCGGTAATTTCTTCGTCGGTGACAAGCATTTCAACGCTCCAACTCGTGAACGCGATTGCGGACTGAATAAGCTCTGAATGAACAGGCGCGCCAGTGTATTCATAGGAGTTTATATTCAGTGTGCACTCCGCGCACGAATTCAAGAGCTCGCCGCGTTGGTTAATATCTTGAGTGACAACCAATGCAACAGGTTGGTCTATGGCGAAGGTCTCTCGCGCGTCGCCCTCACAATTTCGAATCATCTGATCGATGAAAAAGGTTTGAAAGTCTTCAACACAATACTCTTTATCTCCCAAAGAACATTGTTCCAAATGATAGTTTTCCGCATTTTGATCGTTGGTACAGTCCCCAACAAGATTTTGCAGGTTTGGTGCATTTACCGTCGATTGGGCTTCTCGGAAAACACACGCTGAAATGGACTCGGCGATGCCTTCTGGGCAATCGTCTGAAATCTGAGGGGCCAATTCACAATTGCCATTATTACAGGTTAATTCAATGCGATACTGACCGCGTCCCTCGTCCTCTTCGGCTTTTATGACGACCACAAGTTCTGCGTCCGCACTTAGCGTCATATCGATTCGCGAGTGTTTGGCAAACCCTGAATCATCATCTTTGGCAATTTGAACCAAGCCATTATCTGATGATTTATATAAAAACATATTTGTATCTAGAGCAGCTGAAGTTCCTTTATTCGTTACATCAACCCGAAAGTCTGCACCTGCTTGAGCTGAAATCGTGTAGGCATGGATCTCGAAATCACTATCGAATTCTCCGGAAACTTCTCCTGCGAACTCCAGTTCGCCGCGACGTTCAATTCCGTTAGATATGTCGCCTTTTCCATCTATTGTTAGTTTTGAAGGCGGATCGGTAGGCGTGGATGTTTCGTCGCAAGCGGTTGTTAAGAGAGCAATTAAAATAAATATCATTTTGTTCATTTCACTTTCCTTTGAAAAGGCACAACTTTTGCCAAGAGTTTACACATTTTGTGCCAACCAAAATAAACAACAATTAGGTAGTTTTTAGGCATTCAGATGGTAACTTCAGTAGCCAAAGTGTGCTCTTTTTTCCACAATTGGGTTATAGATTTAGGTTATTGAAAAATAATAGTGGCTGAAATTTATCGTGAGCCGCGCTGATGTACGACACCGATTACCTCTCTGGAGAGCTGAGGGTTAAAGGTTTTCTTTTGCCAAGATTTACATTCCACCAAAATGGATAGGTTCGGACAGATCTTTTTCAAGGGCTGCTTCAAGCTCAGCAATCATGTTTTTTCGAGCCCGTTGTTTGGTCATTCCGAAAGCTTTGAGATCAATACCCTTAAAATGTTTTGCCACCCTCTGGATCGTATCTTTTAGGGCATCAGCGTGCACGACTTGGTCAAGAAATCCGGCTTGGACTGCTGTCTCGGGCGTGAACATCTCCGCATTAAAAACAGAACGATGCATAAAGCGACTACTTAAGCAGGCCTTGGCAAGTCCGATTCCGACATGATGCATTGCCATCCCAATTGCGGTTTCATTGAGCCCGATTTTAAAATCGCCTTCAATCCCGATGGCGTGATCGGCACACATGGAAAGGAATGCTCCTTTGGCAACCGCGTGTCCAGGCACGGCAACGATAATGGGCAAAGGAAAGTTAAGCATGCGAATCGTAAAACGTGAACCAGTTGCGACTAAGGCTTGAATTCCTTCTGGGCCACCGCTTTGCATTTCTTTTAAATCAAAGCCCGCGGATAGCATGCCGAGATTGCTGGTTAGGATTACGATTTCGTTCTTTTCTTCGGCTTTGTCAAAGGCGGCGTTTAATTCTTGAAATACTGGGGTTGAAAGGGCGTTCACTTTTCCGTTTTGTAAGGTGATTGTCGCGATGCCATCCGCACTTTCGTATTTTACTAATTCAGTCATTTTTTATCTTCCTATAGGTCAAGTTGTCGCCGATGAGACTAACTGCTTTTGGGGAATATAAGGAGACAAAAAAGGTCGATCCTTTTATCGTCTTTGCGTTTTACATTAATCTTGCAGTGTCATATTCTTCGGATAACTATTCTGTGATTTCAAAATCTGTATTTTGCTGACTATGCTTCAAAAGACCTTGACCAGGTTGGGTGCAGCCTTCTTATTTTTATGCCTTAGCGCATTTCAAACCTCTTTGTCCGCCACTGACTTAAACTTAAATGAAGCTGAACGCGCTTGGCTTAAGGCAAATCCTAGGATCGAATATAGTTCGGACCCACTTTACGAGCCCGTGGAGTTTTACGAGGAAGGTCAGCACAAAGGAATGAGCCGTGATTACCTGAAGCTTATCGAAAAGAAGCTAGAAGTGGTGTTTGTTCATCGGGCGACGTCGAATTGGCAAGAGAGTTATCAAGAGTTAGTAAATGGCGATATTGATTTTGTCCCTACTTTAAAATCTACAGAAGAACGCAGGCGTTTATTCAATTTCACCGAAACCTACATGAGTTTAAGAGGCGTTCTTATTACGAGCAAATCGAGTTCGAGAAAGGATTGGAATCTTGAGACTATGCAAGGGGCTAAGATAGCGCTCGTTCAAGACTATTTCTGGAACGATCTTGTCGCAGATGATTTTCCTAATATCACCAGAGTGCCCGTTGCTACGATGGGCGAGGGATTACAGGAGACCGCTTTGGGAACAGCGGACGCCTTTTTAGGAGGTTTTGCTATAGCGTCTACTTATATTCAAAAGAATCAAATTACGAATCTACATGTCGCAGCCCAAGCTCCTTATGAAATTGAATTCGGCATGGCGGTTCGAAAAGATGCCCCCGAATTGGCTTCGATTTTCAATAAAGCGCTTAAGGCGATTACGCCCGAAGAACGTCAAGCCATCAGGGATGAGTGGATCAAATTAAGTTACGAAGAGCCTTTGTTAAGTCAGCAAACGATAACGATATTGATTATATTATTGATTTTGGCTCTTCTGCTTATCGTTAGTTCGATTTTTTGGACCCACTCTTTACGTAAACAAGTCCAGCAAAAAACCAAACAGCTTCGTGAGAACAACCTGTCCTTGGAGCTCCAAGTAGATGCTCGTACCGAAGCGTTGAGAAGGGCAAACGAGCGTCTACGTGGTGCTCGAGATTCTTTAAAAGATTCGAATAAAAAGCTAGCAGATGAAGCGAATCGAGACGCGTTAACCGGCGTGGCAAACCGTCGTCATTTGGATGACTTTCTTGAACGCGCTATCGTCGATACCCAAAAAGCCAACCAGACATTGACAGTGATGATGGCCGATATCGATTTTTTTAAACAACTCAACGATCATTATGGTCATTTGATTGGCGATGATTGCCTTGTTGAAGTGGCTCAATGTTTGGCAAGTTATTGTTCGCGTGATGGAGAACTTGTTGCCCGTTATGGCGGTGAAGAATTCACCCTGATTTTTGCAGGGATGAACTCCAGCGCAGGTTTGGAACACGCGACGATGATCTTGCAAAAGATTCGCAACCTCAATATCGAAAATATTGATTCTCCGGATAAACCCTACCTAACCATTAGTATCGGTGTGACGACCTTTGATGGAGCAGGTCCGGAGATCCTATCTGCTAAAGAGCTCCTCGAACGGAGCGATAAAGCGTTGTATAAAGCTAAGCAAACAGGGCGAGATAAGGTGGTTGTTTATTCAGATGCAGAATCGGTCTAAAGGTTGGCGGGCAAGGCTTAAAGTTGTTATTCAATAAGTAGACTTTACTTAGAAAAATAACGTGACGGGTTCGGCAATCTCGCCTAATTTATAGATTCCTTTTTAAAACGGGTCTCCATGTATAAAGCTTGCGTTATTGCTTTTCTTTTTTTGTTTTCTTGTGATGTAAATACGCTACTCAAACAACCACCCAAATCTGAACCTAATGAAGAAATAAAAGTTGAAAAAGTAATTCCGAAGACCCAAAGTTTTAGAGAAGGCATGGAGATCTTTTGCGCCTCGTCGAATGTGAAAGCACCCGATAATATTTCACTTTCTGATTACCTTGAAAAAGAGCTTACTAATCCTGAAGTACTGGCCGGATATAAAAGCATGAAGTTGATGACGACTTCATCGAAAAAGAAACGCTTAGAACAGTTGTTGGATAGAGCGACTCTTGCCAAATGTGAATATCAAGATTTTCTCATTGCGGAGCTTGAAAAAGAACACCACGAAGAAGAAGCCAAAAAGCCCCTTCCTTTTGAGGAGGTTTATGTGGGAGACCATCATCTGCGTGTCAACCGGGTCAATCATTCGATGACAAAAGGAAAAGCCACCATCGTGCGAGAGGGCGACGATCTTTTATTGAATGCAAGCGTTAGGAAGGGAAAGCATAGATTGGTTTTGAAGGGTAAAGTTTTCCCGAAATCTGAAAAGCAATTTATTCTAGAGGGCCAGATGACGGGAATTCCAGACATTACTTGGAAGCCTGATAGCGGACGTGAACGTACAACGAAGGGGAGATTTTTATTTAAGGCGACAAAAGGTCGTAAGTTTTGGCGTATGTACCGGGTTAACGGACGCGGCTGTGTGTGTGATGACGGGTGCGGAAATGACTTTTGCTATATCGATTTGCGGCCCGTCCCGACCGACTAGTGATAGTTGACATCGGGTTCTTTCAAGTATTTGAAGCAAGCTCTTTGAGTTTTTTGATAGATCCGGCTATAGCGCTTCTATGAAAACGGGCGAATCCTCAGAAATAACAAACGGCATAAGGGTAAGCGTGAAAAGCTTTTTTGTGCCCGAGCGATCTTCATCCGATAAAAATTTCTATTTTTTCGCCTACCAAATCATTATCCAAAACTTATCCGATGTTGAAGTTCAGCTTTTGTCTCGGCACTGGATCATTACCGATGCCACTGGACGGGTAGAACAGGTAAGAGGTGAGGGCGTTGTCGGTGAACAGCCTGTGCTGCAACCCTGCGACGCTTTTTCCTATACTTCTGCGTGCCCGATCCCGACGCCAGTCGGAGAGATGCGTGGAACGTTTCAAATGAAAACCGATTCAGGTTCGTTGTTTGACGCGCAAGTCGGGGCTTTTACGCTGGCATTGCCTCAATCCTTAAATTAAGCCGCATAAAGCGGTCTCTAAAGAAATTTCAGTAACCCCTTGAAGTTTGGTTGGGACTTGTTAGGTTCTCGACTTTTTAGGATGTTTTAAAATGAAATCACTATTACTTATCAGCGCACTGTTCCTTTTCTCATGTGGCCAAACGCCAGTAGAACCTGAAGACGAGTCTCAAGCGAGACAAGTCGACGAACTCGAGCACCTCTCCGCACAAGGAAAGGCTGATAATCCTTATCTCTTCTGGAACGCACGTCCGCACGTAGAGCATTTTGAGACTGCCTTTGAAGACTATATAGATGCACCTTTTAACGGCGTTGGGCATATAGATAACCCGGTCATTATGTCTAAGCGATATACTTTTATCGGTTCTTTGGAATCGAATTGGACAGACGTGAGACTTCGCTGGCGTGGATTACCGTCTTCGGATGAAATTCGGTACCACTTAACTGATGCCGATTGTAACGGAAACCGATGTACGTTCCTTCTACGAGTTTTAATTCCGGCAAATACGCACATAGACGGCTACATAGGTTTTACCTTTCAGCCTTGGTAGATTAATGGGGTAGGTGTCCAATCTACCGATCTATTTCGAGTATCGAGTTGGTTCGTCGTCGGACCAATAATCCCTGTTTAGAATCCCCAAAACGTCAAAAATGTGTCGTTGCAAAACATGGATTTTCGACCATAATGGAAGTCATCAACTCCCTTATTTAGGTTAAACATGATTTCTCGAACTCTCGTTTTTTCGGCGCTGCTTTCCGTGTGTGCATGTGGCTCAACCTCTTCCAACCTTTCAACTCAAGATGTTGATGGACAAGCCGCCGTTGTAAAAAGTTCAAAGAAATCAGTTGTCGGTGCTGAACGCATATCGATGGTGTATTTCGCGCCGAACCAAAACCTTTATATAGGGACGCAAACTGGGAATCTAGCCGAAATAGATGTAGCCAATCAAAAAGGAAGCGTTTCGAGAGTCGCGCAATCTAGCGGCGTTGTCCTTACCTCGCCGAATGGTGAGCAGACCGTCGTCAACGCATCACCACCGGTTGTGACGGCCTTGGATGGGTCACTTGTTTTGCAAATGAGTTTGGTCAAAAATTTTGCCTCAGCGGTTTTTAGTCCCGATGGCAAGGTGCTGTACGTGGGGGATAAAGGCGGGAAATTGCGCATTTGGGGGCAAGCTCATAGTTTCACAAAACAAGGTAAGGACGAACGCTTGGAGAATTATTTAAATCGCCAAGCGCCTGATTTTTTGGTTCAATTTCCAAGTATTGAAGGGGAGATTGCTTCTACGGGTTCTGGGGTATTGTTGATTCCACAAAGCGACGGAACTATTTCGGCTTGGGATCCTAAAAGCCCGGGCGATATTCAGAGTCTCATGAAAGTGAAGGGGACGGTTAAGTCGATGCAAGCGACGGCGCAAAATGTAGTAACGACTTCTGACTCAGGCTACCTAAAAGTCGGGCGCGTGAGTCCTCCGAGTTACTTACCTTGGAGTAAGGATGTACGTGCTGATTATGTAGCGATTAGGAATTCCACGGGAAGCGATTTTGTGATGCTCGATAGCGAGGGTGTAAAGATGAAGAATATCGATAACGGCTCACAGACGTGGTCTCTTGCATTGCCACCTGGGCAAAGATGTGGACTTGATGTTTCGGATAATGGACAAGAGATTGCAGCATGTGTTGGTAACGTAGTTTACCTTATTAATGGCAGCGGCAAGTTGATGTCTCAGGTTTTCGTGAAGGGGAAAATCGAATTCATGAATTAGCGCGAAGATCTGTCATGTCTTCGACGGAGTGCTTATTATTTGGGCTTTAATTTTCTAAAAAACCACATCACAATTTTGAAAAGCCAGTACACGACCTTAGCGATTCCAACTAAAAGTTTCATATTCTACCTTGGTGCTCGTTGTTTCTCGTTTCAGGGTAACAAGACTCTTAGAAGCGGTCTAATGCTTTGCAAGGGTCTTGGTGCTAATCTGGAGTAATGGGCCCCAAAGATAGGAGTAATATTGTGCCATCCGAATAGATTTGGCCAAGTAAATGCCGATGTTAGGCGTTATTTTAGGGTTTTCGTCTTGGCATTCTCTTTGCTGTCGGTTGGTGCACTATTAGGAGTTCAATAATGAAAAAAATAATGTTTTGCTTAGGCTTCGTTCTTGTATCGGCTTGTAATATTGATGAGGGCGTCCCGGTCTGTGATCATCAAAAATTGGGAGGCGAAAAGGAATTGATTTTCTTTTATGAGAAAGGTGGTTTTTGTATCGATTCCCCCGTCGCTGTTGGTTCTAAACGCAGATTGCATTTAACTCGTGGCGAAAAAAAGGTCAAAGTATCCGAGGTTGAGTCTGATGATAGGTCGGTTATATTAGGCGAGGGCGATGAAGGTGTGGTTGTTCTTGAAGCGTTGAGAGCGGGAAAGGTTAACCTCAGTATCACAGCGTTGGATGGGACTGAACAAGTGGTGGATAATATTGATATTGAAGCTAAGGTTGCAGACACGACCACACTCGATAGATTCAATTCGGCATGTTCAGGACCGCCTCTTTTTCTCTTAGAAGGAAAGCATACGATGTCTTTTGAATTGGCCCGTCGAGGAGAGGCGCTTGGCGGTTACGGATATTATCCATTTGAAATAGATTCGGGGGAAATTGACTTAGATAGTGTAGACCCTGACTACTTGCACTTTACTTTGGGAGACGAGATGCCCGCGAGTAGACAAGTCGTCGTTTCATCTACGATTGATGCGGGAAAGTCGATTAGGAATCTGATTTCAGAAAAAGAAATTACCGAGGCAAGTTTGGATCTCGTTACGGACGACAGCAAAGAACGCTGTTTCGAAATTAAGTCAAAAGCTGGCGATCGAAATATTTGTCGAGCCGATCCTGAGTTCGAAGTGGAGATAAAGAATCCCTCGTTATGTACTCGTGTAAAAAATGAAGATGGTTCGGACAAGAATCTAGTGCCTTACGGCGCTAATTTTTGTATCTCGAGGCAGACACAGGGCCAGTGTAGTTTGACGATTCGACTTCCTAATGCAAACGACGGCAAAGGATTTGTTTTTCTTGCTGCGCCTGAGATACGAATTTACAAATAAGGACAAGAAGAGACATTGAGGCTGAATAAACTCCTCTCATATTTTATTTTCAATGTCGAAGTTTATCTGTTCACATTCAATCTTTTGGGGGCGGTGACGAAGAATCGGCTTGTTGGAGCATCCAGAGTTCAGCATATCGACCCTCTAGTTCTAATAGTTCCCGATGAGTACCCCGTTCAACGATACGGCCTGCATCTAGAACAATGATCTGGTCTGAATCTACGATCGTGGAGAGGCGGTGTGCAATCGTGAGTGTGGTTCTATCCGTTGAGACGTTCTTAATCGCATCCATAATAGCGCGCTCAGATTCTGAATCGAGTGACGAGGTCGCCTCATCAAATATTACGATCGGCGGGTTTTTTAGAATTGCACGAGCGATTGCCACACGCTGTTTTTCGCCACCGGATAATTTCAAACCGCGTTCACCGACGATGGTCTCATAGCCGTCTGGAAGTGAATTGATAAAAGAGGTTAAGTTGGCCGATTCAGCAGCTTTTTCGACTTCTTCTTTTGTCGAACCTAATCGTCCATACATGATGTTCATGTAAAGGGTATCGTTAAACAAAACAGTATCTTGTGGAACGGTGCCTATGATCGATCGTAGACTTGCTTGGGTGACGTTCTTGACATCGTTTCCGTCGATATTAACCGATCCTTTTTGTACATCGTAGAAGCGGTACAGTAATCGGCCGAGGGTCGATTTGCCGGATCCACTTGCGCCTACGACGGCTAGAGAATGCCCCGATGGAATTTCGAAAGAAACGTCAAAAAGGATTTGGCGGTTTTCCTCATAGGAAAAATCAACCCCTTTGAATTGTATGCTTGGTTTATTAATGTTGAGTTTTACCGCACCTATTTTATCTTCAATTTCTGGTCGCCTATCAAGAATTGCAAACATGCGTTCCATGTCAGATACGGCGTTTTTTAGAATGGAATAGACGGTTCCCAAAAATCCCAATGGAATAAATAGTTGTAGAAGGTATGCGTTGACGGCAACAAGATCTCCGATGGTCATGGTGCCTTGGGATACTTCATCGGCAGCGATGATCATTGTTGCCGTAACGCCCACAGCAATGAGTAGAGCTTGGCCGCCGTTCAGAACACTTAAAGAAAGTTGAGCCCGCGTTGCGACCTTTTCCCACTCGGTGAGATTATTATCGTATTTTTCTATTTCGTAACCTTCGTTACCAAAATATTTCACAGTTTCGTAGTTGAGAAGGCTGTCGATAGCACGCGATGAAGCGGCAGAATTTTTTTGATTCATAGCTCGGCGAAATTTCATCCGCCAGCTGGTCACGAAAAAAGTCCAAGAAATATAGAGAGCTAAGGTGACGACACTAATGACTGCGAAACGATAATCGTATTGGGTAAATAGGATGGTCGAAACCAAAGCGACTTCGACAAAGGTGGGTACGATATTAAAGAGCAGGTAGTTTAGAAGGTTAGAGACACTATTGGTGCCTCGATCGATATCACGAGTGAGGGCTCCTGTTTTTCGTTCTAGATGAAAACGAAGACTCAAAGAATGAAGATGGGAGAGGAGTTCGATGGAGATACGCCGCATGATGCCGTATCGCACACGGGTAAAAATAACCTTTTGTAATTCTTGAAACATCGAATTTGCAAATCTGAGACTTCCATAGATCAGCAAAAATCCGAAAGGTATGGCAAGCGCCATACCTTGTTCTTTTTCTAGAATGTCCACGATTTCTTTGAGGAGCATCGGGATCGCAACGGTCGCAAATTTTGCCATGATCAGCAGACAGATCGCTGCAAGTGTTCTTGTTTTATATTGTAAGATGTAGGGAAGCAGTCGTTTTACGTACTCAAAGTCTTTATCTTTTTCTTTTTCGGGAAGAACGTTCAGAGATTCGCGTCGATTTTTCACTAAATTTGCCAGAAGGGGGGATGATTAAGATCGAGATACAAAGTTGCGGGCTCTCCGGGAAAAGGAAGAATGTCATTCGTAAGTTGGGCCAAGAACGCATCACCTTTATAGGGACCTGATCGCATGATGGGTTCGGTGGAGACAAAGGAGTAGTCGAGGCAGGTGTCGTCGTCGAAGGCTTCCCGAATGATTCGTCCGTTGGGCATTAAGATCGCGCCTGCCGGTTTTTCAGAAAAACGGTTGTCTCTAAATTTTATAAAAGAATATGCATCGTTGGTGTTGCAATCTAAGTGGAAAAAAATAGCTAAGCCGACGAAACCTTCTTCGTTTTCGGGAAGTTGAATGGATAATAGATGGGTGCCGGGTTGTTCTTTCTGAAAGGGCCAGTCTTTATATTTGATGCGTGGTAAGCCGCCGAAATATTCACTTTGCGTTTCGAAGTTAAGATTTTCGGTATCATGATATTGAACGATGATTTTTTCACGGAGAACGGACATAACTAAATCGGTATACTATTTTTTCATTGCGGCTTTCTGTTTTGCGTCGTGTACTTCGTAAAAATCTACGCGTTTAAACGACTTCCAGATTTGGTCGCGGAGTCTATATAATGTGGGATCCGATTCTACACCGTCAACTTGTTTTGAACTAATACCGGCGATGAGGAGGACTAAGTCACCCCATCGTTCTACATAAAAGCGCGTCGAGTCTTTTGTCAGGTAACAAGTCGATTCACCATTTTTGCCCGACTCGCTAAGGGGTGTATTGAGTTCAAACTCTTTAGCAAGGACTGAATTGAGTTTTGAGTAAAAGTCGCTGGCGTCCTCGTCTGTATCCCAAACGGTTGCGGCTACGACGAGGGTGTCATCTCCTTTTTTCATTCCGATGACGCGATCTCCGTCCCAACCTGCGGCTGCGATAGCGGCAACTTCTTTTTCTAGTTTGTGGGTTTTGAAAAAGACCGACCATTGGAACTCGCCCCACGTGCTATCGAAATTGATTTGGTAACCTGGAAGCGCGGCGTTGAATTCCAATAAGGTAGGGACATCGCCGGAAAAGTATTTGTCAGGATGAAGGATTTGTTCTGTTGAAACGGGAGGATTAGAATAAACCTCATCGAACTCTTTCCAGCTTCTTCCGGTTTTAACGGCGACAACGAAATTCATTCCGGCGAAATAGGGGAAGATGAGTGATTCACGAAAAACTTGTGGCGCGGAAGCTAGGGCGGAATCGGAAAGTGAGGATCCGCCTTCGGGAGTTCCCATCATTTTTTCCATTTCGGCAATTTCTTGAAATCCAAGTCCTTGAAGCATGCCTACGACCATCGGGTTTTCTGCAACAGAGGATCCTATGGGGGTGTTCATGGAATAATCGTACATTAATACGGTAGCGTCGCCCTCGATTAGTGCTGATCTCGCCATCGAAAAGTCAGCGTTTTCCATAGGAGTGAATGGACCTTGAAGTGTTGTCAGATCAAAATGTTGGTCTTGAATGGCGTGGAAGAGTTCGTGTGCCATCGCTGGTTTTTGAAGGCTCAAAGGTACGCCGGTCATTACGTACAGTTCTTTCGCGTCCGGATCATAGAATCCCGCGACCTGTTCGGTGAGTACATCGAGCAGCATTTTTTTGTAATCCATATCCTGGGGTATTAGGCGCAATTTTTTAAAGACGTTGGCTTCGGAAACGATTTGATCGTCGGTGAGCTCTTCGGCTATTTTTCTGACGAGGGTCTTACGTAAACCGGCTTTGGTCTTGATTCCCTTTTTAACTTTCTTTTTTAGCTCCAAACCGCGGATTTTTGAGACTCGGACGGCGATATCATCGGCGATTTTGAGTAAGGTGTCTTCCGAAGAAGGGTCTTCGATGGGACTCTCAGCAAGGAGATTCTGGGGAAGGCAGGTCAACATTAGAAAGATTAAGTATGAAATTCTCATGGTATCCTCGTTATTACGTTCAACCTAGACCGACTGGTTGAGGATTGGAAAGTGCATTTCTTATTTATATGGCGGGTTGCGTTAGGACGTGAACGTTTTTGACGTTCTTTTTGCGTGATCGAAGATGGACGTAGGATTGATTTATGGCTACATTGGAGTTTGTTAAAAACCAACTTAAGTGAGGAAGCTCATGCTTCGACCCATACGTATAAGTAGAACGTTTGCGATTCTTTCAATGATCGGGCTCTGGTCCGCATCGATTTTTTTCCTAAGCAGCTGTGTGGATGACCTCTACGCGTCTTGTGTTTTAGATCCGGGTTCAAAAGACGAGGCCGTTGCAGCTTGTGGTCGCAACGATGGTTCCGCGCGCGGGTGTGTCGTGGACGCCGCTGATGCGTGCGAAACAGGTACTTGCGGAAGATTTTCGGGTTCAGAACCTTTCTGTACCCGTCTTTGTGCCGAAGATTCGGAATGCCCGGATGGAAAGTGTATGGAATTCGTTTTTCAGACGAACGAAAAATATTGCGTCTCAAACTCGCTCGCCAGTCAATAGCCAAACGTGCGTTTTGGAAATATTGAAGTCGATCTAACGGCAACAACTCTTATGGGCGTCCTTAATGTGACGCCTGATTCTTTTTCTGATGGCGGGAAATTTTTGGACATCGATTCAGCCATCGCCCGAGGGCTTGAACTTTTCGCCCAGGGAGCCACTTTTATCGATGTAGGCGGTGAATCAACGAGACCGGGTGCCAAGAGGGTACTTAAAGAGGACGAGATTGCCCGCGTTGTGCCGGTAATCCGAGGGCTCCACGAAGAGTTAGGGGGAAAGGTCGTACTATCGATTGATACAAGGAACCGTAAAACCGCTGAGAGGGCGTTTGAGGCTGGGGCAATTCTGTTAAACGATATCAGTGCCTTAGAATATGATGCAACGATGGCTGATTTTGCCGCCGCATCGAAAATGGTTGTTTCTTTGATGCATATGGTTGATGATCCATCTTCGATGAGTTGGAGTTCGGATGCGGATGCAAAGGATAAGTATGACTACCCTGATGTGGTTGTTTCGGTGCATGAGGCTTTGCGTTCAAAACGCGATTACGCGATTTCATCTGGGGTTAGCGCTGATAAGATCATATTGGATGTGGGTTTAGGTTTTGGGAAGACGGTAGCGCAGAATTTTCAGCTTATTCGAGAAATTGATCGCTTTTCCGATCTCCATTGCCCGATGCTGGTTGGAGCGAGTCGCAAAAGCTTTTTGGCGGGAGTGGATAAGAAGCCTGCGTCGCAAAGATTGATTGGGTCGCTTGGCGTGGCGATGTGGTGCGCTGAAAGAGGTGTTTCTATTCTGCGTGTCCACGATGTGGAAGAGACAAAAGAGATGTTGCATCTCGTTGAAACAATCCAGAAATCTTAAAACAAACGCTTTTAGTAATAATTTCGGGAAAAGCCTTGACCTTTAGCGGTATTATTGGAAGTATGCGCCGCCCGTCGTTGGCGGATTTTGATTGAACGGAGAACGGCTATGCCGAAGATGAAAACACATCGTGGAGCAGCGAAGCGATTCAAGGTTACTAAGAATGGTAAGCTTAAATATCGTAAGTCTAATCGCGCACACATTCTTACCAAGAAAACGACTAAACGTAAGCGTCAACTCCGCGGAGCAGCATATATTGCTGCAGCAGATACGCCACGTCTTAAAATGCTTATACCGTATAAATAAACTGAAGGATTTATCATGCCACGCGTGAAAAGAGGAACCAAGGCGAGAGCCCGTCGTAATAAAATCATGAAAGCTGCAAAAGGTTTTCAAGGCGGACGTCGCACTCTATACAGAACAGCGAAACAAACTGTGCATCGTGCATGGGCTTACGCCTATCGCGATCGTCGTCAGAAGAAACGTGACTTCCGTAGATTATGGATTGTCAGAATTAACGCTGCAGCACGTCAAAACGGCATGAGCTACAGTCAGTTCATCGGAGGCCTTATTAAGGCATCTATTGAAATTGATCGTAAGATCTTAGCTGAGCTCGCTATTTTCGACCCGGCAGCATTCACAGAGCTTGTTAAAGCTTCTGCTGCAGCCGCTGGAAAACCAACACCTAAGAAGCAAGCACCTGTTAAGAAGTCTGCTCCTAAGACTGTTGCTAAAAAGGCACCTGCTAAAAAAGCAGCGCCTGTAACCAAAGCCGCGCCAGCTAAAAAAGCAACTCCAGCAAAAGCAACTGCAACTGTAGGAGCGAAGAAGGTGCTTTCTGAGACTCGTACTGTCGTTAAGACCACCGTTACCGAGAAGTCTTCTACGGATGACCTTACAAAGATCGAA
>CALJNB010000070.1 GCA_937981985.1 uncultured bacterium
GACTTGTCCGTAGACGATTGTAAGACGTTCGGGGGTAAAATTGGCGGGGTCTGTATTTTGGTTATTTACGATATCCCCGTAGCGTTCGATAAAGGTCTTTGGAACGGTCGGCGTGTTTTTTAACCGAGGCTTGGTACCCGGCATATCAGGATCTGCATCAGTGCCCAAATCGGGATTCGGAGCAACACCCATATCCTTTGTAGGAGGTTGCATATCACCATTTTCAACATCCCGACCGGAACCTCCAAAATCAGAATTTGGTTGCGGATTCTCGGGATCACCACATCGGACAAAACCCAGTATACAAACGAAGATCAAAAATAGCTTGGTTATTTTATTCATAGTACGCTCCCCAGCAAATAGCAAAATTTAACCTTTCACGAGGTTACCTCAATCGAACACTATGTAAAAGACTTATTGACGGCTATGCTACCTAAAACACGTCCCCTTACGGACGGCGTTCCTCATTGAAGACATTGACCAATTCAGGTAGTCAGGTAGTCCCTAAATTTACTAAATATAACAGTGCCGAAAATGAGCATATTGACCGTAAAAAATTTAAAAAAGAAATTCAGAAAAATCCAAGCGGTTAACGATCTTTCTTTTGAGATTCAACCCGGAGAACTTATTGGACTCATTGGTCCAAACGGCGCTGGAAAATCTACAACGATGAATTGTATTTGCGGACGAATTCTACCCGAAAGCGGAGAGATCTTGGTTAACGGCGTAAATATCTGGCAGGACCCGATTGCGGGGCGAAAGTCGATTGGATTTGTACCGCAAATACTTGATTTACCAGAATTTCTCACGGCCGAAGAATATCTACATTTCGTCGCTGATATTCGAGAAGTTCCAAAAGACGAGCGCCAAGAAATTGAAACCTTATTGACGCTAACCGAACTCCAAGACGATCGGCATCGAATTATCAAAGAATTTTCAGGGGGTATGTTGCGTAAGTTAGCCATCTGCGGCGCACTTATCGGTTCCCCTAAACTGCTTATATTGGATGAGTCTTTTGTTGGGTTAGACCCTGAATCCACTTTCAAAATTCGCCAAAGATTAACTCAATTCTGCGAGGCCGGCGGTTCGATTATTCTCTCCAGCCATATTCTCGATATGTTGGAACATGTTTGTTCGCGCGTCGTGATGATCGTTGATGGCGAACTACTTTTTGATGAAACGATGGAGGACACGTTGAATCGAATCCCAAACGCGGGTTTAACCTCAATCTATCTCGCCGGTGTTGGGAAAGGTTAGGGCCAAGTTTTACTTAGCTTCCAGTACGCTATCAAACGAAGTCACCTGAAATTTTCCTTTTCGATAGACGATGAGTTGAATGCGTTCGCTGACATCGAAGTAAGCACTTACCCAGAAATCACCATCCCTTACTCCGATCTGTTCTGCTAACGAACCAGGCTCTACATTAATCAAAAAACCTCGATCTTTTTTCGCGAAACTTATACCCAACTCGTGCTTTAACTTCTCTTTATCAACTCGCTTGGCAGGTATTGAAAGCGTCCCTATCGGTTTTGAGAGCGTAATCCGTTCCGCCAAACCTTCAACCTTACCACCGCCTTCTCCACGTTGGGGATCAATCGCTATCAAAGAAAATCCACTAAAATCAACATCACGAAATTCGGTTGGCAATTGACCAGAACTAGAAGCGACATCGATTAACGTATCTCCTTTCCATAACATCATATACGCGTTGGTGACGGGTGATTCTTGAGTATCAACCACCCAAAACTTTTTGGTCTTTGGACCTTTGAGCACTAAATCAAATTCACTCTCTTTAGTTGAATCGATTGTAAAAGGAAGTTCTCCTACGCGATCGTTTCTGATGAAAACCTGATAACGTCCAGGGAAAAGCTCCCCTGTCCATTCGGCTGTACTTTCAGATAACAAATCCATTTGTATCAATCTTTTATCAAGATTTATTTTGGTCTGTCCCCACCTTTCATTTGAAATACCTTTAAAACGAATCCTAACAGGTTGAGTAGAACCAAGCTTAACAGTACTCCCGTCTTTCAAATTCGCACTTACAACTCTATTACCTCGATTGGTTTTAACCCTAAGCTCAAACTCCCCCTCTGGACATCCGACGATTTCAAAATCTCGGTCCGAGGTTGAATTTAACTTACAGCTCGCATTGGATTGCGTGGCAAGGATGGAAGAGATTTGTACACCTTTTGGCTTTTCAACTCTGAATCGGATCCTTCGCTGCAAATCATTTGAAGCGCTTAGAACCAGTGTGAGGTTTTTATCTGAATCTTGAGCCACGACGTCTGGAGACTTAAAACCTCCCAAAAAGGCATTAAAAACAGCCCCAGTAGGCACACCTTTGAATGTCACCTCTCCTCTATCGTCACTCGTCCTTGCTTCGCCAATTCGATCAGGCGATTCTTTTTCGAACCAAGATACTAAGGCACCTGAAACGCCTTTTTCTGAATCGTCTCTCACCGATACTGCGATCGTGTTTCCTTTTTTGAGTATAATTTCGATTTTCTTTTCGGTTTCAAAAACCCCGTATTTCGTAACAAAACGTGAATGACGAATGACGACTTCACCACTGGTACCTTTGATATCTGTGGAAAACTGACCAAAAAGATCTGTGGTTACAATATCCGCTGCATAGTCTTGCCCTGCGATATAACATTCTACAACCGCATCCGGAATCGGCTTACCTGCTTCGTTTTTTACGATTCCCTTTAAGGTGTGGGAAGCAGTATTGGCGAAGGTGATTTGTCGCTGGCTTGAGTGATGAACAAAAGCCCTTTCTGAGGTATTTCCTTGATGCGTCGCCGAGACCACATAACGACCGGGAGGAAGAGTATGAAACTGCGCTTCTCCGGACTCGTCGGTAACCCCTTCCAGCCAAAGCAGCGAAACCGAATCTCTTCCCAGTCGTAACTTCGTTCCCGCAATTCCCTCCCCCTCAGAATTGGTAAATTTTATGACTAAATCAGTGGCGGGCTTCAATCGAAAAGTGTCGCTCACTGTAGATTGCCATGGTCCCCAGAACGCGCCACGATTTTCCGTATCGTCGGTCTGGCGCACTAAGAATTCAAACTCACTTTTGAAGTTATCGAAAAATCGTAATGGGACTCTGCCCTCGTTGTCGCTTTCAATGGACTTGGCAGGATACATTCCGGGCTCTGTTGCGATAACTTCCACGTGGGCAGCGTCACCACGATAGCTGAAAGTCAGGACTTTACCCTTAGATTTTTCTTCGTCTTTTGCGGGCTTGAGGTCACCTAGAACTTTAAGCTTAGGTTCCTCGACCGGCAGCACTTCTCTTTTTTGGGTGGTAAAAAATGCCGTTATTGCAAATAATAGAGCTCCTACAATTACAATAGTAGTCCATTTTGTTAAATCTTTGTTCATTCTCTCTCGGTAGAGTTTACTTTCTCAATATCGGTTCTTGTAGGTTCTACCGACTACCTCACACAAGAGGTTTCGCCCTCTCCACAGGGCCACCACTCCGGCGCACAAACTTCGGTTCCTCCGCACTCGCAAAAGAAAATTAATTCTGTTTCTGACCTGCGCCCACCGATAACGTTATCTGCTTGTGTCGCATAGTTAAGACAAGAAGTGAGTTCGTTACCACATACATAACTCTTTATACCAGACTTCGTGTATTCGAGAAAGCAGGCGCCCGTGGGCTTAGGCCCACATGAACCTCCGAAACAGACCTCGCCAGCTACCGAACATGAGTCGCATTCCCCCCCACAACCATCATCGTCGCCGCAACTATTCTCGCCGCAGGTTTTTTGACACGCACTAACGCATTTTCCAGAAGAACAACTACCATTATTGCAGGTTCCACAACTTCCTCCGCATCCGTCATCGCCGCAAACTGAATCTCCGCAACTTGGTGTACAATTCGTGACACACTTTCCATCAGAACAGCTCCCTTCTGAGCAGGTGCCACAACTTCCACCACATCCATCATCACCGCAGACCGAATCTTGGCAACTTGGCTGACAAGCGCATTCCCATCCGCCACCGCCATCAGCGCATGTTCGTTCGCAAGCCTCGCTACCTTGACACGTACCGTTCGAGCAACTGCTTGTGCTCACCACACCGTTTGCACAAGTGCACGTAATACTAGGACATTCGCCCAGGCTCCCGCCACACGTCTGCCCTCCAGATTGTGCGACTTCGGCAATGCAGGCGCTGTTCATACCCCCATTATTTGCCTTGTCGTTATTCTGTTTAACATTATTCGCAGTGTCATCGTTGTTATCTGTTTTGCTATCGCCACAACCTAAGGCGATAAGAAGAATCGATACTAATGCTAGATATTTCATTTTGTCCTTAATTTTTGAAAATTGAACGACTGCATTGTCGCCCATAAGATGCACGAACGCAAGCGCGTCTTGCCCGACTTTCTACGCAAATACTCCGGGAAGAAATACTGCCGATTACTTCATTGCGAAATAAGAACGAAAGGCTTCGCTGGCGGCGTAACTTCCTTTAATGTGCCATACCTCAGGATTACAAATCAGCGCACCAACTGCGATGCGTTTTCCTGATTTTTCGGCACTTCCGGCAAACCACGAATATTGGGTATACGGGGAGGAGTCACTTAAGGTACCCGTTTTTCCGGATGCCGATGAAAAGTTATTCTGTCTGAAGTGCTTTCGAGCCGTTCCGCGTCGAGTTGTCTCACGCATGGACTTCCATAATTTCTCCGCGCGACGAGAATTCGTCACACGTTTTAGCAATTTGGGTTTTGCGGTAAAAATAACCTTTCCTTTTTTATCTCTGACGCGTTTAACAATGAATGGCTTCATCATTTTTCCACGATTCGCGATCGAGGCTGCAATGAGCGACGAATGCAAGGGACTCAGTTTTGTATGACGAAAACCAGCGGCAGCCCTGGCGCGTTCAATTTTATTATTAGGAAAACGTGTACGTGATGTTGCCACGGAAAACTCAAAGGGAATCTTTTCATTATATCCAAAACGCGATGCCGCCGATGCTAATTCGTTACGGGTCAAACTTTTGTAAGCTAGTTTAGCAAATATGGAGTTGATGGAAAATGCTAAGGCACTGGTAAGCGTTGCACACTTGTGGTCTTTCCTTCTATCTCCAAGTATATTTCGTTCGGATAAATAGCTTCGCCCTCCATGGTAACATGTCTCGGCCTCGAGATGATAGCCCTCCCCCATCAATGCACTCGCGGTGACAATCTTAAAAACCGAAGCCGACGGCGCGTCCGCCCGCATCGCAATCCGATAGTCAGACTTCCCCTTTGAGTTCACGCCAGCCATCGCCTCCACCGAGCCAGTTTTTGGGTCGATAAGCACGACAGATCCACGACGCGCGCGAGCATGGGTTAAAGTCGACCGGATTTCTTTTTGGGCCTTTGGCTTTACGGTATATTCGACCTCCCATCCATTTTTGAGTTTTTGAACATACCGTCCTTTCTTAACTTTCGCACGGTTGAAATCTAACCCCAGCTTCTTCCAACCCTTTGCAGAAGTGGGGACCACCGAACTATAAAGTTCTTTGACCACTTCTTTTTTCGCAGCTTTTACCACGATTTTTTCTTCTTCTGGAACGAAAACAGCTTCGGCCTTTAAGGCGATACGATTAGCTAAAAGAGTCGAAGTTAAAGTGGCTTTGGCTTCGTTTTTATCGGCTGGGATATCGATACCGTAAGCTTTGGCTTCTAAATGAGTTAAAGCAGAGTCAATATTGGCTGCGTTTAACGCCACCCGCCGGGCTTTATGGATGTATTCTGAGGGTGTTTGCGCGTTTGCAATGGAAATACAGCCAAGTCCAATTGTTCCTACCAATAATGCAAATTTATATTTCATCACCTTCCTCAGAACTGAGCTCATCAACGCACTCAGTCTACCGCAATTGAGGAAAGGGCAATTTTTTTAATTGGGGCGTTCTACCGACCTTGAACTATTTTTTCTTCGGCGCTTCTTCGGCTTTATCGAGTTTAGGAATCTCTTTTGCATTCTCGTTTTTAGGCGCGTCTTCGACTTTCGCGTCTGAGGCTTGATCGCCTGCAACCAGAGGAGCGATTGCCTCAATTTGCCACATCGGAAACCCCATTTGTTCGACCTTGAGCATTTCAAACTGTATGAGCATCGATTTTCCCGTACGACCGCGTGAAATCGCCATCACCGTTGCCGAACTATCGCTATGGTATTTGATATCTTGAATCTCCCATCTACCTTTGGTGAAAGTGGTTCCTGCATCTTTCAAAAATTGTTCGAACGCTTCCTGATTCGTTGCATTTCGAAAGGATTCACCCATGCTCATATAAGCAACTGTGTTTTGCCCCTTTGAAATATGATCCCCAAAACGCATTACCATCTGGGCTGGAAGTTCATTATCCATTGTCCTTTCAGCAAGGAAGATTTCGAAAGTATCAACCTGGAAGCTATCCACAGTCGCCCCTCCGTCCTCGCCTTTGGGCACTACTGTGAAATCGATGGTTGGCATCTGAGTTCCCTCATTAACCGGAAAAAAGAATGAGAGTTCGAATTTATCGATTTTCATCGTATTATTATTGTTGGCCTGGAAGCCACGCGCCACTGGCGTCGCGTTGATCTTGTCTTTGTACTTAGAAATCATTGCAATAAAATCTTTCTGAGAGAGCTCTTGTTGCAACCTTGGGGTCATTTCACCATAGGCCTCTTCGAACTCACCCTTTGAAATATGCGTTGCAAAAGTCCCACCATACTTTTGAGCGTTCATCGTCGATTTCACCATTCCGATCCCGCTACCGCAGAACGTGGCGCCTTTATAAAGACCGAACGCGAGTCCAATACCGATAATCAAAACAATCAACCCGCAGCCGATCCCTAAGACTTTCCAAATTTTGCTAGCGCTTCCGCCCGAGCTCGTTGTTCCCATGTCGCTAGGTGGTTGAAAGGCTGCTTTAAAAGGTGAATGCATCATTAAATCCTTAATCAGTGTTATTTATTGCAACGACGCAAAACCAAACATGGCTACCGCAGCAGCTACTTTGTCTTTTGCATTTAGTAATCCCCGAAAGGTTGCTTCGTCTTTTTTCCCGGCACTTCGCGCTAATCCCCAAATCGCAACTCGGGTTAACGTGGGCGTATAACTTTTGCGTGCAAACGATTCGACATATAGTTTCGAATTTTTTGCTCCTGAATTCAGAAGATGGAAAATGAGGTCCTTACGTAATTCAGTAGAGAGAAAGGCATCGTTTAACAACCCGCCGATCTGCGCGGTGAATTGGTGGTACTGCATCGCGCGTACCGTCGCATCTTGCCTAACCGAAGGTGGGCCATTTTTGAACATCCAATCGTAGATGAGCTCACGCTGAGCTTTTGGTAAACGATCTACGTCGTCTAAGTAGTTCGGAATCGGATTTCTAAATATCGACTTAAATTGTGCTTTTCCTGCTTTCGCATCTAATTCCATAAGCGCCAGGAAGGCTGCCCATTGAATCTCTCTATCCCGATCTTGGACGAGATTGCCAAGCGCTTTTGCCCCGGCAGAACGTTTGGAGTTCTGAATCGCGGCAATAGTATGTAACTTTACCATCCGATCCCGAGATGTGACTTGAAAACGTAGAATCTGTAACGCTTCTTCACTTTTGGTGGCGCCGATAGCGTCGATAACCAATAACTTTATTTCACGATCTTTTTCGTTTAAAAGAGCACGCTTTAAA
This sequence comes from uncultured bacterium, assembly GCA_937981985.1. Lineage (GTDB taxonomy): Bacteria > Myxococcota_A > Bradymonadia > Bradymonadales > Bradymonadaceae > CALJNB01. Next base: position 7,667 of record CALJNB010000070.1, read on the forward strand.
AAATCCAATGTTTTTGGATCTTCCAAAACGATAAGTCCTTTCGCTGCCGCAACTCGGATATCACGATTGCCTTCAAATATGGCACCGGTGAGAATCTTGAATGCTTCGGCACTCTTTGTATGCCCGACACTCTGAACTGCAATCAACCTCTCGTCGAACTCAGTATCGCCATACATTTTCAAGAACTCTTTTCCTAATTTTTTATTTCCTTTTGCAGCTAAAAGATAGGATGCCTGCTTTTCGTCCTTATTCTCAGAATTCAACATCGTGTCAGGAATCGACACCTTTGCGTTATTGTCCGACAAAAATTTAAGAAGCTGGACTCGCTGTCCGACCTTAAGTGTATTGGCGATCTTCAAAACCATTTCAGACGCCGTCTTATCTTTTTTCAACACAAGGGTCTTGGCTGCTTCAAGCTTAAGCTCTTGACTCGGGTCCCCCTTAGCGAAGGCGCGAAGCAGAGGTTGGATAGAAGTAAAGTATTCTGGCCAATCCGCCATCGCGATCAAACGAAACAAAATCATCTTTCGGATCGCTTCATCTTTATTTTTTAGGTTCCCTTTCGCAACCTTGATTGTGGCTTTGGGAGAAAGTGCTCCGAACCCCGCCCACGCTACCTTGGACATTTTTTTATTCTTGAGCAGCTTCGAAAAGGTACCGAAGTGTTCTGGGGTTTCGGCGAGGTAACGGACGTAGTCTCGGCTCACATCGGGTTTTGCGTTTTTGAGGAGTTCCAACAAAAGTTTGCTTTCTTTTTTGTCATCCAGTGCGCTGACGTAAAGACGCAGCAATGACATACGCCTTGTCGATGATGCGAGCTGTTTTCCGATAAATGGCGTAATTTTACGATCGCCTGCAAGCAACAGACCCAATCCTGCGCCTAAACGAACCGCTTCACTTTCATTGGTTTTATAAGCATCAAAAAGCGAGGCTTCCTTTTTTGACACCAATAAACCTTTGGTCATCAGCCAAGCAACCTTTCCCTCTTCATCAACAACTGTTGCGTTCTTTTCAGCATAGCCGTTGATTTCTACTTTCGACTTTTTCGAAATTTTAGCAAAAGCTGTAGTCGACGAGACAAGAAAGAGCCCCGCGATAATAACCGCGACTGCACGAGGCAAGGCGATGGGCATGCTTCTTTTGTACATTGTATTCCCTTTTATTTTCGGGTTGGGGTTCACTCAGAATCGACTGAGAAATAGGTAGCAAGACGTTCGTTGATTTTAGTTTCAACTTTTTCTTTAAAAGGTTTTGCGAAGAAGGATAAATCCACATCAATCCCAACACTGGACTCATCGACTATAAAGTCTCCTGAAAAGCCCTTGCCTTTGACTTTGGCTTCAGTTTTATCCGAATTCCAGTCGATGGATTTGATGAGACTTGAAAACTCGGCTTTGACATCGGTTACGACCTTGTCAATCTTACCTTGCGCTTCTTCTAAGCTAAGTCCGTGCTCTTTTTTAATAGATATATCTGCCATGTGTTAGACCTCTTGTTTTAACCCACGGAAACTAACAATGTGGGCTTGTTTTTGTCAAACATGAGGGACCAAGTTCCTCAAATCGTTTTATTGGACTCAAACCTTATCCAGCGTATTCAACTCGGCGCTCAGCTCAACAAATTGAAGTATTGAAAACTTGCCCCTACCGCGCCAATAGTGCTATAGTTTTAGAATCAAAAACCTTCCAAGGAATATTATGAAACGTCGACTATCGGTCCTACTTGCGAGTGCTTTTATTTTGGCATGTTCTATAAACGCGAATGCACAAGAGATTAGACGCTATGATGACGCTGGGAGTGGGAAGAAAGCTGCTACTACTACGTCGGCTGCGGATGCCGGTGAACCCGCTGATTTCGTCACGACCTTTAACGGGGCAGTAAAGAAGAAGCGTGGAAAAATCGACCTGGCTCCTGACAAATTGTATCGAGGCATCATTCCCGGAACACGCGACCTTATGCCCCATGTCGAAGCCGCGAAAAGATCGACTCGCACGAATACTTTGACTTGGGTGGGATTCCAACCCAAAAACGATGGCAGTGCTCGAATTTTTCTACAGACAGCCTCCTCTGCGGTGTACTCCCAATCCGGAGAAGGTAAGACTCTCCTTCTGCGCATAAGTGATACCAAGATTCCTTTGCGAAATTTTAGCAGATTTATCGATACCCGTTTCTTCAATAATAATGTGCAACGTATCGAATCGCGTCAGAACGGATCTGACGTTATCGTCACGATTTCTCTAAAAGAATCGGCATCCCCGTCGGTAGAAAAAGACGGGAACTATCTTTACATCAACTTCTGAATAAGCGCGTTATCCCGCGCTGAAAACCTAAAACAACATTTACGGGCTTTACGGATAATGCGTTAAACGTATAGATTGTGGGTTCTATTCGCGCTGGACCAACCCGATGATCGGCACCTCTTTAGATAGATATAAAATCGTGGACGAATTAGGCCACGGCGGAATGTCTACCGTCTACCGCGGGTGCGACGAAGCTCTTGAACGCGACGTTGCAATAAAAGTAATGCACGACCACCTCGCCAAAAGCGTGGAAAATCGAAAACGATTTCATCGTGAAGCCAAAGCTATTGCGAAGTTAAAACACCCCAACATTCTCGAGATTTACGATTACTCTTCCTTTGAAGCCACACGATCTTATATTGTGATGGAGCTCATCGAGGGAATGAATCTGCGACAATTTGTCGACAAATTCGGACGAATTCCCTCTGAAATTGTCGCGTTAATTGGACTTCAAATCAGCGAAGCCCTAAGTCATGCACATCAATCCGGCGTTATTCATCGTGATCTTAAACCCGAAAACGTGATGGTTTCTGATTCCGGGCAAATCAAACTGATGGACTTTGGAATCGCCCACGTCGTCGGCGCTGAGACCATGACTCAGACGGGTAGTATACTAGGATCTCCAGCTCACATGCCCCCAGAGATAATCGATGGGCAGCCGGTCGATATTCGTTCGGATTTGTACTCGTTAGGAACCATATTCTACTATTTATCGACCGGAGTCCTACCCTATACAGGTGTGAACGCGCCTCAGGTGTTCAAGAAGGTTCTCACTGGTGTTTACGAAGACCCCGAATTCGTAGAATCCAGAGTCGGCGGTAGGTTTGGGGAAATCATCAAGAAATGTATGGAAAAGGAACCCGACGATAGATACCAAACGGTGCGCGCTTTAGTCGAAAGCCTCAATGCATTCCTTGATTTTGTACCCCTGAGTGAGCAAGACGAGCTTGCGCTCTACTTCGATGACCCGATGATCTACATTGAAGCCTTTCCTAAAAGAATCGTACCCATATTAATTTCGGCGACGCGTCGGCTTGAAGACAAAAATAACGTTCCCAAGTTAGTCGCCTATTTTAATAGAATTCTCGCCTACGAACCGGATAACGTCGATGTAAAAGCGATGATGAAGAGTCTAGGGCGAAAAAAAACGACGCGTTCAGCGCTAGTTTTCCTAGCCTTACTTTTGACCGTCTTCGTGGGCTTATATACCTATAAAGTATGGCCAGAAAAAGTGGACGTCGTTTCAGAACCCAAATTGGCTCCCTTACTCATCGAGCCGGACCCCATAGAAGCCGCCCCCGACAAGATCGATGTGAATCTTCACGCATCCAATTTGGCCACTATGTTATCGAAACAGATAACCGAAGAATCGCAGATCGTCGCAAAGCGATACGCGTCCCGTCTCGCACAAGTAGAACCCCCAAAAAATAGCCGAGATGCGAACGAAAAGAAAAAGGTTGCGACCGTTCAGACCAATAATCAGACGACTCCTAAAACAGCAACTACAGACCCTTCGTCGGAAACCATAGCCCCAATAAAACAAGAAACGTACCCTTACCGGTTTTCTCTCACCCCCGCGGCCGCCATTTTCTCCATTGATGGCCGCAACTATGATGTTCTGGCTGCACGCCGCGGTATCGAGTTAGAAAAAGGCCGACATCGTCTCATCGTTAGAAGTCCGGGTGCGAAGACGATAAAAAAGGTCCTCGACGTAAGAGGCGCTCAAAAATCGATTCTTCCGATCGTATTGGACTGGAAGCCGGGGCGGGTTCAAGTGATCACCAATACCAACGCCGTGGTATGGATCGAAAAACAAAACTTTAAGCGAATTTCTCCTGGGGGTAAAAACGCAACTTTCTCTGTCCCCTTTGGAGCCTCGGATCGTATAGGGTCTAAAAAACGAATAACAATACGCGTTGCGTCGACTCAAGACATGGGGCACCCTAAAGTTCAACGCGTTCTGGTTAAACCCGGCCAGTTAACGACGATCAATGTGAACTTTTAAACGCAATAAAAATGAGTAAGAAAATAAAGTTTTTAACACAGACACTGCTTTTGATTGCGTTTCTTCATTGCTCTTTTTTCATCAACACAGTTTGCGCACAATCTATAAGCCCTGCCAAAGAGACCCCACTCGTCCTCACCCCGAAAGGTAAATTGCAGAAAGCAAAAACTGTTTTTCGGGAGGCCAAATATGAACTGCTGGTCGGACTTCTCAAAGACATCGCAGAAACGGACGATCTTCTGGAGTTCAAAGATGAACGAACAGAGGCTAGACAACTATTGGGAGTAGGATATTTTTTCGAAGCTCAAAATGCTAAGACACCTGAAGAAAAAGCAGATTTCTTGAACAAAACGAAAAATATTTTCTGGATTTTACTTCAAGAAGCGCCCGACCATCGACTCGACGAGTTCGTTTTTCCGGCTTCAATTCTGGAGGTATTTAATAGCGTTCGAACCGAACACGCAGAAGATCTCAAAGCCTTAAAGAAGGCAAAAAACCCTGACTCGGAGGCTCCGGTTTTTTATATTGAGAGAAATGTAGAACGAAAAATATGGGCAATCAACCTCATGCCTTTTGGTATCGGGCAGTTTCAAAACGAACAACCTGTAAAGGGAACACTATTCGCTGTCGTACAAACCTTAGCACTTGGGATAAACGTCGCATCATTTTTAACGATCGAATCTCTGAGAGATTCTGAGACAGGACGCTTTTCAACGTCTCCAGACGGAGGGGACTTCGCAACAGCTATCCTGTGGCGCAATATCATGTGGGCTTCCTTAGGGGTCTTTGTCGCGTCTTACGCGGGTTCTGTCTGGGATGGCATCAATTTTTTTGAGGAAACCAAAATTCGCATCCGCACACTCGATGAACCCCCTCCAGAACTAGAAAACCGAATCAATCCACAGAGCACTCAATCATCTCAATCAGACCCTGGAAAGGTTTTTAGTCTTCCGATAGGCTTGAGTTATTCTTGGACTTTTTGAAGTAGTTTTATGGCATCACTAGAGATTATTTCATCAAAGAACTCAGGTGGGAGTTCCGTTTTCCCTCTTACCAAAAAGCTGATCTCGATGGGGTCTGATGCTTCAAACGACATCGTAATAGCCGGTGACGGCGTGGGCCCGTCGCATGCCGTTATGCAATTTGATGGTATACAATTCAATATAACAAGTGTGGATCGCAAAGCGATTCTCTTCGTTAATGGAAAGAAGAAACGGAAAACGGTTCTGAGCGAGGGCGACGTTGTCAAAATCGGTGAAACGGTATTACGTTTTTCGATCTTGGAGTGTTCCGCGATTCAATCTTCAGAATTGACACCCGCCGATAATTTGGGATTTAGTAAACTCCAAGAGCTTTCACAAAAACTACTATCTCAACAATCTTTACCCGCGATTCTAGAACATCTCATGGATTCGGTAATCGAACTAAGCAGCGCAGATAAGGGATTTCTTATTCTGACTAAAAATGATGCGGTATCCATCAAAGTAGCAAGAAATATAGAACGAGCGAACATAAAGGATGCTGTCGAACAGGTTTCAGACTCCATTATCGCCAAAGTTATTCAAAGCAAAACTTCGATAATCGTCAGCGATGCTGCAAACGATTCGGAGTTCAATTCTTCCCAATCCGTGGTCAAACTCAATCTTAGCAGCGTCATGTGTCTCCCACTGGTTTCTCGAGACGGCCTCATCGGACTCATTTACGTCGGAAACGATAACATTGTAAACATGTTTACCAATGAGCATTTGGAACTACTGGAAGTTTTTGCCGCTCAGGCCAGCTTGATCGTTGCAAACGCAATTCTGATGAACGACCTGCGATTAGATAACGAAGTCTTGATGACGCGCCTCAAAGAAAAGCGTTTTGGTTCCATCGTTGGTTCCTGCACCGCAATGCAAGAAGTGTTTCGAACCATTGAAAAAGTTGCACCTACCAATGTGAATGTACTGATCACCGGCCAGACCGGAACAGGAAAGGAATTAATTGCCCATGAAATCCATAATCGAAGTCCGAGAGCCGATGGCCCCTTCATAACCATTAATTGTGGCGCTATTCCAGAATCACTTCTTGAAAGCGAACTCTTTGGCCATATTAAGGGTGCTTTTACGGGCGCATCACATACCCGCGAAGGGAAATTTCAAGCTGCTCATTCGGGGACCATCTTTCTCGATGAGATAGGCGAGATGCCCTTAAATCTACAAGTCAAATTGTTGCGAGTTTTACAAGAGAGAATCATAACGAAAGTGGGGGCAACTCAATCCGAGTTCATTGACATTCGTGTTCTTGCGGCCACCAACCGAAATCTTGAGGATGCGATAAAAGAGAAAACCTTTCGGGACGATTTATATTATCGACTCAATGTCTTAATGGTTTCCTTACCCCCGCTTGCAGATCGCGGCGAGGACGTCGTCACGATTGCCAAGTACTGCATTCAAAACATTTGCGATGAACTCAATATCGCCGTTCACGTACTCGGCGCGGATGCGGAAAAAGCGATCCGAGAATACAATTGGCCCGGCAATATTCGTCAGTTAGAAAATCGTTTAAAAAAAGCTTTGGTTCTCGCCGAATCGACCACTCTATCGGCAAGCGATCTCGATCTGAGCGAAACCGAGTTAGCGCCCCTCGTCCCTCTCGCTGATGCGAAAGAAAAATTTGCTTTTCAATACATCATGAAGGCGTTGGAAAGGAATGGCGGAAACCGAACCAAAGCCGCTAGTGAATTGGGGGTCGATCCAAGAACCATCTTTAGATATTTGGGTAAAGATTTTGCGTAGTCAGACATCAAAGTCACGGTTGTCACGCTTTTCTTGTCACTACTACAATGATAATCGGGCTACAGCGCCGTTATCGCGTGCAAAACGGCCTACTCTTGACATGGCACGACGCGTGCACTTAAGAAGTCTGACCTTGAGCTGTATCTGGGTTTGTTGGAGTCTCATCATGACAGGCTGTATCGTACCACCACCGATCGAACCCGAATTGGCCGAAATCAATCGACCTCCTCGAATCGGACTTGCCAGCCCAAACGTCATCCAAACCATTAATGATCCGACACCTCTAATTTTGTCGGCTCAACCCTTGGACCCAAACGAAGAAACTCAACTCTACTACGCTTGGATCGGACAGAACACCGACAGAACTCTAGCCACCGTAGGTAGAACTTCGGATCAGGAATTAGTTGAGGGGCTCTACTTCGTCTACGAAACGGTTGAGCTTGATATTAATCCGTGCGGGCGCGATCTAAGGGATCAAACCCACGAGACGATATGGCTCTACGTGTCCGATCGTCCCATATCTGTGCGCAGCGATATCGACGTACGAACTGAACTTGGCGGGTTCCTCGTTAGCCATTCTTGGACGCTTGAGATCAGGCCGGGAGCATGCGATGGATTTTAAGGCGCT
>CALJNB010000071.1 GCA_937981985.1 uncultured bacterium
TCGCGAGTTTTAAGGTCTTTTTGGCTTATAAGGACGCATTGGGCATCGACGATGGTGACCTTCTTAAAACCATGAAACTAGCCAAGGAACTGGGCGTCATCGTCTGCGCGCACTGTGAAAATGAGGAAATGATTTCTGAACTCCAACAACGTTTGGTTTCAGAGGGAAAAACCGGACCAGAGTGGCACGAACCCAGTCGGCCTGTTTACGTTGAAGCCGAAGGTTCTCGTCATTTTTGTTCGATGTCAGAGCTCACAGGTGCCCACGGTTATATTGTTCACTTATCTTGTCGAGATGCGTTAGAGGAAGCGTTACGGGCTAAACTGCGCGGCGCTCCGGTACATGTCGAGTCTCTCATCCAACATCTATTATTAGATCACACTGACGCAGAACGACCTCATTTTGAAGGTGCGAACTTCGTAATGAGTCCACCGCTTCGAGAAAAGTCACATCAAGACGCGTTATGGGCAGGATTTCAACACGACATCATCAGCACCCTTGGTTCTGACCACGCCCCGTTCACGACCGAACAAAAGAAAATGGGTGAAGATAATTTCTGCCTCATCCCAAACGGCATTCCATCGATGGAAGATCGCGTTCGAATGTTTTGGACCTACGGGGTAGAAAAAGGAAAAATAGATATTCATCAATTTGTCCGCGCAGCATCCACAGAAGCGGCCAAAATTTTTGGACTTTTTCCGCGTAAGGGAACAATTCAACCTGGCGCGGATGCCGATTTAGTCATCTATGATCCAAGCTATCGCGGAAAAATTAGCGTTGAAACCCATCACATGAATGTGGATTACAATCCTTTTGAAGGCTGGGAAGTTTCAGGTATTTGCTCTGAAGTTACCGTTCGTGGAAAAATTCAAGTTCGAAACGGCGAGTTTGTAGGGGAAAAAGGACGCGGTAAATTTCTCAAGCGTAAGCCGACTCATTTTTAAACAGCCCTTTTTTAGTTAAGAATTCAAATCCCACTCCTCGGGATAAATCACAGCCGTTGGTTCCAAAACGTAGTTCGAAATTTCGTTCTCAGATTAATGTACATGTTCCAAGTAGTTAAGTTCCCAAATTAAACTGTGGCTATAAATCCCGCCCCTGATCCAAAACTTTGACTAAACCTTTGATGCGCGTTTCGAAGTCATCATAGGAAAAACCAAGCCGGAAAGCATTTGCTTTTGTGACAAACGCCTTACCCGGTATGACCATGAGATTCTGTTCGTTAATCAACCTTTCCGCAAATACTAAAGAATCCTCATTCACGCTCGCAAAAACCGTACAACCTGCTTTGGGAGAACAAAAATCAAAATGCGGATAGATCTCCTTTAACTTCTCTAGAATAGTAAGATTACTTACCAATAAATCTAAATGATTCTCAAAAATCTTGCTTGAGCTTTCAATGATCGGAACCGCTATCTTCTCACCGATCGTACCATTGCAAATCGACAAATAATTTTTCACTTCAATCGCACGTTGTAAAAAAGGCAAACTTTGCGACGCAATCCAACCCACCCGAATGGAAGGCACTCCGTGTGATTTTGAAAGAACTCCGATACTTATTCCTTTCTCGTAGATTTCTGCAACCGGTTCGAGTTGTAAGTCAGCTGAATGTTCAAGTCCTCTAAAAACCTCGTCCGAAAAAAGCCAAACCTCGTGCTTGCGACACAGCGTCACAATTCTGTCTAAGGTCTTTTGGTCTATCAGCGCCCCCGTTGGATTATGCGGAAAATTCATGATGACCATCTTCGTCTGATCACAAACAAGCGCTTCGAACTTATCAAGTTCGAGTTTCCATCCTTCATGTTCATTCAATTCTAAAAGCTTAACGTCGCAACCTATATCTTGTGCCGTTTTTATTAGAGGCTCAAAAGTCGGCGTAAAGGAAATGACCTTATCCCCTTTTTCCAAAAGAGCATGCATCGAGATAAAAATAGCCTCATTTCCTCCCGCGGTCGTAATCAAATTCTGCGGGTTTAACATCGGATACAGATAGCGATTCAATGCATTGCGAAGTTCAGGTAGCCCTTCTCGGCTGTTATATCCAAGCAAGAGATCCGAATCCATTTTCAAGATATCCGCGCCCACCAAGAGGTTTAATTCCTCCAAAGTATAAGGTTGAGGGTTAGTGGCGTTTAACGAAAGCGGCGCCTTACCTCGCCATTTTTTTCTAAAGCCTCCCATATATAAGGTTTCAAATGTCGGCATGTTAGCGTCCTCATTGCGAATATCTTGGCTATTTTACCTATATAATCGAGAAGGACGAAATAGGTATCCGTGATTTTTTAGAATCCCTTTAGATAAAAATGGCGTTACTCTTCTAGAAGAAAGATCTACTCAATTGTTACATTTCTTGATATATCGAGATTCACTAAACCCCGAAGGTTAATATCATGAAGAAAACAATCGCAAAAATCGCTCTCGTAGGATTCATCGCTGGCGGACTCGCCACAGGTTGTGGATCGGCAAAGCCAACACCGGACGACTCAACACCAACAACCCAACCAACAGAAGCAACTTCTGCTGTTGAAGAAGGTACAGAAGCTGTTGAAGAGGCCGTAGAAGAAGTAAAAGAAGGCGCAGAAGCAGTTGTAGAAGAGAAGTAAGAAACAGTACATCCCACTTTTTCTCTCTCAACGACGGCTTTAGATATGCCCGTCTAACCCAAAAATTTCGTCTCCATCACATGTATGGTTTACTCCTAGACGAAGTGATTCAAGAGAAAAACTATTTCTCGAAAATATCCAAACGATTTTAGATCTTCTAAATTAGAGAGGGGTTACAAAGCTTGATACTCCACCTTTCTTTTTAATCTCGCCTTGAAAATTTCTGGCTTCGTCCATCGATTCAAACTTGCCTAAACGGACACGGAAAACACGTCCCCGATTGGGAATGGTGATGGAAATCAGATGTACTTCATAGCCCATCTTTTTCAAACGCAATAACTCGCGGTCCGCCTGTCCTTTTGTCGGATGAGAGCTTACCTGAAGCGTATATTTCGCCGGAGCTTCGTCATTATTTCGTTCACCGATTTTTTCTACTTCCGATTTTACTTTCGAAACTATTTCTTTGAGCGGAGAGGCTGCTACTTGTTTCTCGACACGTTCGTCTTGAGGTAACTGTTTTTGAGTAGGCATTTTTTCTGGAGCCGGTTTAACGTCTTCCGCCGGCTTTTCAACACCTGGAGTCTTATTAGTCGTGCTCTTGGGGGCGGCATGCTTTTTCGTTACTTGCTTCGGTGTTGGCTTTTCAGGGTTTGCCAACTTTTCGTAAAATGAAAATTTTGTCTTCAAAGCAGGTGTTGGTTCACTAACATCAATCGGTGCAACTCGCACGGACGCTAAGGGCGGGAGGTTATCCTTTCGATGCAGGCGTTGTCCGGTTATCAGTCCGGCACTAAAAGTAAGCGCTAAAACAAAAGTCCACAAAACGACGATACCCAATGCGGAGGTTTCTGTTTTCTTTTTCTTTGTCATCTACTCGTCCTTCAAATTCATAGGCCATTTCCGATATCTGCCTACATGGACCTTAACAGACGGTGATCAGCGGACAATTTTTTAAAGGAAAAAGAATGTGTCCAAAGCTAGTATCGATAAGAACATTGGGCGAAACCCTGAGTTTCAGTTCGCGAAGAAAAAATAGGTGCAGACCAGTGTTGATAAACAAATCAAAACGAGAATCACGACATATATTAGGTTATGACTTTTTTTGTTCGCCGGCGCTAGTGGCGGAGACGCTTGCATAGATTGGACGGCCGGTTCAACCTTCTGTGGCTGTGGCGTAGGCACCGCTAAGGTGTCAGCGAAACCCAGCTCGGGCTCAGTTGTTTTTACGTCCAATTCTAGCGTCTTTCTAACTTTTTCTAATCGTTTGGCTTCAATACTGGCAGCAATCGTTCCAGCATCCATCTTAATGGTTACCTCAGATCCAACTTCATCGATCGAGCCGTAACTTGATGCTGCTAATAGTGCATTCACAAAATCCAAACAGCTGTTAAATCTGTCAGTCGGGTCTTTGGATAGCGCTTTAGCAACGACGGCCTCAAATTCTAACGAAACCTTCAATTGAGTATTGTACTGGCGCATTAACATTGGCTTATCGAGAAGATGTTTAGCAGCTAAATCCACGGGATTTATTCCAATAAAGGGCGTGCGGCCCGTCAAACAACGGTAGAGAAGAACCGCTAAAGAATATTGATCAGACCTCCCATCGAGTTCTAAATCCCCAACTTGTTCAGGAGACATAAATGCTGGTGTTCCAACAACCGCACCTGTTTTCGTCAAACGGTCAAAGGAAGACTGAATCGGTTCATCTCCGCGAATCGCTTTAACAAGACCAAAGTCAATGACTTTAACGAAGAGAGGATCATTCCCGCGATTAACGATCATAACGTTATGCGGTTTTACATCTCTGTGAATGAGGTTATTGGCGTGCGCATCGTCTAAACTCGCTCCGACCTGATGAACAACGTGGAGTGCTTCGGCTACTGAAAGTGTGTGGCAATACTCTAGCTTTTCAAGCAAGCTTTCACCGTCCAAGAGCTCCATTGCAATAAAAGCTTTGTCTTTATCATGACCAAAGTCGTAGATAATCACGGTGTTGGGATGCGCGAGTTTCGAAGTCGCCCGAGCTTCGCTTTCAAATCTTAAAAGGAATTTTGGATCCTCAGTTTTAGACAAAATCTTGACTGCGCATGATCGTTTCACAGAAAGCTGTGTGGCGAGGTAAACCGCACCATAGCCACCTTCCCCTAAGCGCTTCTCTAGAAAAAAACGTCCTAATAGGTTGGTACCAACCAAACCGTCGCCACCCAAGACTATCGTTCTATGGTCATCCATTTAGAAATTATTTAAGGCCGTGCTTTTTGAGAAGTTCTCTCAAGTGATAACGGGTCAAACCAGTATCCTTGGAAGCCCGTGAAATATTCCCATTAAACTTCTCCATTAGAACGGTTAAATAGGCTACCTCAAATCTGTCTACAACAACTTGTTTGGCTTCTTTGTAAGGGACGGAAAGATCGACTGCGGTGGAAGGTTCGTCTCTTAACGATATGGCTTTTGTAGATTGGGTTGACCCTCCACTTGGATTAATTTTGCCTCGAAGTTGTAAATCACTACGATTGATAATGTTATCCGTGGCGAGACTCACAGCACGATCGACAACGTTTTTGAGTTCTCTGACGTTTCCTGGCCAATCGTAAGTGAGAAGAAGATCCAGCGCATCTGCGGTGAGTCGAGGTTTTACTAAGTCTGGACGCTTGGCGATGATTTGATCGACGAAGGTATCGACCAAGAGAGGGATGTCGTCGGGTCGTTCGGCCAAAGAAGGAAGGTTCACGTTGATGACACTTAGTCGAAAATATAGATCTTCGCGAAAAGTACCTTCGTTTACCATGTGACGAAGATCACGATTTGTCGCCGCTATCACGCGAACATCAGCGCGGTTGGTTTGAGTTCCCCCTACCCTCTTGAATTCACGGTTTTCCAGAACACGAAGGAGTTTCGGTTGCAGGGTAATGTCCAATTCACCGATCTCGTCCATAAAAAGCGTACCGCCATGAGCCTGTTCGAACGCGCCTTTGTGCTGACCAACTGCGCCGGTAAATGCACCTTTTTCGTGTCCAAACACGTACGACTCCATTAAGTCCTTGGGTATGGACGAACAATCTAGAACGACGTAAGGCTTTTTACTGCGACGAGATGCATCATGAATGGCTCTTGCGGCGCGCTCTTTTCCGGTCCCAGTATCGCCTTCGATCATGCACGTAAGTTCGGAGGGCGCGATTTTAGCAAGAAGCGCAAACACCTCTCTCATCGCAACGGAGCGTCCGATCACACCTTGAAAGTGTTCGTCTTCAGACAGGGGAATTTCGATAAATTCTTCGCTAGATTGGATTTTGAAAGTGCTATTGCCGGCACTAAAAGAAACATTGGGCTCAATCCACACTTCTTTAACCCGGCAACCACCAAGATGTGTCCCATTCGTGGAACCCACATCTTTGAGAAGAAATCCATTTTCTTCGGCTTTAACTTCAAAGTGAGTACTACTGACCGATGAATCGCTAAGTGTAATATCATTAATCGCAGCTCGACCTACAAAGGTCTTATTCTTGGAAATATCGAACTCTGTACCTTCATCTGGTCCTTCAACCACGACAAGTTTTGCTTTACGCAGTTGACGCGCCGAAACACGATCATTTACGAAAACCGTTCGAAGACCCATTTTAGAATCGCTCATGGTGAATCACCAGATATAAGTATTCGAAAAGCTATCACAGCTATCCACAAAAACGTAGAACCTTCTCATTACTTTTTAAATATTTTCTGCGTTTTCATTCAGTAGCCGGCGCTTTCGGCGCGTCCGAATCCGGCTTAACTACTGACGGTGTAGGAGAACCCATACCTCCGAGTTGGTTCATTAAGAATTCGTCACTGGTATCCTCATCCTCAACCTGGACATATTCACTCGGTCCAGTTCCTTTGAGGAAGCTTTCATAAATTCCGCCCTCTTTAACCCTTAAACCGGTCTCTGGGTCGATGCGCAAATCAAAAATCCCGCCTCCCTTGGGACGTTCAAAATCAACCGGCTTGGTATCGGCGAGTACCTTTTGCATAAAAGACAACCAAATTGGAGCTGCGGTTTTGCCGCCGCCTTCTTTGCGACCGAGTGTTCGCCGTTTTTTAGAATTGCCAACCCAAACTCCCGTAACACGATTTTTTGTATAACCAATAAACCAAGCATCCATATTGTCATTGGTTGTCCCCGTTTTACCTGCCACCCGGTGACCGAGTTTTGATAAACGATGCGCCGTGCCACCTCTTCTCTTACCGGTTCCATCGGTATACCCATGAACGGTCGCTTGCATAACATAACCGGTTAACCACGACACTTCTGGCGATATGCGTTGTTCAAATTTCGCCGTAAAATTTTGAACCGATTTAGCATCCGACGATGTTATCTTTGTTATGAGTAAGGGTTCGGCGAATTTACCATTAGCCGCAAAGGTTCCAAAAGCGTTAGTGATTTCGAGTGGTGAAATCTCGCTACTTCCCATGACTAAAGTACGATCTTCGTTTAGGTCGGCAGAGATTCCTAGCTTCCTCGCAAATTTAATCGCCTCTTTAACACCGACGGTATCCAGAATTCTCACCGAAACGACATTTCGACTCGCACCTAAAGCTTCGCGAACTCGGATGGATCCTCTCCACGTTCCGTCTGCATTCTTCGGTGACCAATGCCCTTGGGGTGTTTGGAAGGCTGCGGGTGCATCGAGGAAAGTCGTCGCTAGATGAACCTTTTTAGCGGCAAGCGCGGCACCGTAAACGATGGGCTTAAACGTCGATCCGGTCTGTAGTTTTGCCACAAACGCGTGGTCGTATTGATCATTTTCGAAATCGTAAGATCCGACAGCCGCAAGAACTTCGCGAGTATGCGGATTGATA
>CALJNB010000072.1 GCA_937981985.1 uncultured bacterium
GCAGACCAGACTCTCAAAGGTGCGGCACCGTTGAGTCAGTCGCTGATTGAAAAGTCGCCCCAGAGCGAAGGGGGCGTTTTTAAGAATAAAGCAAAGATGGCTGATATGGGATTTATGGCGATGTTACCCATGGCCAAAGAGGCGCTTTTCAATAAACAGCAACCTGCCGTGCCCGAAAAGGCGATACCCGTTGTCCCGATAACCCAAAAACAACTTTTAGAATTGCCGTCGCAAAACACCTACTTCTTTAAATTAGGACATTCAACGATCCTCGTCTTTATCGAGGGTGACTTTTGGTTATTTGATCCTGTTTTTTCTGAACGTGCCTCGCCCGTTTCGTTCGCTGGGCCTGCGCGTTTCCATAAAACACCCATAACCATTGAAGAGCTTCCGCCGATAAAAGGCGTCATTATATCTCATAATCACTATGACCACTTAGATAAGGACGCTGTCCAAAAATTGAGTTCAAAAGTCGATAACTTCTACGTACCTTTAGGGATTGGTTCAGACCTCGTGAAGTGGGGGACTCCGAAGGAAAAAGTAATCGAGTTGGACTGGCATGACAGTATTAAGGTCGGTGACGTGAAAGTGATCGCGACGCCTTCTCAACATTTTTCCGGACGTGCTCTTTCAGATCGGGATAAAAGCCTTTGGGCAAGTTGGGTTTTAAAGTCCCCGCGCCATAATATCTACTTTAGTGGAGACAGTGGGTACTTTTCGGGATTTAAAAAAATAGGTGACACCTACGGTCCTTTTGATGTCAGTTTCATAGAGACAGGTGCTTATAATAAATTGTGGCCGGACGTGCATATGGATCCCAAAGATAGTGTTCAGGCATTTGTCGATCTTCGTGGTGGAATACTCGTTCCGATTCACAACAGCACATTCGATTTGGGTCTTCACACCTGGTATGACCCGCTTGAACAAATTTTAAAATACTCCAAAGAAAGAAAGGTCAACTTACTGGCTCCAAAAGTTGGCGAGCCCGTAAATTTGGACGAAGTCCAGGCTTTGGAAACGTGGTGGAAAAACCTTTTTTAGTTCATTTTTGAACTCTATTTTTTTGACGATAATCTCATTTTGCTTACAGTGTCCTACATGCGGAACAGGATGTTCCCATTCAGCAAAATCACGGAACGAAAATGGCAAAAAAGAAAGTAACACTCTATCTCTCAGAAGAACTGGTTAAACAAACTAAAGCAGAAGCGGAGCGCCAAGATAGGTCGCTTAGTTGGATGTTACAGATGGCTTGGGTGATGTCCCAAGAGGAAATTGCCAAATTCCCTACAGTTCCCCTTGCACCTCAAAAGGCGAGTAGTTAAGGACAGGGGTAAGTTTGGCGTGATGTCTTTCACGGAGTACCCTTTTGACCGAAGAAAAAATCAGAAAGTTGCGAAAGATAGGATTTTTGGTCCTGATCGTCGCGTGGTTCATCTTGGTTATTCCGATGTTTATCGGTGCCTTCGGCGGTTATAATACTGAAAAAGTTTGGGACCCTTACACGGGTAAAGTACTTAACGGCGATGATGTCAATCGCTGTGAATCCGATGCTACTTTATTACTCAATGAGGCGCAGACAATGAACCGACTCGAACGCCGTTGGGAGCTCCAAGCGAGAAAGTGGATGGTCAAATGTCGGAAAAAAAACACGGAACTATACGATAAAGTGAGCCGTGTTCGCGGTAAGTTGCAACACCCTACGCCTGATAAGTAGACGGACGGTACAGCCTAGGTTCTGGGCTTATCTCCAATAAAAAACAGTCGAAGTGCAGGGACATTTCGGTCTATGGTCAGAACGTCGTCGACCGAAAAATGTTCAACGAGGTGGGGCCCATCAATGTATATACGACCGTTGGGCATTCTCGATTTGACTTCGAAAGGCTGATTGATTTCCACCATTCCCTTTTTTAGTTTGTAAGCGTATTCGGGCTTTGGATAGGGTTCTCGTACGAGGTACTGAATCGCTTCGCTTTTGAGCGGCATAATATAGCCACCGGCTGAACGTATTGCCGCCGTCGAACCGGCTGCAGTAGAGATCCAAATACCGCTGGATTTCTGGACCTCACTTGGTGCCATTCCAACAGATAATACATAGGATGAGACGGCCGCAGGATTAACGTGGCTCACGAGAATATCGTTGAGTACCGGAGCCCCAATTTTCTTTCCGTTTTTTAGAACTTGGAATCGGGCAAGGTCAAAAGTTTGTCTGCCGTTAAATACGGCATCTAGTTTTTCTGCAAAATTATCTTTTGATGCACCGCAGAAATAACCCACGCTATTTCTCGGATCTGAATTTACCCCCAGGATTGGGGTGTCTAAAACTTTGTGTGAAAGGTCAAGGACGGTCCCGTCACCACCGACGCTGATGACGAGATCGTAATCTTGTATGCTTTTAATCATGCCGCGATGTTTGACGTCAACTTCAAGCTCAAGCGCCTCTAAATGCGCAGTCACGGAATCAAGGGTTTGCTTGTGACTCCGCGCAGCATCGGAGAGGCGACCGTCGGATTTGGAGTCCAGCTCGGCGACTTTTCGAAGATGGCTATCGGTTGAATTTTTGTATTTCTCGAGGGTACTTTCTTTATGTGCGACTAGAATTCGTTTCACGTTAGCGTTCCCGTTTTGGTCTTTGTGAGTTTCCACGTTGAATCCATTTTATGCAAGTCCAGCCGTGGGGTTTGAACGCTAGATTTCCATAGGTCCTTCAGGTCGACCATTGATGAATTGTTGTATAATTGGATTGTCGGTATTTCTGAAATCATCTTGAGTCCCGTCCATAATGAGTTTGCCCTTATAGAGCATCGCGATTCGGTCAGCGATTCCAAAAATACTTCGAAGATCGTGCGAGATGACGATACTTGTGACGTCATGATGGTCGGCAAGATGGCGGATGAGTTTATCTACCATTGCGGCAGAAATCGGATCGATCCCCGTGGTCGGCTCATCGAAAATCACATACTCCGGATTTAGGGTAAGGGCGCGAGCGATTGCGACTTTTTTGCGCATCCCATCACCAAAATCAGCGGCATATCGGTCGCCGAATTGTTCCATCCCGACGAGTGTCAGTTTTTCGATGGCCAATGCTCGAATTTCTTCTTTGTTGAGCTTCAGATGTTTTCGGATTGGAAGCATCACGTTCTCCAAAAGTGTCATCGAATCAAAAAGAGTAGAGTTCTGAAAGACCATCGCGCATCGTTTTCGAATGGGATAAAAATCCTTTTCGTGCAGGTTGGTAACTTCAACATCATCCAAAAAGATTTGGCCTTCATCAGGTTCAATCAGTCCGATGAGATGTTTGACCAGCACGCTTTTCCCTGCGCCGGATTGCCCGATGACGAAAAATACGGCACCTGGTTCAACAGTGAGGTCTACACCTCTTAAAACGACTTTTGACCCAAACGCCTTGTGAATGTTCTTAAATACGATTCTTCCCATTAGAAGCTTGTACTCATTGCGATACCGAATTGGTGAAAACTCCACGTCTTCGGAACTTGATTTTGACTATCATTAAAAGTAGCAGGCGCGTTCAAACCTTCTAGAAGAGGGTAGGCGTATGAAAATTCTAAAAGAGCAAAATCTTTATCCTTCCAAAAATACCAGCCAAGTCGAAAGTCAGGCGCTAAGGTCTGAAGGGCACCGCCGTCTAAAGAGGCCCGGTACATATTTAGGTTCAGGCCGATTGTTGGACCACCGTCTGAACCCATCGGAATATATTGGCCACCTAAACTCAGCTGCCAAGCAAACGCGGTTTCGTCAAAAAAATAGACGCCATCAGGGTGAGCCGTGTGTGGGCGAAAATAGGTTGCGCCTACTTGTCCCTCGGCACGCATATAAAAGGATTCGCTCAGTGCATGTTGAAACCCCAAACGCAGGGCAAAGCCGGTCGCGAAACTCGTTGCAGGAACACCACGTTCTGGACCGGCATGATCGATAAGCAAAGATGGAGTTAAAACGATTCCACCGAAAAGCCATTGGTGACCCTTCTTTGGCTCTTCTACGGCTGCCGCGGAGCCGCAGAAAAAGATGCTCAACAAAAAAACGAAATTAGAATAACGCGAGTACAACATAACCCAATCCTGAAATAATAAAGTCAATAACAACAACTGCGAGGCTCGCGTTTACAACCGATTGGGTCGTAGCTCGTCCAACACCTTCTGATCCGCCAAACACATTTAGTCCTGCGTGACATGCGATGATGGGGATCGTCATCCCATAAGCTAATGCTTTTGTTAGGCCGATGATGATATCGAAATATGATACGAACCCGAGATCGAAATAGGTTCGGAAGTTAACATCGAAGGCAGTATAGGCGGTAAGTGCACCTGCAAGATAGGAAATCAATACCGCAACAATAGTAAGCACGATTACCATTATCGTCGAGGCGATAAATCGAGGGACGACCAAATATTCAATGGGTTCGGCGGCGCACATCTTCATCGCGTCAACTTGGTCGGTGACGACCATGCTTCCCAGTTCAGCTGCCATTCCGGTACCCACTCGTGTCGCAATCATGAGCGCTGTGATTGTCGGGCCGAACTCACGCATTAATAACTGAAGGAATAAGGCACCAAGCAAGGTGAGATCTCCAGTAATTTTCATCGCTTGAAAACCTGCCTGATAGATGAGAATCATTCCCAAAAAACCCAGCGTGACCGCAATGAAGACGACTGACCTATTTCCGATTTCAAACATCTGAGCGACGACTTCATCTGGCCGACGTTTTCCCGCTATTACGTATTTTATGGTCACCAGAAAAAGTGCGGACAACTCTTTTACCGTTCGCGTGACGTAGACGATGGGTTCTCCGATCGCAGCGAAAAAAGCCGAGACAAGACCTGCGCTGCTTTGGTCGTTTTCCTCCTGCATTCTAGGATCTGCCGCTTGCTTTTGATTCGACATCTAGGCGTCCATGTAGGTAATGAAGTAGTCGAGCACGAATATGGCGATTGCGCTGGCAACAACAGACGCGTTCACGGCCCGTCCCACTCCGACGGCACCACCGGTGGTACGCATTCCAAAATGACAAGAGATGAGCGCGATGGCAAAACCAAAGGCCACGGCTTTAATGAGTCCGTGCGTGAAATCTTCGAGTAAGATGTAATTGACGATGCTCCAAGCAAATAGTTTTGCGTCGACTCCCAAAAGCACTTGTCCAGTGTAAGCGCCACCAATGAGTGCGGTCAGGTCCCCGATTACCACAAGGAGAAAAAGCATCACGACCATTGCCAGTACTCGTGGCATGACAAGATAGGCGATAGGGTCAATGGCCAGCGCGCGTAACGCGTCGACCTGGTCGGTGACCCGCATTGTACCGAGCTCAGCAGTATTGTTAGCGCCCACACGCCCGGAGAACATCAGACCGATCATAATAGGGCCAACTTCTCGGAGGACACTATAACCCGCACCCCACCCAAGAAGTCCGTACGCGCCGTATTCCTTAATGTACATTCCGGATTGGATCACCATGATTGCACCCGTTAACATTGCCGTTACCACGACTATGGGAAATGATTTGACTCCAACGCGGTAAAGGTTTCGCCAGGTTTCCGGGCCATCTAGTTTTGGAGGTACACAATTCCTTAGAATGTCCCAACTGAGTAGAATCATTCCTCCCACTTCATTTGACCAAGAAAGAAATTTTGTTCCGACCAGACTGAGGATAGCAGATATAAGTTTCATCCTAATTCATCGTCGCTGAAACCATGCCAAAATTGGCGAGCCAAAGACAGTTGCGTATTCTCAATCTCATCTCGAGATCCGTAAAAAACCACTTTTCCTTTATTAAGTAAAACAAAGCTATCGCAAATGTCTCGTATTCCTTCAATATCATGACTTATCGTTATAGATGTCACACCGCGTTCCTCCTTCATCGCTTTGAGGAACAGAAAGATTTTTGAACTCGTTACAGGATCTAACCCGGCCGTCGGATCGTCGTAAAGAACAATGGGCGGTTTGGGAATGACGGCTCTTGCGAACCCCACACGCTTCTTCATTCCGCCTGATAATTCATTAGGATATTGGTGGCCAATGTGGGGCAAATCCACGGAGTTCAAAGACTCTTGAACCATCTTCAATATCTCTTTGTTGGTGTGTTTTCCTGCCTGACGGAGTGGAAATGCGATATTTTCGGTGACGTTAAGATAATCGAAAAGGGCGTAGTTTTGGAAAAGTAAACCAATATCGAATCGTAGTTGAGTGAGCTCCTGGAGTGCTAGCCCTTGTACCTTTTGCCCTTTGATAAAGGTATTGCCGCTATCGGGCTCTACTAGACCACAAATAATTTTGAGTAATAGCGTTTTTCCCGCGCCGCCAGGACCAATGAGTCCAAGATTGGTTCCTTCTTTAACTCGGAAAGAAACGTTCTCTAAGACAGGCCGTCCGAAATGATATTTGGTAAGGTCTCTTACTTCTATCATCTTTTCGCCTGCTCAGAATTGCCGCCTTGACGTTTTACACGCCGTCGAAATCGGCTATCCGGAAAACGTTCGGCGAGACGATCCAACGTGTCCTTTCTCTTTTCAACATTCCCTGAAAGACGATGGCTTTCAGCCAAAAACCAAAGCGCATCATCGGCCAATAAAGAGTCTGGAAAGAGCGTCAGGTAATCCTCAAAATAAGATATCGAAAGTACGTAATTACCGAGAAAGACGAGGCTTATCATTCCCGACTCGAAAATGGAATCGTTCACAAGATCGGGCGTATAGGTTCCCACAAAAAATGAGTGTTCGATTCGACCTCTAAATATCGCATATACGTCAAGCGCGTCTTGCCATTGTTGCGCGGCGCGATAAATACCTGCGATTTCCCAAAGCGCTTCATCAGCCAACGATTCCGTCTCGTCCCGATGAAAGAGTTCACGAAGTATCGGCAACGCAAGGTTGGGTTGACTATTTGCTATATAAGAGCGTGCTTCACTTAAGAGAAGGTTATCTTCGAGTGAGGACTCTTTTGTTTCGATTTGATGGCGTGCCCGTTTCGCAAAATCTACGCGTTGCGAATGTGTTTCGGCTAGACGCTCTAGTTGTTTTAGTGATTTCTCGGCGGCATAAGATTCCGGGTAGGTTGATACCACCTCCCAAAAGATTTCATCGTCTTTTTCGATCTGAGCGATTAAGAACAGCGATTTTGCGCCATATTCGTCTATTATTTTTTCGTTGTGAATCTTAGTTGCTCTAACTCTCGCCTTTTCCTCATTGCCTTGTTTTAAATCGGTTTGGGCTAGTTTGTATGAGATCCAACGGCTGTGTTCCAGGTCGACGGGAGAGGATAAGAGGCGTGTGTATATCGTCCGCGCTTTTTCGTATTCACCGCGGTCCTGTAGTGCCTGCGCCTTAATGCCATCGCTGATCCAAGCGTGTTTGGGGGTATTGGTAGCACAGGATTGCGCAAATAAGACGCCAAAAAACCATGCTGTTCCTATAACCATCCGGCCAATATTGGTGTACACAAGTGGTATTAGTGAACAATAACTCAATTTTGGCTTAATTTTGACGACTTCTTTCATAAAATGGTTACTAATTCTATGGATAGGTATAGGGATATCGACGATCGGCTCTAAGTCGCTTTTTGCAGAAGATAGCGGAGCCGGCGCAAAGGTGAAAGTCCAGGACGATAATTCTGTAGAAAAGATAGAACAGGCTGCAACGGAGGCTGTGCAAGTCGAGCAACCCTCAGAACCTGAACCGGAATTGGGCGCAGTCGACTTGCTTGGCAACTATGAAGCTTCAGTTAATGAACTTAGTAAGCGAATCTCAGAATTAAAAACGCGTCGCCAGTCTCTTCAAGCCGACCAAGAAAAACGTCAAGCTCGCCTCAGTGAACTGGAACGTATTTTAGAGGCTAAACTGCCGAAAAGAGTGGTTCGGGTTGAGATGAAGCGGTTGGTTGATCTCAAATTAGAAAACGCTTTTCATCAATCCCAACTTATCCTTCTCAAAGATGAGTTTTCACAATTGGCAGAAGAGAACGCAAGAATTCAAGCCGATGCTGCTCGCGTTCAGAACGATGAAAAGGTCAAAATCCAGTTAGAGGAAAAAACGGCGGTCGAGGCGGCACAAAAAAACCTAGATGAAGCAAAAGACGCCGAAGAACGCGCCATTGGCCAGATGAAGCAACTGCGCGCAAAAGAACGTGAGTTTGCCGAACGTTTAGTGGAGTTAACCTCTACGCGTAAAAAGCTTTCTCGCGACAAAATCACTGCCGATGAGAAGAATATAGAGAAGATGTCCAATGCCGAGATTGGGTTTAGTACAAAGATTTCTGCTTATAAAGCCGGCTTTACGTCTCGAGAACGCATGGATGTTGTGGATCCAGTTTTTAGAGACCTCGTCGACGAGCGTAGACGTATTCGATTAACGGTTGATTCGCACAAAAAAGATTTTGAAGTTCGGCAAGCAGAGTTTGATGTGGCACAAGCCCACTTCATAACGTTGAGAGAGGATAGAACGCAACGTTTCTCCGATGAAAACAAGTCGTTATCCGAACTTGAAACCCAGCAGAAAAAGCTGTTGGATATGGAAATCGATATCGCAGACAAAGAACGAGAGCTCATCACTGCTGAGTACAAAAGCGGAATTGAACACCTCAGTCGAATTGAAAAGTATCGTGATTTTCTGCGCACCGAAATCGATAAATCTGCGCCTATTATTTCCGGAGTCGCAAGCTCTAGATACCTAGACGTAACTTCGAAAGATAATTGGATCGATGCTTTTTATGGTGTTGAGGAGGGGTTGGAGCGCGTCGTTTTCAGAACGATCGGAAGGTTTGTGCAGGTTGATGCCGTATGGGGATCATTTTTTAATCTTCTATGGTGGCTGGCAAAGCTTTTGGGGCTCATACTCCTCGTTGCGGTCGGGCTTCGCTTCTTCATGCGTTTTGTCCCCCGTATTACGACATGGATTACGCGCAAGCTTTTCACACAGAACTTTTTTGCAACTCGACCTCGTCTGGCAATCAAGCTCACTGAGGTGTTACGCGTCGTGATTCGTCCCATCGTTTGGTACACGGCCTTTTTCTTCCTATTTGATTTCGTCGCTCAGACTTTGCCTGAAGTTGTGATTCTTGTTTGGGTGATCGATGCGGTTTTCTTATATTTGATTCTCATCCGTATCGTTGAAGTCTTCGTTTATCCACGTTGGTATCGAAAGAAAATGGGAAGCGCGTCGGTTGACGAGGAAGAAGATAATGACATTGCCGATCGATCTGCGGATTTGATGGGCAAAGAGATAAATCGTTCAAAGAAGCTTGTTTGGAGCGCCAAGATTGTCATTACCTTCTGGATCGTGGCGATTTATGTTCCCAATTTTATAGAGCTGGTCATCGGCTTTTCGGTGATTTCCTATACGGCAAAGATCATTGTTTGGAGCTTCTTTCTCTTTTTGTTTTTTCTCGTCGTCAGCCGATGGAAAAACGAACTTGCCAATATTTTTCACGATATTGCGACAGAGCGGGAAGCGGCCGGCGCTGATTTCGTCGTCGAAAATAAAGACAAATGGTACGGCGTTTTCGTTATCGGGTTAGCTTCCTTTTATGTCGCCTTCTTTGAGATTAAGCGTTGGATTTCAACCTACGTCATCGAGACAGAAATCTTTACCAAGGTAAATAATTTTCTTTTTAGAAAGAAAATCGAGATGCAGACAAAAGCTAAGGAAGCTGGTGAGGAAGAAGCACGCGAGGATGGTGAGCACCTGCCACCGATGTTCTGTGAACTTTTTGTCAACGAACCCCTCGATTTGCCGTCTGAGCTTTATGTCGAAAACAAAGAAAGAACGGACGCTATCTTCAAGCTGTTTTCGACTTGGACGGAAAAGAAAAGACAGGGGTCGATCGCGATAATCGGCGAGCAAGGAATGGGCAAGACCACGCTGTTAAGACGAGTGAAGTTGCACTTGTTAGACAACGATCTTGTCATTCGTTTTGAGACGATCGAAGAAAAAAGAAGAAAGCGTGGCGAGGTCCTAGATTACATACGAGACCTTTTCGAAATAGAAAGGAGTCGCAAGACTCAAACCTTTGATGGCCTGGTTTCGGCAGTTCATGAGCAACCCTCGCGTATTATTATTCTTGATGATTGCCACCACTTTTTCATGCGTCAAATCGGTGGTTTCGATGGTTTAGAATTGTTACTCAATTTTGTAAATTTAACCGATGAAAAACATTTTTATATTCTCGCGTTCAATAAGTTTACTTGGGCTTATGTGAATCGCGTTAGTCCGAGAAATCACTATTTTGGAAGTGTGGTTGAATTCCCGCCTTGGAGTTTGAACGAACTTCAAGAAATTATAGAATTACGTTGTGCTGAAACCGCTTACCTACCTTCATTTAGCGAGTTGATTTTAACCCATGAAGGCACCGACTCGACAGATTATTTCGTTGAAGTCGTTAAGACATCCAACGGATATTTTCGCTACTTACAAGAGTTTTCAGGCGGTAATCTTTCGGTTGCGATGTGTTATTGGTTGAGAAGTTTGCACAACGAAAACAATGAACTTAGAGTATCTCTTTTTTCACGTCCGAAACTATGGACTGCAATGGCCGATGATAACTGGTTCGTTTTGACCGCGATCGCACAACACGGAACCCTTAGCGCGACCGAAGTTTCCCAAGTTGCAAATCTAGAAGTGGGCTTTTGCGCACTAGCTATAAACTATTTTGTTGAAAAACAAATCTGCGTTTTTTGTGACGAGCACGAAAGAGCAATGCTAACGCCCTTGTTTTTTCGTCAAGTGCTAAAACATCTTGATAACTCAAACTACTTGTACGCGTGACAGACTATGATTGATTTTTCCATCAATATGCTCCCCATTATCGCGCAGGCCGAAACCGACCAGTTTGCAAAGATTTTGGAAATTATTAATGTCGCTAAGCTATCCCAAGCTGCGTTTATTATTTTCATGGCTTGGGTTCTTAACAAGTTTTTGGCTTCAGCCTTCGATAAGTTTGCCGAGGGAAATGCGAGCCTGAGACTTCTGCTTAAGAAGGTCGCAAGTTTTACGCGTCTCGCGATTTTCGTAAGTGCTGCCGTGCTTGTCGTCCAGACGATGTTTGAAGGACAGGATGAAGCGTTATTGGGTATTGGCGCAACACTGGGCATCGGTATCGGTTTTGCCCTAAAAGACACCTTGTCTTCGTTGATGTCGGGTGTTTTGATCCTCATCGATCAACCCTTTCAAGTGGGCGATCGTGTTCAATTTGGAGACACGTACGGAGAGGTTACCGAAATTGGTTTGAGGTCGGTGAGAATCGTTACCTTGGACGATAACGAAGTCTCGATTCCCAACAATAAATTCCTAACCGATGTGGTGGCATCAGCAAACTCAGGCGCCTTAAATATGATGGTAGTGATGAAGTTTTACATCTCCGTCACTGAAGATTTTGAGCTTGCTAAACGTATCGTCTACGAAGCTTGCATCACGTCTAAATATGTCTTCTTGAGTAAACCGGTTACGATGCATGTTCGAGACCAAGTAACCGATGTCGCCTATGCTACGGTCATCATTTGTAAGGCTTACGTTATCGATACACGTTATGAATCGGCCTTCCAGACCGATGTGACCGAACGCGTGAAGCGCGCCTTTCGTAAAAATAACATCAGCCATCCCTACGCTAGAGAATTTTCTGTACGGTCAAGTAAATGGGACGATCAAAGCGAGATTATCGAAGATCCGAAGAAAGAAATTGCCGAGTAATATCGGCTTCCTAAGCTACTGTAAAACCTAGTCAATCAAGCGGTGTGCGAAACCAAAATAAAAAGTGTCCGAAAAGAAGAACGCCAAATTTGGTAGGCTTTGAGGACACTTATGATTTACGCGAATGTTGAGAGGAAATTGCAAGCCAGGTGGTGGAGTCTTGTGACCCATGCTGGAGTCGGTGCAATACTTCCATATCGTCTTTGGAAAATGGGTAATGAACGTCTAGATGTTGATCTTGAACAATTAGAGGGTAGGGCGCGCAAGACCCTTCAAACTTTTCAAACATGGGATCACTCAAAAGTATTCGAAAAAATGCTAAGGGATCTGGATGAAGATGTTGATCTTATTATGCTTGGATCGGCTGAGTATCCGGAATCTCTTTTGGATTTGCAGACCCCACCGATGTTTCTTTTCGTGAAAGGGGATAAAGGATTATTGAAGTCCTTTGCAAGTGCTGTTGTTGGATCCAGAAAACCTGATCGAGAAGCTATACGTCTCACAGATATGGTTGTTCAACGAAAAGTCTCAAGAGGGCATACGATAATCAGCGGAGGCGCTATCGGGATCGATACAGCGGCGCATCGGTCTTCTCTACAAAAGGGCGGGAAAACCATCGTCGTTGCGCCGAGTGGGATTCAAGCCCTGACACCGAGTTCCAATCGAATTTTATTTTCTGAAATTGTAAAAAATGAAGGCTGTATTATCAGCGAATATCCGCCGCTTTCTAAACCGAGGAAGTTTCATTTTCACCGTCGAAACTTAGTACTGGCGGCGTTAAGCAATGAAGTCATAGTGGTGCGCGCTGCGAAGTTTTCCGGGACTCTCATTACCGCAAAGGCGGCGCTTAAACTCGGAAAACCGATTTACACGATTCCCGGATCTCCCTTGGATCCGATTGCGTTGGGGAGCAACCAGCTCTTGCAGAATGTAGATGCTCAATATTTTGATTTTGATGAACCTATTAAAATCGATAGTTCGAAGCCCCGACCCTCACTATCTGAATCTGAGCTTTCGATATATGAAATGTTGAGCGCTCCGAGAACTATTGATGAGATATCGCAGAGTTTGAAAACGATGAAGCCGAATGAACTTTTATCCCATCTTACGATGATGGAACTCTCAGGTTATATCAAAAAGGACGGGCGGATTGGCGCATATCGACGCGTTTAGTTGTCAGTCATCCTTGATTTAGGAGGGCTGTGCTTATAATGCTTCAAGAGACTTTTGTCGCACGGATTTAAAGGTAGAATTATGATAAAAAAACTCCATCATGTAGACATCATTATCGCAGAGGGAAAAGAAGATTTAGCCAGATCATTTTATTGTGACTTCCTTGGATTAAAAGAGATTGAGAAACCGAAGGGCTTGAAGGAAAATGGAGGACTTTGGCTTGAACTAGATAATGCCCAAATTCATCTGAGTATTGAACGAGAAAAAGGTGTTGCCCCGAATCATACGAAAGCTCATCTTTCCTATGAGATAGATTCGATTGCACATTGGAGCGAGAAGATCGTGGCGGCTGGGTATGAATTTAAAAAGTGTTCACCGATTCCCGGATTTCAACGCATCAACACCAGAGATCCTTTTGGCAATAGAATTGAAATGATGGAGCGAACTCTTAGTGTTGCCATCTGATTTGTTGTGGGTTTCAGAAGAATTCGATTCCTTGAGTTCTAGGGATATGTTTAAGTTGTTTGTGCCTGTGGTCAAGCGGCTATGATGGTCGCTGCGAGTTTTTTTGGGATTTTTCTTCGGACATTCGATGCGGAAAATAAGCACCTGTCTGTTAGTCCTTCGTTGCTGAGAAACTTTGTATTAGTGTTCGAACTTGTAACGTGAATTTGTGACGAAATTCGGCATCGTTCGTCGCAACCGTTGACAATAATAAGGGGATGACGCATCGTCGAATGATAAACATCGTTATAAATTTTTGACGAAGATGGAGTGATTATGTCAAAGGGATTATTCGCAAAAGAGAGTGAAGTTACAGCAAAGGACGTCGTCGATACGTTCACCGATTTCTTCGTTGAAAACGCCCATCATCGAATCGAGGGTTCTTCCATAGTTCCACAAAATGATCCGACATTACTTTTCATCAATTCGGGAATGGCGCCGATGAAGGATTACTTCCTAGGTATTCGCCAACCGCCAAGTCTTCGGATGACCAATGTGCAGGGCTGTATTCGCACAAAAGATATCGAAGAAGTAGGGGATAGACATCATCTCACTTTTTTTGAGATGTTGGGCTCTTGGTCGATTGGAGATTATTGGAAAGAAGATGCAATCGCCTTCGCGTTTGAGTTACTTACTAACGGTTTCGGTTTTCCTGTCGATAAACTTTGGGCCTCTTATTATTCAGGTGATGAAGAAAAGGGAATTCCTGCCGATTTAGAATCAAAAGCCTTTTGGGAAAAGGTCGGTATGTTACCTGACCAAATTGTACCTTTTGGTGTAGATAACTTTTGGGGACCCGCTGGTAAATACGGCCCGTGTGGTCCGTGCACCGAAGTGTATTTCGATACCGGCGAGGCTTTCGGACCCGACTTTGTTCCGGGTGGGGATTTTGATGTTTCTGACCGTTATATCGAAATTTGGAACGCTGGTGTTTTCATGCAATACGATCTTCAACCTACCGGATTTGAACCCTTAGCGATCAAGAGTGTTGATACGGGGTCGGGTTTGGAAAGAATGGTGATGGCGCTTAACGCGATGACATCATGTTACGATATCGATAATATGCAACCCATTCGAAAAGCTGCACTTTCATTGCTCGGCAGCCATCCTCCGGAGGGTTTGCCAGAAATGATTACCGACCACGTAAGGGCGAGTGTTTATATTTTGTCTGAAGGTGTTGCTCCGTCGAATACAGGTCGAGGTTATATTCCTCGACGTTTGATCCGTCGTTGTCTAGCAGCATTAGCTCAGACTACAGACTCAGATGACTTTAGTTTGAAGTCGGTCGTAGACGCTGTTTTTGACCAGGTTTCAGATTGGAATCCGATGTCTAATGGCGCTCAAGAAAAAGTGTGGACCATGTTTGCCGAAGAACAAGACGCATTCAAAACCGTTTTACGTCGTGGCCTTCAGAAATTAGCAACAGCGATTCCGGAGGGAGAAGAACCTTTTTTGAGCGGTAAGGACGCCTTTAATCTCGTTGCAACTTATGGTTTACCGATTGATACGATTCGGGATTACCTGCAATCCAAAGGTGGGAGTGTTGATCTAGAAGGCTTTGAACAAGCATTTGATGAACACCGCGAAATTTCCAGACAAGGAAGCGGCGACTCCTCGATTATTGATTATCTAACGGATTTCTCAGCAACCGATTTTGTGGGTTTGGAAGACACTGAAGGTGAAGGCGAAGTCTTATTGATCATGAGCGGAGATGACGTCGTTGCAAAGGACGCGACAGGTCATCTTCAAATGGTTTGTAATCGGACCGTTTTCTACCCCCAAGGCGGTGGGCAGATTGGTGATGTGGGTGTGCTTTCTGGCCCAAAGGGCTCGTTCAAGGTTTCCAACACCACGAAGACGGCCACCGGCCATATCGTCCATACGGGTGAAGTTACTTCGGGCACGATTTCCAAAGGCGATACCCTAAAAATGGAAGTGGACAAAGCCATTCGTCACAACAACGCGATACATCATTCAGCTACTCATCTGTTAAATGCAGCATTGCGTCAGACACTCGGTACGCATGTGGGGCAAAAAGGTTCATTGGTAGAACCCAACCGGCTTCGCTTTGACTTCACGCACAATGCATCGGTGAGTGTACAAGAGCAGTTAGAAATTCAGAAGATAGTAAATGAATATATTAATTTGGCTGACCAGCGTGTTGCCGAAGTAATCCCTTATGATGATGCGATTGAGGCAGGTGCTGTCGCGATGTTCTCGGACAAATACGGCGCTGAAGTCCGTGTCGTCACCTTTGGTGATTACTCCAAAGAACTATGTGGCGGCACTCATGTTAAAAACGCAGATGAGATCGCATTACTTCTCATCACCGCAGAGGGGAGTTCATCGCGTGGTGTCAGACGCATGTCTGCGGTCGCCGGAGATGCGGCATTTGAACTCTTGGGTGAACGTGTCCAGATTCTCAGCGAAGTGAAGTCTAAGTTGAACGCACTTTCGGACCTCGATGGTAAATTCGGGAAATTAGTAAACCAACTTACCACGCTACTCAAACCCTTAGATATGATGATGATCCAAGATGCATTAAAAGCAAAAGATGTAACGGGATTTCTTAGCGAAGTAACCAAAGCGTTTCATTCAGTCGGAAAAGAACTGGGGGCGAAACCCGACCAGATCCTTTCTTCCTTAGATACCAAAATTAAAAAGGCCGCTGAAAAAGGAAAGGGTGGCGGGGGCGAAATCGACATCGACCTTCTCAAGGCGAATGCCAGAACCTTAAACGATGGGACCGCCTATGTGGTCGCATCTGTCCAGGCGGATGTTCCAACCATGCGCGATAAAGCGATGGAAATCGCCGAACAAATCCAAGGTGTCGTTTGCTTTATGACGAACGAAGACCGTCCAAAGATTGTTATCGGCGTTGAGAAGTCCTTGTCGGCAAAGCTTGCCGCTCGCGATATTATGAACGTCGTTGGTCCAATTATTGGTGCTAAGGGTGGGGGAAAGCCCCATTTGGTCGCTGGCGGAGGTTCGAATGCTGCCGGTATTCCTGAAGCGATTGAGAAGTTCGGAAGTCTCGTTGATGCATTATCGTGAAACAACCCCTAGATTTGTTGTTGGACGAGATTAAGCATTCAACGATGGTCAAGTCGATGATCTTAGATAATATCCGTAACACAAAGCGTAAAAAAATGAGATTCAATATTACGAACCTTATTTTTAATTTTTAATCTGGGGAAGTCGAAATTCAAGACGACACTGGAGTAACTACACAGAAAACTCAGACCTTGAAGATCGCGACGCTGCTCTCGTTGCTCGTCTTGCTTCTGAAATCGGCACGAAGCTATTTACAGTTCACTCGAAGTCGGTAGTGAAGACGGCCGGTAGGTGCCCATTTTCGTTCTACTTTTACCCAGTGTCTACCTGCAAATTTAACCGTAGCGACTGCAAAGCGTCGTTTCTGATATATTATATTCGTATTTTGAACTCCTCGTGCACAGGTGACCCGATACCAATCGTTTCCGTTGCCACCGCTCGAGGCGTTATATCTTTTGGTCGGATATAAGACCGAATTCGTGTCCGACTTTGCGTCGACGGGGTCTTCAAAGGTTTCACCATCGGCCGGTGCCTCTTCAGCCTCCTTTTCTTGAAGCTCATTAATTTGGTCGCTTTCGACTTCGTCTTCCGGAACGCAAGACGAAAATACGAAGGTTAATAGTAATAGAAGGGCCAACAACATTTTGGAATTCATTTTATTCTCTCTTTCAAAGGCAACGTACTAATTACGTTTCGCGAGGCTTAGACACACCAGCCCCCAAAAAGCGGCAACAAATAAAGTTTTTTTCGAAAAAAGTGTAAATCAACATAGGGACCGTTGTACTGGAGACTAATTTCGGGCCCTAATGATGAAAAGGTTGCGCCTAATTACACAGATGATATTCATTAAGACCCCCCGAGTTAAGGTTAGTTATGCGTCGCGCAAAGATAGTTTGTACTTTAGGTCCCGCCACTTCGAACATAGAAGTACTAAGAAGAATGATCGAAGCTGGAATGGATGTGGCTCGACTCAACTTTTCTCATGGGACTTTTGACGACCATAAGAATATGTTCGACAAAATTAGAACGCTCTCACATGAGGTCGGACGCCCCATTTCAATCCTACAAGATCTTCAAGGTCCAAAAATCCGCGTTGGCAAATTTAAAGACGGTGGAGTCGCGTTAGCCAACGGATCGAAATTCATTATCACAATGGAAGATTACCTGGGTGATGAACACAAGGTTTCGACGACCTATAAAGAATTAGCAGACGATGTCGTGCCGGGCGATATTTTACTGCTTGATGACGGTCTGTTGCGTTTTCGTGTCGAGTCCGTCGATGGTCCTGAGGTGACTGTGATTGTGGAGGTAGGGGGAATCTTAAAGAATAATAAGGGTATCAACCTTCCGACCGCGGCAGTCTCGTCTCCAAGTATGACTGAAAAGGATATTCGAGATCTGAAATACGGTGTTGAGCTCGGAGTGGATTATATGGCGCTTAGTTTTGTTCGATCGCCCTTAGATATTCACCAATTAAAGGCGCAACTTCCCAAAGATAGTTCGATAAAAATCATTTCGAAGATCGAAAAGCCGCAAGGTGTAAAGAATCTTGAAGCCATTATTGCGGTTTCAGACGGAATCATGATTGCGCGGGGAGATCTAGGCGTCGAATTGCCGCCAGAAAAGGTTCCCGTGATTCAAAAACGCGCGATTGCCGACGCCAACAAACAAGGTAAGTTATCCATAACTGCAACCCAGATGTTGGATTCGATGCAGGATAACCCGCGCCCAACCCGCGCCGAAGCCTCCGATGTTGCCAATGCGATTCTTGATGGGACCGATGCGGTTATGTTGTCAGGCGAAACCGCGACAGGCGATTATCCCATCGAGTCGGTTCAGATGATGGCCAGCATTATAGAGGAAATTGAAGGTAGTCCGATTTACAAAAGTCTTCCTTCTTTAGATTTCATCGACCATCTAAAGACATTTCCGAACGCTATCGCGAAGGCAGCGTCGGTGTCCGCCGACGAGCTAGACGTGCTCGGAATCACGGTACTAACGCAATCAGGTTTCACAGCACGGTTGATGATGACTTATAGGCCCAATAAACCGATAATCGTCTTTACTCCCGACGAAACGGTCTACAATCAGCTTGCAGCGTTTTGGGGCGTGCGGGCCCATCTCATGTCTTCTTTAGAAATGATAATAGGTAAAACTGAACAAATAGAATCGACTGAAATGATGATTGAGAAGTTAGAGAATTCGATGCGTAAAAATTACGGCGCGAAAACCGGCGATGAGATTATTATCGTGTTCGGTTTTCCGATGAATAGCCAGACCGAAACCAATACGTTGAAGTTTCATCGTATTGGCGAGAAAAGATGAAACTTTCCTCCGTATTAATTTTCGGGTGGGTTGTTCTTACTAGCTGTTCAAAAACACCAGCCGATCAAACTTCAGAAACATTTCCGATTCGAGTGACTTCGGTGAACCTGGAGAGAACAAACGGATCGCTACCACCGACATCTCGCAAGGATGCAAAGTGGGAATTAGTCCTAGAGGGTAACGATTGGGATGTCGTGATGGATTCGGTCTTTGACCAAACCCGCGTTAATGAGGAAGTTTCGTTGCGCACCTATATCGCTCTCAAAACTCGGGGAAGCGAAAAAGATTTGGCCTTTCTCTCAAAAATGAGACGAAAGTTTTCAGAAAAACCGAGGCCCGCTGGGGCTTCAAACGATGTCCTAACGTTTTTCGGAAGAGATGGCCGAATATTCGTGTCCGATTCAAGTGTGGAACTCTCGGGACGATCGTGGGAGCTGTTTAAAGGAAGGCTCATTCGCGAAGGAACGAAAACTGAATCTACTCTGAATGATGAATTAGACTGAGAACGAACCAGCTTCCGCCACAAAACGAAAAGGAGGAAGTGCGTTTTCTTGTTATCCGTGTAGCTCTTCCAAGTAATGTTCGGCTTCCATCGCGCTCATACATCCCGTACCCGCTGCCGTAATTGCTTGTTTGAAAACAGTATCCTGTACATCACCGGCCGCATAAATAGCAGTTCTAGATGTTTTAGTGCTGTCGGGCGCAGTGATGATATATCCGTGTTCGTCGGTATCGATGATATCTTTCAAAACTTGGGTATTGGGGATGTGTCCGATAGCGACGAAGAATCCATCAAAGGCACGTTCGGAAGTTTCTCCGGTTTTTGTATCCTTGAGCTTCAAGCTTTTAAGCTCTTTGCCGTCTCCGACACATTCTTCAACCACGGTATTCCAAACGAACTCTATTTTTGGATTCTTCATGGCGCGATCTTGCATGATCTTCGAAGCTCTTAATTCCTCGCGACGGTGTAAAACGGTAACTTTGGATGCAAATCGCGTGAGATAAATCGCTTCCTCCATCGCAGTATCTCCGCCTCCAACGATTGCGATCTCCCTATCGGAGAAGAAGAAACCATCACACGTTGCGCATGCTGAAACACCTTTGCCCATGTACTCAGATTCTCCGGGGATTCCTAAGAGCCGTGCCGAAGCGCCTGATGCTACAATCAATGTATCTGTCGTGAAAGTTGTAGCGTCATTATCGTCAAGAGTGACCTTGATTGGAAGAGAAGAGTCATCGATTTTAGCGATGAGATTATAGTGAAACTCGGTGCCGAAACGTTCGGCCTGTTTTCGGGTTTCTTCAATCAGTTCTGGACCCATAATTCCCGTTGCAAAGCCTGGGAAGTTTTCAACATCAGTTGTAATCGTGAGTTGTCCACCAGGCTGTGGGCCTTCGAAAAGGACGGGGCTTAGATTCGCACGTGCAGCATAGATTGCAGCGGTTAGGCCTGCAGGGCCCGAACCCATAATGGTTACTTGATAATGATCTTGGTTTAATTTTACAGCCATTAGTTTTCCTTCTTCTTTCCCGAAGTGGTTTGGTTTTCGTTCGTTTTGATGTTTTTAGTTTCTTTCGGTTTCAAAACAGTGTCTTGAATATCCAGGATTTCGAAGTCGGCCAGAATCTTATCGGTCTCCTGAACAAGGCTTTTTCCCTCTTCGTAGGGGCCCCAGGCAACGATTTGAATTCCGTTATTTCCCGAAGTCAGATAACTCGTCACATATTGTAGTTTTTCTCCCTCAACGACACCTGATGCAACCACAGATTGGGCTACGATGTTTCCTATTTTTGCAGGCCCTTCAACCTCGATTTTGAACTCCTTATCAACCGAACGCATGATGTTAATCGACGCGCGTTTAAGGGCGAAAGCGTCCGGCGTTTCTACTCCCGGAATTTCTGGAAGCTTTTGCGGTATAACCAAAATAAAGTGACTATCGTTTTTCGATGCAGCAAATTTAGCAAAGGAATTAAGATTCTCCGGTTTTTCTTTTTTCCAAGAACTCGGCAACTTTATTTTAAAGAGTTCAGATTTAAACTCCCACGTTTCCAAGGGGGCTTTGGCCTTCGGGTCCGCTTTATTCTCACACGAGACACTAAAGAGAACGACAAGAGCGAGTATGGTAGTTAGAAATCGGTGCATAAGTCGGCAACTCTAAACATGTTTGGAAAAATCCTCAATAAGAATCAATCAGAAAGCGCCGGCCCAAATTCCTTATCGCCCTTAAAGTACAGAAACAGCTCCCAGCGTCCGATATCCTGCTCTGCCGGAATTGTGAAACGAGCCTTTATTCTTCCCGTCGAATCGCTTCTACTCGTACCTATAACCACGGCATTAGCGAGAATATTTTGGCCTGCTGGCCCCAAAAAGGCTGTAACCTTCTTTCCTTTAAGACCACGTCCTTGGCTCTGAATACTTGCAAGAACCATTACGGTCATCCCGCGTTTTACCGAACTTTTTGCCGTCAGTATTTTCAAATCAGGCCGAGGTCTTAGATCGGTCTCTTTCACTGGCAGTCCGCTGACGTCTTTATCTCCTTGCTCGAGTGTGAGGTCAGCGGCCGCCGCTGGCTCATCTGTCGCCGACGAATCGGGAACGTCATCGTTTCGTTCAACGTTCGGGGCCGTGGCATCATTATTGTCATCACCAAAATCAGTCTGCATGCGACTTTGTTCTTTGAGAAACTCCTCGGGTTGAGGCAGAGTGTCCGGCGCAGTTTGGTGTAAACCACGACCATCGTTAGAAGCGGCGTTGAGCTCGTCGGCAGCGCCGCCTAAATCTATTCTACGCCAACCCATCTTGGGCCAGAAGACCTCCACGAAAGCATGTGCCTCGTTATAAATATATCGCGTCGCAATCCCCAGACTATTTGCCGTTATTGTGAAGGCCAGTGAGCGATGGCGACACACGCCGACTTGATGAATCGATATTTGTTCGTACAAATCTCCCTTTCTTAACTCTTCGGGAAAGGGGCGGGCTTCAAAATTCCGGAAATGCTCGACCATGATATTCAGGTTCGTTAACGGGGACAGGCGACGCGACAATCCAAGTTTCTTTTGAACACGCTTCGATACCGTGCTGATTTCTGGAGAAAGTTGCGAGGCCCGACTAGGCTCGAACTCCGACCACGGTTCATCCGCAAAAATACCGTTAAAGTAATTTGAAGGGACTGAGTACTTAATATTAATTCTCACCAACGCGTTGCTGTCTATTTTGGCAGAGAAATTATCGGCACTATCCTTGTACAGCGTCACGCCAACTTTAGGTTCAGTCTGTATTTCTATAATCGATTGGTCTGGAGAAATACTTGGAAGCGGATGGAGACGCGATTGTTCTGCCCGGACGAGAAAACTCCCCCAAAAGACTTCCCCTGGCTTGCTGGATTTGAGCGTTGGCACTTTTCTCGCCGCTTGGTTTTTTACTTTGAATTCATATTTTTCGTCGTTTTTGACGATTTCGTTTTGCGCGACCGCGCGCTTGTAAGGAATGATCGACGGCGTGAAGTTAGAAAAGTAATTCAGGGTTTTAACTCGATCTGTTTTATCGTCGAGCTGATTGGTTGTTCCAAAAGGCGATAGGTCACCGTAAGGTTCTTTTTGTGTTTCCGAAAAATTTGGACCTTTGTCGTCAAAAATAGGTTCATCATTTTGCACGTCCGCAGAAAGAGGGGGAATGCCACCACCATTATTATTTCTTCGGCTTTTTTTCGGAACACTTTTATCTGCGACCGTGAATTCGTGTAGTAGCGTGCCACCGTCAAATGATTGCTGGCCAATAGCTGGAATTGCGAATAACAACGTTATCATCACAAGTGCCAGCTTGTTATTTTTTAGGAATATCTTCAAACGCTGGCCATCCTTCTTGTTGCAGAAGTTGAGAGTAACCGAAGTAGCTTTGTAACAAAACAGCGCTCTCAAACATTCCCCGTCGGTCTTCTTCGTTACTTGTAATTGCCAGTGCTTCCAGACTAACGGCATTTATCAAAGGCGAGAATCGACCATCGAGGATTTCGATAGAATGTCGGACCAAACGTTCGGCCTTTTTGTTTTTTCCATGTAAACGGGCACTTAAGGCTAGTGCCCTTAGACTCGCCGCTGAGAGGTAAGGGTCGCTACATCCAGAGGTTTTTTTAAATTGGTTACAAATTTTTGCTATGGATTTAAGGGTATCGCCGACGCGTTTTGATCCTAAAGCCCGATCGCGTCGATATTGTGCCGTTAACGCCCGAAATAAGCCCAGACTTAAGTTAGCTTTGGTCCGAGGACAAAAATGGGAAAACGCCGGGGACTCAGAAAGCAATTTATACCGTGCAACCGAAACCTCACACTCACCTTGGAGAATAGAAACATCGGCTTCGCAAATAAAATTAACAACTTCAAATTCGGACATCCGATTGAAATCAGCCTGAAATCCGTTGAATTCGAAGTACAGTAATGCGCCCTCCACATCGTTTCGATAAATCGCATCTTGGATGAGAATTTGATATGCAATTGTACTCACGAAACGATTTCTATGGTTCGCGCGAATGACATCTAATGCGAATTTAGTTGCACGTTCTCGCCCGCCGAAAGCCAGAGACTCCAGGCAGAAGTCGAGGGCATCTACTAGGGTTGTAATCGGCGCTCGAGGATCCATTTTATCGAAAACGAGCTTTAGAAAATCGTGCTCTTGTTTCCCGAAGCGCAGCTGAATTTTTTGAAGAAAGAAAATATTCTCGTCTTTGGGTTCAGCACTTATGTATTTACGCGCCCAGGATAAAAAAAGTTCTGGGGGCGTGGCGAGTTTGGAGGAATAACTAACGCGCATTTTAGCAGAAAGGGCGTAGCACCACGTTTCCCGTCCTTCGGTTTTGGTTAAGGATGCAAGCCGAATCGCAGTTCCGGCAGCCGACGTCCCAGATAGAAACGAGGCGTATTTGGTCGCGAAATGATAGTTTTTCGCGAGTTCGGACGCGGGGGCCTTCGAGCTAATCTCTTCGATGCTTTTTTCTTTGGCGAAAAAAACGATTGGACTTTTCTTATGTAGCTTACCTCCATTTTGTTCTATTGCCTTTTCTAGGGTTTGAAGGGCTTCAGCAAGGTTGTTTGACCATAGAAAACTCTGACATATTTTCGTTAGGATAGGTGAACGATGGGGTTCATTTTCGATGATGCGTCCAAAAAGTTGCGCTGCAAAAGTATATTCTTGAGCTATGAACTCCGCATTTGCCCACTCTTCAACGTAATCGCTTTTCTGCTTACCAGGCATGGTCTCTTTATGAAGATCAATCCACTTCCAAATTGCGGCGCTACGATGGAAAGCGAACGAACGTGTTGCATTTTCGGCCTCGCTAATACTTTCCGAAATTGCATTCCGATTATCACCAGCACGATGGGCGTATTCGATCGAGAGTTCTTTTTTATGCCGAAATGCTTTGCTGAGTTTCGCATAAAGGGCGCTGATTTCAGCAGGCTCGGTTTCAGCAAGCATTGCGATACGAATGGTATCGTGTGCTAATTCTACGTCCTCGCCGTATTCACGAATAAACTCGAGGTCAAGCAACGCGTCAATCGCTTCTTCGATTTGATAGGCATCGTGGTGTTTGGCGTGTGCGGAAACAATTTTTACGATTACTTTACGCGGGAGTAACGTCGACGAAATACACACTAAACCGGTTACCAGTTTTTCGATAGTTCTTAACTCCGAGTAAACGGCTCGGGCCGTGTGGAGCGCTAAGGTTTTATTATTAATGATATCGCGATGCTTAAGGGCGTCCTCAATCGCTTGTGGGAAGGCTGCCCACCACATCGATATCAGCGGAAAGTCGAGCCGCTGTAACCTCATAGGTAGCGGGGAAAGATATTTCGGCGGCGTTTTGTTTTCAAGCGGTGCGAGTTCTAAGGTTTGATAATCAATTAAAGTTCGCGAAAGATCGTCTACCAATCTAGGCGCAGCATCGTCTGCATCAGCGGTCCATGATAGAAGAACGAGCGCTCTGAACGTATCCGGAATGCACAATAAATCGATAAGTAATGAACTCGTATCCAAGCTTGCGTTTTCAACATCGTCGAACACGAGCAAAATCGGTTT
Source organism: uncultured bacterium (assembly GCA_937981985.1). Lineage (GTDB taxonomy): Bacteria > Myxococcota_A > Bradymonadia > Bradymonadales > Bradymonadaceae > CALJNB01. The sequence continues at coordinate 24,814 of CALJNB010000072.1, forward strand.
TTCTTTTGAGACAATTTTGAGAAGTTCGTGCAAAGCTAACACGCAGGCATTTCTATCCATAGCTCCCAAGCCGTTTTTCTCGCCTCGGATCCCTGCGAGGATCTGTGTCGCTTTAGCGCGTGCTTCGAAAAACTGCGCCTTCATTTCGTTCGGAAATGAGTCCAAAACGTTTGCTAAAGTGGCCGCTATTTTTGACCAACTTTGATGAAGTTCGTTCTCCCAATGAAAACAACTACTTTTTAGAACTAACCAGCCGCGACGTGAAAGGTAGTGAGCTGTTTGTTGTAGCAATGCGGACTTCCCACTTCCGGTTTCCCCGCGGATAATCGTCAGTCGTTGTTGGTTTTTTTCCGTCGCGGACTTGGCGTCTCGGATTATCGAGGTCAACTCTGCTTTTCTTCCTCGGAACCCGATAACTTTTTCAACGCGGTCGGTCTGGATATGCACCGAATAGGTTTCTGACCCAGATATCAAAGGGATAATATCGGCAAGTTTGGTTCGGTCTTCCGGATTCGGCTTCAGAAGTCCATCTACGAGTTCACCCCAACTTGACGGACACGCCGGTACGTAATCGGATAGGGGAGGCGGTTGAAGGCGACGTTTTCCATCGACCAAATCAAATTCCAAAGCATCGAAAGGAGAAACCCCCGAAATCGCCTCAAATAAGATACAACCTAAGGCGTACAGGTCGCTTGCAAATGAGGCCTCGTTTGTTCTTATTTCCGGTGCAGTGAATGGGACATATTCAGGTGCTTGTAATAACGGCGTCTTTTCGCCCTCGTTTTCATGGTTAACCACGAGACTGGCAACAATTCCATAATCAGTCAGTTTTACACCATAGGTTTCAGACGCGATGATATTACTTGGCCGGAGATTTCCGTGTGGCTTTTGGAAACGGTGTAAATACTCCAATCCTGATACAATGCCCGGGATGGTCTCCTTTAATCGCAAAAGGACGACATCTAAGGAAGCCGCCTCTTTTTGCTGGGCGAGCTCTGTAATGATAGAACTGGCGTCCACGAGATCGGAGTGTTCGCGGCGAAAGATTTCGTGAACTTCTTCAGTGTGAAGCGCGATTTCTATCGAGTCATCAATCGGCGGCA
>CALJNB010000073.1 GCA_937981985.1 uncultured bacterium
CACGCCTTTGGTATTAGGAATGGATTCGATGTGGGACGCTGACCCTTATTTGAATCTAAAGCCGCCTCAAACTTATCGCGAACTGGGGATGTTTCTTGATCTCAATGCCTATCTTCCCGATGTTATTTTGACCAAAGTGGATCGTGCATCGATGAACGTTGCCTTAGAAACGAGAAGCCCGTTGCTCGACTATCGGATGACCGAGTTTGCCTGGCGGCTTACACCAGGGTTTCGATTCAAAAACGGGGTCGCCAAATACCCACTAAAAGAACTCGCTTATCGATACGTTCCTCGAGAAATTTTGGATCGGCCAAAGCAAGGTTTCGGAATCCCGGTGGACGGGTGGTTGAGAAACGAACTTAAAGATTGGGCGTCTGCATTACTAGATGAGTGTCGCTTGAAGAATGAAGGCTTTTTTGATTCTAAGCTGCTTCTCGCAAGATGGGATGAGCACCAAAGTGGGAAGCGAGACTGGGGCCCCGATCTCTGGACCGCGCTTATGTTTCAGCAATGGTTTGAAGCAGCTTAGCGTTCTAGCCTAGGCCACCCGACACGCCTCGCAATCTTTGCGCTTGGGAAGATAGGGTCTGATCTCAGCGAACACTTTGTAGGACGGGACCATAGAGATTTTACCTATTGTGGTTTTCGAAAACCAGCTCAGGGGTTTGAAAATCTCTAACGTATCCCAAATGGCAGCAAAAGCGGGTACACCTTCAAGTAATTGTCCGGTTTGGGTCTTTACGTGGAAATACTTGTGAACCCGCTTCGGATCCATTCCATGGTCGTTCGGATTAAACCTGGGGTTTGAGATATCGATTGCATTCAGCCTCTCGAAACGGTCTCGTTTGAGGTAGCCATCGACTTCTTTTGAACAAAGATGACAAGCGCCATCGTAGAATATTTTAAGTTTCTCTTCTTTCATATTGTTTAGTGTACGTTGAACGATTTGCTTTTGCAATAGTAAATAGGATGGTATCGTGTTGGTATTCTAGCAGGTATTTGATTTGGATCGTTTGATAATAAGTGAACAAGAGGTAGGCTATGAAGCAAAAGATAAGCTGGCGCGAGCTTCGGGGGCTATAGGAAAGTTTATCGAGTATTGGGGATTTAAAAGCATCGAAGGACGGATTTGGTCCCTAGTTTTTTTATCCGAAAGTCCGATATCAACGCCGCAAATCGTCGATATTTTGGAAGTATCAAAAGCCACAGCGAGCATTGGAATCAACGAACTTTTGAGAAGGGGTCTCATCCAGATATCGGGGAAGGTCGAAAACGGAGCCCTAACCTATATCTCAACCCCCGATGTTGGAGCAGTGGTGCGTGATGTATTAAGAGAGCGCGAGCTTCGTCTTATCTCAGACGCTGAAACGAACCTGAACCTTCTTTTTTCTCTGTCCGTCGAGGAACTTGAATCGATAAATATTTCTCAGGCCAACCTTGAACAATTACTGGAACTTACTCAGGTTTCCAAAAAGTTGGTTACGCGCCTAACAAGTAGACGGTTCAACGTCATTTTGAGTTGGGCCACTTTTTTCAAAAAAGTGCTTCGCGCATTTTAGTTATAAAAATGTGTGAACTAAAAGTTCAATGTTGGGAGCAGAATTCGATCGAATGAGGACGCAAATATAGCTTCAGTCCTTCATTTCTTTTCCTCATGGTCGACAATATGAGACAGACCGAATTCACGCTTGCGGACCTATTATTCGTTCAATTGTCACTAAGTTAGTGATCCCAATAGGGTTCGAACCTATGGCCTCCGGATTAGGAATCCAGCGCTCTATCCAGCTGAGCTATGGGACCGTGACCGATTTCTACACAAGTTGAGTTCTTTTGTCAGCTGCAGATAATCCGCTTTGCTCTCGATAGAGCTATTGTAGAAAAAAGGCGATATGATACTTAAAAGGTAATAGAAGACTATGAGGTAAATATGAAAATTGAGCGAATTCATCACGTTGCTTACCGATGCAACGACGCCAAAGAAACCGTTAACTGGTATGTTGAAAATTTTAAAATGGATTTTGTCTTGGCCATCGCCGAAGATCGGGTCCCGTCAACGCAGGCCGAAGATCCCTATATGCATGTGTTTCTGGACGCAGGAAACGAAGGTGTCCTTGCCTTCTTCGAACTTCCTACTCAGCCCAAAATGGGACGCGATGAAAATACACCCAAATGGGTTCAACATATCGCATTCAAGGTAAAAGATCGCGACGAGTTATTGGAGTTCAAAAGCCATCTAGAAGGAAACGGAATTGATGTCTTAGGCGTCACCGATCATTCACTTTTTCATTCCATTTACTGTTTTGACCCAAACGGGCATCGTATCGAACTCGCCTGTCCTGATCCCGACGAGCAATCGAAATTAGCCCGACTCGATAAGGTCAAATGGGAGATGTTAGAGGAATGGAGCATTACCAAGAAAGCACCTCAACATGCGGCGTGGATGCACGAGAAACAAAATACGCACGGTAACGCAGAAAAATAGTCACAGGCGCACCTTTAGGATTCGTCTTTATAAGAATATATTCGTCCATGCGCGGGCGAAAAAAAACCGAAAAGATACCGGATAAAACGATGGTATTTTTTCGGTTTTTTTTAGGTCTTCTAAGAAAGTTGCGACGTCGCAACTTGTTGCATTAGACCGGTAATACGTTTGGCAAACAGACCCGGATTGGCAATCGGACTTCCTTCGGCCAGCAAAGCTTGGTCATAGATCAACTCAACCCATTCCTGAACTTTTTCGTTTTTATCATCAGTAGAAATCTTTTGGATCGCATCGATAAGAGGATGTTTTGGGTTCAATTCGAGGATGCGTTTTTGTTCGGGCATCGCGTGATTTTGAGCACGTAACATGCGCTCGATGTGCGCTGCCATTCCGCCTTCGGGCGTCACCAAACATGCCGGCGAATCTGCCAATCGGTGAGAGAGGCGTACTTCAGAAACTTGTTCCTCGAGTAGGGTTTTGAATTTCTCGGTAAGAGGCTTCAATGTTTCGTTTTCAACTTTCTCTTCCTCAGTATCTTCTCCGTCCAGGTTGAAATCACCCTTCACAGCATCAACCAACATTTTTCCGTCGAACTCTTTAAGCGTTTCGATGGCCCACTGATCTATACTGTCGGTGAGATAGAGAACTTCGAAGTTTTTCTTCTTCAACATCTCTAGATGTGGGCTACCTTCAAGCAGTGCTCGAGAAGCGCCCAGAGCGTAGAAAATGGATTCTTGTTCTTCAGGCATACGTTCAATGTACGCCGCTAATGAAGATGGATCAGATTGAGTAGAAGATTCGAATCGAAGAAGTTCTGCCAACTTGTCTTTTTGGTCGGGATCGAAGTGTAGACCTTCTTTGATGACGGTTCCGTAGTTCTTCCAGATCTCTTTATAATCTTCGGGTTTCTCGATTGAAACTTCTGTCAGAAGTTCGACCGCTTTCTTGGTAACTTGCTTACGAATCGTTTTCACGAGTTTTGAATCTTGAAGGATCTCTCGACTTACATTCAAGGGGAGATCTTCTGAATCGATAATACCGCGGATGAAGCGTAACCATCTTGGGACAAGTTCTTCGGCATTTTCCATGATGAAAACACGTTTGACATATAGACGTACGCCATGTTTTGCGTCCGGATCGAAGAGGTCGAACGGCGGGCGAGAGGGAATGTAAAGTAGACCCGTAAAAAGTTGCTTTCCTTCAAGGGTGAAATGCGTGTTTGCGATCGGCGGTTCCCAATCGTGGGTGAGATGTTTGTAGAATTCTGTATATTGTTCTTCTTCAATAGAACTCGGTGAACGCTTCCACAATGCTTCTGCTTTATTGATTTGTTCGAACTCTTCGCTTTCAATAGCTTCACCCTCTTCACCGTAAGCGGCTTTGAGCATTTCAATGGGATAACCCACGAAATCTGAGTATTGGGTGATTAAGGTTTTGAGACGGAACGGATTTACGAATTCATTCTGCGCTTCTTTGACGTGTAGAATAACCGAAGTTCCGCGAGATTCTCGCTCGGTGGGTTCTACGGTGAAGTTGTCTTGAGCATTAGACGACCATTTATATGCTTCATCAGATCCTGCCTTTTTTGAGATAACTTCCACTCGGTCGGCGACCAGGAAAGAGCTATAAAAGCCAACGCCAAATTGTCCGATAATGTTCATATCGTCGGTCTTTGCATTTTCTGCCATGGCTTCCATAAATCCTTTAGAACCGGAATGCGCTACTGTACCTAACAAGGTGATGAGGTCTTCTTCGCTCATTCCGATGCCGTTGTCCCAGATAGTTACGGTTCCTTTGTCCTCATCGACAAGAACACGTACTTTAAGCGAGGTGTCACCCGCCATTAAATCTGGGGCGGATAACGTTTCAAAGCGCAACTTATCTAAAGCATCAGAGGCGTTTGAAACGAGTTCTCGAAGGAAGATTTCTTTGTTTGAATAAAGCGAGTTAATCACAAGGCTTAGTACTTGCGATACCTCTGCTTTGAACTTTCTAGTCTTTTTAGCCATTTTTGGTCTCCATATTTAGGCGTCTATGATGCGAAACATGGACACTCCGTCGACGAAGTCAAGTCGATTTTTTGCTTTGTTTGCCACATTGTGCGGCGGGTGAGAACTAAAGAGGACTCAACATGAGGATGGGGAGTTGTGTATCACGCAAAAAAAAACTACAATTTATCATCACAAACACTTAGGAAAGCGATGAAGTTCGTCATTATTATTTTTATCCTTCTGGGGGCTTGTACGCCAGACGCGCTCGATTTTAGTTTAGTATCTACAACTCCCAACAATACGACGGATAATAATAGTGGGTCAGATGCCGGAAATAATAACAAAGGCGATATGGTGAACAACGGCAAGAATGATGTAGCTGAGCTCCCTGGAGCGGCGTTATATAGAACGAGCTGCGCGGCTTGTCACGGTGCAGACGGCGTGGGCGGCGCAATTTGGAGTGGTTCGATTCAAGGCGTGGCTGACATCTCGCCGGCGGTAAAAGACGGGGTGGGGACGATGCCCGCGCTCCCAGCTTTATCGGACGCAGTCATAGCCGATATCCAAGCCTTTTTGGTTTCCGTGAATCCGGTAACCCGCGGTGGGCAAGTTGAATACGCTCAAAAATGTGCAGGTTGTCATGGCAAAGAAGGGAAAGGCGTAACGGACAGAGGGATGCAACTTCGGTACAAGGACCCTGGATATTCTAGCTCTATAACTCGTAGTGGACGATCGCTCTATAATTTCAAAGATTCTCCCGGCGGGATGCCGGCGTTCGATAGCACCCAGCTGAGCGATGTAGATATGGCCGAGATTTGGACGTGGCTTGATGCCTTTCCCAACGAAACAACTGATGAAGGTCTTTATTTACAATTCTGCGGTAATTGTCATGGCGCGACGGGTAAAGCCCCTGAAGTCGAGCAAGATCTTACGACCGTATCAGATGTTACAAGTGATGTGCGTAGTGGACACGGTGGTACGGGTTACGACGCGCGGACGAAATATATGCCGGCATGGACTGCCGCGGTGATTTCAGACGCTGAGATCGCCCAAATGAATGCCCATATTTCGGGTCTTTAGACGACACCGATATGCACTAGAAATCTAACTCGATTTTTAACCGATATCTTGGGCGCGTTCTGCATCAAGTTTTTTCTGATAACGCCCTTGAGCGATATCAACAAGAACAACAACGATGATCGAAAAGTAGAAGGTGGCTTTACTCATCGCTTCAATTGGATATCCGAAGAACGATAGATGAGCTAGATGGCCACCTTCAGAAAGAAGCATGATTCCGACAATGAGGAGGATAAAGAGCCCGAGTACTTCAAACATGCGATTCTTTTTCAGGAACTCTGAAACGGTATTCGCGAGTGCAATCATAAGCACTCCTGAGATGATAATTGCCACACTCATTACCCACACCACTTCGGTCAAAGCGATTGCGCTAAGTATCGAGTCAAAACTAAAGACAAGGTTCATCACTACGATGGTCGCGATAGCTTTACCCGCCGACTTTTTCTGTTCTTCTTCACTCACACCGTGAGACAGGTCGTCCTTCGACAGCATATGGGTGATTTCTTTAATTGCGGTGTAAACGATGAACAAGCCCCCTCCCAAAACGATAAGTGCATGCGCGGTCATATTGAAGGTGATTGCATTGGAATGAATTTCTAAAAGGGTGACCTGGAAAGATTCGATCGCTTTCAAAATGACCACCAACAAAACGATTCTTAAAACGATCGCGAGCCCGATTCCCCAGGTTCGTACTTTCTTTTGTTTGTCTTCTTCAACCCGTTTGGACTCAAGAGAAATGTACAAAAGGTTATCAAAACCGAGTACAGCTTGAAGAAAGATGAGCATTAACAGCGTCAGAAGATTTTCTACCACGAAGAATCCTTAGGGTTGAGTTGGATTCGTGGATGTTAGGATGAAATTGCCCGCTTTATCAAGCCGGTTTTTGAACCAATTTAGCCATTGCTCGGAAAATAAGCGTCGGTTACCATATGCCCCTTCATCACGTACAAACGCGATTTTAAGTTAAGTTTTTTAATTTGAATTTAGTGAAACGATGAACGTATTAATCAAACCTACTACGTGTCCGAGGATAAAATGAAACGTATTTTAATAGCTACAATTGCAATCACTTCGCTACTTTCAGCCTGCAGCGGTAACGCTAATGATCCGGACAAGAAAATGTCCGAAGAGCCAGGCGCGACTTTGAATGGACCCAGAAAAGGTGTTTTCCTTCGAGCCTCTTTTGATGACGATCCGAGCCATTTTGTGGGACGCTTTCTCTCTAACGAGTTGGTTGAAGACCAGATTGACGAGAACCGCGGGATCCAAACCGAGTGCACGAAGTTTGTAACTTATAAAGAGGTTAACGCGTCTGGAAGCTTTGATGAATATTATAACTCTTCCACCGAGGTTAAAGGAAATTTCGGATTAACTGAAGCTGGTGAAGTCATGGCCAAAAAGGCCGGGGTCGGCGGGGACGCCTCAATGGGTCATAGCTCTGGTACTACCATTCGAGTGAAATACGATCTCACTAAAAAGATTGTTGCCAACGTTAGTGATCCGGCAGCCTTTAAGGCGTGTTGTGATAGTTCACCGGACGCGTGTACCGATCGTTACGTAGGAGAATTTTGGTACGGAACCGGAACCTTATATGAAAAATCGGGTCGTCAAACGGGGGGACAAGCGAACCTCGATACTACCGCCACCGCTTCATCTCTATCAGTTGCTGATGGCTGGGCGTGGAAACGTAGTACCGATTTCAAAGATGTCTATTTTGCGTTTCGAGTGACCGACAGGGTAGCACAGTCCAATTGTGATTGGGCTAATCGCCCTCCGAAAAGCTCGGAAGGACAATATTTCGTGGGCGTTTCACCGGCATCCCCCTCCGAAGACATTGCGCGGTCGGCGGCGATGCGAAATGCACGTGTTCAAGCTGTGCAGTATCTGGGCGAAACCATTGCGGCTTCGTCATCGTCGAGTTCAAGTGTGATTGATGGGTACGCTAAAAGTGAAAGTGTCGTAAATACAGTAGCCGAAGGAATCGCAAATTTCGTAAAAGACGATCGTTATTGTCCGGCTGAAATGATTGATTCTCCCAAAGGCCCAACTTATGTCATGAAAGTATTGGCCTTTTTTCCGAACGAAAAGAAAAAGGAAGCCGTTAAAACAACGATCGATAATATCGAGTCCAAAGCGAAAGCAGATGGAAAGCTGACACCAATTTTGAAGAACGAAATCAAAGCACTTCGTTTAAAAAATAACGAATAATAAAATAATAAAAGGGCGAGTAAATGAGAATAGAGTTTAAAAGTTCGGCGCTTTTTGCGCTTCTTTTTTTTGCAGCATGTGGTCCGGCTACGCAATATACCATGATTCAACCTGGCGGAACCATTAAGCAACGTGGTGGGGTGGCCGATTGGCCTAGCCTTGCGAAATGGGATAAGACCGACGTTAAGTCCAAAGACGCCGCGGTGATTATTGCTATCGAAGATTATGCCTTTCTTCCCGATGTTGTCGGTGCTGTTCAGAACGCTAACGATTGGGAGAAGTATTTTCGCGATGCAAAGGGAATGGATGATGTTTTCGTCTTAACGGATAAAAACGCACCCATCGAAGAGATTAATCGCTTTACTGATCAAGCTGTAGCGGCAACTGCCGATGGTGGGACGATTTGGTTTATTTTCATAGGGCACGGCGCGGCGAATAACGACGGTACCGATGGCCTACTTGTCGGGATGGACGCTCAACAAACGGTTGCAAGTATTGGATCGAGAAGTCTTGCCAAAAAGGATTTGGTTTCAATGCTCACCAAGGACGGAAGAAAAGCAATCGTCGTTTTGGACACTTGTTTTAGCGGCAAATCCTCCAATGGCGAGCTATTAGCCACGGGTACGCAACCGGTGATTCCGATCATCAAACCGATTCAGGCCACAAGCGGGGTCACAATATTATCGGCGGCTCAGGCCGACGAAGTTGCGGGACAATTAACAAACGAAGCACGTCCGGCATTTAGTTATCTTCTATTGGGTGCGCTTCGCGGCTGGGCTGACGACGGGGATGGTACGATCACAACTGATGAGGCTATCCAATTCACGAAATCACAACTCAGGCTAGTGAAAGGAAGGCAACAAACCCCTAATCTTGAAGGCCAGCCCGATGTTGTTCTCTCAACGGGAATGGTTGAGAAGGATCCGGGTATTACCGATTTGATTCAAGGGAAAGGGGTGATCGTAGAAGTTGCAAATCCGGACCAAACGGCGATGATTAACACCAATGAAGGAATCATCATTCCGGTGATTCCTAATTGGGTGGTTCCAGAATCGACCTCATTCGGATTGATTTATTCATCTAACTACATGCTGGGTGCAAGTCAGATAACCATTACGAAAAGAAATGTTAGCCAACAAAATGCGGCAATGGCGATGCAAGCCAAACCGAACACCGGTCTGGGAGAGTTTGTAAGTTCAGAACCCGTGACCACCAAGTTTGGAGATTATACTGGATTGTTTCATACCCTTAATCGAATTCCCGCCGATGATGTTGTTACTGGAGAGAAAGAAAAGGACGAAACGGCATCGGTTTTCAGAACCTATCAAAACGGCGCGGTTTGGGAGTTTAGTTTAACGACCGTCGGGCAATACGATAAGCAGCGTTTCGATGATTTTAATACGCTTATTTCTAAGGCTCGATTCCAATGAAAAAAATACTTTGGATCATTTTTTTAGGTTCCTTTTCCTGCAGCGGTCCGGATTCTAAAGCGATTAAATCGCAGGCCGTAGAAACACCGGATGCTGTTATTCCAGGCGAAAAGGGTAAGTGTGATGGAAATCGAATGCCCCCTGCGAATTATCAACAAGAGACCGCTTACGTTTCAATAGCAGAACCCAATGCGTCTGATCTAGCTGCTCAGAAGGCTGTAACACGACTACGCGACAAGATTTGTCAGGGGTATCGGTGCGGGGTAATTGAGGCAAAAATTTCGCTTTGGCATACAGCGCGGGCCGCGACCCAAGTCTGCGCGATGGCTGTTATTGAGGCGAAAGATGTGAGTCAGTTTCTAGAACAGCCTCGTGCGGAGTTAGAAAAATCTTTTGAAAAAGGCGCGGCCGAGATTGTTAAAGTCGTGAACGCTAAGTCTAAGAAAAGTTCTGCGAAAATCGCCGTGGGCAGCGTGACCGATCTCGGAATCGAGGGAAGTGAACGATCGGCTTGGTTAGTCGATAAGATTCTAGCATCGCTTGGTTCCGCAGGTGCGGACACCGTTGAACTTCCCCCGAATTGGTCGGGCTTGAAAACGCCTAAAAGCGTTGACGGTGTGGTTAGAGGTCGCGTGACGAAACTGCACGGGCAGGAGTCGATGCTGGAGGTGACCTGGCGAGTTCAGATGAAAAACAGTACGCGCGTGTTCAAAGGGGTCGAATTTCCCGAGCTCGTTGGGCCTGTGACCGACCTCTCGACGGCAATGACCGAGATTGATGATGTGGGGGATCTTTCAATTCGTTTCAGTAATAAACGTTCGGGCGGAGGCATGTGCAGCGGCGATGAAAGTGACTTAATTATAGAAAGTAAAACAGCGATCCACACACGAATTGTGAATCTTTTCGGCGACGGTTCTGAAGGTTTATTGATTCATGCTGGCAAGAAGCTCAAGCCAAATACTGCAAAACAGGTGGCGAAGGTTCAGGTCCTAAGAACAACTGAAACGCCCGTGGAGCGGGTTGTTTTGTTTGGCGCGAAAAGAGAGGAGGATTTTGGCCGTTTCGCAAAGACGCCTGTACCTTGTCGTTTACCTGCCAACATCGCCAAAGACCTTTCCAGTAATCGCGGTTATCCAGAAGCTTCTAAAAATTACCGCACATCTACGAGTTACCGAATTTTGGGTAAAGATACTTGCGGGAAAAGTGCTGAAAAACAAAGTGTTGACCTGAGTTCGATTCCAAAGTGTTGGGAATAGTGGCGCTGTTTCATCGCGGATAGTCAGACCGATGATACCCAATATTTATAATGGTCTTACCCGCCTCGACTTAGAAATTTTAGTTGTCAGAATGAACAGGTGACGTAAGGTTATCACTGACTTTACACCGCGACACCATGCAAGAACTTTTATCTATTTTTGGTGGGGGAAATAAATGGGTTTGGTTAGCAAGCCTCGTTGATTTCGTAATTATTTATTACGTTATTTATCGTGGACTTCTCCTGATAAAAGGAACGCGTGCCGTTCAGGTTGTGATGGGGATTTTGGTTATTCTCCTCCTCTTTGTCGTTTCTAAAAATAATTTTTGGACCCTTCCGGCAACGCATTGGTTTGTTGATAAATTTTTTCAAAATTTCGTAATCGTTCTTATCGTTGTCTTTCAGCAAGATATTAGACGCGCACTTGCTCAATTTGGCCGTACTTCGAACTTCTTGTCCAGCAGAAGCGGGTTTCAGGAAATTAATGTTTTGGAGGAAGTCATTCAGTGTGCCACCAATCTTGCGGGAAAACGAATCGGCGCACTTATTGTGATTGAACGACAGGCGAACCTTGATTACCTCATTCCCGATGAGGCTGTACGAATCGATTCTGCGGTATCACGAGAATTACTTTTTTCGCTATTTCTTACCGAACATGGAAATCCACTTCATGATGGTGCCGTTATCATCCGCGGTGGGCGCATCGCCTCCGCAAAAGTTATCCTGCCTTCCAAACATAACGCCAAAATTAATAGCGCTTTGGGAACCCGACACCGGGCAGGTATAAGTTTGGCTGAAGATACGGATGCGGCCGTCGTTATCGTAAGTGAAGAAACCGGAACCATGTCGGTTGCCTATAACGAAGAGTTGTTTCGTCCACTGGAAACCAACGAGCTTCGTGAGTTACTACAGCGTATTTTTTCAACAGAGATCGAAGATAATAGTTGGAATGCTTTAATGGAACGTTTTCGCGCGCGCCGTACATTTGGCCGAAAGGATAACCCATGAGTAAAGATTCCAGATTTGAAGAAATCATTAGGGATAATTTTACGGTGAAGGTGATCTCACTCTTTCTCGCCATTGTTATTTTCGCGTGGGTTCGAACCGATCAAGAATCGACCGTCACAACAAATATCCCAGTCCGTTTGGTGCTACCTTCGGGGACAATGATCATTGGTGGAAATGCCCCTGAGGTTGTGGGGGTATCGGTGCGCGGGAGAGAGTCAGATCTAAACCGTTTTAACCGGAACCAACTCAATCCCATTATCCTAAACGTTAGCGTCGCCGATCACGAGCGCCCGATCGAAATCCCTTATACTTCGATTTCAACTCCGAGTGGGGTACGGGTTGTTAAAATCGTTCCGAGCGAAATCGTTGTCCAGATTGATAACGAAGCTGAAAAACTGGTGCCCATAAAAACCCGGGTTATCGGTACCCCCAAAGAACCCTTCCACCTCGGTGTAGTCACTGTAAATCCGAAGTCGATTCGTGTGACGGGCCCAAAAACCCTTCTAGCTGGATTGGATGAAATCGTCACTGAGGCAATTGATGTAACCGGACAAAGTACAACCATGACACGGCGCGTTCGTCTTCGAATCGACGACCCGTTGGTGACCTACGATCCGACAACCGCCATCAACGTACGTTTGGATATTAGTGCCCAATACGGAAATCGAGTTATTTCAGGTCTACCCATAGTAGATCTAAATGCTCCTGGTCCGATGTTAATTGAGCCGGATACGATTGAATTGGAGCTCAAAGGACCCAAGGCCTTACTCAACAAAATTAACACCGATACCATTCATGTCACTGTTGATCTCGCCGGTAAGGTTTTTACGGGGGATGAGAAGAAAGCTTTGAAGGTTCGTGTTCGTGACATTCCGGATGGATTGGTTCTCGTGAAATCGGTTCCTGAAACTGTAAACGCGTCGCGGGTTGTTTTGGATTTGCAGCAAGATGACGAATAAAATCGACCGGATCGTGCTTTAATCGAATCGAAAACTCCTATACAACCAGCCGAATAATAGCCGGTTTGAACCGGCCAGAATACCCGATGATTAGGATAGAGTTATGTCAGCACGAAAATTATTTGGAACCGATGGAATTCGAGGCGTAGCGAACGTCTACCCGATGACAGCAGAGGTTGCGGTTCGCTTGGGAAAAGCGATAGCGGTTCATTTTCGAAATGAGAGTTCAAAGACCAAGATTCTAATCGGCAAAGACACCCGCGTTTCTGGCTATATGTTTGAGAGCGCGTTGGCGGCTGGAATTACGTCTATGGGGGCAGATGTCCAGTTGGTTGGCCCGCTTCCAACGCCGGCAATTGCTTATCTGACGACCGGTATGAGGGCCAATGCCGGTATCGTGATCTCGGCATCCCACAATGCTTACCATGATAATGGTATTAAAATTTTTGGAAGCGATGGTTTTAAGTTGCCCGATGCTTCAGAGCTTGCGATCGAAAAGACGGTTTTGGCCGAAGATCCGCCGCAGATTGATTCAGATCAAATCGGTAAGGCGATACGCATCGATGATGCTGGAGGACGCTATCTTGAATTTTTAAAGCATAGTTTTCCACGTGATCTTAATCTCGACGGTTTGAGGATCGTTTTGGATTGTGCGAACGGCGCTGCTTACAAGGTGGCTCCTTGGGTGTTTAAAGAGTTGGGCGCCGAGGTCATTCTCATGGGCGTTCATCCCGATGGATTCAACATCAATAAGGAATGTGGAAGTCTGTACCCGGATTCGGTATCTCGCAAAGTACGCGAGACACGCGCCGATATCGGGATTTGTTTAGACGGCGACGCGGATAGAGTGATCTTGATCGACGAAAAAGGGGACATCGTCGATGGTGATAAGATTATTGGTTTATGCGCGATTGCGTTGAAGAATCGTGGGCTGCTCAATAACAACACCGTTGTTACAACTGTCATGAGTAATCTCGGGCTAGAAATCGCAATGGAGAATGAAGGTATTAAGCTCGTTCGCGCAGCGGTAGGCGATCGCCACGTGGTAAGTGAAATGAGGAAAGGAAATTTCTCCTTGGGTGGAGAACAATCAGGTCATATCGTTTTCGCAGACCATTCAACAACCGGAGATGGAACACTCGCCGCGTTGCAAGTATTGGCTATTCAGCGCCGTGAACGCAAACCGTTGAGTGAAATCGCAAAAATCATGACAGCTTTGCCTCAAACATTGGTCAATATTATCGTTAAAGAAAAGCCAGAGATTGATTCGATCCCAGGGTTTTCCGATGAGCTCGCCCGTGTAGTAGAGGAGCTTGGAGATAAAGGACGCGTGCTTGTTAGATATTCAGGGACCGAACCAAAGGCTCGAATTATGATCGAGGGGCCTGATGAAAAGACAATTGCCGTTTATGCAGAACGTCTTTCTGAAAAGATGCGCGCGAGTATAGGAGCGTAGAAAGGTCGCCTCAATAAATATGAACGGAGTCGGTAACCGGTCTTCAACTTGAGTCCTGTTAGGGATGCGATTAATAGTTTAGCCAGGGATTGAGTCGCATGACCCGAATTTGATTGGGACTCAATGTTCTGTTTTGTCCAGAAAAATGCATTAACATAGATGAATCATTAATCGGCGTATCCGATATTTGGTCGTGAACTTGGGAGGTTGCGCGCGGTAGTTCGGTCGTATGAAAGAGTCCTAAGTGATGACCGATTTCGTGCGCTATTACAAATCCTGGAGGGGTCGCTGAAATCTGATCTTTCATTGAAATCGCGACTCCACTGCGAGCCGTCCCGCCGATAATCGGCCCTGGTATACCTCCAGAGAACCCTAGGACTATTCCAAAACCGCCACTGGACTCTAGTAAGATTTCGTCCACAAAGAAAATGTTCAGGCCACCAGACTCTCCGTCCGTTAACACCGTTGTGGCTTTACCCAGCTTGAACATTTTTTGTAGGTCGCTATTGGGAGCCAATACATTTTCGATGATTTGGTATGTTGAATCAATATCGGTATAGGTGATTCGATCTATCTCGATTTTCGCCTGACTGTAGATATCTTTTAGTACCTCTATCTCCGCCAAGAAATCGGGAGATGTTTTAGCAGAGTCGGCCGTCAAACCTGCAGCGCCAGTGAAATGCAGATTGAGCGAAAGTCGCGCAAAGGGCATTTCGTCGAAGCGATGTGCATAGACGACAACATCAACCTTTGTTGACGGAAGGACCGAAACCTGGCCGCCGGATTGTCGATAGGCAAAAATAGAAGCCGTATGAACGCCCGGTTTTATATTCACATTCTGGTTGTTCGGGACAAAAGCGGTTCCGATGCTTTCGCTGGACGTAATTCTGTTATCGCAAACCAGACATAATTTCGCCGCGGTCGAGGAGGTTCTCGCCCAATTTTCTGGAACGAGGTCGGTACGATCCCCATTCTTCCAAGACGAGATTGTATAAAATTCTGATTCTTTTCCGCTTATCATAATAACCACCGATTGTGTCCCCATCGGCACCACGAAATCGAAGAGCCCCGATTGACTATTTTTAACGTCTAAGCCCTTTTCTTCGTGAATGATTCTAGATGAGGTGAGTGATGCAGAGTGAGGCGTGTCTTCGTCTAGAATATCTTTTGAAGCATCTATTGTTGTACTCGTGTCCGGATTTTTTCCGCTGTCGATGGGGAGATTGGCAGCATCCTTTCCGCACGCTACAGCAATGCACAAAAGAAAAAGAAAGAGGATAACGCGATTCAAAAGGGCTCCGAGGCGAGATTAGGACGAAGTTATAAAAGAAATCCCTAAAAATCCAGGTTTTAGATTTCCTTTGCTCAATCAACTCGCAAAAATCGAGCGATTTTGAGATAAGCGAGCTGAAATTTCATCCTTGCTTGTTCCTTAGTGACCGTCGATAATCTAATCATGTGGAAGAACTCAAAAGTGATCTTTGTGACAGGGAAGGGCGGCGTTGGAAAGAGTATCGTTGCTGCCGCCATTGCTCACTCGTTAAAAGGTAAAAAAGTATTATTGGTGGAAACCGATACCTATTCGGTCTTTGATGGAGAATCTGAAAAATCAGAAATTATCCAAATCAAAAATCGTGGTAAAATTTCATCAACAAATCTCAGTCCCCAATCGTGTTTGAACGCCACTCTTCGTAAATTCTTGCCGAGTAAACGCGTCGTAAAGGCGATTACAGGAAATCGTGTCACGCGTGCCTTTTTCGATTCTGCGCCAAGTGTAAATGAGTTCGTTTTGTTAGAACAAATTTATGAATTTGTCGGGTCCGGAGATTGGGACCATGTGGTTGTTGATCTTCCTGCGACAGGTCATGCGCTCACGTTTCTCGTAGTACCTAAAACACTCGCAAAAATGATGCGTGGAATAGGGCCCATTGGGAAGTCGGCGAATGAGTTGAGTAAATCTATTTTGGATAAGGTTACGACTTCCATAGTATCGGTTTGTTTGCCAGAAGAAATGCCTGTCAACGAAACGATCGAGCTGCACGAAGCATTAATTGATACCTTGGGGCGTGGGCTGGACGATGTGATTCTAAATATGGTTAATCAAAGTCCAACAGAGTCAACGGATACTAAGGCGCTGCGAGATTTGTCGACAGAGGGAAAGGACGACATTTTTTCTGAGTTTATTTCCGCAAACCAAATTGCACTTGATTGGGCCTCTCGAGATGAAAACTATATTCACGAGTTAAAAAAACGCCTCGATGTTCCGCAAGTCGTTGTCCCGATGTTTTATGAGGATAATGATCTCTCGTTAAGCAAGCGTATCGCCGCGGTTCTTTCGAACTAATTTTATGTATAACGGTGGGCGTGATTAAAGCCCTAAGCAGGTCTTCAAAGCGATCGGTAGGTTTATGGGTTCAAAGTCTTCTGCTGGAGCGTACCCGTAAGAAATCCCCATGGTCTTACCCGACAGGGACCCGTAGGCGGTCGCATTAGAACAATCTGCATTTTCAGATCTCATAATCGTCGCCTGTTCTGCCCAACCCTGACCGTACATGCAGAGGCCGCGTCCGCGAAAATAGGTCGTGCCGAACGAGTCTTGTCCGCCCTCAAAATCGGCACCGTCCCAGACGACGACCGTTCCGGCAGTAGCATCTCGTTCAGTCCAGGTTTGGCCATCTGTGCTTTCCCACCAACCTAGATCATCCAAAGCGGCTACAAAGCGTCCATTTCCAAATGCGAGTGACCGAATGGGTTTGCAACCTTCTGGAAAGTCAGGCATCTGGACCCAGGTTTGTCCATCGGTGGAACTCGCAATTTTGCCGCAGCCACCTGCAGCTAGCCACATTCCGTTTCCATAAGCGACCCCACCATACCATTGGCCCGATGGGTTTTCGGGAAGATCGGGTTCGAAATTCGTCCGATGATGGGCGGTCCATTCATACCCGTTTCGCGAGGTCATTATCGCACCACGGTTTTCAAATCCCGCGTGCGCACCGACAAATAGACCGTCGTGAAAACTTCCACCTCGAAACAAATCATCGTGCGGGTCAGTCATGATACCGGTCTCGCACCATGTTTTTCCCTCGTCAATTGATAAGGTCCTGACCCCTTGCCATCCGAATGCGACGATGACCGGAATCGTCTTTTCTTCGACCGGTAGATCTGGTGAAGAATCAACTTTGGTACTCATATCCGGAACGGGTGTGACGGTCATATCTTCGACCGGAGTTTGGCTACCCATATCTTTTTGCATTGGGGGCGTAGTTGTACCTCCAAAGTCGATATTGATATTGATGATTGGGGTGGGATCGTCGTCGTAGGTCGTTTGAGTGGTTTCGCCTTCACAGGAACATAGGCAACATATGGTGATTAATAAAGCGGCGGTTTGGCGCACGAAGACTCCGTTGCAATACTCATGTAATACGAATGAATAGAATACGTGATTTTGTACTTCCTTCCAAACCTTTATTCGTTTTCTAAAAGAGTGGCGGCTTCTGGATTATTTCTCAAGGAGGCGTTTGGCAATTTTGCTAATTTCGACGTTTTGTGTTCTTTGGAGTTCAATGAGCTTTGGTCTGGCGATCTTGGGAGAAATCCATCGAAGCGCACGAACCGTCCAAAAGGCCCTTGTTTTTGACTTGAGATGGTCAAAATTGATAACCATCTTTATTACCTTTTCGTTATTGGGAAAGGTTCGTGCGAGGGTGTAAATTGCTCGCTCTCCAGTTTCGGAAATCTTGCATTGGCTAAGACGCATCAAAGACTTTCGACCTTCATCACCAAACATAGATAATAGAGAAATAGCTCGTCGCCGCGTGTACCCTTGTGCTCTTTGTGAACAACTTTCTCTTTCAAGCAGACGGATTGGGTTAGAAAAAACTGCTTCCATGCTTTCGCGTGTGGGCACAGAATCGATCGCGTTTATTTGTTTCATCAATTCACGTGCATCCTCTTCGGCACTGGGCAGTGTGTCTTCGGATACCGTGTTTTTAATGGCTACAGAATCTGCATGTGTTTGGGAGAATGCTGAATTAGAAACAGTGAGTAGAATCACTGTGATAATTAATTTCATAAATTTCATTTTAATACCTTAACCACGGATTGTTTCGTATGACTTTAATTTGATTTGGAGTGAGCGTTTCACCGGGACTGTCCTGAACACCCGTACTCCAGTGTAAAAGAAGTGATTCGTCGAAATCGTTCGTGTCCGAAATTTGGTCATGAAGCCTTAGGATAGGGATTTCAGAGGTGTGAAAGAGACCTAGATAGTGACCTATTTCGTGAGCCAAAACGACTCCGCGACTCGCTGGAATTTGATCAGATTTTTTCATCGCCACGGCGACTCCACTTTGCGCCGTACCTCCGATGATCGGACCAGGGTTTCCGCCGGAAATTCCTACGAAAGGTACGCCGTCCTCGGTTAGGATCTCATCAACGAAGAAAACGTTGATACCTCGGATTGTTTCGTCGCCGAGGGGACCGGTGGCTTTAGCTGTCCGATACATTTTCATTAGATCTGGTTCCCCGCCCTCGATGATCTGGAAGCTAGAATCGATATCTATGTAATCGGTTTGATCGATTTCTATTTTTGCTTGGGAGAGGACGGCCTTTAATTTTTTGATATCATTTTGGAAGGATGTACTGGTCTTAGCGCTCTCGGCGTTGAGACCATCAGCACCAGAGAAGTGAAAATTAAGCGCCAGTTTGGCTGTTGGTGTTTCAGTGAATCGGTGCGCATAGACAATAATATCAGCTTCGGAGGCCAATACTTTAATTCCTGCAGTACGGGCGCTAATTGATGCCGTGTGGCAACCTGCCTTTATTTCAACATCCTGGTTTATGGGCGCAAAGGCTAAACCCACGCCAGAGGTGAAGCGAATTCGGTTGGGACAGTCACTACATATTCCAGCTGGATGAAGCTCAAAATTATTTGGAACCAGATCTTTTCGGTCTCCGTTTCTCCACGAGCCGACGTTATATTGTTCAGAATCTTTTCCGCTAACCATTATCGTGAGCGATTTTGTATTTGGCGGCACCACAAAATCAAAAAACGCTGATTGACCGTCCGAGATTTTCATTCCCTCTTTCTCGAAGAGGATTTTCGGGGTATCACCCGTATCGTTTATCGCTTGTTCAATGAGTTCTGAAGAAATGGCGCAATCGGGAACCGGCACGATCGCTTGATCGTTATTCACATTGTTATAGATGAAGTTATTAGCATTGTTACTCGTATCGGATCCGCATCCGCTAAGCGCAAAGAGAACTCCGAAGAGAAAAGATCGTTTCATTATTCGCCTTATAAGGATGTGTTAGCCATTCCACCCTAATACGATCTAAAATGAAAGTCTACGGGGCGTGTGTCCATTCTCGATAGGATCATGGATGATTCTTTCGCCCCGCTTCTATATTTCGGTGAAGCTATTCTAAGAATTTGGACTCGTTCTATATATTCGGAGTAGACGCTCTCGATGACAAAGTGTGGTATTACTATTTCGGTCGAGTTTAAATGGGAGCGCGATGAAGCCTGATTTAAGTCTTAAAAATTTGCTAAAAACTCCTTTAAGCTTGGATCTCATTTGGCTTATTTTCCCGGCCTCTATCGTTGCGATGGGAATGGCATTTATGCCATTGCGATCGTGGGACTATTGGTGGCATCTCGCCTGTGGACGTTTGATCAATCAAACGCACCGAATTCCCGACGTTGCCCACTTCTTGTACACGATGCCCGCTGATACCCCTTCGTTCGTTCAGCCTTGGGCGGCGCAATGGATCCTCTTTATCCTTCACGAAAATCTATCGTTATCTGGGATGTTGGTGTTTCGAAACGCGATCGCTGCGTGTGCGTTTTTGTGCCTGACAGTGTGGTCGGCCAAGCGGGCGCGGTCTTCGCTCATCGGGAGTTTGTTGACGATTAGCGTCATCCCCTTCGGGTTTTTTATCATCGCTTTACGTTCCCATTTGTTGGCCTGGCCTCTTATCTTTGTCGCGCTCGCGATTGCCTATCGCGTCAAACAGGAGAAAACGTCTCTTTGGACCTTATGTTTTTTACCCGTCCTAACGTTAGTTTGGGCGAATTTACACGGTAGTTTTCTAATTCCGGTCCTCGTCTCACTTTCCTTTTTCGCAGACACTATTCTTACTTTTTTCTTTAGAAAAGATCGCTTCAAAAAAAAGAACTTTTGGGGTTTCGGCATCGCAACTTTGTTTAGTTTTATCGCAACCTGTCTGAATCCAAGGGGATTAGATATTTATGCATATTTGAGTGACCTTTCTACAAATAGCGTAATCACAAACACGGTCTCCGAGTGGTTTCCGACAACTCTATTCTATCCTGTTTTCTACGGTCCTTTGTTCTGGGTATTGCTTATCGCCTCACTCATATTGTTCTGGCAAGGTCGTACACGACTTGAGTTCGTGGATGCGATTTTACTCATAGGTTTCGCAGCTTTAGCGATACAAGCATGTCGTGGGCTGATGTGGTTTTTTCTAGTATTTCCGATCACAGTATCTCCCTATTTGAGAGAGTTATTTAGAGAAAGGCGAGAAGAAGTCGTGACGCCTTTTATGTCAAATGTGAATCTTTGCATCATTTTGGGACTCGTTTTATGTGCTCTACTCATTCAACCTTTTGGTGAATTTCAAAGGGGAATAATAGCTGATGTCCAGGTGATGCCGGTCCGCAAAAAGAACGAGTTGCGGGGCGCGGTGGAGGAAGGTTTTCCCTTCGAAATGGTTTCTGAAATAAAGAATATTGATCCCGACGCACGGATTTTTCACGATCATCGCTACGGGGGTTATCTTATTTTCGCCTTACAAGATGTGAGTCCAAAGCAAACGGTTTTTGTGGATAGTCGAATAGAACTTCCGTCAAAACAGATCTGGGCACGATTAGATGAAACGTCTTTTGGACTACGGGTTGATGAAACCTTAGACCGCTATGACGTGCGGTTCGTTCTTGTCCGAAAAGAATCTCAGGCGGGTTTGTTTAAACAATTAAATTCAAATTCGGGTTGGAAGAAAACTAAAGAAGATGCGTTTAATGCGCTTTTCGAACGGCGCTGACTTTTAACTCTCGAACGAGAAAAAACGCGGCGATAAAGACCCAAATAAAAAAGGCCCATTGTTCTTCTTGGGCATCTGGAAGGAGGGTTAAGGAGTCGCGTAAGATCCACGCGATGGGGCCAAAAACGAAGGTGAATGTGAGCCCCTTTTTCCATCCCCAACGTTCGCAGAAAAAGAAAACAAGGGGCAAGCAAATCACATAAGAATAAGTACCAAGTCGAGGCCACATAGGAATCGAGACACAGCCAAGAAGCCAAATCCAATTCTCACCTTCGGTCTGTTTCTGTCTTAGTAGGAAATAAACCCCTAGCGCCAGACCGCAAACCCAAATGATAACAAGAAGAGGGGGAGATAATGTAAGGAGGTCGACGGAGATATAAAACTTTCGCATCGCGGACGTATGGGTGATCCAAGAAGGAACCCAATGCCAAAGCGGAACGGTGAGGGCAGGTAGGACGAGGAACCCAGCAATGAAAGCTGATAACAATTTTATACGTCCGAAGCTTAGGACGAGGTAGCCGACTGGGATGGCCCAGAAAGGCTTAAGTGAAATAATAACGCCGAACAAGAAAATCCATAAGTAGTCAGCAGGTTTACGTTTTTCCCGCATCGCTATAGCGTACGAAAAGACAAACGCTGAAAATAAATAGGTAATAATATTACCAAATAGAAGGTCCACGTTTAAAGGCTGAAAGAAAATCATAACCAAGATGATGAATCCCAGATTTAAAGTTGGAAACATTTTTCGATGGAAAACATAAACCACTCCAATCAAGCAAATACATCGTAGAACCCAATCGATTGCAACCAACGTCGCGGTTGAAAAGTAAGACAAAGCCTGTAGCGCATACAGACTCCCTGGTAGATAGTTGTAGGGGTAACCGGCATAGCGGGGCACAAGTTCTCTTGCTTCAGTAAAAGGATTTAGTCCTTTGAAAAAAGCGTCTCCTGCCGAAATGTAGGCTGTGAAATCCGTCGGCACATAGTCAAAAAATGCACGTCGAATAAATTCTAGAATCAAAAGAACACAAGATGCCAAGATGTAAGGCTTAGGATCCTCGCCGAAAGCCCTTCCTGATTTTACACCCGAATACGGTACTTTTTCCATATTAGGGGATCAACTTTATTTTCCCTGAGAGATCCGTTTCAACGCGCGCCATGGGAAGGATTGGATCGTGTTCGAAAATTAATATCCCGTTGCTTTTCGCAGCTTCGTGAAGGAGATCCCGCTTTTCGCGCAGTGTTGTAAGCGGATCGAGATCGTATCCCATGATATACGGATCGCGAATATGTGCCGAAGTCGGAATGAGGTCGGCTAAGTAGAAATAGAGTTCAGATTGCGTTTGAATTCTGCAAATTTGCATTCCTGGGGTGTGTCCAAATTGCGGGAATACATCAAATCCAGGAAAGAGTTCTTGCGGGCCGTCGATGATGTTGAGTGGTGGCGCACCGTCTTTTTCGAAAAATCCGAAATCGTCGCGTCGGTATGAGCCTGCATCTCGTGCAGTAGGTCCATGTCCCCAATCCCAATTTCGTTTTTGAACCCAATGGGTAGAATTAGGAAATGACGCAGTAAGGGTTCCGTCTTGTTCGAAACATAAACCTCCAGCATGATCGAAATGCAGATGGGTCAAGACCACGTCATCGATATCGTTGGCAGTTAGATCATGCGCGGCAAGGGCTCTTTTTAGTCCGACATCTTGATTCCCAATTTTATAGATGTTGCGTTCCTTTTCGGTCCAGCGGGTTCCGATTCCAACGTCGATAAGGACTTTTCTGTTAGCATATTCGACCAACAAGCAACGACAGGCTAGGTCGATTCGGTTTTGTTCGTCGGCGGGCGTTTTTCGTGTCCAGAGAGGTTTGGGAACAATGCCGAACATGGCTCCGCCATCAAGCCCGAAACTTGCTTCAACGAGAGGGAGGACGCGAATTGGAAGGTTTTCGTTTTGCATATTTTACTTTGGGGTTAGCGACGTTGAAGCTTAACAATATTAAGGGGTTTTCGTCACGAGGATTTTCCGTCCGCGCTAAAGGAAGGATATGGGTTCTTCATACCGTGGGTGCGCGATACATCTTAACATATTTAAATTCGCGTTATTAAATGCTACTCTTTGTATTCAACCTTCGCGATGACAGGGATAAATTGCAGCTTATAAAGTTTGTCTGGATACTGCTTTTGTCTTCATGCCAAGGGCAGCTTTTATTAACCGATGGAGACGCGCCTTCCGCGGATGCCGGAATAAAAATCGACACGAACGTCGAACCGGACGCGGCTGTTCAATCGGTCCTCGAACATGCAAGCCAGGGAGTAAGGTGTGTAAGAGGTTATCAAAAAGAATTTATCGTATTATCGACCTCGGTGGTTTCGTGCGAGCAGCATGCCAAAGCGATCGATAGTTTTGCACGAGGTGTTCCCACAAAGGGTATAATGGTTTTTGAAAAAGGGGAGTCCTCGGGCCCTCAAAAGTATTGTCGCGAAGATAATGATTGCGAGACCGCAACGCTTGTCGTTAATCTCGAAGGGGCCAATGGTTCGTGGACGGGAGAACTTTACGGTCAGAAGCGAGATATAACCTTTACCGCTCAATCGTGTGCGTACGACGAACTGCCTCCTGAAGTAGTTGACCTTCCGGCGAGCGATATTTCGATTACTGACGTTTCGATCTACCAAGCCGTTGAGGTGCCCATCATTAAAGAGGGGGTATGGGTCTCCAATCGCAATGCGCCGGTCATTGCCGGTAGGCCGGGAATGCTTCGTGTGTTTGTTCGACGAGAAGAGGATTGGACGCAACGAGAAATTCTCGTGCGGCTCACGATTGGAGGGCTCGTGAAAGAGCAGCGTTATTCGCCCCTAGAAAGTTCTTCTCAAGACCAACTCTCTTCGACAATAAACTTTGAGTTTATGAGGGGAGAACTTCCCACCGATGGCAACATCAGTGTTGAGTTGATTGAGATCGAGCAATGTAAAAGTGACTCGCCTGGACGTTTATTCAAACCGACGCTTCCAGCTGTCTCGACCTCGCTAGATATCAAAGCGCTTCCCAAGCCTTTGGAAATCGTTCTGGTTCCCATGCGCTACGATGCTGATAGTTCGGGGAGAGTTCCACGGTTGGAAGCGGCCGATGTCCGCGCTTACGTCCAAGAAGCCGAAGAGTATTTTCCCGTTTCAGAAGTTAAAATAACCGTCGATTCGGTGGTTCCCTATTCGGATGAACTTTCACCGAGCGGGGCCGGCTATAATACAGCGATGAACTTTTGCCTTAATTACCGAAGAGACCAAAACGCACCCGCAGATGTATATTACTACTGTCTCTTTCAACCTGGAGATGATTTTGTTGAATATTGTGGGGAAAATTGCATCGCAGGAACCGCGCCTGTTGCTCCGGTTGATGACACGTATTTGCGGGCAGGAATGGGGATTGGTTTTGATGGAAGGGGACCGGTTGTTTTTGTTCATGAAATGGGACACATGTTTGGACGCCCTCATGCCCCGTGTGGGGTGTCGGCAGATCTTGATCCGGAATATCCTTACCCAGATGCCGGAATGGGTTCGATCGGATATTCGATATTAAAGAAGGAATTTTATCCAGCGAGTTCTCGGTCGGATTATATGGGGTACTGTAAACCGGTTTGGACATCCGACTTTACGTACAACAAATTGTACGAACGATTTGCCAGCGTAATGGGCAGACAAGCTCAACGCGAACAAGGCCAGAAGAAACGGTGGCGGAACGCAATCTTGGAAGCCGATGGTACGCTTCGTTGGGGCGGTTCAGTAGAGCTTGACCATCATCCATCAGGTGAAAAGATCGGCGCTGAAATTAGGAAAGATTTTCTTAGCTACGTTCCAGAAGTGTTCGCGATATCCTTGTCAGACACTCGAGGAGCGATTCTTATGATCGAAGATTTGGGGGTGTCGGATGCGATCTTGGAAATAGCCGGTGTCGGAACGCTTCGTATCGACTAACGCTATTTGGGTTCGTTTAGTGCGTTGAGCCAACACCGAAAAAGAAGCGCTTTTCGTCGCCACGATATTGAATTTGTGTAGGAACCTGGGTATCTGGTTCCAATGTTAGATTTCGAAAAAACAGATAGCTACGATTACGTTCTTCCCGAATCGTTGATTGCCACCCATCCCAGCTCTGAGCGAGGAGAGTCTCGGCTACTCAAAAGTCCTAAGGAGTTGTCAGAGCATATTTCTCATCATTCGTTCAACGACCTTGGCGAACTCTTAAGACCGAATGACCTTCTTGTTTTTAACGATACTCGTGTGGTCCTAGCGCGGCTCCAGGCGAGAAAAACGACTGGCGGTGCGGTGGAGCTTTTTGTGCTCAATCCGATTTCGCCAAGTAGTTGGTCGGAATCGGCGAGCGATGGCGTCCTCAAATTTCGATGTATGACAAAGTCGTCCAAACGCGTTCGCGAAGGTGTCTTAGACGTGCTTGGCTTCGGTGAAGTTAGTGTTGTGGAAGTTGCACCGGGTGCGTGCACGATACAGCTGAATTTCCAGAATTCTCTAGAAGATTTTTTGAGCCAATTTGGTCAAATTCCGCTGCCGCCTTATATTGTAAAGCGTAGAAAAGAAGAATCTTTTGACGCTTATGAAGATGCGGACTTACAACGCTACCAAACCGTTTTTGCAAAAGAAGCTGGAGCAGTCGCCGCGCCCACTGCGGGTCTTCATTTTGATGAAGCAGGAATCAAGAAATTGAAATCTAGGGGTATTCGATTTGCAAACTTAACCCTTCACGTCGGTGTGGGGACGTTTAAACCGGTGACTTGTGATGATTTAAATGACCACCCCATGCACACTGAGCATTATGAGATATCCAAGGATTTAGAAGTCGCAATCGAGCAAGCTCGAAAAGAGGGGGGGCGCATTATCGCGATCGGTACAACTTCAGCCCGCGCTTTGGAAAGCGAAGGGAGAAAGGAAGTGCCTTTTGTTCCCGGATCCTATGAAACCGATATTTTCATACGACCCGGTTTTGACTGGCAGGTTTGTGACGGATTATTGACTAATTTTCACCTGCCGAAGTCTACTTTATTGGCGTTGGTCTATTCGCTTGGGGGCCCTGAACGAATTATCGACGCTTACCGAGAGGCTATCGAGGAGAAATACCGTTTTTATTCCTACGGTGACGCGATGCTTATTCTCTGATATCGGGAACCCATGAATGAACTTGTAGAATGTAAAACCTTTTCGTTTGAGCTTCAAAATTGCGATGGTGCTGCGCGTGCCGGTCGGATTAAAACCAGAAACGGTGAAATTCAGACGCCAATCTTTATGCCTGTTGGAACCCTGGGGACAGTGAAGTCAATGACGCCCGAAGAATTGGTTCGTTTTAACACCCAAATCATTCTTGGGAATACCTACCACCTATATATCCGACCTGGTTTGGATGTGATAGAGGCTCATGGCGGACTCCATAAAATGATGAATTGGGATAAGCCGATTTTAACAGACTCCGGTGGCTTTCAAGTATTCAGTCTCAAAGATCTTAGAAAAATCGAAGAGGACGGTGTCACCTTTCAAGACCACATTGATGGATCTAAACACTTTTTCTCGCCGGAAAAAGTTATCGAGATTCAAGAGGTCTTGGGTAGTGATATCATGATGGTATTTGACGAATGCCCGCCGCATGACGCACCTATGGATTACTTGCAAAAGAGTATTGATCGGACCACGCGATGGGAAGAGCGGTGCTTGAAGGCAAGGACGCGCGATGATTGTGCTCTTTTTGGAATTATCCAGGGGGCAACAGATCCAGCGTTGCGTCGCCAGCACGCGCAGACGCTTCGTTCTTTTGATTTTGATGGTTTTGCGATAGGCGGTCTTTCGGTCGGGGAAGATGCGCCATCGATGTATTCTACAGTTGAAGCCACGACCCCAGAGATGCCATCTGACAAGCCGCGGTATCTGATGGGCGTTGGAAAGCCGGAGAACTTGATTGAAAATATAGCCCGTGGCGTGGATATGTTTGATTGCGTTCTTCCGAGTCGCAATGGACGTAACGGGCAATGCTTAACCCACTCTGGCGTCGTAAATATTCGAAATGCCCAACATCGTCTTTCGCTTGATCCGATTGATGCAGATTGTAATTGTTATGCCTGCACACACTATACCCGGTCTTATATTCGTCACTTGTTCAAATCCAAGGAAATCCTGGCGGCTCGTTTGTGCACTTGGCATAATCTGGCTTATTATTTGAAGCTTATGGAATCTGCTCGCGAATCGATTTTGGAAAATAGATTTGCCGCGTTCCGAAAGAGTTTCTACGACAAGCGCAGCCAAGCAGTGCCGATGTTATGATGGGAAGCTTTTCAGCCCTTCTCTTGATTGGTATTGGCTTCGGTGTATAATTAAGATTACGATATTTTTTACGTGAATATAAGGAGTTTCGAATGCGCATATTGCGATTTTCGGTTTTGGTTTTAGTCTTAGGTTTTGCGTCAGCTTGTTCAGACGGCGAGGTCACGACCGATAATAATAGACCCGACAATGGGAAAGAGATTCCGGAAGGGGCGAAGTTAGAACACACGATGCCATGTTCGACGAATTACCCAATCTGCGCACGAGATTTGCCCTACGGGTCCGATGGCCCACTGAAAGTTAGACTCGTTGCGGCGGACGGAAGTCCAATTGAAGGGGCTGTCGTGAACTACGCACTGGAAGATCCGACAGGAACCGGTTCTTCGTTAAGTTCAGCCCAATCGGGAACGGCTTCAGATGGCTCTGCGCAGGTGGAGCTTCGGACGGCTACTACTGGCGGAACGGTTGAAGTCGTCGTCAGTGCAGGCGGGAGTGCTACCACCATTGATCCAATTAAATTCACTGTAGCGATCAATGCGAAGGGCGCATCAAGCTATAAAGTTTTGTTCAATCATCGCGGAACAGCCGATCTCAGAGACGTTAAGGTCCGTGCATTCCCGGGTAATATTACCTGTGCTGAAGTGAAGGCCGATTATTTAAGAGAAAGCACTCCGGGACAGACCCCTATGTTGACGGCTTCAACACAGGCTCAAGGAGAAGGTGCGGCCGATGGAACCCTACCGATCGTGGTCATTCCAAATGTTGAAAACGGTACTTCGTATACGATTGAAGCACGCGGAAAATCGCGTTCAAATCCAGAAGTCGAGGCCGCGTTTGGTTGTAAGGATGGAAATCCCGCAGTTGAAAACGGACAGTCTGTGGATGTGCTTCTTGATTTGGATGATAATCTCCCGAAGGTTGGAGGAACCTACGACGTAAACCACACCTTTAATATCGTTGGGGCCGTTTGTCCTCCGGGTGGGGGTGGTGTTCTTCCAGGCGGCGTTTGTACGGCTATTGAATTAATTGGACGTTTGGCAACTGATCCTGCTTCGTTTTTCGTCGGTGAATCTGGTGGGACGGATACTGGAATCCTGGGACTAATAGTTGATTTCCTTCCGGACAGTTTGAGTTCGTTCAAAGAGACCATTCAAGATTTCCTTGGGAATGGATTCATCAATGATGTTATTCGTGACCAGCTTAACGATTTTTTCAAAGACTGGATTGAAAATAATGGGCCGGCGTGGCTTAACAGTGCATCGAATATTTCGGCTGATATTTTTGAGACCTTGAAAGAATTCAGGGTCGGCGGAACGATGCGAATCGTCAGCGAGCCTACCCTGGCGGTCGATAGTGCAGGCAACTTTGTTGGAACACTTTCTGGAGATAACAAGCAAGTTTGGAACAAGATTACGGTATTGTGGCGAGGAAATTGCGCTGATGGTGATATGGCATGCCGCAATAGAACCTTTGATTCCAATGACTTGAATTCAGGCAATGTGGTCGAAGGATTTTTCACTGGTTCTGTGGTTCCGGTCACTGACGAACGTGGGGGATATGCGTTAGTTATTGATCAACATACTCTTACTTTAAATTATGGTGTTCTCATCCTCGGTATTGTGGAGAACGTTATTCTTCCGTCCACTTTTGGCGATCCAAATATCACATCGATAGATGCTGCCATTGAGAAGCTCATAACAGGTCTTTTTGCTGGAAACGGAACTGCATGTGAGAAATTGGCGGCAAAGGTTGGCACCGGTGAAGCGATTGTTCAGAGTCTCTGCGAAGCGATGCTCGATAAAGCCAGCGACGGAATTCGTTCTTATTTCACGGAAAAACTAACTGTTGAGGGTGCTGATAATCTTCTCATTGGAACACCGGCAGGTAACCCGTGTAAGATTAACGAACCTGAGACTTACGTTCCGGATTGGACAGGCAAGCCTTTACCATACGGTGAGACTCTTGGAACTGAAGCTACTGAGGAGTGCGAATGGGAGATGAAGATTAAAGTCGGTAGTACCACAATTGTTGCGCCGTCCACCTTCCACGGAACTCGCAGCGCATTCTTGCGTTAGATTTCGCTTATAAATGATTTGAGGCTATCCTTATGGGTAGCCTTTTTTGTTAAAAACCTAATTTTCGTCAGAATTTAGGCGAGCAACGGCAGGTGGGAATTTTTTTTGCAGATCTGGGGTGGGAAATTGGGGTTTCGCTGGTTGCCGACACAAAAGGATAAGATCCGCCGTTGTCGTATCGGCCAAAACGTCAGGTTAAGGTAGGTAAGAAACAATAAATTATTTCAAACTTATACCAACGAAACTATTTTAGAGAAAAAGTTAACAAGTTAACGCTTTGTCTACCTAGGCTTTAATGCAACCAGTGTGCCAAGTTTTTTCGCGTTTGGATTTTTTACAAACCTAGTGGAATCAAGCGATTTCGAAGACTTAATTTTTCGGAATCAAAATGGCTATCGAAGTGACGACTACTCTAGTTGCCATTTCTTAAGAAAGTGGACTCATTACTAGCCCTTTCATTGTACTTTCTGTTTGAAAAAGCACTGGATTTTCATTATCACACATCCATGAACCTTGATTTCGAATCGATACATAGGCAAGCCTGTTTGGGAAAGGAAAGCGGATATATGGATCCAACTTCGGGTCTTTTCGTGTTGACTTCGTTTTTTCTCAGATCGCGCGGCAACTGTTGTGGGTCGGGTTGTCGGCATTGTCCGTACTCAGAAATTGAACAAGTTGAGGCGGGTCGCGATGACGTACCGTCTTTCCCTTTCCCAAATACGAAAAATGATAAATAGAAAACTATCGATTGCGCCGATGATGCGGCATACCGACCGACATTTTCGCTATATGTTTCGCAAAATTACTGAGTATACAGTTCTTTACACGGAAATGATTACAGCGATGGCGCTAAAACACGGGGATCGCGAACGATTTCTTCTGAAAAGTGATTGTGAAAATCCAGTCGTTTGTCAGGTGGGTGGGGATGATGCAGAGTTGCTTGTGGCCGCTGCTAAGTGGATAAAGGCGGCTGGTTATGATGCGATAAATCTAAACGTCGGCTGTCCATCGGAACGCGTCCAATCAGGGAGCTTTGGTGCTTGCCTTATGAAGGAACCCGAGCGAGTTCGCGACCTTTTAGCTGAGGTTCGCGATAGGGTAGATATTCCGGTCACCATTAAACATCGGATTGGGGTTGATGAGTTGGATTCCTACGAACACATGGCAAATTTCGTCGAAATTGTTGCCCAGTCAGGCGTCACTAACTTTTCGGTCCACGCTCGTAAGGCATGGCTAAAAGGGTTGTCACCGAAGGAAAATAGGAGTGTTCCACCGATTCGATATGACGACGTTTACCGGCTAAAAGCGGATTTCCCGGAGCTTTGGATCGAGATCAATGGTGAGGTGAAAACATGGGATCAGATTGAGGCCCATCTCGAACGGGTTGATGCTGTGATGATCGGGCGTGCAGCCGTGGATAACCCAATGTTGTTTATTGAGGCTGATTCGAGATTGATGGATGAGGGTAAACGTCTTTCAAGAGCACAGATTGTGAGAAGTTGGATTCCTTACATTGAATCAGAACTCGAGAAAGGGATAAAACTTTCAGCTATGACCTGTCATATGATGAATATATTTAAAGGCGAGAAGGGGGGGAAGATGTGGCGTCGTGAATTATCGAATGCGCATCAGTTTCAGACATCCATGGAGCCTATCTTTCGAGCTGCCGATGCTGTCGGACTAGAGCTGTAAAATACTTGAGGGCTTTGGTACTGTTATAATTATTATTACCTCAGTTACCCCATTCGGAGCGTTCATGTTTAGAAAAAGTGCCCTTATTTTGATTCCTTTTTTGTGGGCGTGCAACGGCACTGGCTCGATCCAGGAGAACAATAAAAATGACAATAACAATGGAAATACCCCGGATTCGTCAAATATAGACAAAGATAAAAAGGATATGGCTGGAGGAGAAAAAGACGCCGCTGATGCTGACGTTGAGCAACCCCTCGACCTGGCTAACGATGGGGACGCCAATTCGGACAAAGACGCCAACTCGGATGTTTCGATTCCAACGCCGATCGATGTCAGACTCCTAATTGGGGAAGGTTCCGGAAAGTTATCAACGTGGAACTTCAATCAAGAAACCCGTCTTCTCACAGCTCTTGATGATGATTCATCAGCACGAAGAATTACTTGGGTGGCAAAACATCCTGATACGGATGTGTTCTACACAACCAGTGATCAGACGCTACGCGCCTACTCCATCGATGAAGCGGGGACGATCACATTTCAAACAGATGCGGGTGTAAACCCCGGCGGCACACATGTCGACATAGATAAAAGCGGAAGGTGGGCAATTATTGCCTCTTATAATGAAGGCAGCGTTGAGGTTGTTTCACTTGATGAGACAACAAAATTACCGGGAAGTAGGGTTCAACTTTTAGACGATGCTAATTTTTGTATCCGTGCTCATCAAGTTCGAGTTTCAGATGATAATAAGCATGTTTACGTTCCCTGCTTGGGCCACGATCATATTCGTTCTTTAGAGCTCGATTCTGACACGGGTACTCTGGCAAGAACTACGCCAGGTAGGACGCCAGACGGTGCAGGGCCTCGTCATATGGATTTTCATCCCACGCTCGATTTCGCTTACGTTCTCAATGAAAATTCGAGTTCGATAACACGATTTGCAATTAATGGTGGCGTTTTATCTAGTCCAGTTACGACGACGACTTTGCCTTCGGGGACAACGGATTCGAGTGCGAGTTCTGATATTCATATTAGTCAGGATGGTAAATTTTTATACGCGGTTAATCGTCAGCCTCTCCATCAAATTGCGGTTTTCAAAATTGATGTCGATGGTGGGTTAACGCTTGTTGAACACGTTCCCGGAGAAGGGGAGCATTCACGATCGTTTGCAATTTCGCCTGATGGGAAATCACTTCTGATGGGGAACACGAATTCATCAAATTTGGTTATTTTTGAACGCGATCCTAATACGGGGAAACTGACATTCAAGAATAGTATTAATTTAGATGGTGGTCCGATGTTTGTGGGTTTCTTATGAAGGCGCTCTTTGTAATTTTCCTGTTATTCGTGAGCGCATGTGGGGGCGCAGAGGAGACGTTCGAAGAGGACTGTGATCCAGCGGCCAGCGCAGAAGTATGTCGCGTTTTTGAGATGGTAAATCAGGAGCGTGTCAGCCTCTCGCTCCAGCCTCTTAAATGGGATTCGCTGCTTGCTGTTTCGGCTGATGCCCATGCAAAGGATATGTCAGATCAGAATTACTTTGATCATACATCTAGAGACGGACGCAACTTTTCTGACCGAGCCAAAGACGCAGGTTACACAGCTTCACCGACCGGAGAGAATATAGCCTTCGGTCAACAGACTGCGAGTTCTGTTATGGAATCGTGGATGAATTCAGACGGGCATCGTAGTAATATTCTTTCAGCGAAAAGTAATGAAATTGGGGTTGGGCTCCGGTCGGGTTATTGGGTTCAAGTTTTTGGTTCGCGTTAATTTTTTTTGTTATGAACGCTTCATTAATTTATTGCTCACGAGTTCGTCGAGACCGATAGGATCGAGATACGAAGAAGGTAGTCCCAAAACTGACGAACAAATTCACTGTTGCAATGGCACCCAACCCCGCTATGAGCCATAAGAGGTTATTCAGGGTCCAACCGATCGAAGCGTGCGCAGAACTAAAAGCAATGTGTCGGATATCGAGTGGTAACCCCGTTATTTTTCCGAAGGTTCCAGTAAGTCCTAAGGACATGCCTAGTACGATACTTCCAACAATTTTGGGTGTTATTTTTCCAGCTTGTTTTGAGGGTTTCCACCCAAATCTGTTGTAGATACGAGGGCCAATTTGCCGGTACTCAAGAAGGTTTGCTACGTATCCGGAAACCAATCCGGCGAGTGAAAGAAAAATACCGGCAACCGTGGCGTACCAAATGACAGATATACTCAGTGTATTTTTTTCCACCAGGGACGCCTTGGTTTCCACGCTAAATGGAAAAAGGACGTCAAAAGCGGCAGTAACCGTTATTGCTGCTAGGACGTTTCCTAATAACGTTAAGGTTTGCGATGCTAAAAGTCGTTTGATCAAGGTTCTCGATGAGCCCTGTGTTACGAGATGACGGGATAAGGCCGTCGCGGTCATTGAAGGTTGTTTGGTTGCGATTGTTCCACCGATTAGCGCGCAGATTGAAAAACATGCGGCATAATTTATTCCAAACAACACACCAAGCGTTAAGGGAGGCAGATCCAGCTGACTAAGGAATACTTTGGCAATTGCAAATCCTGCGACAAGAACACCGCCGAGAAGGGCGGAACGGAAATAAGATCCGTATTCGGCTTTTGATTGGGCAATATATTGTTCGCCCGTATCGGCGTTCAGCTGCACGATCTGTTCGACAACTAAATCAAGTTTTCGGTCGA
The DNA here is from genome assembly GCA_937981985.1 of uncultured bacterium. GTDB lineage: Bacteria > Myxococcota_A > Bradymonadia > Bradymonadales > Bradymonadaceae > CALJNB01. The sequence continues at coordinate 33,703 of CALJNB010000073.1, forward strand.
GATAATCTGCCAGCGAATTTTCTCGTTTTAGCGTTGAGCTAAGATCGCAAACGCTTTGATGTTGTTGGGTAGCATGGTCGGAGCTTTGAAGCACAAAGAGGTGTTTGAGAAGAACCAAGTCTGAATATAACTTTTCGTTTCGATACGATAAATCGATACTCGTCCCTAGATCCCCGAACGACTTGCGTATCTCGTTGGTAAGGTTTTGCAGTTCCTCTATTTCTGGAGGAAGATGGGTTGCATGCATCCCTTTTACTGGTTCAATAGTCGGAGGGGTGTTTTCTAATTGTTGGATTCTGGTAAATAGAGGATCCTGTAATACAGCGCCGTTTACGATCGTTGCTAGTTGGTTAAACGCTTCTGTAGCAGCGCCAGAAATCGTTTGGACGAGTTCTGGTTCAGTCTCATATGCTTTTTCTAAAACATCGGGAAACGCGTTTTTCGGAAGGGCGTTGATGAAACGAACTGCGTCGTTCTTTGACACGTGGGGCGGTAGAACTTTATGAGCGAGTCTGATGATAAACTCACTAAAAAAACCAGGTTTTTCTCGAAAGTGGTGACCAATGAGCGCGCGACCCCAATCCATTTCCGAAAGTCGTTTCATTCAACGGACATACCACACTTAGTCGTTGGATAAAGCTATTTAGAACATTTATCTCTATTTTTACGAATAAAGTTTATGAAGAGGCTCGTGGACGATTTATTGAATCACGTTGCAAATTGTATTTGCTTTTACACTAGTATTGTCATCCTCAATACATTCATTGTGGCGTCCCATTCCATTTCCATCGTAATCGGTTCGAACCTCGACATCGATCGACTCCCCAACGAAATTATCTGGAACAGTCCAAAGATATTCAACGGTCTCAGTAGCACCCGGTCCAAGAGGTGTTCGATTCGTCACAGTTGCAATCACGTCTAAAGGATCGCCGCTTTTTCCTCCGAGGAGGGTAGTCGATAGGGCGCCGATACGGACTCCGATGCTTCCTTTGTTTTCAATAGTAAATGTTACTCGGAACCCCGACGCGGCGCACGATTGACCGTCAGTCTCTACGGTCGAGACGAAATTTGGAGCGTTCGTCAAATCGCCACCTTGGACGTTTTGTCGGTAGTTATTTAGATGGGGCTCGTTCCAATTTGCTTCTTCGTTTAAAGGGATTGAGCCATCTTCATTTACATTTGTGACGTGATAGGTGTGTTGATTCCAAATTTTTCGAGTACCGACCCATCTATTTTCAACGTCTTTGAAGACACGGATTCCTTTAGAACCAAAAGTTTCTCCAGCGAATTTGAACGCGTAATCGTTCGCTGATACAACAATCTCAGCTGACCCATCGTTATCGACATCTACGATAACGGGATATTCGAAAAGCGTTCCTGATGTGTTTTCTTCTTCGAGAAGAATTTCCGGATCGTTGTATCCATCGTTGTCAGCATCTACGCCGGAACCGTTTCCTGAATAGACGCGTAGGTAGGCTTCATCATTGTAGACCACCTCAGCTTTCCCGTCGCCTTCAAAATCGAAAACGGAACTGCCGGTGACAGCGCTCGAAAAATCTTTTGTTTTATGAGCCCATAAAATGGTTCCGTCCGTTTCATAAACGAGATAATACCAACGTGCCGCGATTCCGATTTCGGGTTCACCATCACCGTCAAAGTCAGCAATAGTAGGTGGTCCGCCACCAGGTCGACAATTTCTATGGGCCACGCATTGGCCTAGGTAACAAAGGGCGGGCGAGGCACCGCAGTCGGCAGTAGCGGTGCAGGCGATTCCTGGGGTGCAGTCGACACCCAAACGTTCTTCGTCGATCGGAATATCCACGCGTATGGTCTCGGTCTGGTCGTCATCGTAGATGGCAAAGGTGCCGTTGGGCTCTACCGAGACTATTTCAGGTTTTGAGTCATTGTCGGTATCGGCGATAGCGGTGTATCCGCGACTACCAGCGGTACTGAATCCAACGCATCCGGTTCCATCGGTTGCCGACGCGTCGGTTAATATGAAGCCGTTGTTTCCGATTACGACCTCTTGAATACCATCGTTATCAAGGTCGACGATGAGAGGGAGAACCGATACCGCCGGCATTCGACAGATTGAGGCTCCGCTTGATGAAAGTATATCCCTGCCCGTTACTATTTCTGCTTCGCCGACCCCATCGAGGTTTGCAATGGCTGATCCGCCATAGAGATTTCCAACCGCGGTGGGGTTGAACCACTTAATTTCACCGGTGTTTGATAGCGCATATATGCCCCCACCATCGAGAGTGGGAGCTTCGATGATGATATCTGGCACGCCGTCGTAATCGATATCGCCGATCGACGGGGTTGAGTCAGCGCGAATTTCGAAGGGGGCTACGAGTCCAGTTGATGACCAATGTTCGCTCCCGTCATCACCGCTGATAACGCGTAGTACGCCTCGGCCGTAGTGGTGTGTTCCTCCGGTGCTCGATTGCCAAAAGGTCGAAAATACGATGTCAGGAACATCTTTTTCATCAATTTTGCCATCCAAATTGTCGTCGGTTAAGTTCGCGACGGCAGGCATCATCATGACCTGGTCGTATTCGGGACTGACTGTTGAACCTGTCCAAGCAAATGCTTCGACGGGTTCGAAGTCGCCGATAGGGGGGCGAAAGGTACAGCTGTTTGGATTCAAGTCATCGGCAATGCATTTATTCAACGTGGGTTCACAAAAAGAGTCACGAGGACAGCGATTGTTTTCATCGCATGCATCACCAGGAACGACGCATTTTTGAAAAAGACAAACATCGTTTGCACCGGCGCAGCAGGTTCCGTCGTCCTCGGTGGGACACCAGGTTTTGCCGTCGATCGCGCAAAGTTCAGCTTCTGTAGGTTTGTTGATCCCGCATTCTTGGTTCACAAAATCTAGGCATTCTAATTCTGAGGAGCAATAAATTGCTCCGCATCGAGGTCCGGATGCACTGGCAACACAGGTGAATGCTTCACAAAACTTCGAGCTACACTCTGCATTTTTCGCGCACGTTTCGCCGTCAGCCTTTTTTTCGGCGATAGTTTCGTTGTTCGATTGATTGTTTTCGTTATTGATGGAGTTGTTGTCTCTTAACGGGGTTTCGTCTTCGCAGTCGCCACAACCGATGACTAAAAATAGAGTAATGAACAAGAAAATACGATTCATGCTTGGCTCAAAATGTAGTGATAAAATTGGATTATTATAATCTAGTGAAAATATGAAATCGACACAATAGCGTTCGACGTTGTTACGCATTGGATTCAAATCAGGTGAATGCCAATTTGTGCCGCATCTGTTCGTTTAGAGGTTATTGTGTTACTGGAGGCCATTCTCATAGGTGTTCCCATGTTTGAACTTTTACGTAGACCTCGCAGATTAAGAAAGAACGCGGCCATTCGAAATATGGTTCGTGAGACTGTTTTGACAAAAAACGATCTTGTGATGCCCATTTTCGTGAACGCCAATATCGAGGGGGAATCTCCGATTTCAGCGATGCCGGGGATTTCTCAGTGGGGAATTCAGGCCTTAGATCAAGAAGTAGAACTCTTGTTGGAAAGAGGAATCAATCAGACCTTGGTTTTCGGTCTGCCTGAAGAAAAAGACGAAGAGGGATCTGACACCTGGCACGAAAACGGAATCACACAACGGGCGGTTCGAAGGATCAAAGAGAAGTTTCCAGAGATGTACGTGATTACCGACGTATGTTTCTGCGAATATACCTCTCACGGCCACTGCGGCGTTGTTGCTAAAGATGGTAAACTTCTCAACGACTTGACCTTACGTAATTTGCAAAAACAGGTCGTCTCTCATGCCGAAGCGGGGGCCGATATGGTAGCGCCGTCAGGAATGATTGATGGAATGATTGTGGCGATTCGAGATGGTCTGGATGACGCCAATTTCCACGACGTGGCGTTGATGAGTTATGCCGTCAAGTACGCGTCTGCATTTTATGGGCCGTTCAGAGAAGCCGTAGATTCGGCTCCTCAATTTGGTGACCGGCAAACCTATCAGATGGATCCGGCAAATAAACGCGAAGCGTTGATCGAAGCCGGACTCGATTTTGCCGAAGGTGCAGATGTATTGATGGTAAAACCCGCATTGTCTTATCTTGATATTATACAGGACTTGAAGCGAGAATTCGACGCGCCGATTGCTTGCTATAACGTGTCGGGTGAGTATTCGATGATAAAGGCAGCGGCTGAAAAAGGGTGGATTGATGAAGCGCGCGTTCGTCGCGAGGCATTATTATCGATGAAGCGTGCAGGCGCTGATATTATCATTACGTATTTTGCGAAAGATATCGCTTTAGAACTATAGCTAGTAGGTAGTAAAATGAGTTACGGAGTTTTTATAGTAAATCTTGGGTCACCGGATTCGCCGACTACGCCTGACGTGCGAACTTATCTCAGGGAGTTTCTTTCTGATCCTAGAGTTATCGATGTACCTAAATTTCTTCAGCAGACTATCCTGAACTTATTTATTCTTCCCTTTCGTCCCAAACAGAGTGCTGAAGCTTACCACGAAATTTGGACCGACGAAGGTTCACCTCTGGTTGTGTCGACGCTGAAGCAGCGCGCGCTTTTACAAGAGCGTTTGGATATTCCGGTGGTTGTGGGTATGCGTTACGGAAATCCATCGACACGTAGTGGTTTGGAGGAGCTTGCAAAAAAGGGGGTTACAAAATTTTTGTTGATTCCCTTGTATCCTCATTACGCCATGTCGTCATACGAGACCGCTGTTGTCAAAGTTCAAGAAGAACTTGCTAAGATGGGAAACCCTATGGAGCTC
>CALJNB010000074.1 GCA_937981985.1 uncultured bacterium
GTTTGACGGTCGAAAAAGAAGGCTCTTTGACGATTGAAGGAAGCGAGGAGAAGCCTGTATTATTCACTGGTGTCGAAGATACAGTTGGGTTTTGGCAGGGAATTGAAGTTGAATCCGATAGTTCAGCCAATATCTTTGATCACGTTATCGTAGAGTACGCAGGATCAAAAAAGTTCACCGGTGCAGATTATACTAAGGGGGCAATTTATGTTGATGAGGCTCAACTGAGTATCACCAATAGCCACATAAGAAAAAACGGAGGAGCGGCTTTTATTTTTGTTGACGATAGCACCTTCACTTTGGAAAATAACGAAATCACCGGGAACGAAATTGCCGGAATTGTGGGTTCGGATCTCGTCGGGCAACTGTCGGAATCGAATACCTGGGACGCGAATGCGGACCCTTCCGTAAATATCGGAGTCTCGACAGCGTCGTCGAATCTTGTGTCCACCGATCAAACTTGGCTCGATATTGGTACAAGCTTTACCATACCGAAGGGGATTAAGATTACAGCCGACCTCGTACTAGCTCCGAATACGAAATTTCTTATGGGACAAGAGGCGGAGATTTCGGTCGAAGATGATGGCTCCTTTAATCTTGTAGGCAGCGCAGAGAAGCCTATCTCTTTTGAAGGTACGGACCCTTCAAAAGGATTTTGGAAAGGAATTCAGTTTGATAGCAAAAATTCAGCAAACGTTTTTGACTATGTTTCAATCAAACATGCCAGTGGTTCTGACTGGACAGGAACTAAAGATTCTAGCGGTTCTATTTATCTCAAAGAAGAATCCAAACTTGTGATGACCCATAGCGAGATCTCCTTGGGCGGTGGTTTTGCCCTTACTGCCCGAGAGGATGGTGATATAAGTGGATTCGCCGCAAATACGATCAAAGATAACGGTCGCGCCTTAAACCTACATGCCGGGCAGATGGCAAGTTTGAATGGCGACTCGATCTATGAGAATAATACCGAACCCTATATTTCTGTTACCAGAGGTACGATTGGCGTTGCCACACTTTGGAAAAAGCAGACGACACCCTTTCGATTTCTTGACGAAGTTACGATTGGAGCCGACGTGCAGATTGAACCCGGAGTTGTTCTTGAATTTGGCGAAAATGGTACGATTTCGGTCGATGAAGACGGTTCGATGACCGCTGAGGGAACCGCAACGGATAAAATCGTTTTCACCGGCGCAGACAAAATTGCAGGTTTTTGGAAAGGCATTGAATTCAATTCAAATTCTTCTCAGAATATTTTAAAACATGTCGAAGTGTCATTCGGTGGTTCTGAGAAGTGGAATGGTGGCGCTAATACTGAGGGAAATATTTATATCCGAAAAGCGCGTGTGGATATTTCCGATTCCAAGATTAGCGATAGCGCGGGTTACGGAATTGTTTCCAACTCTAACTCTGAAATTGCTAACTGTGCGAATGTAGACCTGAGTGGCAATGCTAAAGGTGAAGTGTACGAATCATCCGCAACACTCGTTTCAGCTTGCCCTTAGCTCCGATAAAGGGGGACTTCAAAAAAAATAAAGGTTTATTGAACTCGGAACGCTTTTTCGCCATACTTTCAAGATGAACAATCATCTGAGCATTAAAACTACGTCTATCGAATTTTCGGTATCCGGAGACACTGTATTCGTAGAAAAGTCTTACGAAGCCGTTCGCGAGCTCATTCTTGAACGTTTTATCGAGTCAACTCGAATGGAAATGTTTCCCGAGATTCCGGCCGCTGATATCAGCGAAGTTATTTCTGAGCCAATGCCAGACCAAAGCGAAGAGCTCGATCATATTTCTTTCATCGAATGCAACGATGTTTACCTGAAAGTGTATTTCGTCACACGTGAAGAGCTTTCGCAAACTATCTTTTCAGAATCGATAGACTTTGATGCTATTCAAAATGTTTATGTCGGTAGCGGAGAAAACCCTGCATTCGATGAACATATCACTTTAGGCAAAGCGCTTTGGCGTGAGTTAACAACGGCAGGACGTGCGGCGATTCGAAATGCCCAATGAATTCCACTAACTCCAAAAAGAAAAACAAAAAAAAGTCCAAACCTAAGCTTGGGAATAGTATTGAGATTGCGGTCGGTCGATCTTGGTTAGAACACCTTCGTCAACTTTTCTCTTCGCAGCGCCTGAATGCCTTCGACTTTTGCGAACTTTTTGATCTTATTGATCTTGTCGTTGGTGGCGTAAATCTAACAGCGAGTATCGAAAGCGAATATATCATTCCGTTTTTTTCAAAACTTTGCGCAGCACTAAATCGACTTTCCAAAACAGATACGAAAAAAGCGATTGTAGAGTTTCAGAAAGAGCCGTGGGATTTTGTAATCGTTCGCGATGGCGCCGACCTTTTGTTGTCGATAATAAGTATTGATTATGAAATGCGGATCGTCTGCTTAGATCAGCGGGTCAATTTCGAGTCGTTCGCTTTTGTCGTTCGACGCGAAGCCCAGCTCATTCTAGACGATATTTCTTCGCTCATTGGAAACCGCGGATTTAATGCACATCCAGAAATATCGCGTTTGATAGAAAGCTTATCCCTGGGTTCAGAAAATATAACCATGAATGAAAGTCAACAGATTTCGGTCGTGGAAACCGGAGAGCATTACGATTTTTCGCGAAATACATTGGGGGTATCTTTTCCTGACTTTAGCCTCACCGTTTTTTTTGAACCTAACGACGCATTTTTTCAATATCAACCCGAAATCGCTTTTGATCTGCACACGCTGTTGGTGCCGGGAGAGGTTCAATTCGAATTCGAAAATAAATCGTTCGCACTTGGAGAACATGTTTTCGTAACGTTGAATACGCTTTTGAAACACTGTCATGAATGGATGAGGTTATTCTCACAATCGGCGCAATTTGATTTAGAAATTCAGCGGCCTTTTCATCTGCGTCTCAGAAGCTCGGAATCCGCACCCGGGAGTTGGGAGATAGGGCCTACCGGAAATGAGAGAACGACCTACGAAGCAAGTCCTGCGCGATTGCTAAATAACGTAGACCCCAGAAGTTTACTCGAATCGATAGTGTCCGTATGTACTCATTTTTCTGAAAAAGTCGAACGCTTAAATCCTACGATGATCGTGAATCAACGTTTTTCAGATTTCCGAGAACTCACGGTCGATCTAAAAAGCTATTGGGATGAGCTTTGTGAGAAGGACCTTTTCAACGACGAGCCTGAATCCTTCTTAGCGGATTTCGCCGGATTATCGCCGACTTTAACGGCGGTCGCAGCGCCGGACTTTCGTTTTGATTTCAAAAAACTTCGCGCAATTCATCCAGCCTATCAATGGAGTTTTCAAGCAAAAGGAATCTCCTTCCAAGATGTTTTTACGAACGATAATCGCCTGGTGGTCCCAACCCAAACATCAGTTTCCAGTTTATCGTTGGAGTCGGGTAATATCGATTGGGAGGTGAAGACTCCCAAGGCTTCTAGTCCGATCTTTCGCGAAAAAAATGCTTTTTTACGCGTTACTAACGGAACACTAACCGCGTTTGATCTTGGTACTGGCCAGATCTCGCAAAGCGTAAAAGAAGACCGTCCGGTGCGCGCGATGCATCAGTACGAAGATACCTTCGTTTTCTCCACCGAAGAAGGAATTATCGGACGATCGAAAAGCACATTGGAAGAAAGCTGGTTCTACCCAATTAAACGTAAAATCGGAGCGGATGCGGTGACCGCCGGCCCAGTTTATTCGGTGCTCAGTAATAGCGGCGTTTTCCATACGCTCAATCCCATTACCGGTGACTTGCTTTGGAAAGTGAAATTACCCGGAACAGTCATCACTCAGCCTCGCATCTATCGTTCACGTATCTTCGTATGCATTCAATCAGGCAGTCGATTTAAATTAAGTAGTAAACTCGCCTTCACGGGGCGTGACGCTTGGGAGGTCGAAGAGGAGGGACTGTTTGGTGGCGAACTTTTCTTCAGCGGAGATTATTGCATTTTTTCGATCGAAAGTAATGAAGGTCTAGAACTTATCGGTTTATGTCTCAAGATCCATTCGGTTGCGTGGAGAATTCCGGTTGCATCAAGTCGCGGTTATTATCCTAATCTTGTGTTTTCAGGCAATCGCGCGATTGCGAAAACGAACGGTTCGGAAACACTTTGTTTTGAGGTTGATTCGGGAACTATTCTCTGGAGACAGAGTCCGGAAACGCTACTTTTTTCACAGGCAAATCTCAATCTTGTTATCGTTCGGGACGCTTTTTTTTCTTATAGTGGTCGAATCGAAATCCGGTCTCTCGATGATGGGAGTTTAATCCGAGATTTTGGTGAAACAATGATCGAAGCGAAATATTTCAATGTATTCAATCCCCTTGCGATCGTAACCGGTGAGCGGGGAGATGGAATTGATCAAGATCGTTTGGTTTCATTTACAATTCAGCACTTTCTCGCCATGGTGGAGCCTCCCGAAGACTCGTAGGTGAGCGATTGCAAAAATATCGTTTTTTTCTCAATATTGTTTTTCTCTTTCTCATTGCGTGTAATTCCAATAGTTGGTCGAATGCTGAACACGATATCGTGGATTTGGTCATTCGCGAAGATGCTCTTCATTTCTCGAATGGATTTTCTATTGCACTTATCGAAGGTGCAACTCCAGAAAAAACGAAAACGCGTTCGCAGACTACGGTCGTTTGGAAGAAAGGAGAAGTTGAACTTGGCTTACAATTTTCTGAGCTTGACCCAGAAGTTCAACTGATCGCCAATTTTACGGTTTCTCCCAAAACGCTTGCTTCTATTTCCGGTCGTTTGACGTCTGATAAAGTCGTGACCACAAATTTTGGCGGAAAGGAATTGGAGACCTCTCGGACCGTTCTGCGTTCGACGAGTGGCTCGGGCACCTTATCGATTGATAATTTGATGCAGTTATATTTGCCTTTTTTGTATTCAGTTCAAAGAAGCGAAGCGGCGACGCGTTGGCGATATGTTGATGACCTTGACTTGCCTTGTGAACTTTCAGGTTCGCAATCAAAGGGATACTTAAGAGTTGGTTTGCCACGCGTCGACGTCTTACATCGTGATCCGAGGTTAAGCGGGCAGTTAGTCGTGCTGCTTTCATCGGATGAGGAACTTGGGGAGGCCGTTTTAACGCAAAAAATTAACACTATAATGAAAGGTCACTCTGAATCCACGGACCCACGTTTTGGAAATGGTGGGCTTGCAATAGCGCAAGGTACATCTACCTTCATCGGAAAAAATTTCGGCGAAATTGCTAACCTCTCTTTTGTCTCTTCTGATGAACTTGATTGCAAACCAAATCTCCTTAGGCATATCAACGGCGAATCAAATATGCTTTTTTTGCCTGGAGTCGGCCATGTTGTGAGAAGTGAATCGCAAACGTCGAGAATCTTTCGCAGTGCCTCCCTTGAAAGTATGAAGGTCTCGGGGCAGTCGTCGATTGTTCATTTGAACATGGACGAAACTTTGGTCGTTAAAGAGGGTGCGGATTGGACCCTTTCTGAACGAAGCGCGTTGGATTTTGCTGATCTGGAGCTTTTTGGGGAAGAAGGAAAGGTTGAAGTCTTGGGGGCCACCGATTTTGCGAAACGATTGGTGGGACTTCGAAAAGTTTCTTGGCGTTGGTCGCCTGACGGTCGGCTGACTTTTCGATGTTTAGAATGTGTGTCGATTCCAGATTTTATGGTTAGAATTGATGACTCGAAGGATTTGAAATTGCCTGTAACACCAGCGTCCTACAAGAGTAACCTTGATGTACATTCTTGGAATTTTACGGGCAAAGAATTCGTGGTGGAGCTCCCAAATTATCGGCCCAAAGGAATGGCTTGGCGCTTTGCGTCGGAAAAATAGTATCCATAACAAGTAGTATTTCGGCGACTTAAAAGTCTACTTCGATGTACTCTTTGAGTCCCTTCAGGGAGTTTGGGATGCTTTTTTTGATTTCCTTTCCGATTAATCGGCTAAATAATGGGGCCAAAAATCCGGTGAATCTGACTTGATTTATGACCTTAGTGCCATCGTCGACCTTGTTTAGCACGTGTGTAAAGTGCATCTTACAAAAAGGTAGGGCGCATTCAACGGTAAAGGATCTATTAGGGGTGACCTCGGTTAACTTCATTTTAGATTCAGGCGAGCCCTTCGGTTTAATTTTTCCGGTTGCGCCTTGAATGAAACTTCCATTGATGGTTGCCGCTTCGGTATCAGAATCCCAAAGTGGCCATTCTGAAACCTTTTCGTATGTTTGGTATACTTCAATCGGCTGACAATTGATTGTAATGGATTGTTCGTAATTCATTTTTTCCTCAACGGTGTTTTACTTATTCGTTTTTAGACCATTAAGTTTCCAATGTTATGGGCGGCATGGGGAGTGTGTCAAATTCTAAGGCATAAATAGAAATAAAATTTATTTCTCTTTTGATCTACGAATAAAATAATTACGATATCGCGACACTAGCGGACTAAAAATATATGGCGCGTCGACAAGATATTCACTCGATTTGTATCATAGGATCTGGACCGATTGTAATCGGACAGGCCTGCGAATTTGATTATTCCGGCACTCAAGCCGCACGCGTTTTGAAGGAGGAAGGTTTTCGAATTGTATTGGTGAACTCCAATCCTGCGACCATTATGACTGACCCCGAAGTAGCAGATGCAACCTATATTGAGCCGCTTACCAAGGAGTTTTTAAAGTTAATTCTAGAAAAAGAAAAACCCGATGCGATTTTGCCAACAGTCGGTGGCCAAACTGCACTCAACCTTGCGCTAGAGCTTCACGAGGAGGGGACGCTCATAGAATTGGGAATAGAAATGATCGGTGTGCGGCCAGAGGTGATAGACCGCGCTGAGAACCGAGAGCAATTTGCTAAAATTATGGAGGGGTTGAATATTGATCAACCTAAAGCCGGTATTGCGCGCTCGCTTGAAGATGGGATGAAGATCGTTGAGCGCGTCGGGTATCCTGTGATTCTACGTCCGTCTTTTACGATGGGCGGAAGCGGTGGGAATATCGCCTACAACGCGAGCGAATTTGACGAATATCTGAGGAGTGCGCTTTTACAAAGCCCGACCTCTGAGGTTCTTTTGGACGAGAGTTTGATCGGGTGGAAGGAATTTGAGCTCGAACTGATGCGCGATAAAAATGATAATGTCGTTATTATCTGTAGCATTGAAAATATTGATCCGCTTGGAATTCACACCGGCGATTCCATCACAGTGGCTCCGATTCAAACGCTTTCTGATGTCGAATATCAAGGTATGCGAGACGATGCGATTCGCATCATCCGGGCCGTTGGTGTTGAAACTGGTGGTTGTAATATTCAGTTTGCGACCGACCCAGAGACGGGACGTAGGGTCGTCATTGAGATGAATCCGCGAGTGTCTCGTTCTTCGGCATTAGCAAGTAAAGCAACGGGTTATCCTATCGCGAAAATTTCCGCGCTGCTTGCGGTAGGGTATTCTTTAGACGAAATCCAAAATGATATCACCGGAAAAACGACGGCGGCTTTTGAGCCGGTGTTGGATTATATCGTTACAAAAATCCCACGATTCGCCTTCGAAAAATTTCCAGGTGAGCCCGATTCATTAACCACTCAGATGAAGTCTGTGGGCGAGGTAATGTCAATAGGTAGAACCTTTTGCGAGTCATTCTCTAAAGCTGTTTCTAGTCTTGAGGTGGATGCTTTTGGGTTGGCGACCAGCCTTACTTCAAACGGCGAAGATCTTGCCGATTTCTATCGCGCGCCACTTCGCTTAGCGACATCTAAACGGATGTTCCACCTCTTTGATGCGCTGCGTGAGGGGTTGGCTCTTGATACTATTTTTGAAATGACGGGTATTGATCCTTGGTTCCTGTCGCAGTTTCGTCGCATTGTTGAGAACGAAAAAAAGCTCATCGAAGATTGTTCGGCGGGGCTCAAAGAAGCTAAAAACCTTGGCCGAAATGACCGAGAGATTGGTGCATTGGTTGGACAAAGTGCAAACGAAATTAGGGCACTGCGCAAGACTTTGGGGATAGAGCCCGTTTTTAAGCAGGTCGACACATGTGCAGGAGAATTTAGTGCGCGCACATCCTATTTTTACTCGACCTTTGAACGGGGGAACAACGAGGCTGCGCCCTTGGGCGAAAATACGGTGGTCATTCTTGGCGGCGGTCCCAATCGAATAGGGCAGGGGATTGAGTTCGACTATTGCGCTGTTCATGGTGCGATGGCGCTCAGAAAACAAGGGTACCAAGTTGTAATGGTCAATTGTAACCCGGAAACAGTCAGCACAGATTATGATATTTCGGACAGATTGTATTTTGAACCGCTGACCGTGGAGACCGTGAGCGCCATCATCGATCTTGAGAGACCTTTAGGTGTGATTCTACAATTTGGGGGACAAACGCCGCTTCGATTGGCCGATGCGCTAGAACAAAGAGGCGTGAAGATCCTCGGAACGCCGACAGACATTATCGATCTGACTGAGGATCGAGAACGCTTTAATAGGCTCATAAAAGAACTCGACCTTCTTCAACCTCCGGCGGGCCTGGCTACAAAGTTGGAACAGGCGGTCGATATTAGCAAAGATTTAGGTTTTCCGATTCTCGTCAGACCTTCCTATGTTTTAGGCGGGCGCGGAATGCAAATCGTCTACGATGAAGGCGAATTACGCTCCCATTTTTCAATTGCCCAATCGCTCTCGAAATCCAATGATGATGCGCCAGTTTTGCTAGATCGCTTCCTCAACGACGCGATCGAAGTGGACGTGGATTGCGTCTGCGACGGAAAGCGTGCTGTGATAGGCGGTATTTTGGAGCATATTGAAGAGGCTGGTGTTCATTCTGGCGATTCGGCCTGTGTTCTTCCGCCGTTTAATTTGCCAGAATCGGTTCTTCGACAAATTCGCGCCCAAACTCAATCGATTGCCCTTAAGTTGGGTGTTGTTGGATTAATGAATGTTCAATACGCGGTCCAAGAACATCGAATTTTCATTCTTGAGGTCAATCCGCGTGCGAGTCGAACGGTCCCCTTCATTTCCAAATCTATCGGGGTGCCGTTGGCCGGAATTGCCGCCAGGATAATGGTCGGCGAGAGTTTAGACGATATCGGTTTTGTGGATGAGGTTGTTCCGGTTCATTACGCCGTCAAACAGAGTGTTTTTCCTTTCAACAAGTTTCCTGACGTCGACACGATCTTAGGTCCGGAAATGCGGTCTACTGGCGAGGTCATGGGAATCGACGCTGACTACTTTTCGGCTTTTATTAAGGCGCAATATGGTGCTTCTAATCAAGGTTCGTCGGCCGGTACCGCTTTCATTTCAGTACGAAATGCTGATAAATGGGCCGTTGTTCCGATCGCAAAAGGGCTGGCCTCGATCGGTTTTAATTTGGTGGCAACGCGTGGAACCGCGGCCTATCTAAAACAAAATGACATCGATGTTGTTGCGATTAACAAAGTTAAGGAAGGGCAACCTCACATTGTTGATGCGATAATCAACGGAAATATAACCTTTGTAGTCAACACCACCGTAGGTGCTCAATCGATTGCAGATTCGCGTTCTATTCGTCGCGAAACACTCACGCGTCGCGTACCTTATTATACGACCATCGCTGGTGCGAATGCAGCAATGCGTGCGATGGCTGAAATGGACGGGAATAATTTTGAAGTTCGGTCGATTCAATCCTTTCATGGAGATGTTGTGAGTGCGCGTCTTGAGCTCTAGGGAAGGTTAGAGATATCGCTAGAATCTCGTTGAATTTACAAGAAATTTGCCGAACGAGCATAATGTAGGTAAAAGCCTACAGATAACTTTTTTATTTGGAATGAAAAATGGAAGATCAAGAACCGATGACACCCGAAGGCTTAGACAGTCTACGAAAAGAATTACAGCGCCTTCGCGGACCTGAACGAACAAAGATTTCAGAGGAAATCGGACGCGCCTTGGAACATGGGGACTTAAAAGAGAACGCTGAATATCATGCTGCCAAAGAGAAGCAAGGAATGATGGAAGCTCGGATTACTGAGTTAAAAGGTTTAACTTCTCACGCCGAAGTGATTGATATCTCAAAGATTGCAAAAAGCGACAGAGTAATTTTTGGTGCAACTGTGACCTTACTTGATTTAGATTCAGACGAAGAAAAAACCGTTAGAATTGTTGGCCATCAAGAGGCGGACGCAAAATTAGATAAGATTTCTTTTAGAAGCCCTGTCGCGAAATCCATTATAGGAAAAAAAGAAGGCGACGAAGTGGTCATTCGAACGCCCGGCGGGAATAAAACCGTTGAAATTATGGAAGTCGAATATATCGGCTAGATCAAGCTTTCCGACCAGCCTCCAACAAATTGACCCGTATCAGGATGAGGGTTTCCCGTGTCTAATTCGTAAGTGAAACTACGATCACTTGTCGAGATGATTGCGCCTGGAACCTCGGCCGCAAATTCGAACTCTACTTCGTCAGCTAAGTCTGATTCTGAATATCTTTTTAATGGAGCCGATTTATTTCCAAGCTTCTCATCCAAAACTTGAAGAAGTTCAAGGAGAGCCGGTGCGTGAAATGACTGGGTTGTGAAACCAAGTTTAGAAATTTGGGCTTCCGATAATCCGGTGTCTAAACCCAGGTTTACGCTTTTTAGCCGATCAGAATCAAAGGTTGTCGCGTTGGCTTCTAGCCAAATTTTTGCGCGTCTTTGAAGACTTCGAAGTTGGGCTACCCGACCCGGCATGGTCGGATCGTGTTCGGTGTTCAATCCTCCTAAGGCGGGAATGTCATCGTAAGTAAATCCGTCAATAATAGCCTCGGGGAGCCAAAATAGTCCTGAATCGAATGCGCCAATCGCTGCATATCTGGACATGTGGATTGTTTCGGCGCAAAGGGCGAGTAAGGAATGTGACCCGCTGATTCTGTCACCAACGATGGCGTCAAAACTACCCAAGGTTCTTTTTGTGCTATCGGCAAAACCAATCGTGCCGCCGCCTCCAAACAAGACCACTGTGTATTTTTCGTCGGCTTTGCAAAGCGTTCGAATATGTTTTGCCGCAAGTTCATTGAGGTCAACTGCGATATCTGGGCGCGTTGCATTAGCTATAAGTAATACTTTTGTTTTTAGGTTTTTTTCTAATGCTTTAATAGATTTATATATCATTTTTAAAAGTCGTTTCTAGGTTTAATGGTCTTCAAATTCTGATTCAAGACGCGCCTCTTCCAAAGCTGCGTCATGGTCGATGGCCTGACGTTTTGTGAGTAAGTTGCAGGTTTGTGTTGTGTGATTGTAATAAATAAGAACTTTACCTTTCTTAATCGCACTTATGACTTGGTCGACTTTTGCGTCCATATCGAAGTCTTCGCCGTAATCGGTTCCTTCACGAGAAACGAATTCCAACGCGATTCCACGCAGAGCTTCTTCACTGATTTTTTCATAGGGAACTTGCATTCGTTTCTCCATTGGTCATCTGTGTTCTAGCAGATCTTTTCGGGTTCATCGTCTGCGATTATGAATTCCTTGAATTTCTTTCAATGACGAGGACGAAAAATCTGTTGTTATTCCATTTTTACGCAACGAAATTACAAAGAAGCCGAAAAGGGGCCGTACAAATAATGTGTACGATTTTAGGAAATTTATAATGAAAGCAATACTTTTGCTCAAAGCAGCAAACCACCCCCAAATGAGGATTTTATATGAGTCTATTTGTTAAAAGAGAAGTTCTCGGATTTCGAAACACAGGTTTGAACGGAATCGATCCGGAATTTAAAGCTTATAATTACTCCGGAGTACACTAATGAATATTTGCAAAAACACACTTATTTTCATCGCATCCATCTTATTGTTCTCATGCGGTGAGACACAAAATGATGTTGGTGAGACCGAGCAAGAGGAAAGCATCTGCTCCAAATTATCAGAGGCAGACTGTGAAAACGACCAAGGCTGCACTACCGTTTTTGGGGCACTTTGGGATTCGGAAAACCAATGTCTAGGTACAAGAACTTTTGCCTATTGTGCTA
>CALJNB010000075.1 GCA_937981985.1 uncultured bacterium
TTGGTTATTCACTCAATGATACGATTGTTGTTTTCGATAGGATTCGCGAAAACCTTACAGAAGAAGGAGAAGAAGACGTCCCAGCCGTTGTAAATTCATCCATTAACGAAACTCTAAGTCGTACACTGATGACAAGTGTCACCACACTTATCGCAGTAGGTGCAATCTACATCTGGAGCGGCGACTTAATACAAGACTTCGCATTCGCTCTTATCGTGGGAGTTGGCGTCGGTACTTATTCTTCCGTTTTTGTCGCATCACCTATCATGATTATGGTCGACAAATTCCTCAGAGTTAGAAAAGCCTCTCGACAAGTCACCAGCGCGTAGTATCCTGTCTCTAACCAAATTCATACAACTTGAGACAACCTAACGATGAAATCCCAAGATAAAGAATGGGTCATCGGTGAACCTTCCGAAGACAAATGGAAAGCTTTTGCTAGCGCGCAAAACCTTTCCCCACTTACGTCAAAAATATTACTCCAAAGGGGCATTGAACCCGAAAATGTTCAACGCTTTCTCAATCCCTCTCTTGAGGATCTACACGACCCTTTCTTAATGAAAGATATGCGTCTAGCAGTTGCCGAAGTGTTGAAAGCTATCCTTCGCGGCCAAAAAATAACCATTCACGGTGATTATGATGTGGATGGGGTTTCAAGCGTCTCCGTTTTATTAGGATTCCTCACTGACATTGGTGCGAATGTAGCGTTCTACATTCCTCTAAGAAACCAGGACGGATATGGACTCAATAAGGATTCCGTAAAGCGATTTTCTGAGGATGGAACAGGACTCATCATCACGGTGGATTGCGGCGTTTCAAATTATGACGAAGTCGAATACGCAAATAGCTTAGGAATGCGAGTGGTCATCGTCGATCACCACACCATCCCAGAACAGCTTCCACCAGCAAAGGCAGTCCTAAATCCTTTACGAGAAGATTGTGACTATCCCTATACTCATCTAGCTGCAGTCGGTGTCACATTCAAACTTGTCTGCGGTATTATAAGCGAACTTAGAAAGCGCAATATCTTCGACGTCGTTCCCGAACCAAATATATTGAGCTACCTCGACCTCGTTTCTATGGGCACCATTGCCGATGTGATGCCTCTCACCGGAGAAAACCGAACCCTAGTTAGACTCGGACTAGAAGTGCTTTCAAAGCGTCGACGGGCCGGTGTAGCCGCTTTAATGGAACGCGCATCTGTCGACCCAGGTCCTGTTCCGGCATCCATCATCAGCTACCGGCTTGCCCCGCGTATTAACGCAGCTGGACGAATGAGTGATGCCGCAATCTGTGTAAAGTTATTAACCACTCAGAAATACGCAACTGCATCTAAACTTGCCGCCCAGCTCGATGAACTGAACGCGTCCAGGCAAGAAGAAGAACGCGCAATACTTGCCAACGCGATTGAACAGGCTGAACTACGTATTAAGAACAATCAGCAAGTTTTAGTCGTCTACGGGAAAGGATGGCATCGGGGAGTCCTAGGTATCGTTGCCAGTAGACTGGCGGAGAAATTTCATCTTCCCTCCGTCGTCGTTGGAGTAGATGACGCGGGACTAGCAAAAGGAAGTGCACGAAGTGTGGAAGGGATTAATTTAGTTGCCGCGTTTACATGTGTAAATAATCGACTCGAAACCTTCGGCGGTCATGCATTCGCGGCGGGCTTATCCCTCAAAGAGGAAAATTTGGAGAACTTCGCTACTGAACTGAATGCCGCGATCGAAGAGGGATTAGAAAATGACGAAGTTCCAAAGGCAAAACTCCGTATTGATGCCGAAGTCGAGCTCGGTGAGTTAAACCCATCACTCTTAAAAGATTTACGCTTACTAAGTCCGTTTGGAAATGGAAATCCAGAACCGGTGCTGTACTCCAAAGATATACAGGCATCCAATGTTAGAATCGTTTCAAAACTGCATCTCAGAGCATCCTTCAGAGATCAAACCGGACGGGCCGAAGGTTTTGGATTTATGTTATCTCACGATGCCCAGAAACTTCGTCATCCGGTAGCAATAGCTTTTGTTCCAAAGAATTATCTTCAAGAGAGTGAAAAAGAGATCGAATTGCAGCTAAAAGGCGTTTCGGCAAAATCGAATATAAGCGCGGCGTTATAATGAGCCGAACGCGCCGCCCGCAACCTAAACGTTCAAATACGACCTTCCAACTCGCTCAAGTAATGGGTTTAGTTATCCTTTTAACGATGATCTTATTGTTTCGAGATAAAATTTCTTTCGTAGCAGGATCAGTGCTCGGAGGCTTTCAATCAGAGGACCTAAAAAAAAGTCCCCATAAAGATCAGCCCGCTGAAAGCCCGGTGACCGAAAAACCTGTCATTAAAAAAAACTGACGACAAGTAATCTACTTTACTTTTTCTCCAACCCGAGACCAACGAACTCCGCTCGTTTCGCTCTGGGAAAATAAAACACGTTCAGCACGACCTTCGATAGCTTCAAAGGGAACTTCGCCCCAACATCTACTATCGGCAGATTGCCCGCGATTATCACCAAGAACAAAAACATGATTCTTACTAATCCGAGTCATCAGCTTTTGATATGTCTCTATTGGAGAAACGAGATAGCTACGGCCATTATTCAGCGTCTCCATTTTACTAGATTTAGAATCCTTCGAAATAGAAATCCCATTCACTCTAATATTCGCGTCCTCTAACTCTACAATATCGTTTTCTTGAGCGACAATCCGCTTCACGAGATAACGTTGATTTAATTCAATAACACAATCTGTCTCTTCTTCTTTCTGAAATTTAAGCGCATCGTATTGAGAAAACGAAAACACGATGACATCACCCGCTTCTAGGTCTTCGATAGAGTTGATTTTCTTAGTAAGAATGAATTCGTTTTGTAGAATACCGGGTCGCATACTTGCGCTTGGAATTCGAAAAGTTTTGTAGCCTGCTACCGACATTAAGTGCGGTAACGCGAGAGTTAATAAGTAAAAAGCGCCCACAAATACCGCTCCCCATACAAACACTTTTAGCTGCCTTTTGTTCCTACGAGATAAAGCCATCTAATTGCTAATCACAAGTTTTGCGAAATTACCAAAAATCTTAGTGCCTTCATCTGTCAGTATCGACTCGGGATGAAATTGAACACCCCACGTTTGATGCTCTCGAACACGAAGCGCCATGACGAATCCATCGTCTTCTGATGTTGCGATTTCAACGAGGAGCTCATTCAAGGGTCGTGAAACGATAAGGGAATGGTAGCGCCCCACGGCTAAGCCTTTCAAATTTTCAAATAGTGGATCGTCGGTATAAGTAATTGGAGACAACTTCCCGTGTCTTGGTTTTTCGCTCCGAACTACCTTTCCGCCAAAAGCACGTGCTATAGCTTGGTGGCCCAAACAGATTCCGAGTATCGGAATTTTGCCACTAAAAAATCGAACCGCGTCGACGGTGCAGCCCGCGTCATCAGGGTGACCGGGGCCCGGCGAAAGAATCAATCCTCGCGGACGAAGTAACTTCAATTCATCCATTGAAATTTGATCGGATCGAATCACACGAGCCTTAATACCCACCTCAAACAAACGATGGGCAATGTTATAAACGAACGAATCCCGATTATCTAAAACGATGATATCGCACTCTTCGTTTTCCCATAGCTTTTTATTGTCGGCGCCTTTTGCCCGCTCGCTCTTATCCATCACAAAACAACTCACGGGCGACGTTATTTGACCAACGACTATCCAAAGTGATCGTTCGCCCTTGATAGTGAAAACTATCGGCAGCCACGACCCCTATTCCGACCGAGCTCAGACCAATTTCCCGTGCGTCTAAGAGTTCTTCAATTAAGAGTGCACGTTCTTCGATTCTCAACCCTCCTAAGTTTCGACTTATGATCGCTGCTCGAACGATCCCAGGAAGAATTCCTGAAATATTGGGCGTAACGACGTAATCATCGAAGACAGCCCAAACATTACTCGTACTAGCCTCCCCGACCAACCCCTCCGCGCTGAGCATAACACCGTCCGAAAACCCCAGACCGAGTGCGGTTCTTTTACAATGTATCGACCTCATATAACTTGTTGTTTTGAACTCGTGAAGTTTATGCCCTGGAACGTAAAGTCCGTTGAGTCCTATTAACTGAGGCGCGCCAATGTTGGGCATCGAGCGTTGGTTCCAAAAAATGCCCCCCTCGCCGCCCGGGAGTAATCCTTCTTCGATACCGTCACGAAGAATCGTCAAGCGTACCAAACAAACGTCTTCGGTCTTCAGGCTTCTCACTTCAGAGATCGCCTTGTTTGCTAAGGTTGAAAAACCGAAAAACTCAGACGATTTTTTGAGCCGTTCTATATGAGCGTTCATCTCCCATACACCGTCTGGCCCGACGCGCATCGTTTCGAAGATGCCGTCACCGTAAAGTACGCCCCGATTTTTAAGATTATCAAACACCATCGTTTACTAAACGCTGTATCGGACCAAGCTTATCGACTGCTTCGTCGTATTCTAGATCTGGTATAGAATCAGAGACAACTGCCCCGCCGACGCCGTATTTGAGACTATAATCATCGTTATTATTTTTACTCCAAAGAGTAGCGGTCCGAATAAGAACTGAACTCTTCAAAGTACCACTAGGGGTTGAGTAGAACATCGTCCCACAATAAAAACCGCGCTTTTGCGTTTCTAACCCCGCCGCAATTTCTATCGCGCGAAGTTTCGGCGCTCCTGTAATACTTCCGGCAGGAAAGCAATCGCAAAGGAGTTCGACAGGAGATGTACCTTCTCTCAAATTTCCCTCCACCGTTGAAACCAAATGCACTAAATCACTCACGACTTCCTCACGGAAAAGATCCGAAACGACAACACTCCCCGGTTCACAATGACGTGAGAGATCGTTGCGCATCAAGTCGACTATCATAACATTTTCTGCTCTATTTTTCTCAGATTGAATTCCTCGCCGGTTCGAAAGAGTCTCAGTACCCTTGATCGGATCAGTCCGCACGCGTCGTTCCTTGTCGACCGTTAAAAAACATTCCGGACTACTACTCAAAATTCGTAAATTTCTGAAACTCAAAGTCGAGAACCATTTACCTTGGTTTTCCGCTAACATCGCCGACATTAACGCATCGCAATCTCCACAAAAGTTATATTCAGCTTGAGTTGTGAAATTCACTTCAAATAGCTCACCATCAAAAATAGACTGGATTGCGTTGTTTACTGCAAAGGTATAGGGGTCCCTTTCAGGAACAGATTCGCTCTTCAAACGAAACTCATTGATGTTCGGCAAGGCATCCGGAGTTACCGTTTGAGTGAAAGCCCCGACGACAAAATCGGGAATTCCATCATCGGTGGGGCGGTCAAAATTAACATCGCAAAAATCCCAAGCGCATTCGTAGCCGATCGCACCAGCTAAGAAAAAGTCTTTCGATTTCTCAGCCATCCATTCCTTCGGCTCTTCGACTAAACGCCCAGAATTAAGCTCTCGATACGTTCCAGAAATACCGACAAGCACCTCGACCGGCTCACGAAATCCAATCGGTGTATGTTCGAAAAAAAAATCTACTTTCAATTTAGTTCACGCGATAAATTGGGTTACATAACACAACGAGATATTAAAACCTGCATTTGGGTCAACGACTAAAAACGATTTCAACTCGGTTATTTTCGATAGTAGTCGAAAAGCGAAGATTATCCTGCCCGCGTCCGGAATAACCAATACTCGCGCTTGTGTTCACTTTCTTCAGTAAGTAGTCACGAACGACTTTTGCACGAACTTGAGAAATACCGAGGTTCTCTGTCGCATCTCCTTTTTCAGTGAAGCCTTCGACATTGACTGAAAAATCATCGAACCTTGCCACAGTAGGCCAGAGTAAATCGAGAAGGGTTTCCAAAGAAGAGTTAATAGAAGTATCGCCCGATACAAAGCTGGAACTCAGAATCAAACGAACAGAATTCACTTCCACTATCACGCGATCTGACCCAAACGATTTACTAAGATCGGAGATTAAAACCCGCTGGCGTTTTACTGGGTCCTTTTTCGATTCTTGTTCGAGATACCCCGATTCGGCATCTTTGGCCGCGGTCTGGAAATAGACGAGTGCATGTTTTACCCGGCGCTGCATGTCGTTAGATATAGCGTTATTTCTATCGAGCTCTGCTTTTAGAGAATTGTATAAATTACTGGCTTTCGCATACATCGTAGAAGCATGAATCTTTGCATCCATCTTGTCCGCCGTGACGCGAGCTGCTTCTACACGACGAAGTTCAACATTGAACGCGCTTAAAGATTCTCTATCAGACTTCACCTCCCCACTGCTAGATACCATCGTCCCAGAATGATCGTTTTCTTGGGATTTTTGACCTTTTAACAGTGCAACTCGATCTTCTAAGCGTGCAATCTCAGATTTAAGCTTCAACTCTTCTTCAGTCATTGCTTTGATTTCCGGTTGGGAACCACCGATCTTGGCCTTTGCGATTTCGAGCCGTTCATTGGCCTTAAATTTTTCGTATACCGCAACTGCCGTTCGATATTTCAACCAACCTAACAACGCATATTCCTCAGAAATAGCTCCCTTTCCAGCATCCCACGAATCTAAAGAAAGGCGTCGGTAGCGATTCGCCTGTTGGTAAATCCGCTTACCACCCGGCGCACGGTTAACAACAGCAGCATCGGGGTCCTGTAACATCCTTTCTAGTTCTTGTAACTGGGTCCCTTTTTGACCTGTCCCGCACGCTGTTAGAAAAAAAAAGAGAACAATTAAAACTTTCATTTTTTCTCCAATTCCTTAATCGTTTTCTTCAAAGCATCTCTACGCTTCGATAGTGCTTCAACTTTCTGTTTTAAATTCTTTAGCTTTTCTGGAGAAGAAAATGCTGCGGTTTCCTGATCGTCTGCAGTGTCGCTTAACTTCGCCGCAGCAACCAAAGCGCGAACCAATTCGAGTGCGTGCTCGACGCGCTTGTGAAATTTCTCCTGCGCGGCCGCGTCAGCTTGCCTGGCCTGTCGAATGAAAGACCTCGCCATTACGATATCTTTACTCACTGCGTTTTTAGAATCCGCTTTTTCTAAGCTATCTAACTCGCCACTTAACGTATCCAGGCGTGGCGAGACCGCCAGCATGAGCGTCACAAAGAACGCAAACATCATCTTAATTAACTTCGAATTCATAGCTCTCGGTACCGCTTAGAGAATAAATAACCAACGACTTCAAATGCACTCTCTTCGATATATCCATGAGTTTCAATCAAATAATCCACGATCTCGCGAGCACTAGCTTTTTCGTTCTCTGTGAGTTGTTCAGTACGGGTATCTCTCAACGCGATAGCATGCATTAATCGCTTCTTAATCACCTTTTTACGCCCTTCAAAAAAGAACGAATGCATGCTCTTAAAGAGCTGCGGGAAAATATCCTCATATACGATTTTACGGTCAGGAAACTCAATAGACCAAGCCGCAATCGTTGCGATCAAGTCGTCGCGAAAAAGAGACCGGTCATCGATTTCTCTTAAGAAATATCCTTCGACCTCAACCATCCATTTTTCATCGACATCAATATGTTTTTTTGCACGGTCGTCATAGACCTTCTCGCCGCGCTTTTGATGGCTGACATGTAGAACGTAACGCTCAAAAAGACGATCGTATTGTTCTTCATCAATGAGGCCCATCGCGCTTCGAACCTCACTATCGATGCGTTCCAAATATTGTTCGCTAACTTGGGTGATAAACTCTTTATGCTGATGATATAATCCTGCCGCTTTCATTTGGAGAAAGGGGTAAACCGAGGTTTCTTCAACTAACTTTTCCAACTCCTCAAAAATTGCGATCGGCGAGATAAAATTTGAATTACGCTGACTGGCCGAAAGAAGGAGCACCTTCATCTCACGTGGACTCGCGCCAAAACGTCCCTCGTAAGCACCGACCGCAGCCGTTTCGTTTTGCAACTCTTCAACCAAGTTTAAAAGAACGCGACCTTGGTCGTTTTCCAGTCGATTAGGAACGATATGGCGAGCATAGAGGTCAGCTTTTTCTACCGGAGTTAGGGAGGAAATTATTTCTCTAATTTCTTCGGGGTATAGATCTGACTTCGGAGCATGTAGACGTGTTAGGACCGACCAAAATGCGATGACAAATGTAGTGTGAGGCGCAATATGATAGGTGGGTAAAAAGTGTGAAAGTTGTTCTTCATAAATCTTTGCTTCATCCAAATACGACAAAAGATAAGGAAAGCGAACGAACTCTACTCGCCCCTTAAAAGATGTGTAATCGGCTGTTTGTTTAAAGGCATCAAGATAGTCTTCATTCGCGCTCGCCAAGAAAATACTATCCAGATGAAGTATTCTTGAATCCAAAGCAACGGTTGCTTTTTCAGCAGTGGATAGAAGATACTTATTCAGATCGGGATGTCTTTTTAGAAAATCTTCGTATTGAATAACGCCGCGATTGGCATCGACCAAATCTCCGAAGGGTTCAAAAAGCGTCTGATTTTGGAGACTCGTCGGTAATGCAGACAAAGAACGATCGGCTGTCAATTGGCGAATTCCAGCGTCAACCCTCATCTGCGGTTCTACAGTAACCGCACCTTGTCGATAACGACGGCTAATATAAAACCGTTCAACTTGAATGTGTTTGAGAAGCGTTTCGATATCGCCCTCATAATCGGAAAATAAGGCATCGAAAATCTGCCTTCCGGTGTGACTAAGATCTCCCTTGGAAAGATAATCACTTAAGACAAAATCGGAATGCGTCTCTAATAGTTTTTCAATCAGCTTTTTGCGTACTTTAAGTGGCAGCAATAACAACGGGTGGTCGTCTAAATCGCTTTGAACTTTCGCGTTAATTTGGTCATCTTTCAGATGAGCAAAGCTTTCTAGGGTCAACGGGTCAACGGCGCTATCCGTTCCAAATCCGATTGAAGAATGGGCTGTGATTCGTTCTAGAGGAAACACCCAATTGAAGCGATAAATCGCGCCTTCGTCAGTTTGTGAATAAGCCTCTAAAGCAGCCATCATTGTGTCGACGAACGTACTTTTCGCACTACCGTTTGGACCATGAAGGAGTAATAACTTGTTCACCGACCCGCTCTTTACGAATCCCTGAAGAAGACTAAACACTTTCTTTTGAGCGCTAATTTGACCAATCAAACTTTGCGCGTCTTCGCTAAAGGGAAGATCAAAAAGCTTGAAAGCGCCGTCATCCTTGCGGCCAAAATAAAGAAAGCAATCTCTTAAGTATTGCGCCGAATTTCGCAGATGAGATTTGGGTGATGCTTCTACGAGATCCAAATAGGCGTCAAACGAAAGACGGCTCTGATTCGTTGCGAATTGTTCGCCGACTTCCGCTGCGAGTTTCTTTATGAGTTTATGAGTCATTGGCTACTCTTCAAGTTTGCAATCGGAGAAAGCTTGATTTCTTCATCGCGATAGATGAGACACTTTTCATCGTTGCAGACGCTGAAGCTCCCTTTTATTTTGAAGTCCTTTTTTTGTTCAAGGGTTTCCTTTGGTAACTCAATTCCTATCGTTGCGGTTTCTTCATCAAGCTTGATTTCACCGACATTTACCCCCGGAGACAGAGCAGACATTTTCCACGGGTATTCAAGGTTTATTTTGAAACCCGACTTAGGTGTAATCGTAAAAGCGCTGGAAGAAATAACCGAGGTTCGAAATTGGCCACCTTCACTTTTAGAGGTCGCTTTTATCTCAGTTTCTCCTGGCCCCTTTGCGGTGCTTTTAACTGCCGTACCGACCTTCCTCTCTTCACAACCGAAGCACAAGGCAATGCAAATTAGGAAGACGCCAAATTTTAGCAGATGAGACTTTCTGTTGTATCCTGAGTTAGTATTCATGTCTTTCTTCACTTCGAGTTAATGCGGCAATGAGGTCATGATGACTCTACCTGAAAGACCTATTTTTGGAAATCACCATAGTGATTAGCAGTCGTTCTCTTTTTTAAAACGATCTTCATCCAGTGGACCTAATCCTTTAAAAATTCTAAGTGTTCCAAAACATCATCCAAATCAGATAATCGGGATAACCAATCGTCAGGAACTCCGTCCTCAGGTTTTAAACATGCCCCAAGAATCGCACCCAAAATTATTGATCGACCGCAGGAATCTCCGCCGGCATAAATGTTGGTTCTTATGGATTGAGTATAGGATGAAGCGGTAAACAAATTGTGGAGTATACTGGAAACACCAAACTTGAGTTCGCAGGACATTCCCCACAGTGCGGTCGCCTCAATTGTCGAAAGATTTTGCTTTTCAAGGACTGCCGAAATTACCGGTGATATAAACTCATTTTTATAAGATCTTATATGCTCTAGTACTTCCTCTATGTCGCCTGTTTGAATTGCAACATCTAATAACTGCGAAGCGAAAGCGCCATACGCGGCAGCTTCATCATTATCATTGGTGACTCTAACCGCCGAATCCACGACTTCGGTTAGGTTTGGTTCGCTGGCGTACAGTGCAACAAGAGGCGGCAATTTCGATAACGCTGGAAGTTGAGAATCGTCAGCGCCATGAAACCCTTTTGCGTTGTCGTCGGCTGTGACCTTGCAAAGGTTGTTTAACGTGTCTCGGGTGGGGTGGTCGATGTAACCTATATAATTTCCACCGTATCCAAAATGTTCTACGAAACACGTCTCATAATGAAATCTGTCATATTTTCCTTCGTTTTCAACCAGTGAGACAAGCAATGTTCTCAGTTGCTCGCCGTAGTGTGAGGATTGGCCGCACGTTCTCTTCGCGTGAGCAAAATAAGAGGGAACGTCGGCGTAATCTTGAACACGATGAATATGGAATTCTGGCGTGGTAGGTTCCAAGCTCTTAATTCGTGCTTGATCGTAGAGCCAATGAAACCCGAGGGAGGCGGCATCCGCGACGAGTGCGCCGACTACTGCCAATTGTTTTCTATTCATCGTTCTAAGAGTGTCTTCGTTCATAGATTTTATTCGCTTTATGAGATTAATATGAGTCTGGACTAAGGAAAATTTTCAGAGATTTCATCAAATTCTACAACGGTTTTGTTATCCCATCGTATATTCGCAACGTGCCAAAAATCGAGTGTCTTTGTGAGCGTGTTCGTTTTTTCAAAAACCATCTGACCGTCGATCAATATTTGCACCGTAGCTATACTTTCCCCAAGACCGCCGTCAGAGAAATAAAACACGCCCACGGAGTAAGTAAGTGCTTCGCTTGGAGAATGACTAATCACCTCCGGTCCCTGTCCGTTGCTATCATCTATGAGTAGCGTTGGATTATCATCAACGTCGGCTTGGACTCCCCAATCGGCCGTCCTGTTGTTAAAGAAAATATCTAATGGCGATACATTCCACTCACCTGTTGGATGAAGATAGTGGAGATCTAAATCGCTCCCGTTTGAATCACTTTGATCCGGATCCTGAGGGGTATTCCATTTTAGAATCGCTACGAGTCCGTCTACCGCATAAGCGACCGTTATATTGAAACGTCCTGGCGAGCAACTTTCGACGCCTTCTTTATCAAAAACGATAAGTTCAACAACGTATTCGCCAACCAAATCGGGTCTGAATTCGGTGGTTTCTTCGCCATCAGATGTCAAGTTTCCGACCGAACCTTGCGGACGCGCTACGAACGTCCATTGATAACGTTCTATCTCACTATTTAGGGGCACCGAGCGCTCGGCGCTTAGCTCGACCAAATTCCCAAGTTCAATATTTAGTTCATCTGCAGTGAAGTCGGGGTCACCGGTTTTACGACCTTGAACAATAGATGTAGGACAGTTTCGTTCCGTGCCCTTCCCGACGAGATCAATCTTTACAGCCAGGTGATTTAAATCATCGCTGGCGAATAAGATTCTCCCTTTTGACTCAGCCAAAATCGATTTGTAGCTTACTTGCAATACAAGGCTCTCGAGGGGTTTGATCGTGCCGCCCGCTGTATCTTCGAATTCCCCCAATCCCGTTCCTTTGAAAGAAAAGGGGCCATCCTTTTCACAGTCCTGACCGCTGACGTTGCAGAGCTTGAGATCGCTAATCTTTAAATCGGATCTGCTGCTGCAGTTTTCTAGTCTTAGGTCGAGAACTTTAGTCTCGCCCAGGAACTGAGATCCAAATGAAAGCTCATTATTCATCGGAAGAATATTCAGACACGCCTCTTTTTCTGGAGTCGATCCGCCTGAAATTTTGCTGAATATCCGAATGGAATGCTTATTTGTTTGAGCATTGCTGTTGAATGTCAGTTCTCCCTCATCGATTTCGAGATCCTTAGGTTCGTAACTCACGTCAATTCTAAGTTTTTCTCCAGGAGGAAGCATGGCTTTTCCCTGCCAGTTTTCACCTTCTTTAAATTCCGCCCCACTATCGGATAACGTCTTTTCGGACAGATTGATGTCAGAAAGCTCAAGGTCGACTTTTCCAATATTTGAAATGGTCACAGGGACGGTCTTTGTGACTCCCACCTCAAAACCATCGAAAATAATTTCTTCTGGGTCGATCAAAAACGAAACGTCCGCATCCGAATCGTCACCACAAGCGTTCATAATGGTAAATACGAATACGATACAAAAGTAAAAAAAATTATTTTTCATAATTAGTCCGATTTATTGAAACTCGATATTTGAGTCGCGGTTTTATATGAGAAAATTAGCATATTTATTTTCTATTTACCTCAAAAACATTTCTACATTCGAACGCCCATCGTGAAGCCACGCCAAAGGCGGTGATTGCATCTGCCCGATGTCTGAGACATGAGTAAAACCGCTGTCTAGAAGTAGATCTTTTAGATCCGGATCACCAACAGAAAGGGCCACCCCCTGCCTCTGGTTAAATGGTAAACCAATCAACGAAAATAGGCTCTCTGGCTCGTCCACGCCAATAGAGTATACGTTTACGCAACCCGCCGCCGGTGTACCTCCAGACCAAATACCGGAAGCTGACGATACCCAAGCGCAGTTTTCATTTCTCCCTAACCGAGAAACGAAAATTTCTGAGGTCATCTCGGTGATCCCGCGCTTTTGAATGCGTGCGGCTAAGACGTCTGAGTCGTGACTCGAGGCAGACTCTTTTTCGTATAAGGCGTCCGCCAAATTTTGGCTAAAAGCCCCGGTATCATCACCGATATAAAAAACCGCCCGTACCGAAAAACAACCTTGTTGGTCCCATTGCGCTATATCGTTTGCTAAACCCTCAAAGTTATTAAAACCGGAGTCGACCACAGCGATACTTTCACGATGTCCGAACCCGACGACGTTGGCGTGGAGGGATTTAAAATGGCGTATCGTTTCGTCGGATCCACTTACGATTAATCGTTCATAATCACGAGATAAAGGATCTGTCGAAAAAGAAACACCAAGCTCTTGCGCGCACGAGACGAAGTGGTTGGCAAAATGCGGGCCACGTTGGCTTGCCTTTATGTGTTGGGCCTTCACGCCACAAAGCGCACCGAAAAGAACTGGGCTCACACCCGCACCTGGTAAGGCTGGCCAGATATGACACACGCGATTCGTGATCACTTTTCCTTCGATTTCTCGCACCTGTTCCAGGATAGATTCTACCTCTCTCCAGGTTCGTTCATGAAAGGCATGGCCGCTATGAGCCATCTCCTCAGTCCAACCATCGGCTATTAATGCGCGCAAAAACGACGGTCTATGCAACAGGCGGTCGATTACACGTATCACTTTTTCTTTTCTTTTTAACATCTACGAACAGCCACGATTAATTACTTGCAATTACTACCTTTTTTCCCCAGAATTAGACAAGGTAGAGACCCAATAGCTTCAGATGTGTCATTCAAACCTCGCTAATCTTAGCGAGTTCTACCTAGCTCTGCGCCCGAATAGTTGGCCTGGCTTTTGCTTTATTAGGAAATTAACCTTTAAAGGATTTCATGAAATATTTTTTAATATCTTTTATTCTCTTCACTTTTGCGGCTTGTACAACTGACGACGGAAGCGATGCACAACAGGATCAACCGTTTACCGCCCACGGCGAGACGTCCGATTTCGATGCCGTGGTCGTCAGAGACTCAAAAGGAGATGAAACCTTAGCTGTTTTTGATGAAGACTCCATTGTTTCAGATTCGGCCTATACCGATTCGTCGTTAACTGCTGTACAAATTCAAGGTTTCTTAGAACACACGCCATATAACAAGCCAACTTGGCTTGCTAACACGATGGACGACGGTACGATCCCTTCAGAACTCATTCATGCCGCAGCCGTCAAATACGAAATTAATCCGATCATGATTCTCGCTCGATTTCAGGTCGAAGGATCGCACATATCGAAGACAGCTACGCCCTCGATCGCGAAGATAAACAAGTCACTAGGATGCGGTTGTTTTGATGGTCAGTCGTGTCAGACACGGTACTCGGGGTTAGAAAAACAAATCGATTGCGCAGCGAAAGTTCTAAGAACCAAATTTGACGAATCCGTGGACGGTACCGGAACGTGGGTTAAAGGTGTTTCTAAGCAAACCCTCGATCCGATGCAAGTTACCCCTGAATCGCATGCGACGGCAGCTCTTTATGCGTACACACCTTGGGTACTTAAAGGTACGGGCGGGAATTGGTTGGTGTGGAATATCAGCCAGCGATACCTTGCACATATTCCTAGCACAAGAGCATGGATCGGAGACGAATGCCTTCAGGACAGCGACTGTAACTTCAACGACGGCGAGGGTAATCCCGCATTCTGCTACGACTTTATTGCCCTCGGGGTCAACGTGGGAATTTGCACGGTTCCATGCGAAGGGTATTGTCCGGACCGAACAGGAGAGTCTTCAACATTTTGCGTGGCATCGGATACTGAGGGTATAGGAATTTGTGTCGAGACTCCTGATTCTACAAATAATTCATGTAACGATATTCCCGGCATGGAGACGTCATCTGTTGAAAGATTCGTCGGTACGAGCGAAGCGCCGGACGCTACAAAGGAAGTGTGTCTCCCGACTCCTCTTCTGGACGAATAACAACCTCATAATCTATTCCACCGAACGCTTGCAATCCTTCAAAATTCACGTCAGAATATTACCTACCAAACATCAAAGTAATAAAACGCACCTTTTAGCATCGTCTTTTCGTCTAAAGAAGAAGTCTGTCTGTAACGACTATTGCAGGTGGCTGGTTGCTTGATGTTACTCAATGTAGGATCTTTATGAAGTATGCCCTAATTTCTATTCTCCTAATTATTACTGGCTGTAGTGTGGACGACCCAGACGTACAGGCTGAGGACGAGCCCTTCATTGAGCACGGAGAGTTATCCGATTTCGATGATATTATCGTTAAAGACTCCAAGGGAGATGAAACCGCGTTGAGGTTTGACGAAGACTCCATTGTCTCAGATGAACTTTTCATTGATTCAGAGATGCTTTCGGAAAGTCAAATTCAAGCTTTTCTCGAAGATACACCTTATAACCGCCCAACCTGGCTCGCGAGCGAACAGGTCAACGGGCGCCCCGTCTCCGCTCTTATCGCTGAGACCGCGCAGCAATACAAAATCAACCCTCTTATGTTGATTGCGCGTTTCCAAGTAGAAGGTTCGCATATTTCTAGGGCCCAACGCCCCAGTGATTTCTCTGCCGAACGCGCGTTGGGCTGTGGCTGTTTCGATGGAGAACAATGCAAAGGACAATATCTAGGTATGCAAAAGCAATTGACTTGCGCAGCTACTGTTTTGAGAAGAAAATTCGATGAATCGACAAGTGGAAAAGGCGCGTGGGTCAAAGGTGTTTCGAAAAAAACGCTCGATCCGGCTCAAGTTACACCTGAATCGCATGCAACCGCTGCTCTCTATGCGTATACACCATGGGTATTGCCACGACGTGGAGGAAACTGGTTGGTGTGGAATATCACCCAACGTTACCTTGCACATATTCCGACCGATTCGGGATCCAATTCATGGGTAGGGGATGCCTGCTCCCAAGATGCCGACTGCGATTTTAGCGATAAAGGAACTCCAGGGTTCTGTTTCACGTTTACGGATAACGGAGCCGCAACAGGAATCTGCACCGTTCCTTGCGAAGGACTTTGTCCGGACCGCAACGGCGAACCTTTCACATTCTGTGTACGTTCAGATACTGAGGGGGTGGGAATATGCGTTGAGCGTGAGGACGCCTCGAACTCCTCATGCGGTGACTTTCCGAATTCCTATGCGTCATTGGAAGACCGATTCGTGGGTAGAAGTGGTGCGAGCGCGTCACAAAAACGAGTCTGTATGCCCAATAACCTCCGTAAATAATAAATCAGATAGGGCTAGCCTTATAGGAAAGCTTGAGTTCTGTTGATTTCCAGGTATATGCGAGGGTATTTCAAATACGAAAGATCTTTTTTCCACATAATTGGGAGCGTTTTATGCCTTATAGAATTACAATTTTGTCCTTTTTCATCTTAGTTCTCAGCGGCATCAGCACTAGCGCTTTTGCTGAAGACGAAGAAGAGGACCTCCCCGCTCCACCTCTCTTTGCAGCGGGTGTAATCACGACATCAACATCTATGGGTTCCATGACTCTCGCTGCCGCGATAGGAGCCGGAATATACACTACAGTTCAGAATAACAAATCCGCCCCCCCCACAACAGGTCTTGCGTTTTTTGCGGCAAAATAAAACGGTATTTCGAGCTTCGATTCAATTGGGCGGAGGTGCCGCGTTAGAGGATTTTTCTAGACTACTCGGTTTTGATCCGGAACAAACGAAAGTACTTGCCCAGGTGTTAAGGAAAAACCGTGAGTTCGTTAACAAAAAAGTGCTCAAAAACCCCACGATCGAGAAGGTCGAAAACCTACTTTCATTGATAGAGAACGAAATGAGCTAAGCGATTGTATCTAATCGCTTGACCGATCAACATATGTTCAGTAACGTGACAAGTGTTCACACTGATTGTAAGATCAGAAACTATACAATAGCAGGACATATGGAACGCCCAGAAAAGAAATTAACCGATCGGCAAAGTACAGTTCTCAATTTTATTGGCAGCCATATCCAAGATGCGGGTTACCCGCCCACAATACGAGAGATCGGCGATTTCTTAGGCATTCGTTCTACAAACGGCGTAAACGATCATCTTAAAGCGCTTGAAAAAAAGGGTTATATTGCGCGTACAGATGCCAAGTCGCGTGCGCTCAAACCTCTATTCTGGCCTGATCAAACTCCTTTCGAAACCTATGCACGAAACGAAGAGACTGAAGAAACATTCTCTATTCCCATCGTCGGACGAATCGCGGCTGGTGTTCCCATCGCGGCTATCGAGAATGTTGAAGAAAGAGTAACCATTGGACAAAGTCTGATTGGTCAACCAAGCGACGTTTTCGGTCTGACCGTTCATGGTGAATCCATGATCGACGATGGAATATTTGATGGCGATTATATTTTCGTGAAAAAACAATCCACCGCGCGCAACGGCGAAATCGTCGCCGCAATGGTAGAAGGCGAAGCGACCGTCAAACGCTTCTATAAGGAAGCCGATAGAATACGTTTACAACCCGCCAATAGCACGATGGAACCAATCTACGTCCACGCGTCAGAAGGGAAACAAGCAGCTGTTTTGGGTAAAGTTATCGGTGTTTTCCGCAAGCTCTAGAATGAACAGAAATTCTAATACAACCGCAAAGGACTTTCTTTAATATTTAAGCAACCGGTCCCTTGAAGGCCCACTCGTTAAGGGTTATACCCACGGTCTTCTCCGGACCGACGAAACGAGCCCATTCTGAAAACGCTAAAAAACATCCAAGGACAAGAAGCGGCCATCGGTCACCTAAAACATGCCGTCGAATCCGACCGCATGCATCACGGTTATATTTTCCGAGGTCCTGAGGGTGTGGGAAAGCAACGTTTCGCGATCACTCTTGCAACACTCCTAAACTGTGCGGCAAGGCCGGAGTTCAAATTTATCGATGGCTGCGGTACGTGTCCCTCTTGTCATAAGATGCAAACGCTTCAACATCCGGACCTCCTCATCGTCGAACCTACCGGTGCCTCGACGACGATTAAAATCGATTCTATTCGTCAAGTATCCAAATTTGTGCGCAATCATCCTTACGAGGCACGTTACCAAATCATTATCATTAACGATGCGCATCGGATGACCAAAGAAGCGTCAAATAGTCTGTTAAAAACTTTAGAAGAACCCCCCGCCTGGGTCCGTATCATTCTCGTCACCCACCGTCCAAATCAACTTCTTAATACGATACGATCTCGCGGACAATTCGTGCAGTTCAAAAAACTAAACGAAAAAGTGTTGATGAGTTTACTAAATAAGGCACACTCAGATGTTGATCGGCAGACCAAAGAGCTTGCTATCAAGTTGGCCGAAGGAAGCATCGCTCGAACGATTTCTTTTATTGAAGATGGTGTTCTGGAACGACGGGATCTCACCTACGAGGTTCTTCATACCTTAAGTGCCGATAATCCTAAAACGATAAGTGAAGCCGCAGCCTTACTTCTAAAAAGTAAAGATCGCGCGCATGCGACTGAGATTGTGGACCATCTTCAACTTATTCTTAGAGACGTCGCCGGATATCAGATGGAGCTTTCTAGAACTGAAAACCCATTGATCAAAAATTTCGCGCAGAACTCCCGATTTGATGCGCTTTGCGATCTCAAATATCAGGTCGACGAAGCCAAAAATATGATCAATCGGAACGGAAATACGACACTCGTTTTTGAATGGTTATTGAACGAGTTTGCCGATACCTTCCAGCAAAAAACTAAACAAAGGGTTACAACGTGATGCAATCCAATACTATCAAATTAGACGGTCTTCCTTTTAACGGAAAAAAGAGACTGGTCGACTCAGCTTTGGTTGAGTTTCGTACGGATTTCACGAAGCATGAATGCGACGTTGGAACCTTAACCGTCAAACCCGGAGATCACGTCATCGTCGAAACAGACCGAGGACCTTTTATTGGTTTAGTACGGTCCCATCCAGAGAGAAAACTTGTTCGCGCAAAGCTAGAACGAAGTATCATCCGGAAGGCGAATACCGGCGATCTAGATGTCGCAACACGAAACGAAGAAATGGAAAAGCAAGCGTTTTTCTTCGCTATCCAACGCATTCGAGCGCACAAACTTGACATGAAACTAGTTCGAGCCCAATCGGCCCACGACGGAAGCAAAATCATATTCTATTTCAGCGCAGACGAACGCGTCGATTTTCGGAGTATCGTAAAAGACCTAGCTCAAAAATTCCGAACCAGGATAGAAATGTTTCAAATCGGTGCTCGGACAGGTGCTGGAATGATAGGCGGAATTGGTTCATGTGGACGAGAGCTTTGTTGTTCCACCTTTCTCAGCTCCTTCGCTCCGATTTCGATAAGACTTGTCCGCGAACAAGGTCTGTCTATCAATCCAGAGAAAGTCTCAGGACAATGTGGCCGCCTCATGTGCTGTCTCGTTTACGAACAACATGTTTATCGAAGGCTGAGAAAAAAGCTGCCTCGCAAAAATCAGATGGCAATCACTGAACGCGGGAAAGGGAAGATTATCGATGTTGATATCATTGGAAAGCGCGTCAGCTTGCTCATTGAAGGTTCCCGAATGAGCTTTGGTTTAGATGAGATCGTCATCGACGACGGTAGCAACAGGAAAGTGAGCGTAGCCAAAAAATCCAAAACCGAAGGCCTCTGGCAAAAAGAGCAAGAGCTCGCTCCGATGGAGAAAAAGAAAAAGCCTTCACGACGCAAGCGGTCTAACTCCAAGAAGAATACTTCCGGTAAAAAACCTACGGCGAAGCCGAACTCTAATAACGAAAAAAAAGAAGGAGCTACATCGGACGCTCCCAAAAAGAAAAGTCGACGCAGACGACGTCGAAAGAAACCATCATCTGGTGATAAAAAACCAGGCGAGCAAAAGCCAAACGTGAAAAAACCGAACACAGGCCATAAAAAGCCAAAGATCAAAAAGCCCGCTCAAAAGAAGGCGAGCAATAAAAAGCCCGGCGAGAAGAAGCCGAGCGATAAAAAATAAGCCGTAGTCTAATTCCTATCCAAAAATGTTGCCAAGAACACCGTCCGCTTTCTCGATTACCTGATCGAGTATCTCGTTGGTGTGCTGCAAAGAGAGAAATCCTGCCTCATATTGGCTTGGTGCGTAATAAACACCTTCTTTGAGCATACCATGAAAAAACGTATTGAATTTTCCTAAGTCACAAGCCGAAACATCTTCGTGTCGAAGGATCTTCTCATCGGTGAAGAAGAGCCCAAACATTGAACCCACTCGGGTTTGAGACAAAGGTAGCCCACGTCGATTAATGATTTCGGCCATCCCTTTCTCAAGATAGGCGCCTGATGCGTCGAGCTGCGCGTAGGCATTTTCGTCCATTCTGTTTAAGGTCTCAATTCCTGCGGTGACGGCCACTGGATTACCAGACAAGGTGCCTGCTTGATAGATGGGACCATCGGGAGCAATCTGTCGCATCAAATCTTCGCGACCACCGTAAGCTGCAAGAGGAAACCCACCACCGATAACTTTTCCAAAACAAAAAATATCTGGAGTGACATCGTAAAGTTGCGCGGCTCCGCCCTTCCCAACTCTAAATCCGGTCATCACTTCATCAAATATGAGTAAACCACCGTATTGTTTACATAGCTTCTTTAGACCTTCCAGAAATCCGTCTGCAGGAGGAATGCATCCCGTATTTCCGCAAATGGGTTCAACGATGATTGCTGCAACTTCGCCCTCATTTGCCTTGAACAATGCTTCGACGCTTTCAAGATCGTTAAAAGAAGCAAGGAGTGTATCTTTTGCTGTTCCCTTTGTAACACCAGGAGAATTAGGATGGCCAAGAGTCAGTGCGCCCGATCCGGCGGCTATGAGAAAACAATCTGCGTGACCGTGGTAACACCCTTTGAACTTAATAATTTTTTCTCGATCTGTTGCGCCGCGAGCAAGTCTAACAGCCGACATGCAAGCCTCAGTGCCCGAAGAAACGAGTCGGAGTACATCAACGCCTGGAACACGTTCGACAACCATCTCAGCGAGTTCAATCTCTATTTCTGTCGGAGCCCCAAAAGAGCTTCCTCTAGCCATCGCCGCCTGGCACTTTTCAACAACAGACGCGTCGGCGTGACCAATGATTGCCGGCCCCCAGGTTAAGACGAAATCGATATATTGATTCCCGTCCACATCCCACATATGAGGTCCTTTCGCGTGCGTAATGAATGGCGGGGTTCCCCCAACGGATTTAAAAGCACGTACTGGCGAATTTACGCCTCCGGGAATGACGCGTTGGGCACGAGATAAGAGAGAGCGACTTTTTTCGAACATTGTTTATCCTATGAAAATTGTGGTGACTCTGAAGAATTTTTTTCGCTCCGTCAACGACGCGAACACGTATCGAGATGTGCGAAGTGGGTCGTTATCTCGGAATCGGTTTCAACGTTATGTTGAGATGCGTCACCTCTCCATTGAAGTTTTCGCTTTCAATATAGATTCTTGTCTTTGATCGATTCAAATTTGCCTGAAAATTATCTTCAGAGATCTCTCATGTTTTCTTTTTCAATTTAAGGGAATACGAGGCGAAATTTGATAGCTCTCCGAATTCACTTAGGATGCTGCTACAGAACGCTATACCTTGATTGCCATACGTCGTTATCATTGGTGAAGTTGGGTCGCGTAACGTAGATATGCAACGCTTCAAAACCGAGACGCTCATGTTCAATCGCCCAAGAGCCAACTTTTTTGAATTAAGGGAAAACAAACCCTTTTAAAAGTTCGGGAAGGTTCTTATCAAGCTCTCGTCGTTTTTTAGCAGGTGTAACAGCAAGGATGAGCCAAGCAGAGCCTCCACTATGCAATTCATAGACTAGAACGTTGTATAACTCGCTTTTTCGTTTCATATCGTATTCTGTGAGATTGACTTTCTTTCCGCTCAAGACATCAGACGAAGCAGACTTCATTTTTTTCATTCCAGACTTAATCAAAGAGCTGTGAAAAGTCGTAAAATATTGGGCGGCACTGGCCGTCGGAACGGCGGCGGACCGAACATCGACTTGGATAAGTTTACTAGATTTTAAGCGATAGCGCGCAACCAGGTTCTTTCCAGCTTTAGCTTCCTCCCAGTTCTTTGTAGAATTAGAAACGAAGCCTTTTTTAGAGGTCGTTTTCTCTTGGCCGAAGGCGGGTACGGAGAATAGAATTACTAATAAAAATAGCGGTAAAAAGCGCAAAGCTGACCTCAACAAAGATGTTGAATCAGCTTAAATAGAATTTGGTTTAAGAACCAGGGAATGTCGAAATTAGTTGAATTTAATATTATCAACAACAGATTTGAAATCACCGATATACTTCTTTTTGTCGACGTCTTGCATATATCCGACAACCAACCAAGCGGTACTCTTACGCATGAACTGAAAAACAATAACTTCTAAAGTCACACCTGAATGTGTGAATTTATAGCTGCTTTCAGTCCCTTTAAGCTCTCCATAAGTGGCTTCTTCGTTCTTAAGTTCCTCAAAATTTGATTCTTTTAGGGTCTTATGAAAAGTCTTGAAAAATACATCGGCGACATCGGGGTTCATCAGTTTGGTACCCACCACTTCGATTTGGCTTTGAGAACCGCGGTGTTTGAAATTCGCGACCGCTTTATCATTGGGTTGGGTTACTTCCCATTTTGCAGGAGGCGTAATCATCACACCGAACTCTTTATTCTCCACAGGCTTAGCATCTTGTGCAAACGCAGGTGTTACAATTGTAAAACAAAGGGCCATTGCCACTATAAACTTAATTGAACGCATCTTAATTTTCTCCGGAAGTCATTAATGTATTATATATATCAACGAACCCAATACTTGGCAACCTTTCTCCTGCCCTGAGTGACTACATTTTTGGACCGCGAAATGCTTTGAAAATCGCACGTTTGGGTGGTGGATGACCTTCCACGGTTTTTGAGCCATCTGGGGTCAAGTAATCCGATAAAGACTGAGTAAATGTCCAGTCGGTTGCACGTTGTTCATCAAGGGTTGTTACCTCAACACTTACGCATTCAACTTTCTTAAAGCCAGCTCGTTTCAACATCACTAACATCATCTTAACGCTGGGTAAGAACCAAACGTTACGCATCTGCGCGTATCGGTCCTCCGGGATTAAGCATTCGTTCACTTCTCCGTCGATAATTAATGTCTCTAAAACCAGCAGCCCTCCGTATGTGAGCAGCTTCTTTATGTGGACGAGATGTCCAATCGGATCACGCCGGTGGTAAAGAACCCCCATCGAAAAAACGAGATCAAAAGTATTCATTTCATCGGGAAGATCATCAACGCCGATGGGTAGAATATGCGCGTTGGTTTTTGCGAATTTCTCGACGGCTAAAAATTGCATTAGAAAAAGCAAGACCGGCTCGACCCCCAACAACACTTTAGGTTTTTGGGCTGCCATTCTCATGAGGTAGTATCCATTCCCACAGCCGATATCCAAAATACGCTTATTTTGGAGTGTCGGTAGATGTGGAATCAAACGGTCCCATTTCATCGAACACCGCCATTCTGATTTTATTTGAGTCCCAAATAACGAAAAGGGGCCTTTTCTCCATGGACGCATCGCCCGAAGCTCGTCGTAGATTTCGCCTTCTCCTTTAATCGTGATCGCATCGTGATCTAAATGGACTTCACTGACCTGAAGATCGGGCAATGATCTGAGCACCTCAAACCATTTCGGGAAATCGCCTTGCTTTCGTGCAGCCAAAATATTGCGGACAACATCTTCTAATTCCGGAACGAAGGGCGATAGCTTTTTGTCATCTACGCCTTCCCAAAAATCATCAAAATAGGCGATGAGTGCATCCGTTGCGTCTGGAATTTCTGCCTTCGTTTTCACTGACTTTTTCCTTTAATCGCTATCAATGAAATGAAGTTGAAGCAACGAAACCATTGATGAACTTCTTTAAATCCTGCTCGCTTGAGTCGATTTTGCCACCCCTCCAAAGAATCTGGAACCAAGACGTCTTCTAAAGCCTCGCGCTTCCTCGCGATTTCCTCATCACTATAACCGTTGATTTTTTTGTAGCCATGGTAGTGGTCAATTAAGAACGTGTTATCTGAATTATCAACCGCTCTTATTTTCTCGGAAAGTATGAAGATTCCTCCCTCTTCTAACCCATCAAATATCTTCTTAATGAGACCTTCTCGCAAATCTTGTTCGATAAATTGTAAAGTAAAATTACTTACTATCACGCTCGCTTTTTTAAAATTAACATTGTCGATATCGTCATGAACCAAAGAGATAGATTCTGACCCTCTTCGTTTTTCCAAGCGTTCGCGGCAGGCTTCTATCATCGGCAAAGAGTTATCAACTGCAATAACTTCACATCCGCGTTCCTCTGTTGAACTCGCTAACACAAAAGCAACCGCCCCCAACGAGCACCC
>CALJNB010000076.1 GCA_937981985.1 uncultured bacterium
CCCTCTTCTGTCGTTCTGATATCAATGTCGATATCTTCTTTTTTGGGAACAATGTATTTTTCTTTGTCCAGCTGGGGCTCTAATTGAAAAGCGCCATCAAACAAGTCGTCTTGATTAACTTGCGCCGTGAGTTCTTGTACATCCGCCAAAAAACGAAACTCTTCAGCAACCGAAATGAAACGTTTTTTTCCTTCGGATATTTTCTTCCTGAGCTCTAAAACGTTCGTTGGCAAAATATGAATCTTGTTTTTCTGCCTCTCGAAGAAACCACACGCAATCGGCACGAAATCTCCGGTATTCTTGCCCAAATATTCCTTGTCAGGTGTTGTCCAATACAACGAAACGTCTGGATTGTTTTTTCCAATAACTTTGGTAGGCGCGATTTTAGCGCTCCACCCAGAAGATTCTGAGAAACCAATAAATTCACGATCTCGTTCGTCGAGTATCGCCAGAGTTTCAAACGAAACCTCTCCATCGACGCTGATAAGCTCTTCACTCTGAAACTTGTTTATCGCTGCGCGGGTAAGCACACTATCCATACTGATTGATGTTAGATCTGGATTGAATGAAAAGTCTCGCTTCTCACCCTTTTGATTTTCCCAAAAAAAACGCGCCTTTTTTTGGCTTAAATCAGCCTCACTTTCAATTCGCCACGTCTGGTCGTTAGTAGATTTTCCGAAGATCTTTTTAATAAAACTCATGGATAAATCCCCCTATTGTAGAGCCACTTGCGAGCCGAACTTGTCCACCCCTTGCTGTGGTGAATCCTATGAAGCGCGCGTTGCTTGTTTTTAAGTTCAATATGCTTAGTTGATCGTGCAAAATTCTTCTGAGCCAATTGTTGGAAATACTCCGAATCGTAGACGTAAGCTGCATTACCGACTGCAGCAAACTCTATAATTCCGAAGTTACCGAAATCTAAAAACAACCTTCCATCTTCCTCATCAGCTTGAAGATTCTTCATTCCCGACAAATATTGCGACCAGAACTGAAATCTTTCGTTGTCACTATAGATTTCAAAAAACGAGCTTAAACTATTCTTCATCAAGGCTTGTTTGTACCACGAATAGGCTTCCGGATTATCTCGCTTCATGTACTTTTGCGTTTTTTCATTTTCAAAAAAAACACTTATCGCCAATTGAAAAAGAGACGATTTAGTATAACTAAAACCTTTATCGGGAAAGATTTTTTTAAGGTTAACCAAACCACGCATTTTCTTCTGGTGTTCAACGGATTTAAACTGTTCTTTGACATCATCGATTTTGCTTCGTTGCCAATCATTCTTATCCGCATGAGTTAAGAAAAGTAGATCTAAATACTGAGTAAGGGCATCCTCTTTTTTCAACGACGCCGCTTCTAAATAGGCCTCACGAAACCGATACTTTATCAAGGCGGTCTTCCAAAACTGTTCGGCCATTACCTCTGAACTCAAGTCGAGCGCAACAACAACGCGTTGCAGGTCGGTCAAATTGTTTTGGTGGTAAGGGTGGCGTAATGCCTCAAGCATTACGTTCGTAAACTTTGGATCCATTTGAACCACCAGATTCCAACCTGCATTTGTGCTCATCAGTGTTGGATCAAAAGCGATGCAACGAGACATGATATCAATAAGTCCCGAATCTGTTTGGAATAGCCATGGAAAAGCACGACGTTCAAGTTGACTTAAGCCTTGTACCAACTTTCGCGCATTCGGTTGACGTTTAAGTTTTTCAATCAGACGCTGGCCAATGCGTGTTTCGTTTACCGATGAACTCTCAATTGTGCTAGCAGCAAAATTGTGACTTTTAATCACTCTCGCTTCGGCCTCTTGTAGTTGTTCGGGTTCGAAAAAAATCACTAATTCTTGCCTAATTCGTTAAAT
Organism: uncultured bacterium; assembly: GCA_937981985.1. Lineage (GTDB taxonomy): Bacteria > Myxococcota_A > Bradymonadia > Bradymonadales > Bradymonadaceae > CALJNB01. The sequence continues at coordinate 1,862 of CALJNB010000076.1, forward strand.
ATCTCGCTTAATTTGGAAAGTGCCGCTTCGTTTTTCAACCGAAACCGAATCTCCAACCTCCGGGAGAGCTCTTTGTCTTCGATATCGTTTTTTAACACCGGCCTGGAGCTGGAGTAACCATTTGCCGCCAAAAGTTCTTTTGCTTTGAAATTTTTGCCAACTTCGCTCTTCACGATAAATGACATCGCCTGATAAGCACGTTCTTGAGAAAGTTGAAGGTTAGATAAGTAACCCTCATCTACATTTTTACCGCGTTTATAGTTGCTGTTCGTATGCCCTTCAAAAACTATTTGACCCACGTGGCGTCGTAATTCTGGATCTCCTAAAAGAGCGTCGTAATAGATCGGAATCAGTTCGGTCAGCGCATCTTGTCCGGTCTTACGTAACTTGGGTGAGCCCTCTGCAAAAAGGATATTACTACCTAACCTTATCGCTCCTGTAGCGTCATCGAAATGAATGTCTTTGCCACTTTCGCTAAATTTTATTTTGAGACGCGCCACTATAGATTTTCGGACGCCCAGAATCTTAGAAACATCTTTATCGATAGCTCCTAATTTGTCGTGAGCTTTTTTTAGCTGACTACTTTGCTCTTCGTAAATACGAGACTGTATCTCGTAGGCCTCTTGAGAACGATGCAGAACGATCATGGTTACCAGAATGAACACAAGTAGGAGACCCGCCATAAGATCGCTATAGGACACCCAAAAGTCGTTAACATTTCGCGCGCGACGCGCATGCTTCCCAATCACCTCCGGACCTCATTTGAGCGTTGGAGAGTTTTATCAAATTGTTCTAAGGTTTCTCCCAAATTGATATAACTTCCGTTTAAGCGGTCGACAATATTTGCAGTCGATTTGTCAAACTTTCCAAAAGTTGAGGCGAGACCTTGTTCGAGTTCGTTTCGAATTTGTGAAACTAGACGATTGTATTCTTCGGATGTCACTTCGATTCTTGCGTCAAACCCATCCATACCCGTCTTCAAATTGACTACGGATTCTCGCAAATTTCTAGTGGCATCCAGCGTTTCTCCGGCAGCGCGCTTTAACGAGGCAGCTAAGACAGGGAACTCACTGTTCAGCATATCGAAGGTACCAAGAAGACCGCCGAGCTGCTTCGACAAAACTGTGGTACCTTCTATCATTGCATTGATTCGTTTTGCTCGATTCACTTCCAATTGAAGTGATTTTTCTATGAGTTCGTTTTGAAACTCAAGGACCTCTTGCTGCTTACGTGCAGTTATCATGGAACTACGAATCGACTCGCTGAGCATTTCTTGTGTCGAGATATGCCACTGCAGTGTTTTGTCCAAAACTTCCCCTAATTCTCCAAACTTCTGCCCTAGACTCTCATCGAAGCGAACAAGAAAACTCTCCATTATCCCGCCGAGCGCACCGGCATGAATATCAGATGAGCCGTTAGCCATTCCACTCACGACGTTGGAAAGATTGTCCAACGAAGGGGCTAATGTTTTTTGAAGTTGTGTGGCGAGATCGCTTGCCATCGAACCTATTTTGGCACTTTGATTTTCAGTTAAATCGACCAACTTACGAGTGTCCATCAGCTGTGACTTAGAAGCTATTTCGATCCCCACGAGTGCCTCTTCAGGAAGCCGCAATAATTCAGTATCGTCGATTGTCCGGATGAGTAATTCCACGCGCAATGAAAGCCCATCTACAATAAGCCTAGACATCAACATCGTTACGCTGGAAGCCGCAATGCCCCACAGCGATGATCCGAACGCATGACCCACGCCATCCAAAAGAGTCCCCATTCCTGTCATCAGCTCTTCGGAACCGCCGTTGATATTGATTCCTTTCAAACCGGTGACAAGTCCAATAAACGTGAATAAAATACCCAATGCCGTGAAAATAGATGGTAGTTGCTCTATTCCGACCCGAGTCCATGGTCGGGAATCAAGGAGCGTATCAACGGAGAGACGTCGCCACATTGGTGTGACGGACAAATTTTCATCAAAAAGTACATTTGCGATCTGATTCTTAGTGGTTTGGAGTTGCCTAAGTCTTGGTCGATCGCGCTTTTCAATAACCTGCTGCAACTCCTGAATTTGTAGTTTTAACCGTCCTATATTTATAAACGAAAGAAGAAAACACGAAAAAAGAATAACAAATAGAGTGCCGAAAATAACGATCAACATAGAGGTCTCTTAAAAGGTTCGCCAGGCGTCGCCCAAATTATTTGATTAGATGTGTTACGAGGGAGTATATCCAAAAACAAGAAAAAGAAAAGAACACTTTTGACGCACTCGTCATTTTTCTAACTTTCCCCAAGAATTCCAGACTTCAGACAAGGCCTGGGATCGCGTCGACTTATCTTACGGAGAAAGTCAAATCCAAAATCCTGGACGAAGGACAACTTTTTTGCGTAGAATTGTGACTTACATCGTAGCTATTTATTTACCAAGTTATTTCGGGACATGATTTGAATACCGTTACGCGCACTTTAAAAAATGCCTTTCTGCTCACCCTCATTTTTCTGGCAGCGTCGTGTTCGGAGACGTCCAATACCAAATCGGACTCGAGGAATCAAAATCAACCCGATCTTAATATCGTTGAAAATAATAAAAGCGATATGTCTCAAGGGTCAAAAGACACTTCGCGAGATCTGAATTCTAAAACAGATGTTGGGCAAGTCGAGGATATGGGTACTGATCCAGGGCCCCTGCGTCCTGAAGACGTTCCTAGCGTTAAACTAGATCATCAAACCAGCGAATGTCCCGCCGGTTATGTGAATCAGGCGCCTAAGAACGGGCTTAACGACAACTTCAAAAGCGCAAATAAAACACGCGATTTTATATTACTCCTTCCCGACCCAACAATATTTGAAGGCCCTCGCCCGCTTTTTGTGGGCTTCAACGGGACGAGTGAAAATGGAAGCTCTTTTAGTAGGCGCGCGTTATTGAGCGAATTTGCTGAACGCGGTTTTATCGTTATCGCCCCCTCAAGCATTGGCGCTGGACGCATTTGGCCACCTTGGGATGATATGCGTCGTCCCGACGATCATGGAGCCGCAAACGTGGATATCCAATTTTTTGATGACGTCGTCGGATGCGTTGCAGCACATCATGAAATCGATAAAAACAGGATCTATGTGGGTGGACATTCAGCGGGCGGAATTTTTACAAATGCGGTCTTACAAAGACGATCCAAGCTCATCGCCGGCGGCATCACGGCATCGGGACTATTTGATCTCACCGCTCCCATCCCCTCTCAACCTTTAGACGATATGTTTGTGATGGTGACCTGGGGCGGAGACCGCGACCTGTATACCGGCGGCGGGATTTCGATCTCCTTCGTAGAACAAGCCGCACAAGCATCGGAATTTTATGACGCGCATCCCAAAACATCAGAACTCAACTGCCAAGCCGATCCAAGCTTAGGTCATAAATGGTTGGATATGAATTCATGGTTTATTGATCGTTTGCTTGAACACCCCAAAGGTCTACCCGGAAAAGACGGCACGCTGAATGTTCCAAGTCCACCAGCTGGATTCACATGTCAAGATGCACCTTTTTCGCACCAACCTACTTTTGACGTCTCATGTCCCGTAGTTAACGCAAAAGCCTGCCAAGACCTATGCCAAATGACCGCCGATTGTATAGTTGAAAACGATACCGTGAACCTGCCCCTTCGACCGCAGTTGGAACAACTTGGTTTCGCGCTCAACGGCGCAAATATTTCTTGTGGTGGATGTGTGAGTCAGTGCGAAAGTGCCGCGCCAACACAAGCAAACTTGGACGCTGCCGAATGTATTCTTAGTTCAAAAAATCAATGCGGCCCCGGTCTAGAAGGTTTTCTACCCTATGCCGACGCCATTAATACATGTTGTGCCGGACGTGATGATTCATCCCTCTGCACCTCTTTTTGTGATGTCTTCTTAACCAACCCAATTGCGCCGTCTCTATTACCCACCTGTGTTGCCCTACGCCGTTAACATTAAGAACGAACTGAGACCCGTCTGTTTTATCGCCAAATCCGTGGCAACGTAGTAAAACTGAAGAAGTGCGAGACCACAAGCGAAAGGTCGAACGAAGACGTTTAACGCTACACTCCTTTCTACGTCTTATTCACCCCGCGCCGAACCTATGATTTATCAGTATTTCTGTTGACCTAAGCCGTTTCGGGCCTATTATTCACATCCCACTACTCCTTATTTTTATGAGTGTTTATGTTTGGTGCTATAAGTAAGCTATTCCCTTCTGCGAACGACCGTTTCATTAAGAAAATTCGGCCTGATATCGAGCGCATTCGATCTCTCGAAGCAAAGTATCACGCCATGTCCGAAGATGAACTTCGAGGTATGACGGCCGTTTTTAAAACCAAGCTAGAAAACGGTGCATCGCTTGACGATATCTTGCACGACGCTTTTGCAACCGTACGCGAATCTGGCATCCGTGCCCTTGGTATGCGTCATTACGACGTGCAGATGATCGGGGGACTTGTGCTTCATCAAGGTCGTATCGCGGAAATGAAAACCGGTGAGGGTAAAACCTTAGTTGCAACTCTTCCCATGTACCTCAACGCCCTACCTGGCAAAGGCGCACACCTCATTACCGTCAATGATTACTTGGCATCTCGTGATGCGGAATGGATGGGACGTCTTTATCGTTACCTCAACTTATCTGTGGGCACGATCGTCAACGATATGTATGAAGAAGATCGCCGCGACGCTTACGCTGCTGACATCACGTACGGTACTAATAACGAATTTGGATTTGATTATCTTCGCGATAATATGAAGTATGACTTAGGGCAATACGTCCAGCGTGAACTTAACTACGCGATCATTGATGAGGTCGATTCGATTCTTATCGATGAAGCCCGCACGCCTCTTATCATTTCAGGCAACGCTGGAATGTCGACCGAACTTCCCTTCCGCGTTAATAAATTCATCCCCTATCTTAAGCGAGATGAAGATTACTTGGTCGATGAAGAACATCGTTCCGTTTCGCTTACCGACAACGGCATCGAAAAAATCCAAGAGAAAATGGAAATTCCGAACTTGTATGAACCGGGCAATATTGAAGTGGTCCACTCGGTCGTAAAAGCGCTACAAGCACATACGCTTTATAAAAAAGATGACCGCTACATCGTACATGATGGCGAAGTCGTCATCGTTGATGAAAATACGGGTCGACCGATGCAGGGACGCCGTTGGTCTGATGGACTTCACCAAGCGGTTGAAGCTAAAGAAGGCGTTGAGATTCAAGATGAAAATCAAACCATGGCCACCGTTACTTTCCAGAACTTTTTCCGTATGTATGGCAAGCTTTCAGGAATGACCGGTACGGCTGAAACTGAGGCTGAAGAATTTCACGAAATTTACAAACTCGACACAAAGATCATTCCAACCAATAAGCCAATTGCGCGTATGGATCAGGAAGATGTTGTCTTTCGAACCTACCGTGAAAAATTTGATGCCATCGTAGTCGATATCGTTGAGGCGAACGCGAAAGGTCAACCGATTCTTGTCGGAACAACAAGCGTTGAAAAGTCTGAGGCCATTAGTCATGTTCTTAAAAAGAAAGGCATCGACCACAACGTACTCAATGCAAAGCAACACGAACGCGAAGCCGGAATTGTTGCCCAGGCCGGCCGACTTAAATCGGTAACCATTGCAACCAATATGGCTGGACGTGGTACCGATATTGTCCTCGGTGGAAACCCCGAAGCGATGGCCGCTGAAGAAGCGGGAGAACAAGACATTCCCGACACAGCAGTCGGTGATGAGCGTATCCAATTCTATACGCCCGAATACAAAACATCTTTGGCAAAATATGAAAAGCAATGTTCTGCCGAAAAAGTTAAAGTACTTGAAGCTGGCGGTCTCTTTATCGTCGGTACAGAACGCCACGAATCTCGCCGGATCGATAACCAGTTGCGTGGTCGCGCAGGACGCCAAGGTGATAAGGGGCGTAGTCAGTTCTTCCTTTCACTAGAAGATGAGCTCTTGCGACTATTCGGCGCTGACCGAATTGCAAAGATCATGGACACGTTGAAAATGGAAGAAGGCGTTCCGATCGTGCACTCAATGGTGACCAAGAGCTTAGAAAATGCCCAGCGTAAAGTTGAGGGCCGTAACTTTGATATCCGTAAAAATGTTCTTGAATACGATGACGTTATGGATATGCAGCGTAAAACGATTTACGCGCTCCGAAAAACCATTCTTCGCGGCGAAGATGAAGAAGGTCGAAATATTCATCGGATGACACTCGATCTGTTTGAAGAAGTTGCCCTTGCCCAAATCGACAATCACGCATCGCGCGCCCTCCTTCCCGAAGACTGGGATTTGGGTGGGTTAGAGGTCGCCCTATATGAAATCTTCAATGTCGAGTTCGACCTTAAATCTCATACCGGCCGAGATCCTCTAGAACGCGCGGTCTGGACCGAAGTTGAGAAAGTCTTCAAATCACAAGAAGATATGGTAAAAACACTTACCACCGTCCTCAACGAACAAAAGAAAGAAGTACTTGCCACCTATCATGAAGCTAAAAAGCTGTTGGAAGAAAACGGCGAGTCAGCGGACGAGTTGGGAATCCCGCCGGACGAAGAAGATATTACCTATGTTGAAATCTTTGAAGAGCAAATCCAGACCCAATACCTTCGCGATATCGATCGATTCTGGCGTCAGCATTTGCAGGCAATGAGCCAGCTTAAAGATGGAATCGGGATGCGCGGATACGCGCAAAAAGATCCGAAGCAAGAATACAAAAAAGAAGGCTATAGTAAATTCTTAACCTTACTTGCAAATATTAAAGCAAGCGTTGTGCGCTTTGCTTCAACATTTCAGGCACCAACTCCAGAAGCCTTAGCACCAGCGCCTGTTCATAATGTCCCTGCGCAAATCTTCTTGAACCATCAAGACGATAACGATGCTGGCGAAGACGAGAGTACCAAGTCCGCATTTAAACGCGAACTACCTAAAGTTGGCCGCAATGACCCATGTCATTGTGGAAGCGGTAAAAAATACAAGCATTGTTGCATGCGTTCGGAAGCTTCCCCGTGAATATTTTTGTCGAGTCCTTGGAGTTCATTGGCGCCCATGGCGTTTATGATCATGAACGAGATGAGGGTCGTAAGTTTTCTGTCGACCTCCTCGTCAAGGTTGAAGCGAAGGGCGAGGCCGCCGATGATATTGATGAAACGGTCGACTATAGAAAGTTAGCCGAAATCATTTTAGAAGTCGGTCATGGCGAATCGCTTTCACTCATCGAGACGATGGCAAGATTGATTATCGACTCTGTGATGCAACGTTTCAAAACGGTTACTTTTGCAACAGTCACCGTTCGGAAAAAAGCAACCGGTGTCCCCGGTGACCCTAAGTGGGTTGGAGTGAAAATTGAAAAGAAGAGGGCCTAATGTTTGATGGATTACAAGGCACCGGTATTTACGTCGGCGCTATCTCAAAGATTCCCATCCGTTTTTCTATTTGGTTCTTTGTGATCTGTGGCCTTCTGATGGTCCAGAGCGCAACGGTAATCAACGGACTGATGTTTGTAATTGCCTTAACCGTCTCCATTCTAATTCATGAACTGGGGCACGCAATCCCGGCCAAGTATTGGAAATTATCACCCTCTATTTTATTACACGGCTTGGGCGGACTATGTTTTCATCAACCTGCCGATACCGATAATAAAGATTTAGTCATCGTACTTGCTGGGCCTCTTCTACAAATTTTTGTGGGTGCTCTGATGTTCGGTGCCGTTGCACTTAATTCAATCTACGGTACGACCCCACATGTGGCGATCGCGGCGTTTACGCAGTCCTTTATATATATATCGATCATTTGGGGATTATTTAACCTGCTTGTCCCTTTCTATCCTTTGGACGGTGGGCAGACGATGCTGCTGATTTTGCGCCGCTTTATGAAGCCTGCAAAGGCTCGTGATTTGATGTTGAAGATTTCATTTACTGTCGCAATTCCGATGGTCATCGGCGCGCTCTATTTTGGGTTTTGGATTCTGGGTGCCTTCATTGCTTGGATGGCTTGGGATAATCTGAACGCTATCAAAGACGGACGACAACTTATCGTCCGCGGTACCGGCCGCGCTCAAAAGAGTGCATATGTAACAGGAATGATGAAGGATGTTGAAAACGCATTTAAGGATGAGGATTACCGAGAGGCGGTTCGTCTGTGTCACGTTATTCGCGCTGGCGGAGAATCGATTCTTGAGAAGCAGCAAGAACGCATCTGGGAAATCCTTGTCGTTGCGAACGTTCGGCAAAGTGACTTCGATGAAGCGAGGGTGTGGCATCGTAAGGCTCCGAAGACGAAATTTGTGAATGATGCTTTCTCTTTAATTCCCCCTAAACTCAGTGAGTAGCACTTCCCACTTTAGCGCGGTACGACCTAATTTGATTGTTTCTGATTTGGAACAATCTCTGAAGCTGTATCAAGATTTGCTTCATTTCAATATCGAAGCCATCATGGGGGAACCTCCCAATTTTGCTTTAATAGGGAAGGATGGCGTATCGATATCTTTGACCCAACATAGTGATGTTTATGATGTAGGCGATGCCGGAGTGAATATCTATATCGATGTAGTCGATGTTGAGGCCCTTTACGAATTTTGTAAATCTGCTGAGATTGAAATTGCTTATGACTTAAGTTCTCATCCTTGGGGTATGACTGATTTTACGATCGTTGATAGGGACGGTCATAAGATTGCCTTCGGTGAGAAGTCCTAAACTACTCGGCACAAATCCACGTCATTTGTTTGCGCCAAGTACGCGGCTCTCTTCGGAGCCGGTACCTGAGTAAATTCCCGCTTGATTCATTTATAAGCTTTAGAAGAATGTAATCGCCTTAATCGCTAGATTCTTCGCGAAATAAGGGGTCATTTAATGATCATGCAACCGTTACATCGTCACAAAGGTATACATCTTGAACCGCGTTAAGGATTTCAACGCCTTGCTCAAAAGGTTTTTGGAAGGCTTTGCGGCCAAGAATGAGTCCCATTCCGCCCGCTCTTTTGTTGATGACCGCTGTTTTGACCGAAGCTTGGAGATCGTTTTCGCCACTTGCGCCCCCTGATGAAATCAATCCGAAACGTCCCATATAGCAATTCGCTAACTGGTAGCGGGTAAGGTCGATTTCGTTTTCGGTAGTCATTTCTGAATATACTTTTGAGTTCGTTTTTCCGAAAGTTGAACCGTCGGCATTTTTAACGGCGTTGTATCCGCCGTTATTGGTCGGCATTTTTTGCTTAATGATATCGGCGCCAATAGTGACGCCAAGATGATTAGCCTGGCCGGTTAGATCCGCTGAGGTGTGATAATCAACACCGCCTGTTTTGAAAGCCGAGTTACGCGTGTAGCACCAAAGAATAGTTGCCATTCCCAAGTCGTGCGCGCGCGAGAATGCTTCTGCGACTTCAACGATTTGGCGATTTGAATCGGTCGACCCGAAATAAATCGTTGCACCGACAGCCGTCGCCCCCAGTTCGAACGCCTGGTCAACGGAACCAAACATAAGCTGACGGTAGTCACTTGGGTGAGACAAGAATTCGTTGTGGTTGATCTTAACAACAAAGGGAATGCGGTGTGCATACTTTCTAGAAACCGCACCGAGGACACCGAATGTCGATGCCACCGCAGAACAACCGCCTTCAATCGCAAGCTTAACAATGTTTTCTGGGTCAAAGTACATCGGGTTGGGTGCAAATGAGGCACCGCCTGAATGTTCTATGCCTTGATCGACAGGCAGAATAGAGATGTACCCTGTGTCGCTTAGACGACCGTGTGAAAGCAGTCTTTGGATACTCGCCAAAACGCGAGGCGACCGATCGGTATCGTAATAAACACGTTCCACGATATCAGGCCCCGGCAGGTGTAAGTTCTCTTTCGGAATAGCAGTCGCCTTATAGTTAAGAAGCGCGTCGGCCTCACCACCTAAAATTTCACCGATACGATTAATGTCTGACATAGCAAGTCTCTTTATCAAAATTAGTAAATAAGTTTAGTTTATATAGGTAAGCCATTCGTTAGGATCTTCTGCAGAACCTTTGACGAGATCAAAATAGGCGGCTTGTAATTTCTGAGTCATCGGTCCAGGCTTTCCTGTTCCGATAGTGCGATTATCGACTTCACGGATCGGCGTTATTTCTGCCGCCGTGCCAACCACAAACATTTCATCGGCGGTGTAAAGCATATCTCGCGTGAAGCGCTGTTCTGAAATTTTATAATCAAAAGATTTCGCGAGGCTTAAGATCGTGTCGCGCGTAATCCCCCCCAAGATTGAACTTCCAAAAGGCGTGGTAAACATTTCTTGGTCACGAATAATGAAAATGTTTTCCCCAGACGCTTCAGACACATAACCTTCAGTATCCAACATGATCGCCTCTTGATAACCTTGGGCCATCACTTCGCGTTTGGCCAGTATGCTATTGACGTATTGGCCATTAATTTTACCTTTAACCATAGACGTATTGACGTGGTGGCGATTGAAGCTGGAAATCTTCGCCCGAATCCCGTTTTTCAAACCCTCATCTCCAAGGTAGGCGCCCCACTTCCAGCAAATCACCGAAAGACGAACATCATTAGATAAAGCAGCAAGGCCCATCTCGCCATCGCCCAAAAAGGCAACGGGTCGAATATAACAATCTTCAAAATTATTTTTTTGAATGGTTTGAACGCAAGCGTTGCAAATCTCTTCTTGAGTGAAAGGAATTTTCATCGTCGCGATATGACACGAATCAAAAAGTCTTCGGATGTGTTCTTGAAGACGAAAAACGGCAGTGCGTCCGTCGCTTCTTTTATACGCGCGAATACCCTCAAAGGCACCCAAACCGTAGTGGAGGGTGTGCGTTAACACATGAATTTTTGCGTCCTTAAAAGGAACAAATTCTCCGTCCATCCAAATCAAATCTGATTCTATACTCATACTAATTCCAGGTTTAAAATTTAACTTAAGTTCGTTACCACGGCCCGCAGTAGTGCGCAAACCCGTGCTGGAATAATTCCAGTTGTAACCGAAAGAGTGGTTATTCCCGAATTTAGTGTGGGTTGTTTTTTAGTTGGTGACCGTGATTACGGACGTACCGATGAAGCCTTCAGAAAATGCTGTGATGATGGCAGTCCCGGGGCCGACACGGGTAGCTAAACCCGTCGCAACGTCGACGCTGACTACCGACGCATCACTGGACGACCAAATTACCTGATCGACGGCTATATTACCCTGATTATCTAAAAGAATCGCTGTCAGCTGAATCGTCGGATTCGCCATATCGAGTGTGGCGCTGGCTGGAGTGATTTCTACGGAGACCGGAGGTCCTGGGATGATCTCGATTGTGAACGTAGCCTCTATTCCCTCAGCATTAGCGCGAATTATGGTTGTGCCTAAATCCACACCTAAGATTAATCCGTTCGAATCAACCGTCGCAATCGTTGGGTCATCAGAGGTCCAAACAATCGTTCTCCCTGTAAGAGTATTATTTGCTGAATCACGAAGTTCAGCAGTAACCTGACGGGTTTCATTGTCGGAAACTTCATTTGCGATGGCACTCAGCGTAATCGTTGCAACGGCTGACGGGGTAATGGTCAACATGGCCGTAGCAGTGATTCCGTCTATTTCTACGACAATCGTCGTCATGCCAACGTCTAAAAGATTGACTTCACCCAAACCACCGACAGTAGCAATGAGCGGATCTGTGGTTGACCAGGATACAGTCCTTCCGATGATCTCTTGGTCGGCCGCATCAAAGGCTTTCGCTGTGAGGATAAGGCTTTCGTCTTGAGAGACCGTAAAAGAGCCAGCCGGACCGATTTCAACACGATCCACGGGGACCACCGCGACCGTAATATCTGCTTTTGCGGTCTTCCCCTCAGCCTCAGCCGTAATCGTTATTACACCCGGTGCTACAGCGGTCACGAGTCCGTTCATATCAACCGTGGCAATTCTGTTGTCGCTGGTACTCCAAGTGATCACTCGATTGGGTAGGTCTGAATCATCAGCACTTTTTGCGACAGCGGCAAGTTGAGTTGTATCACCGATGAAGATCGAGGCAGAAGTTGGCGTGAGCTCTACAGAATCAATGGGTTCGTTTTCAACGGTAACTTCAGCAAACCCCTGAACCGTATCTACTAATGCGATCACCTGAGCAATTCCAGGTGCCAGCGCCGTTACCAGTCCATCTTGATCGACGGTGATAATATTTTCATTAGTTGTAGACCATGCAATTGTTCTATCTGTAATTGCATTCCCATTAGGCGCTAGAATCTGCGCAGTAAAGGGAGCCGTTTTATTCGTTGTAATCGTCGCGTTTTCTGGATTCATGATTATCTTATCAACGATTACCGGAACCACGACGACGTCTGCTTCTCCGGAAACCATTCCAGCGGTTGCAATAATTTTGGTCGTCCCAACTTTGACGCCCTTGACAACACCACTTTCATTGACGGTAGCGATGGTCGGATCCGCTGAGGTCCAAGTCAGCTGAGCCTCAACCGTATTGGCGTCTTTATCCGTTGCTGTTGCTGTGTAGGCTGATGAGGTGCCAATTGGAATCTCCAAAGAGATCGGCAAAATTTCGATACTCGTAATGGAGTCGAGCATATTATTCGTGTTATTCGTATTATTCGTATTATTATCAGACTTCAATACGCAGGTTTTGGTCGCACCGCAGATCTCATCAGAAAAACAATCAAGAGAGCTAACGCACTCTTCGTTAAAGGTTGGCGAACAAGCTGCGACCAGAGAGAGAGTGAAAAGACCAAAGAGAAGAAACATCGTGTCTCTAAGCATATTTGTACCTATTAAATTGGGTTTATTTAAACCTACAATCTTGTGCGCTTTGGAGCAAGCTTAGGCTACAAATTAGGTTGCCAAGTCATGGCGAAACGATTTTGAACCTAAGACCAAGTTCTAAAAATTGTATTTTCAATCCCAAATTGTTAACTTGATCGTCTTTCTGGTCTTATCGTAGGTAAATTATGCGAATAATCCTGAAGTTTGTGGCGTTAACATTCTTTTCTGCATGCGGGGGAGAATTAGAATTAACCAACTTGGCGAGTGAAAAAAATACTACGATAAATATAACCACTGAAGAAGGTAACGATGTGGCTAGCAATTGCGGTGTCGATGAACTGATATGTCGTGGAACATGCACGAATATTCGGACAAATCAAGACCATTGTGGGGCATGCGGAGACTCGTGCACCCAAGGCACCTGCGTGGATTCTCAGTGCGTTGATTCCTCCGGCGAAGTAATCGACGCGATGACTAACAACAGTACGAATACGAATAACGCTACAAACACGACACACAACGAAACCATCGTTACGCCAAAACCCGATTGTTCTTTCGAAATTTGTGGCAGTGAGTGCATCGATACTTCCCGCAACGTCGACCATTGTGGAACGTGTAATAACGCGTGTGGCGGCGCCGTTTGTCAAAACGGTTCCTGCGCCTCTCTTGGAGAAGTTGAGGGTATTCTTGCCGCAACGAATCGCGTTCGCGCCGCAGGTACTAATTGCGGCGCTTATGGCCCCTTCGCCCCGACCAGCGCTCTTACCCTTGATCCTGAATTGAATAAAGCAGCACAGGTTCACGCTCAAGACATGGCCGATAACAGATTTTTTGATCACACCGGATCCGATGGCAGTAGTTTCGCAACACGAATTGGACGAACTGCATTCTCAGGCCAACCGATCGGCGAAAACATCGCGGCTGGCGGCAGCCAACCTTCCGGAATTGTCGATCGTTGGGTAGATTCAGATGGCCACTGTCGAAATTTAATGAATCCGCAAGCGTCAAAGCTCGGTGTAGGTTATAGCGTCGGTGGGCAATACGGAACGCTGTGGGTTCAGGTTTTCGCTAGATAAAAGCGAACCTCCTCCTAGCGCGTTCCCTAACCGAAAGGAGACATCATTTTTAATCGAATAGACCATATCGCTATCGCCGTTCGATCAATCGAACTCGCTTCACCTTTATATACTGAAACCTTTGGGATGACTTTTGTGAGTTCCGAAGAGGTGCCAGAACAAGGCGTCAAAGTAGCGTTCTTTAAACTCGGCGAGTCGATGATCGAATTACTAGAACCCCTCAATGAAAATACACCGGTCGCCAAATTTATCGAAAAACGTGGCGAAGGCGTTCACCATATTGCGCTAGGCTCGTCTTCGATCGAGTCGGCTCGCGCGCAAGCCATCGCGAACGACATTCGTCTACTTAGCGATGCCCCAAAAATAGGCGCGGGCGGTAAATTGATTTCGTTTGCGCATCCCAAAGACACCGGCGGTGTTCTTTTCGAATTCACACAAAAAAAAGAAGGTTAAAAAACCTTCCATTAAGTACAAGTTGATGCGGATTTAGCGAATCGAGAAAGGATAGGTAATTTTTTGATTCGTGGTCGCATCGGTTTTTGGGAACTTCATTCCCGCGACCACCTTTTGTACACATCGGCCGACATCGGTTCCTGAAAAAGAACCTTGAGTCTTCGCGCCGGTAACCCGACCATTGGGTTTAACGGAAAAACCAACTTTGACGCTTCCTTTCAACCCTTTCTTATTAGACGCCTTCGCACAATTGGCTACTCGTCCGCCATACTTTCGAATTGTACCCTTCACCTCAGACCGAGAAAGTTTCATTTTGCCTTCTGGCTTTTGGGCCTCAGCTTTCTTTTCTGTTTTTTCTTTCGCCTTCTTTCCGTCTCCGATTCCATCGAGCAGATCATCAATACCACCGCCGCCAGCTTTTTCTTTCTTCGCTGATGCTTTTTCTGCCTTCGCAGCTTTTGCAGCTTTAGCCTCTTGAGCTTTTCTCTCTTTTTCTTTTTTCTCTTTTGCTAAACGCTTTTTCTTTTCTCGCCTGGTTTCATTTTTAGGCGGTTTCTTCTCTTTTTTAGCTTCTTTTTCTTCAGTCTTTTTCGCCAATGCGGCAATTTTTACTTCGGCCTCTTTTGTGCTTTTCGTATCACCACTTTCTTTGGCTTCTGCGAGGAGTTTCATCAACTCTTCTTTGGTGACCCCCGCCGACTCTGGTTTAACAATCTCTTTTGTTACGATTTGTGGCGCAGGTTCTGGACGCGTTAGCGTATATGCCGCGAAACCTAATGCGGCTAATAAAAGCACCGTTACAATACCGATGATAATATAGAGAGTCTTATTGGATTTGTGCGATCCCATGGGCATTAACGCCGGCATCGCCATCGTCCCGTGTGCAAAAGGATCAACCTGAGCCGAAGAAACTACAGCAGGGGCGCCCATGACTCCTGGATCAACAGATGCGCCACCACCACCACCGGATAACGATGTATGAGCTGCTGCTAAAGCTTGAATGTCGATAAGTCCTGAACCCTCACCGATGACACCATTACTTGTGTCCATTGTGTTCGAGTTCGTTGTGGGATTAACCGCCTTGACTTGATCTAAGCTCGATAGTGAAAACAAGACGGAGTTTTCGTTGCGGACTCCGACCATATCGCTATTGCCCATAGAACTATTTATCTGCGGTTGAGGCTGTTGCGATGCAACTTCGGCAGATGAAGCAGTGGAATCGAATGCGCCAAAAATTCCGCCTCCGCCCATTGAGTCTATTCCATCATTCCCAGACGCAAAAGGGTCGTTATATGCCTCTGAAGGAGCTGCCGTAGCATAACTATCTGACCCGTACGGATCATTGCTTCCATAAGGATCGTTTGAACCATAAGGATCACTTGCACTCATTGCGGCGGCATCAGGGGCTGAGTTAAATAAGTCGTTTGAACCGTAAGGATCGGGCTGTCCCGCAAAGGGATCCGATGGTGCTGAACCGTTGAAAGGGTCGTTTCCAAAATCGTCAAAATTCGAACTAGGATTTGCTTGTGCAGCAAAGGGATCTGCGGCTGCTCCTAGACCAAGTGACTCTGCAGTTTGCGAAATCGTCGCTTCGTCGTCATCGTCGTCAAGATTGGAACGATAATGCGAGGCATCCACGACATTGGTAGCGGCTTCGGGGCTTGCTGTTCCGGGTGATAAATGACCAAAGTCCGAAATATCGGTCAACGGTATCCAATCGGACATTCCATCCTTCCAGGTGTAGGTTGTTGAATCGATACGACCTGCAAGGAAGTAGCCTTCAACTTCGTCCTTGGAGATGGGTCCAACTTGTTCGCCATCAATAACGACGAACCAATCCGGAGCCGCAGTTTGAGAGTTCTCGACCGCACCGCCTTTAACGACAATTACGTTGGAACACTTCTTACAACGAATCTTAAATACTTTACCCTGAACTTTATCATCAGATATAGAGTATTTCGCGCTACAACTGCCACAGACTATCTTCATCAACTCTCCTTTTCTACTCCAACAGATCTAACGATTATTGGAGCGCTCTTTCGCCTGCTGTTTCTCGAACTCTAGATAAAAAACTTTTCTTTAAATTAAGCAAACGCTTAAATTTAGCTTTTTTTCTGGCTTCAGCTCGCATTCCATCAGGGATCTTCAACTGACCGTCAATCAACATATCATCGAAGTCATAAAACTTTGACTTTGTAGGTTGGTCTTGGGCAAAACTCGTGGAGGCCATAAGAATGATGGTTAAGAAACCAATGATCGTTGCAACGCGTTGCATATATTTTCCTTCGTAAATGGGTTTTGCCCATCGTTATGTTACAAATTCGTCGACCTACCGTCAACGAACCAATATCGATTACTTTTCGGCCTATTCGGCGCCCTCTTCTGGCGTTTCATCGCTTACTTCGGGCTCTTTCGGAGCTTTTTGATTGGATTGAGATTTTAAGAAATTAATCATTGCGTTATATTGAGTGATTTTTTCCTTCTCTTTTGTGAGTGTAACCAGCTTTTCGTAGTGGGTAATCGCTTTTTTGGGGTTAGCTAGAAACGATTCATTAAGCTTTGCGAGCCGTTCGTAACTGGACACGTGATCCTTATCACACCGATCGGTATAAAATGTGTATTCGGCCTCCGCATTCGCGTGGTTACCTAGCGCGTACAATGCGGCACCGTTGCCGAGTCTGGCTACGCAATGTTCTGGTGCTATTCGAACCGCCTCGGAAAACTGAACTCCGGCACGTTGATAATCTAAGTACTCAAGAAGAATCGTTCCCAGGTTTAATCTCGCTTGGAGGTAATTCGGATCGCTATCGACGGCCTTGGTAAACGAAGCAACTGCTTCGGGCATCTTCTCTTCCTGAACATAAACGAGGCCTAGATTGTTATGGAGATCAGGATTTTTTCCGTCGACTTTGATCGCACGGTTGAAAATGTACTTAGCCAACGAAAGGTTGTTATCTTTGTGATAAACCTGACCAAGCGTCGTTAATGCGGCAACATTTTCTGAATCTTCGCGTAAAATCGCTTGCAAATGCTTTAACGCATCCGCGTTATTTCCTTTTCTAAAGGAGAGCACGGCGAGATTGTTGATGGCATTTAAATTATCAGGCTCACGAGCAACAACTTCAGCGAAGAGCGCTTGCGCTTCGTCAAATTTGCCGTTCACGGCTAGGGCTCGACCAAGAGCTACCGTATAATCAAGTACGTCCGAATCGATTTGTTTAGCCGAACGCAAAAACTGCTCTGCTTTATCATTCTGTCCGAGGCTCGTATAAATCAAACCTAAATTATAGTGGGCTTCAGCAAAAGTCGGTTCAAGTTCAACTGACCGTGTGAGGGCGTCGATGGCCAGTTTATTGTCGGGCTTTTCTTTGGCAATCTCAGTAACTGCCAACTGGAACTTATCGATCGCTTCCTGCTGCATACCGAGTTCAGTAGCAGCTGTAGAAACCTCTTCTTTGACTACAGTATCTTTCTTTTTTTGGGTCGAACACCCAACAAGTAAAAACGCAGTCGTCGCGAAGATCAACGCATTGCGGCACATGAAAGACTGAGTTGTATTATTGTTTTTCATATTGCTCTCCTATTTCGACGCTTGGGGTTTCGGTTCATTTTTAGCGGGCTCAACGACAGGTTGAACAGCCTTTCTCGCCTTAACGCGCTTAATCACCTCTTCCAAGTTCGTGACCGCTTTTGGAATACTAAAATTCGTACGCGAATGACCGACTTTAACGCCGTCTTGTCCGGTAATTGGATAAGCGTCGCTTTCAAGTTTGCTAATGGCCGCTGCTGATTTACTACTCCACTCGTTGTAGGCCTTGAACTGTAGCGCAAGCTTTAATGCTGTACGGAACGAAGTGAGTGCTTTCTCCTGAAGTGGGAACGCATTGTCATCTAATGCGCCCTGAAAGGCGTCTTGCTGATCTTCCGTCAAACCTTTTGGAAGCGGAAGGTTATAAATATTATCGGAAAAATCTTTGTACATTTGCCCGACACGGTACGCGCTAGCTGCGACCCAGCGTGGTGATTTCATCGCCACCACTTCGAGGTACATTTTTTCAGCTTTTTGCTCTAACTCACCTTTGGTCTGTAGAGATTTAGTAAGCTTGTTCATCGGAAATGCAACAAGTTTGGCTGCCACGAACTTACGATAGACTCTCTCTGCTTGAAGAAAACGAGCTTGACCGGCCCAGAATTTCGCTTTCTTTTTGTCTTCTTCGTTTAGCGCCGCGTATTTAGAAAGTGCTGCGGTATAGAATTTATCAGACGTGGTTTCCCATTTCTTCGACTGAATTTTTTCTTCGAGAAGTCCGCGCTCAAGATTGATCTCCACCAGTTCGACTGGAGTCACATCTTTGCGTTTTGCAAAAGAATCAAAACGTTTGATCGCTTGTTTCCAATCTTTCTTCTCTTTCTCCAAGTAAGCTAAGTGGATATTTAGGTCCCGAATGTTTTTTCGCTCTGGATAAAGAGCCATGTATTTGGTGTAAGTCGCGATAGATTTATCGTAATCAGCCATCGCTTCACGAATCACAGCAGCGTTATACATCGCGTCCGCTGCCTTTGGATGGTCCTTATATTTAACGTCCTCACCTTTTTCATTTTTGTACGGTGCGGTTGTACCCATGCGTTCGAAATACGAAGCGGCTTTTTCGAAATCAGCGCGAGATTCGAAAATAGCCCCCATGACGAAAATGGACTGTGGTGCATTGGCGTCTTTCGGATAGGTCGAAACAACGCGCTCATACAACGCAACGGCTTTAGTAATTTCGTCGGCAGCTTCTCGCGCAGCTGCAGCATTGAAGAGTGAACCGGCTGCGTATTGAGATTTAGGGAACTCATCGGCGAGCTTTATCCAACGGTCGACGGCTTTGTCAGTGCTTCCGCCTGACTTCAGGGACTTAGCGTCTTCATTGATAGCGAACACAATAGCAGACTCAAGTTTGGCTTTTGGTGTCACATCGAAAATACGCTTATCTAGTAGGTAACGCCCCCACGTTTCAACTTCATCCCATTTTTTCAAACGGTAGTTGGCTTCCAGAAGACTGTTTCCTGCAAAACTAGCGTAACGATGTTTCGGAGCATTTTTGATGATGCTTTCGTAACGCGGAACACATTTGTCGTACTGCCCATGACTTTTATAAACTTCAGCGGCAACAAAATCAACGGTAGGTGTCACATTTTCCTTAGGATACATTTCCGAGTACTGGTCACTTGCTTCAACGAATTTTTGTTCGAACTTCAAGAGTTCTGAACGCGGAATCGGCTTGGTCTCAATACTCTCTGCTTTTTGATTCGTCGCCTTTCGAGCGCGTTGTGATTCGTCGTATTTTGCCATCTCGACCAAAATACTCGACGGGTGGTTTTTCTTAACCAACTCATCAAAGGCTTGAACGATCGCGTAAGCAGAATCTTTCACAATAGCGTCGACTTCAGCTTTTTGAGCATCTTTGGGTACTTTGTTATTTTTGAAGAGATTCACAACCGTTTGATACTGCACGGCTGCTTTTTCAAACTCTCCAAGATCGATGAGCAAAATCTCACCTAAGAAGAAGTTCATATCAAAAGCAGCGGCAGAGTCTGGAAAACGTTTAATATACCCGCGGTAATACCCAGCAGCTTTTACGTAATCGGTTTTAGCGCCGTTTTTCTGTGCACGACGATGGTAGAAGTTTGAAAGGTAAGACAGTGATGCATCGACAAGTAAGGTTGCATTTGAAGTCGCGCCCTTGTCAGATTTATTCTTCGCCCACCAAGTGCCGGCTGGTTCAAGGTATGCGACAAAGCGATTCATAGACTTCTCAAGCGAAGCAAGGTCGTTTACGTCCTTCTTCTTGGCGATAATAATCGATTCAGCCCATTGTGGAATGCGTTTGTCATTAGGCATCTCTTTTATGAAAAACTCAAAAATCTCGACAGCTAACTCGTCTTTGCCTTGGGCTTCGTAGAGACCTGCCAATTGGCCGATCTTCTTGTACATGAACTCATCGCCTTTCTTCTTTTTGAGGTAATCACGGGCTTCGCCCCAACCGCCATCAATCTCCGCATAGGCAATGACGAGATCATTTATAGCTTGATTCTGAAATCCAAGCGTCTTATTAGTTCTTGAAACCACGGCTTTGAAAGTCTTAACGCTATTTCGAAATTCGCCCTGGTTGTAGTAGACCCAACCGAGTTTGTAGAGAGAATAGTCGAAAAGATTATGTCCTTTGAATTTCAGAACTTTAGCGTAATTATCCTTAGCCGCGCCTAGCATTTGTTTCTTGAAAAAAAACTCCCCGAGTTCCAGATGCGTGTCTGGAATGTAGCGAGAGTTTGGATAGTTCTTCACGAGCTTCTGCAAATAATTTACAGCTGATGCTCCTTTCCCCGCTTCGATAAGACCTTTACCTAAACGATAAAACACTTCGTCTAATCTCTCATAGCCCGGATACTGGCCCGCAATTGCTTTATAAATCTCTTGCGGTTGCGAATAGTCGGCTACCGGCTCTTTACAATCGTTCTCGTCTGTTGTTCCGCCTTCCGCAGCGGTAAGACACTGATTATAGCTGGCACGTTCACGAATATAGCTCCAATTTTTCGTCTCCCACATGAGCTCTGCTTTTTGAAACATGAGATCAGGCATATTCTTGGCGTAAGGATCTTTGGAAATCATTTTTTCCAATCCAGCGATCATCGAACGATTTTTATCTTCGAGCGCACGCTTTAGTTTGTCGATTTCTTCCGGCGAGCGTTTTTCGGATTCTGCCTCAACGTCTTTTGCAGTAACAGAGGGCCCGTCGGCCTTCGCCGCTTCTTTATCCCGCTTGTCTTTGTCAAGACGTTTCGCGCGTTCTGCCGCACGCTTTTGAGCGGCATCTTCTGTCTTTTTGTTAACGTTCTTTTTGACCTTCGTCTTCGAAACGTCCTGCGAAAAAGCGCTGCTAGGTACACCTACACACAACGCCAAGAATAAAACTATTTTGAGATGTTTATTCATTGTTCGACACACTCCGTTCTGAGGCTGCTTCTGAAGTTGGGTACTTCATCGAGCCAATATTCACCTTCAAATTTCCAACGTTGCCAATCATCAGCAACAACAAAGAAAGTCGATCCGGCACCCGCGTTTGCAGGCTCCCAACCAGGATTGAGAAGTTTTTGTTCTAATTGTCGTTTTTCTTCGGAATTAATATCAAACTCGATCTGGGTTGCTTTTAGCGACCAATCTTCGAGTTCAAGATCGATTCCAGAAAGCTTCTGCTGGACAAGAATCCCACCCTCTTCAATTTTAGCGGTCAACTGACCACTAACGTTGTCCAAAACAACCTGACCGAATGCACCGAGAGAAGAAATATTGTTTTCTAACGCCGATTTTTCTGCGCGAAGTGTTTTGATGATTTGGTAGATATTATAAAAACCGGTATCGTCGAGTACGGCGTTGTAAAACAAAGGCGGCAGTCCTTTGTCATCAGGTGCGTACTCCATCATCATTGTCCAGTAAGCTGCAGGCTCTTTCGTATCAGCCAACACTTTTTTCAAACGAGGAAGCTTTTCAAGATATCGTTTTTTGAATTCAGCAAGTGCGATCTGACTTTTCTCAAATTTACACAAATTGAGATAGACCGTTGATTCAAGAACGTAGAGATCCGGGAAATACCATTTCGAATAATAGGGGCTGTTTAAAGTATGGAATACTCCCAGCGCTCGATTATGATCATTTTTGAGGAAGTACGTCCACGCCTGCTCGAAGGTTGCTTCAGCATTGCGACTCGAGTCACGTGGCAGCTTTTGATAATAGAAAAGAGCAACATCATAAAGACCTACCTCATACCAGGTACGTGCGAGAGCTAAATATCCGAGCTGAAGTATATCTTTGTTACTATCTTGGCTTTTTTCTGCTGATACGATCGCCCCCTGAAAATTTTTCAATGCACCGGCAATATCGTTTACCGACTCATCGAGTTGAGCGATTCCCATCACGTAGCGAGATTCAGGATAGTCCGATGACCCGTCTTCTACTTTAGAAAGGTATTGGATCGCCAAGTCAGCACGATTATAATCGAAGAAAAATTTACCCATATAGTAGTTAAATTCATTTTTAAATTCACTGTTCTTATCACCGACGTATAACTTCGTAAGCTCTTCGAGGACCGGAGGACGGTAACCGACTTTACGGGTGAGAACCTGCAGCATTCCAAAAGCTTCTTTGAAATGCGGCTTCTCTGAACCTGCCATCAATACCTCTAGAAGCGGTCGTGATGCGCCCGACAGAATTCCCTCTTGGTATACAGATTTAGCAAGACCAAATTTCGCCTCGTACCATTCATTACTTGTAGGATCAGGATTCAAACTTAGAAATTCCAAATATCCACGCGCAGCATCCATATTATCGCCGCTTTCAACGTCATCTTTATATTCTTCAAGTTTCTTTGCTGCTTCTTTCAGTTGTTTTGCACGAATAACCGCTTCGTCTTTCTGAATATTGAGCTCTTCTGCTTTTTTAATGATCTCGTCTTCACGTGCCTTGATCTCAGCTTCACGTGCCTTTTTTTCTTCATCCGTTTCGTCGGTACTAGGAGCGGGAGCCGGATCCAAATTGACATCCGCTGGCGGAACGACATCGCCCGCGGGCGGAACAACATCCCCTGCCGGTGCGTCTTCAGGTTCAACTTTCGTTCCTTTTACCCGACCGCTTGCCTTAAGATGCGCGATAACTGGATCACTTACGCCTTGAAGTCTCAACTCTCCGAGCTCTTCAGGTGTAAGATTAAGTTCATCGGCTCCGCTTGAATCGATAACAGCGATAATATCTTTGTCAGCCAGACCAAGCTTTGCCATTTGAATAAGTTGATTTTTGTCGATTGCAAATGCGTTTGTTGCAATACAGAAAATCAAAGTAACGGCGAGTAGTCCAATCATGCGTGTGACGCGATTTTTCATTTCTCTTCCTTTCCATGGGGCCATTTAACCCATTCGTTTTTCATAGTTCGCGTTCAGGAACTAAAATAAGTATGATGCACCGACGGTAAATTCGCTTGGAATGGTTAATCGTTCCCAAAAACCGTTGACGCTCTCGGATTCAGCACCGGGGTAAACGTAAAATCTTCCATCAAGACGAACTGTTATCTCTTTCGTCACAAAGAATCCGACACCACCGCCGAACACAAGTTCCGGACTCATTTCAACTGATGACGTTTTATGATCAACGCTTGGCCGATCTACTTGAACAACCCCGGCGCCTAGAGCCAGATTTAAGTCAAAATGAGAAAGTTTCGAGTTGAGAAACGCTAATTTCCCATACAAAGGGCTCCAGATGAGTACGGCGTTTGCGCGCCACAAAAATCTATCTTCCAGATCAGTCGTAACATCGAAGCCCGCTTGTCTCTCGTCTTTGATAAAATCTGTAATTTCAGTTTTATGGGTAAAGACCTGCAATCCTATATCGCCATCGGCGCTTGGAGTTCCCATGAAGGAGCCGCCGATTTCGATCGAAGCTTGTTCCGTAAAGTGATACTGCAGACGCAGTCCAATCGGATTATACCAAAAGAAGGGCTCGCTAGTCATGAGTCCCAGCTGTAATCCTAGGGCCAATCGCCCCGCCCGCTCATAAATACGATTGTCCACGACGGGTAAATCACGCTCAGTCGTCCAATAGTTAGAGAGTTCTTTGTCGACGTTCTCTTCGGCTGCCACAAAGGGAGCCGCAAAAGTTGTTAAGACCAGAACCGATAAGATTAGTGTATTTTTCATCATCGTGTCCTAAAAGAAATAGCCTAAGCCGAGTGAAACTTCCGAAGGATTCGCAACACCGCCATTCACTTTTTGGAAAACGAACTGCCGGAAATCCAAACGTAAAGTAGTATGTTGGCCAAAATAGAATGCCATCCCTGCGCCTAACGCGCCCTCGGGCTTGATATCAGCCTCTTTTGGCGCGTTGAAATCCGGGGTGGTCTGAGTGATTGCGAGTCCTGCACCTGCGAAAAGATAGAGGTCGAAATAGTTCAGAGCACTGCTGTAGAACGACGTTTTCCCGTAAAAGGGGCTCCAAACCACTCCGAAATTAACGCGTGAAGGAACAAATAGCTTCCCCACGTCGATTCCGTCTCTATCCTTAGCTGGATTATCAAAATCAAAGGCGTAAGCGACTTGTTGATCTGCAACCAAAACCTGCTGAGCTGACACTCCGGACGGCTCGGTGATTTTATCCTCAAGTCCTTTATCGTAAGAGAAATTATAAGACGTCGAGAGTTCGATGCCGATATTTTCGAGTACGAAATAATTCATTCGAATACCTACGGGAATGTAGGATTCGAAAATATTATTCGGGATTACGCCACCATATAAGGAGAGCGCGAAACGCCCATCTTTTTGAAAGGAGCGTTGTTGTAACGAGTAAACGTCTCGCATGGTTGACCAATAAAGCGGATCATTTGGATCCATTTTCTTGTGGCCATCATCCTTATAGACTTCCTCACCTTTCGCGGCGGCTTTGACGGCCGAAGACTTTTTAGCTGTCTCCTTTTTTACCTCGTCTTTTGCATCTGCCTTTTTTTCAGGTTCGGGGATTTTAGTATCCTCGTCTGGAATTTCGTTCAATGCACCATCAATGAGAGAATCGGCATCACTTTTTTCGTCACCTTCTTGAGCCTGAAGTGGAGATGCAAGCATCAACACTATCGACAGAAAAGGCCAGGTTATGAAATTGCGTTTTCGCATTTTCTTTTACTCCTAATTAAAAACAGGAAGACGTGTATCTTGAGCAGCTTCAACAGTAGCAGTACGTCCGACTCGACTGAGATCGACGGTGCTCGTTCGGCCACCCAACGTTACGCTGAATGTGGTTTGAAGAAGATAACTTTGGTCTTTGGGAACCAACTCGTCTTGGAAAGTATTGATTGCTGTTTCGATAGACCAGACGCCGTCCATAGTGAGCGGAAGCCAGTCAACATTTTGGCGGATGGCGCGTCCATCTCGCGCATAACTATAGCCACCACCGGTTTCACAGGCAATTGTGGAATAATCATGAATAGGGCCAAAACGTCCGTCCTCTTGACGCGTGGGAAGACAATATTTATCTCCGTCCACATAGGAGTCAGGCCTTTCGATCGTCGCGTTTCGGGCAGATGAATAAAACATCGGTTCTCGACACGTCTCAAAATTCAAACATGATGAATCGTCAGTACACGCAGTTTGGATAGGGCTACCACTTACGACTTCGCTCCAATATGCGGTGTCATCGCGGAATAGTTGCTCACCCGTTCCGCTTTCCGTAGTGACCGTCGGGTCAAAATGAACAAAGTAGATTCGGACATTTGCAGCTTTCGCTTTCGCACCAATTGTCTGTGCCGAGAAATTGGGACGTCTTAAATCATCGGGACCATCAACAATGACAACAAGCGTTTTATCATAGTTCGCGTATTCAGCTTCGCTGAAATTTTCTTCAAGAAGCTTATCAATCGCTTGGTAAACATTCGCGCGCGTACCACTAGCGTCCGAAAGCTCATTAATTGCATCTGATGCGCTTGTGCCACTATCGGTCCATTCAGTTACTCCCGTGGCTTTTTTAACAAGAGACTTAACATCGGACTTGGCCTGACCTGAGAATTCCCAAAGCCCAAAAAGAGTTTTTCGTCCCTCTGCTGCAGCAAGAACACTGCTTTCCTCCCATCGCGTAACCAGGGGATTCAATGAGCTCTTCCTACGTTTAGATGAATCACTACTGCGATTTTGGTTTCGACCGACATCTTCAGAGCCATCTCCGAGGCCGCTTCCATCCGTATCAGGATACTTCGCACCAAGGTCCACTGGTAACCAACCGTCCATTGAGCCGGAATTTTCCACAAGCACGGCGAATAGTCGATCCTTAGTCCGATCTGAAACGAATTCCAAATCACCTGAAAACGCAACGTCCGTTGCTCGTTGGCAGCGCTTTGAATTCAGACCTGTCTCAGCAGTGCAGACGAAATTCTCTGCGCCCAATCGACATGCTCCGTCGGTGCAGTCTAAATCCGGAGTTTCGGAAAGAGAGGGATCAAGAAGTTTCAAATCTGAATCAGAAAGCTGAACATCTTGACTTCCCACAGTTTCGCCCGGACGAATCGCTGTACGATCGTCGGCGCGAAGAACGAAACGAAAGTCCGCCTTACCGTCACTAATCTGACCACAAGAGCCCGCAGGCGACATTCCGATGACCTCGATCCCAGCGAACTCACGTTCTTGGAATGAGATCTTTGCGACGGTATCACAAGATGTTGAGAGAAAACTGGCCGCCAGCACGCTCGTCAGAGCAAAATTACGATAGATGGATCTTTTATGCATTCAATGGAACCTACACCAAAAGGTCAATGCTGTTGCGCCCCAAGCCCCCCCAATGAAACGGGAGAATTTTCACGCAAAAACTAAAGCGCCTCTGATTACCCCAAACAATCTCTCAATGCAAGGTGTAGATCTGGAGCAAACTTTGGAATAAAAGGATCTTCAAATAAGCGAAAGAGGCACTTGACTCATTACATTTTCTCGCTTATACACGCGGACCGTTCAAAGAACGGAAACGGGTAAATAGCTCAGTCGGTAGAGCACAGCCCTGAAAAGGCTGGTGTCCACAGTTCAATTCTGTGTTTACCCACCTAAACGGTCCAAAATTTATTTTGGGCCGTTTTTTATTGCCCTGCCAAAACTTGGTTATAGTAACGCGCTTGACCCGAGACTTCCTCGCCCAACCAATCCGGCTCCGTGAAAACCTCAGACTCTTTCGTAAGCTCTATCTCTGCCACAATCATACCGGCATGACGCCCGGCGAATTCATCTATTTCCCAGACATGACCATCACGTTCGATGATATGTCGCGTTTTTTCAACCTTTCGTGCCCCACAATAAACATTCAACATCTCTAAGGCATCTTCTTTGGGAATCCGATATTCGTGTTCGGAGCGAGAAATATGTTCGGTCTTACCTTTGATCGTCAACCAAGCATCGGCATCATTTATCCGAACACGAACCGTAGGATGCGCCAAATCGAAATAACCCTGAACCATTTCCACCGACCTGAGAATTTCGTCCCTCCACGAGTCATTTTTGACTAAAAACTTCCGTTCAATTTCTTTGGCCATTCCTGAATCCTTGTCTTGAGCCTTTTCCGTTTTCTTTGTACTTTCTAACAAGATTCAATGAGTTTGTAATGGCAGAGCTTCCGGTTAGACATATCTACAGGTGGGATTTAGATAAGACCTATCTGGAGACCGATTTTGATACCGTCCGGGACCTCATTCGAACCGCTTTTCAAAAAGCAGAAGAGAAACATACCGTTCCTGGAGCGGACGCCTTACTGAAGGAATTGGTCCGTAACCAAGACAAGTCTCGTGTTCTTCTCACCTTTATATCGGGCTCGCCAACGATGATGCGAGACGTCCTAGAGGAAAAATTTGCTTTAGACGGAATCCGCCCAGATGCCTTTATCCTCAAACCGACCTTAAAGAATATTCTCAAAGGACGATTCAAGGCGATCAAGGGCCAAGTGGGATACAAACTCGAGGCGCTCCTGAGGATTAGAGTTCAATCTCCCGACTCGCCCGAAACCCTTTTTGGCGACGATTCCGAACAAGACGCTTTCATCTATTCATTATACGCAGACGTGGTTCGCGGTCGAATCGATAAAGAACACCTCCGTAATATCCTCGTCGAAGCAGAGGTTTACGCATCGCCACTCGCGCGAATCTTAGATCTAGCCGACCAAGTGAAGAACTCGGAGAACATTCGCCGAATTTTCATACATCTAGATCGTGATACTCCGCCCGGACGTTTCCGCGTCTATGGGCCCAATGTGGTTCCCGTTTCCAACTATTTTCAAGCCGCTGTAATACTTGTAGGCGATGAAGTACTTTCTCCTGAAGGATTATTCCGAGTGGCCAAACACATGGTAGATCACTGTGACTACGATGTCTTAAGCCTTGCTAATAGTTTTCACGACCTTATCCGACGTCGTCATCTTAGTATCAAAGCCATAGATCGCATCGATGAATATAAAGAAGAGTTTTCATCGGCTTTTTCACAAGAATTTGTCGATACCTTTATTAGCCGTGTTCGCGCGCTTGCTCCTCTAAAACAGAGCGAACTCAACACCGATTACCGCACCCCTGACTACGTAGAAATTCTCAAATTTGATCGCGGACTCAAAGAATCCTTATCTCCGAAAAAACGAAACGTGTTATTCGGAAGAAAGAAATCTTAAAAGGCCGAACGCGCGATTTCTATTTCTTGTTTTCCATACTCTCGAGAGTAGGTATTGATAAAGCGTATCGTTCTCAAGCCGTCGAACCATTGATGAAATAGTCTAAAGAATTGCTTTTTCGTTTTACTATTTTTTCGAATTTTCACTAAAACTGATTCGAAGTTTTCAGTATCTAAAAAATTTCGAATATCGTCAGGAAGTTCGACTTCGTTTTCGTACAACAGCTCCACAACATCGAATAAGAGTTTGACCTGATGAAACGCGGCGAAGGGCTCTACTTTATCGAAACGTTTTTTTTCGCTGACAATATCGCCTAGCGCAGGCCCAGTTCCCCACGGAACTCGGTCCGAAACTCTCCCAGACGGATACACACAGGTTGCGGCCGTCCCGAACCCCATAGGAATAAGCAGCTTTGTTAGCTTTTGAAGGAAATGAAAATCTTCGCCGGCGGTTCGTTTTACCATCCCACCGGACTTTATGTAGGTGTCTAAACGCAACGAAAACCTGCATCCCAAGGGCACGTAGGCATAGGGAGAATTCGCATAGGCAAGTCCATCCTTAAAGTAACGCAGCCAAGCTTCGTACTCTTCCAATGCCGGGGTACGGTCTCGGTGTTCAAAAGGCACAAGTACAACCGATTCTTTCATTCTCGCGATTGCCTGAAAGAAATTGGGTTCAACCAGGGTATCTGCGTCTAAACTCACCACCCATGGATTTCCTACCGACCAGGACACCACATGATCCATCCCAACTCGCCGAGCCTCCCCCACCCCATCGGTGAGCGTACTTTCTCTAAAACGGTCGATGACAAAAACGTTTTCAATATCATGGCAAAATGCATCCACGAATTGGTTCTCTTCGTTGACCTCTTGTCCATCCTGTGGGGAACTATTTATGACAACAACGTAGGCGACTTTACTAGTCCCGTATTCATTAGCGGAGACTAAAAGCGACTTTAAAGTCTCCGGGAAAAGCTCCCGTTCTCTGCGGACAGGAATGACCACATAAAAATCGTAAATATCTCCGACTAAAAAATCAGGTGAAAATCGGTTTCGAGATAAGTACTTTTCCCTATTTTTCTCGTTCAATGTAACGCGGGTCGATTAGGCAGATCGTTTATAATTTCCGCTTCGATATCGAGCAACTCGTCGAGTCGTTTTTTGACTTTGGCTTCATCAAAGTAGAGGCAAGCCATTTCAATGAAATCACCACGATGTTTCGATTCTTCGGCAGCCAATACTTTGTAGTATTCGCTTAATTCTGGATCACTTTGGGCAAGGGCTTTAGATACGAGAACGAAACGTTCGCAGCCTCGAAATTCGATGATGGACCCCAAAATCAAACGGTCCATAAAACGTCCGTCGATCCCATCGCTCATATGTTTCATGAGGCGTCCGACATAAGGATCTTTTGTATCTTTGCTAAATTCCAGCCCGCGATCACGAATGAGACCAACAACTTGTTGAAAATGTTCAAGCTCTTCTCGAGCTATTGTAATCATGCGGTCAACTAACTCAATCTTATCGGGATACTTAACGACAAAATGCATCGCGCTAGACGATGCTTTTCGTTCGCACGCAGCGTGATCGATCAAAAATAGATTCAAATTTTCGACAATGTATTCGCCCCAACCTTCGCGAGTTGTGGCTCGGAGTTTATAGCCAATCATTTGATAAGGATCCGATCTGCAAGTAAAAAGCTCGTCACTTCGTTTCTTGTCGGATAGAGATAGGCTTTATCTTCGGTAACAAAACCGCCGTCGAAAGGCTCGATATCGGTGTGCTTTTTAAGTAAGGCAGAGATGCTTTTTTTGGTTGCGACTTTGAGTTTTTGTCCGCTTTCCGGACAGCGCAATATTTTTTTATCAATCATCGTTATAGCTTCAAAATTGATTTTAATTCGGTTATGAGCTCGCGCTCACTTGTAGAAATTTTACCCATTCCAAACAGACCGCCTGACGCTTGAGCAACCCCTTCGATGTCTTTGAGAATCTCGTCTCTTTTCGCTTCCTTATTCTCAAGAAGGTTCGCTATGACAGCATGAGTTCTATCAAAAAAAGTTTTGGTCGGTTGATGAGTAATAAGCAAAGAAAGGAATTCATAGGCTTCCGAACTTTCGTCAACACCATTTTTTGATGCTGCTGCCAAAATTGCAGTCTTTTCCTCAGCGTCCACAGCACCGTCGGCCCATGCAACTTGAATAAGCGGGACCAAGTGAAGAATTCGAACCGTTTTTTTGTCAAAACCTAAGGCCAATGCCTCTTCGGCTATCGATTCGGTAGAATCCAGAATGTGGGCAATTCCCTCTCTTTCTTCAGCTTGGATCGCGTTCAGTTGTCGATCTCTTCGGATCTTATCAATTTTTTCCTGGTCGCGATCGTGGGCATACTTCTCTTCACTCATTATTTTCACCTTTAAGTAGAAAGCAATCCTATACCGAGACTGATAGCGTCAGACAAGAGACAGTGAAATTATTCCCCTTCGCGCCGCATCCAATCGTAGCTATTTCGGTGCACTAAACACTCAAAACTGCCGCAAAGTCCTTATTTTATTGAAATCATACTAGGTCTTCGATACATAGTAGGTGAAAGATAATTTCCGAAAAATTTTAGGACTTGTGATGAAAAAATTTACCATGCTTGTAGCGGTTTCAATGCTCTTTGCCTGTGGAGGAGACGATGATAAAAACAACTCCCAAACGGCCAACAATAATTCCAATAACGGTTCTACTGTTGGGCCCAATAACAAATCGAATAACAACACTAATAATAGCAAAACGACGGGCCAAACCATTAACGGTGCCTGCTTAGAAAAAAACTGTCAAAACCCTTTGGCATGGTGTGACGGAACTATCGCAGTCACATTCTCAACCCCAGCCTCGTGTGACGACACGACAGGTGATTGTTCTAACGGAATGGAATCACGACTTGATTGCGCGGCTACCGGCGAAGCTTGCGACAATGGTGTTTGTGTCGAAACATGCGAAGCTGATGACGTTTGCGAGGCACCAGCAGATGTTTGCTCCGGCGCGATTCTTACGTCTTACTCAGGCGCCGGGATGTGTGATCTTGCTATCGGCGCATGCAGTTACGCCGCCGTTACAAGCGCAACGGATTGCAACTCCCTCGAACAAGTTTGTCAGGTCGATAAGTGCGTCGATCTTTGTGAAAACGGGTGCCTTCCTCCCGCAGGATTTTGCACTGGCAATACCGCAACATCCTATTCCGGTAACGGAATGTGCGCGTTCCTTGATGGATCGTGTGACTATTCAAACGTTGAAACCGTCACTGATTGCGCGCTCGCTAATCTAACTTGTTCTGACGGCGTCTGCGTCGGTGGAACACCGATTCCTCCAACGCCTGGCGATTTAGTTTTCACCGAAATCCTTCCCGATTCAGACGCTGTTGATGATAATCTTGGAGAGTGGATCGAGATTCAAAACGTGTCGGGTAGCCCCATTCTTCTCAACGATCTCGTTCTAAAAGATGACGGTGCCGACTCCCATGTAATCACGGCAGCGAACGACTTGATTGTAAATCCCGGACAGTATTTTTTATTGGGTCGAAACGCCGATATGTTACTCAATGGTGGTGTTGATATAGGATACGAATACGCAACCTATTCTCTTTCAAATTCGTCGGATGAAGTTCTCTTAGAAACTACCGCTGGTGTCGTGATTGACCGGGTCGACTATTCTGGTGCAATGGGATTCTCGAGAGGAGTCAGCATGCAGCTTGGAAACCAACACGATTTCAAAGCGGTAGATAATAACGACGCACAGTATTGGTGTCCGGCCACCACGACCTTTGGAGGCGGAGATTTCGGAACTCCAGGTGTCGTAAATAGTGATTGTTTACCACCGGCGGTTGTAACAATTTACGATATCCAAGATGCAACGAAACCAAATCACCCCGCCCCCAATTCAGATGTTGAAGTAAAAGGCGTTGTAGTGAGCGCTAAAAGCGACCGGTTTATTTGGGTACAAGAGATCGCCGGAGGAGCGCATAGTGGAATCCACATTCAAGCAGGTTCGACGGATGTGAGCCTCCTCAATGTAGGAGATACGATCGATTTCATCGGGGCCTATATTGAGGCAAGCGGTCAATCACAGATCACACTTGATAGCTTCACAGTGAGTGCAAGCGGGGCGACGACCAGTCCAGAACTTCTTGATTCCGCAATTTTTGCCGATGCAGTCGAAGCCGAAAAGTGGGAAGGCGTACTTGTACAAATCAACGAAGCTGGCGTTACCAAAGAGAACGCAGATGGACCGGGAAATAATTTCAACGAGACCCTTCTCGACGGCGTAATCCGAATCGATGATCGTTTGAGTGCTTTCACACAACCGGCACCGTGTAGCTTCTTTGATACTATCGTCGGGCCAGTGGAATTCTCCTTTGGAAATTACAAAATATTACCGAGAAGCACAGCAGATATGGTGGAGTCTAGCGAGACCGTCACCGATTCAAGCGCCGATGCAACAGCATCGGTTAGCATCGTCGGAGTCGGTGCCGGTGGATATTCTCCGAAAATTCTCTGCGTTTCTTCCGGCGCGACACTTACCTTCACCAACGATTCGACAGGGACACACGATGCCGTGAGTCGAAACCCGGCTGAAGTCGCACCCAATAATTTCAGCACCAATACGTTGTTGCCAGCGTTGCTTGCTCCGGGGTCAGAATTTAGTTTTGTAGCCGGTGCTGAGGCGACCGAACATTATCGTTGTACGCCACACCCGACAATGGAAGGTGTCATCATCGTCCTCCCCTAAAATGAAGGTACAAGAAACGAAAAAGCCACGCATCAACGTGGCTTTTTTATTGAGTTTAGGTCAAACGAAGATTTTTAAGCGTAAGCTAGATCAACCGACTACGAAATTAAGAATGCGACCTTCTTTGTAGATAATACGACGGATCGTTTTACCTTCAATATGCGACATCACACCCTCCACGGCTTTGGCTGCTTCTACTGCGACCTCCTCAGTGGCGTTGGGTGCAATATGAATCGTACCACGAACTTTGCCCATCACCTGAACCCCAAGTTCAATCGTATCCACGACCAAGAACTCATCATTATATTCTGGCCAGCCCGCGTTAATTACAGAGTCTGAATTCCCGAAACGTTCCCATAACTCTTCACACAGATGCGGTGCGTAAGGAGCGAGTAACTTCGCCAAGGTTTCTGCGCATTCGCGCGGAACTTGGTCGAGTTTGTAAAGATGATTCACAAACTCCATCATCAACGCGATCGCCTTATTGAAACGCATTTTCTCAGTATCCTCGCCCACACGTTTGATCGTTGAGTGAAGCTTTCGTCGGGTATCTTCATCCATCTCAATATCGGCAACTTTATCCGAGATCCCCTCTTCATTACAAAACAGTCTCCAAATTCTATTTACGAAACGAAAGACCCCAGGAACCGATTCTGTTTTCCACGGTTTTGACTGTTCAAAAGGTCCCATAAACATCACGTACATACGCAAAGTATCGGCACCGAATTCTGCGACTACATCATCAGGGTTAACAACATTTCCACGAGACTTTGACATCTTCTCAGTAAGCGGAAGTAATTCCACGTCGTGATCGGGATGGAATGCTTTCTTCACATCTCCGTCTACAACCCAACGCACATCGTCGACATGAACAGTTCGCTTTAAAGTCGGTACATCCGGAGAGAGTTCTTTCCAAGAATAAGCCTTTTTATCGTCTGCTCCCTCGTAGTACTCGTAAGCGATTCCTAGAATCATCCCTTGGTTTACTATTTTCTGGAAAGGCTCTTTAGTCGTCACAACTCCGCAATCATATAGAACTTTGTGCCAAAAACGGGCGTACAAAAGATGTAACACGGCGTGCTCAGTTCCGCCGACGTACATATCAACAGGCATCCAATACTTTTCTTTCTCTGGTTCAATAACCATTGTCGAATTATCGGGATCTAAGAAACGCAAATAGTACCAGCAAGACCCAGCCCATTGAGGCATCGTATTTGTTTCTCGTGTCCCATTTTCTGGTTCATTCACCCAATCAATGGCTCGCGAAAGCGGCGGCTCCCCTTGTTCATTCGGCTTGTAATCTTCGATCTCGGGAAGACGTAATGGAAGCATCTCTTCTGGAAGCGCCTCGTAGGTGCCGTCTTCCTTCATCACCAATGGGAAAGGTTCCCCCCAGTAGCGCTGGCGAGAAAAAAGCCAATCGCGAAGTTTGTAGTTAACGGCACTTTGTCCGCATTTATTTTCTTCCAACCAATAGGCAATTTTCTTTTTCGCTTTTCCAACCGAAAGTCCGTTAAGAATTCCGGAGTTCATAAGCTTACCCGCACCTACATACGCTTCTTCTTCGATGCTTCCACCGGAAACAACTTGAACGATGGGAAGGTCGAACTTTTTCGCGAAGGCATAATCACGAACATCGTGAGCAGGCACGGCCATGATGGCGCCAGTTCCGTAAGAGGCTAAAACGTAGTCGGCGATCCAAATGGGAATGCGTTCATCGTTAACGGGGTTGATGGCATAAGCTCCGGTGAAAACACCGGTTTTTTCTTTTGACTCGTCGTTTCTTGCTCGCTCACTCTTTTTAGTAGCTTCCAACTGATATGCCTCAATGGCCGATTTTTGATCCGCGGTAGTAATAATATTTACTAAAGCGTGCTCGGGTGAAAGCACCATATAGGTAGCACCAAACAAGGTATCAGGACGGGTCGTGTACACCCGAATTTGAGCATCGTTATCGATATATTCTGGATCGATTTTAAAGTCGACTTCCGCCCCAAGAGATTTTCCAATCCAATTACGCTGCATTTCTTTTAGCGAATCGGGCCAGTCCAAAAGATCTAAATCATCAATCAAGCGATCCGCATACTCTGTAATTTTTAGCATCCACTGACGCATGGGTTTGCGGATTACCGGGAATCCACCCACTTCACTTTTGCCGTCCTGGACCTCTTCATTCGAAAGAACCGTTCCAAGTTCTGGACACCAGTTCACCGGAGTTTCGGCGATGTAGGCTAAGTCGCGATGGTACAGCTGAAGAAATATCCACTGGGTCCATTTATAATAATCAGGATCTGAGGTTCGAACCTCACGATCCCAATCATAACCGAGGCCAAGAATTTTCAACTGTTCTTTAAAAATACCAATATTGGTTTCGGTAATCTCGGCCGGATGAATACCCGTTTTTAATGCGTATTGTTCTGTGGGTAAGCCGAACGAATCCCACCCCATCGGATGGAGGACGTTAAAGCCCTTTGCCATTTTGAAACGTGCAAAAATATCTGAACCCGCGTAATTTTCAACATGACCCACATGCAGACCATTCCCGCTTGGATAGGGAAACATATCCAGAACGTAGAATTTCTCTTTACTGTGATCGACGTCCGTTTTGAAGGTCGCTTGTTCGTCCCAGAAGGCTTGCCATTTGGGTTCAATTTTCGACGGTTGATATTCTGACATGTTAACTCCTTGCGCTCTTTCTAAGCGGTCTAGGTTAGAGCTATCAAGGAATGTCGTTGGTCGCAACGAAACTATTTCTAAATTGATTTTGAGTTAGAGATCTGAACTTTCTTGAGCGGGCTAACTATCGATTCCTCATTCGTTTACACGCTGTTTGTCTTAAAGACTGATTCCCAACCCCAGAGAGGGAACGACATAAAAACCGTTCGAACCCGCACCAAGCGCGTATTGATATCCAACTTCTAGGTTTGCTGAGAACCCGAAGTTACGCGTAGCGCCAAGACCAACGCCAGCTTGGACTGAAGGAGCGATATAGGAGCCTTCGACTGGGCCAGCGAAATAATGGAAAAAATTTACACCCGGCGAAACCCGAAATCCCAAACCACTTTCTGATTGAACAGTATACGCGGCAAATAAACGCGAATTGAGCGTGACGCTCCAACTACCATTCCAGTAAGTGGGTGCTCCACTCGCGGTGAGTCCAGTCATCAATTGTCTTGTATGCATCCAACCCACCGTAGCGGTCAAACCGGCAGGCTGGAGTCCCCAAACGGTTTCGCCGTTGATTATCGTCAGTCTTGCCGACGGACCTGATATTCTCGCCTTAAAAAAGGGCCCGAGTCCATCATCTACAGGTGCCTCCGTCGAGTCCTCCTGCGCATGTACGGTTGACCCAACCATGATCAATATAAGGATACAAGACAATGCAATCCAATTGATTGGCCGATCCCAATTCATAACTTTTGCTGATTTCATATCATCTCCAAGTTTTGTTCTGCCGATACGTACCACAATTTCAATCGATACTTTGCGCAATATTGACGCCTAATTCTCGTAAATTCTCGAACACAAAAAAGCCCCAGAAAACACTGAGGCCGTTTAGTAAAACGAATTACTAAACTTAGTCAACGCCTACGACGCTGAAAGTGATGCGACGGTTCTTCGCTTTTCCCTCAGGAGTTGCGTTATCACCAACCGGCTTTGTTTCGCCGTAGCCAATCGCTTTAACACGATCAGCTGTTATTCCCTTTTCGCCAAGATACTTGGCAACCGCGGCTGCACGAGCCTGGCTCAACTTGAGGTTAGCAGCGTCATCTCCATCGGCGTCAGTATGACCCGCAACTTCAAGCTTTGCGTCTTTGCATTTCATCGAAAGTGCAACAAGCGCGTCTAGCAACTTGTTTGACTTACGCGCTATCGCAGCAGATCCGGTTTTGAAAACGATTTTGTCCGCACCAAGCAATACATTGTATTCAGACTGGCAAGAGTTTAACGCTCTGAACGCAGGTGTGAAATCTAAAGAAGCCGGAGCGCCTGCAGAGAAACCTTCAGGGAAGCTAGCGTAAGATGCGAGGATCTTCTTGTAAGACTGATTAGAAGAAACCTGTCCACTTAGAAGGTAGCTCTCGCCGCCAACAAGAGATGAGTTTCCACTTGAAAGGAGTCCGATGTGCTCTGTGGCCATTGCAGCCATTTTTCCGTATGCGCCTTTTGCATCTCCTTTCTTAACAGTTAATTGGTCAATGAATTTACCTTTTCCGATGAACTTAGTCGCTGCTGCGAGAATTGAATCTTTTGTAGCTTGGTCAGGAACCAAACCATTAAGGACAACACCTTTATCGTTACGGTAAAAGGAGAACGCGTAGTCAGCAGCTGTAAGCCCAGCGGCAACGGCTGCTACTTTGGCAACTTTTGCCGCAGGTGCAGCTTTAACCTCAGGAATGCTATCAACTGCGATAATCGGTGCGAGTACAAGTGCAACAACCGACATCAACTTGAGAAGAATGTTCAAAGAAGGACCCGCTGTATCCTTGAAAGGATCGCCAACGGTATCGCCGTTTACTGCAGCTTCGTGAGCATCAGAACCTTTTCCACCGTGGTGTCCCGATTCAACATATTTCTTCGCATTATCCCAAGCACCACCAGCGTTAGATTGGAAGATCGCCATTGCAACACCAGAAGTGGTAACACCAGCGAGTAATCCACCAAGAAGAACCGGGTCGATGAAACCGGCAATCACTGGAACCGAAATCGCGAGAACGCCAGGCCAAATCATTTCTTTGAGTGCGGCCTCTGTTGAGATTTCAACACATTTTGCGTATTCGGCTTTTGCAGTTCCTTCAAGTAACCCTGGAATTTCTTTGAATTGACGACGTACTTCAACAATCATTGCACCGGCAGATCGTCCAACTGCTTTCAATGCCATTGCGGAGAAAACGAACGGCATGATAGCCCCAATGAAAACACCAATCATAACAGTAGGCTCGAGCAAATCGATACCCGGAATATTGGCTTGTTGTGTGAAGGCACTGAAAAGAGCAAGGGCCGTCAGTGCGGCTGAACCGATGGCAAATCCTTTACCGATTGCAGCAGTTGTATTTCCAACCGAATCAAG
The DNA here is from genome assembly GCA_937981985.1 of uncultured bacterium. Classification (GTDB taxonomy): domain Bacteria; phylum Myxococcota_A; class Bradymonadia; order Bradymonadales; family Bradymonadaceae; genus CALJNB01. The sequence continues at coordinate 40,197 of CALJNB010000076.1, forward strand.
CTTATCGGTTCTTTCACGTACTTCTTTTGGAAGGTGCGCCATTTCAGCGATTCCACCAGCGTTATCAACAATGGGACCGAAGGCATCAACTGCAAGTTGAATACCTGTAGTGGCAAGCATACCGAGTGCGGCAAGCGCAATTCCGTAAAGACCGGCGAAGTAATAGGCAACAAAGATAGCTGCAGAAATCAATAATACAGGGATTGCAGTTGAGTTCATTCCCAAAGCAAGTCCAGCAATGATATTTGGAGCGGTTCCCATTTCAGATTCTTTAGCGATTTCTTTCACCGGACCATAGTGGTCAGATGTGTAGTATTCGGTAACAAAACCAATAAGTGTACCGGCAACGAGTCCTCCGATGGTTGCCCAAAAAGGTCCCATTTGCGTGTATGTGTTTTCGCCAATCGTGAGTCCGCCTTCTGGAATGAATGCTTGAACAAGGAAGAAGGTTCCAATTGCGGCGACAACGGCAGCGCCGATTGTTCCTTTGTGGAGCGCCATCGCAGGATTTCCATCTTCAGAAACGCGCACGGCGAAAGTGAAGATGATTGAAACGACAATGCCCATCGCAGCGATCATAAGTGGAAGGAATATGGGGTCGGCGCTTCCAGCGGCCTGTGCCCAAGCAATACCTAAAACCATAGAACCGACAATGGAGCCGACGTATGATTCGAAAAGATCGGCACCCATTCCAGCAACATCACCTACGTTATCACCTACGTTATCTGCAATTGTTGCAGGATTACGCGGATCATCTTCCGGAATTCCAGCTTCAACCTTACCCACAAGATCGGCACCAACATCAGCAGCTTTGGTATAAATTCCGCCGCCAACTCGTGCGAAAAGAGCGATTGAAGATGCGCCTAAAGAGAATCCCGTGAGGATGCTTAATAATTGAGTAACGATTACAGAGTCTTGAACAGCAGACGCTGGGTCTTTGAACATCACGCTAAGATCAATGTTGAGACCTTTAGTGAATCCAAGAAGCAAAAGTCCAAAC
>CALJNB010000077.1 GCA_937981985.1 uncultured bacterium
GTTATCCAACCAACCATGAATCGCCACGGTCGGAATCTGGCCTAGATCCTGATTCGGTGCTGAATAATGATAGCGAATTTTTCCAAACCCAGTCTCTACTTGGTCCGTTCTTGTTAATAGGTCGCGCGGCATTTTTTCACATTGGTCTACAAAACTTGCTCTTCTTCGTATACGAAATGCATTCAAAGCCTCAAGGAGAAAAGCGTCGCAACTGAAATAAACAGCACTGGTAACAAATTTGGTACCTTCGGCGGGGTATTTACGCCCTCTATTCTAACGATTCTCGGTGTGATCATGTTCATGCTCACAGGGACGGTCGTCGGTGAAGCCGGGATCTACTCAGCGATTTTGATTTTAGTCGTCGCCAAAGGCATCACATTCCTCACCGGTTTGTCCATCTCCGCCGTTTCGACGAACACAAAGATCGAAGGCGGGGGTGCGTACTTTCTTATTTCGCGGAGCCTCGGCGCAGAGTTTGGGGGCTCAATCGGATTGGCGCTTTTTTTCGCTCAAGCCCTATCGGTCCCCTTCTATATTCTTGGCTTTGTTAAAGCGCTTACCACGTCGATTCCGAGTTTGGCGCCCTATTTCTTTTTCATAGGACTCGGGACTGCCATCGCAATCTTTATCATCAATTACGTTGGCGCAAGCCTTGTGATAAAAGCCCAATATTTTATCTTAGCGGTCCTTGTCCTATCGATATTGAGCTTTTCTGTCGGCATGATTCTTAGCTTTGACCCGGCCCTCTTTATTGCCAATAGCCAACCCAGCTACAGCCCCGATATCGATTTTTGGGTTATATTCGCCGTCTTCTTCCCCGCCGTGACTGGCATCATGGCAGGCGTGAATATGTCCGGCGATTTGGCCGAACCCGAAAAATCAATTCCGAAAGGAACCCTTTACGCAATCGGTGTGGGCGCGGCCGTCTACTTCGTACAGATTCTTCTTTTGGGCGGTTCAACGGGACGTGCCGAGTTAATCGCCAACCCTTATGATTCTCTTTTAGGACACTCTTTTTTGGGCTTCACCGTTGTCGTGATTGCAGGAGTTGCTGCGGCGACGCTCTCAAGCGCGATTGGAAGCTTAATGGGAGCACCACGAATTCTTCAAGCCCTCTCACGAGACGATATCTTCCCTATCTTAGGTTTTTTTGGAAAAGGACACGGACAAGGAGACGAACCCCGCCGCGGGCTCTGGCTGACGCTTCTCATTACGATTGTCGTTTTAGCCATCGCTGGAAATGCCTCTGAGGGCAGCATGTTAGAGGCCGTTGCCGCGGTACTGACGATGTTCTTTTTGTTTACGTATGGCATGACCAATATGGCTGCCTTTATCGAACAATTTAGCCGCAACCCCTCATTCCGTCCCCGCTTTAAATGGTTCCACTGGTCAACCGCCCTCCTCGGAGCTATCGGCTGTTTTGGCGCAGCGATTTTAATCAATCCTATTGCTGCTTTTGTCGCTCTTTTGATGATCGTTGTGATCTTCATCTATATTTCTCGACGCGTTCTTGAGACCTCTTTTGGTGACGCACGACGCGGTTTCTACTACCAACGTTTACGCGATAATCTTTGGCGTCTGGCATCCCACCCGCCGCACGCAAAAAACTGGCGGCCGACAACATTGGTACTTTCTGGGAATCCTAAATCCAGACTCACCTTAGCCTCATTTTCAAAATGGTTTGAAAGCGGACGTGGTATTGTCACCATTGCCGAAGTCATCTCGGGTGATGTCATTGAAAAAATCGTTGAGAAAGAACAAAAAGAAAAACAACTACGCCAATTTATCGACGAGCATAGTATTTGGGCATTTCCGGAAGTGGTTATCGCACCAAGCTTTGACGACGGATTTTCGGTCCTTTTGCAGAGTCATTCCATCGGTCCACTTAAACCCAATCTATTGGTTATGGGCTGGCCCCCCTTATCGAGCATGAAATCGCTCGCCAAACATATCCAACTTGCCGGTCACTTAAAAATGAGCCAGGTGCTTGCCATTGATCGTGGTATTCCTGCCATGACCGAACGCCCCGAACGCATCGACGTTTGGTGGAGAGGCCAAGAAAACGGGTCCTTAATGATTATCTTGGCGTACTTGGTCACACGAAACTGGCCTTGGAAACGATCTCGAATTCGCATTTTGCGTGTATTGGATAAAAACGAAACGGAGCGTCAGGCCGCCGAAGAGATTGAAGAGCTTTTGGAAGCTGCCCGCCTTGATGCAGATTATAAGATTCTTGAATTTGCAGGAAGCTTCAAAGAACTTTTAGAGAACGCATCAAATGATGCTGATCTGGTTTTACTTGGTTTTCAACCTCCTGAAATTGAACAAGCCGAAGCTTTCCACCGACAGTACGAAACCCTGACCGAAAACATGCCGACAACTTTGATCGTTAGCTCATCGGGTGAAGCGGATTTGATGTCATAAATAAAGCCCACCACTACTCACAGACCCCAACGATTCCAGTACAACGATTGTTTTCACATTGTTCATTAAATCGGCATCCTTGACTAGCTTGAACCGACCACAAACCGTTGTACACTCCTCAGCCTCGCAACCATTGGGTCCACATTCATCAATGTGACTGCAAAAACTATTTTCGTCGCATAAGCACAAACCTTGATCGACATCGACTTCGTCGCGATTTTGTTCTCGTAGCGCAGTGCTATGCATCACCAAATACTTTTTTAAGACCCTTTCAAATTCAAGCTCTTGTTTTTGGAGGCCTGCGCTTCTCAGTTCTTTTTTCCCATTTTTATATGTAAATTTTAAATTCTTGTCGGTCAGCCCCGTGTTTGACCAAACGATCTTATTGTACGCCGTCTCAATTTTTTGCAAATCCGACGGCGTTATTCTGTAAAATCCATTTTGATGACTGCAAGATACCGCGGCAGAATCTGCAACACTAATGACACAGGTGACAGGCCATTGTTGTCCATTTATTTCATCCGGAACACGATACTCAACGCGCCAGCCCGAATGCGTGATATCTGGTTCGGGTACCTTTATTCTGTTGGCTCCACAATGGGTGAGCGTAATCATGAGTAACACTAACTTTAAATAATTCAATTTAATCTCTTTGTGATAAGGTCCCAATCAGAACAAGTATAACGAATCGTCTTCTAAAAAATTCAGAATCGGTAAGGATAATATAAATCCATCGTATCTGGAGGACTCGAAAATGGGATCGAACACGGAGTCGGGTTTTATGAAAATGGGAAATGTGTTGAAGCCGTTTCTAATCGTGTGGACGGAAAGGCTTTTGAAGTTTACGCGTCCTCGGGTAAAGGTCCTGAAATTGAAAAAGCCGAAGCCTTCCGCAGACAGTACGAAACCCTCACCGAAAACATGCCGACAACTTTGATCGTTAGCTCATCGGGTGAAGCGGATTTGATGTCATAACCCAATCTAGTATCGTTGGTTACTAAATATTCTTTTTGTTACTCGCATCAGTATTTCCGTAATGGTAGGTTAAAAATAAAAAGGAACGGAGTTTTTATGTCTAGAATTGTAGCACTCGGAGGCGGTGGGTTCGCGATGGAGGAAAATAATATTCTGCCAGATGAATATATCTTCCAAAAAGCGAAAAGTGATAAACCAAAGGTGTGTTTCATCGCGACCGCAAGCGGCGATTCGCGGGAATATATCGGGCGGTTTTATACCGCGATGGAAAAACACAACGCCGTTCCAAGCGAACTTTCTTTATATCGGATCCCGACAAAGCGAAAAGAACTCGAACGCTATATCCTGGAAAAGGATGTCATTTACGTTGGAGGTGGCAATACGTTCAATTTGATGGCTCTATGGCAGACTTGGGGACTTCACTCGATGCTTCGTAACGCACTTAAACAAGGAGTTGTCCTCGCGGGAATGAGTGCCGGCGCGATCTGTTGGTACGAAAGCGGCGTTACCGATTCATTCGTTTCTCTCGGTTCAAAGACTCTGGACGCGGTCCGAGGACTCGGATTTTTGAAACGCAGCCACTGTCCACATTATAACGGAGAAGCCAATCGGCGTTCCCAATACCACCGACTCATTAAGAATGGCGAGCTCGAAAATGGGATTGCTGCTGAGGACGGCGTTGGCCTATTTTACGAAAATGGCAAATTCGTTGAAGCCGTATCTAGTCGCGCTGACGGAAGGGCTTTCTTCGTAGAAAAAGTATCCTATAAGGTCGTTGAAGTGTTATCAACACTCGCCCTCTTCGATAGAAAGAAAATCCTACGACTTCTCTAAAGTCCCGAATTGGCAAACGTAGGTTCGCCGTTTACGAGGGGAAGCCCCCAACATCGGATTTCTCCACCAAATTTACCCTCTTTAACGATTCCACACGCGTGCTTATCGCCGACACTCAGACTGGACAGTTCAACCGCGGGTGGACCCGAACCACCTAGACCTGAACATTCTGTAATTCCGGCCGTGGTAATCCAACATTTATTCGTAAACCCCGCGTCAAAATAGTTTACTGGTTCAGTAGGAGCCCCATTGACCCCAGTGGGGCAAATAATATTGTTGTTTTTCTTAGCACAAACGTAATTCAATCCTGCATAAAGATCATCAAAATTGGGTCCGACGGGATGCGCCGGTGGAACTCTATCTTCATCAGCAACGCACTGAATATTTCCCCCCAATGTAATCCCACAAACAAAACCCGGACCAGAAACGATTTTAGAGCTACCGTTAAGTAGAGGAACTGCATCCGAGGTGAAATCTTTGCACGCTACTTTATTACTCGTATCAAGAAAACAAGCATGTGAAGGCCCGACACTAATTTGTTTGATATCGGTTAGTGTGCCGTCGATCAATGCACCACCCATCGTCCAACAAGTTACGGTTCTATCGTCCTTCAAACCACAGCTAAAACCTCGCCCGACAGCCACGTCTACGAAATTACTATTCCCGTTGAGCGGTGGTTTGGCCGTAGGATTCCCCCCCCAACATGCTAGCTTACCGTCATTTCGCAACGCGCATATATGATTTGTCCCCACACTTACTTTCTCGAACCCCCGTCGGCACGTTGAATAATCGATCTGGCAAAGGTCCGAACAACTTGCCAGCCCAAATGGCTCAGGTTGTCCGACGCACGAAGCTAATCCGGGTTCGAAGTTCATCCCATCACACGCCTCTTCGGGATCTAGCTCACCATCCCCGCAAAACGAACAGTTGGAAACGTCGAATCGACATCCTGAACACCCAAGCTCTCCACCGTTGGAATAAAAGTTACCGACCTCAGAACAAGAAGAAGTACTCGTTCCGTCTTGAAATACTGACGGCGCACTTTCGTCACACTCCTCGGAGTTATCAAGCTTTTCATCTAAACATCCAATCGGTGGTGGCTCACACGCTCCATCAACTTCAAATTCATCCGGCGGACACACAATAACGGGTTCACCAACATCTGTTGAAGTATCGGTGACAGAAGACATATCGGAAGTCGAAACATCCATTTTTGGGGTATTATTTTCAGGCGTGTTATTAGTGGGCGTATTATTTTCTGAACCCGTATCAGAACCAAAAAAAAGGCATCCTGAAAGAGTGCCTAGAAGGACATAAAAAAGATAACGTGACATGGATAACCCTTTCTAAAAGTCATCCCAATAAAGACGAAATGATTATCTTTTGCAAATCAAAACGCGATTATTTAATTCTTGCTTTCATTCGACTAATCAAAGACTTCCAACCTTCCTCGACAATGATTTCAGTATAAGATTCTCGATAGGTTTCTTCCAACGAAATATCATCGATAACCACATCGTAAATTGACCAGGTTTTTTCTTTCTTCATAAGTCGGTACATAATCGGCTTGGATTCGGCGTCTACAATGACTTTCGTTTTAACGATTGCGATATCGCCTTTATTTTTTTCGCTGATGTACTCAACCTTAAAGTCTTTTCCTAATTTCTTACCTGAAAGCTTCGTTTCATAATTCGTGCGAAGTAGTTGCTGAAGAAGGTTTAAAAACTCGGTCCTTTCTTCTTCAGTGCGAGCCGTCCAATGTTCGCCCAAAGATCGACTGGCGAGCTCGCGAAAATTAATCGTCGCGCTCAACAATTTATCGAGCTTTTTCGCTCGTGCTTTAGAATCTTTTTTGGAGAGCAACTTGGTCACTTCCGTTGTCTTTTTCTTCACGTAGCCCGTCGCTTGGGCAAAAACAGAAGATGAAAACGTAAATGCGATTAGGAAAACAAGAATACTGGCTTTTAATGGTTTCATTCTTAACTCTACTAAAGAAAATTCGGGAGGTTCTAACATTTCCATGTAATTTATTCGACGCTTAGCGCGATATAAAATTCAATTATTCAGCGAAAAACGCAAACACGAAGACAATAAGCTCTATCGCCCCGATGCGCGATTAAGGGCGGCAATGGCAACATGATAATCAAAATAGGCTTGTAAATGGAGTCCGCGGGCTTCAAAGAAGGCCTTCATCGGCGCTACAGCATCAGCGATATCCGCGCCTCCTGAACTTGCCGCCAGCCCAAATTGATCCCGCCAGCGCTTTGCAGCCGTCAATCGACGTTTTGTGATTTCTACGCGAGAGAAGGCCTCATTTGCGTCTTCGTATAATTTTGTGATCTCTAGATCGATAGCGCCCAGAGCTCGCTTCTTTTGCGCCGCTAAACTTAATGCACGGGCATCAGCTTCCATGGACTTTCCGCGATTCTGCCAATAATCAAATTCCCACTGCATCGCGAGGCCAATCGTGAACGAGCTAAAATTAAGCGGATCACCGCGGCGCGCCCTTAAATCTGAGGTGTTCACACATGAACCCCGAATTTGTCGACAAACGGTACGGTTTTGGACTGATTCTGTCGAAAAACCAAAACTAAATTCAGAAACAAGTCCGATATTTGGGTACCAATTCCGATGAGCCAATTGTTTGGCAAGTTCTACCCCGTATTCTGCGCGACGCAACATCTCAACTTCGGGACGTTGGGTTTCAGCTGATTTCAGATATTCTTCTAGGTTCAGAAGGGGTTCGATTTTCTTTTTGGTATCAAGTTTGGCCACATGAACATCATCTTCGGCCGTTAAAAACCGAAGCCCGGCGTTGGCGATATTTTTTAATTTAACCGTTTCCAAGACGCGCCCATCAACTTCAGCATCGAAAATCTGCAACTTCCGAAAATCTTTGGTTTTCATTTTCGATTCACCAAAATCACGTTCGTCTTCCGCTTTTTTAAGTTCTTTTTTTATCAACTTCGCACCTTCCATTAGGAGCGCGTTTAAAGAATTCGCCAGCTGAAGCCCGTAGTACGCCTGGACGGTCTGAAAAACGATTTGGTCCCGGGCTTGATCAGCTTTAAGACTTGCAACATCTACTCCTAAACCTGCTAACTTTTTTGCGATTCGGATGCGTCCGAATGTATATAAGGGAATACCAAGCTGAAAGGACTGTCGAAGATAAGGTCCCAGATCCAGTGAAAAAATCTCATCAAGATTATTTCCAAAGTCGTCCGTATCTGCGTTTGCGGGCACGAATGAAAAAAGAGTCGTACTCTTTAGCTTGGGGCCCCATGCCCAATCGGCACGATATTTTTGTGCTTTAGCGAAATCAACATTTGCCTTCGCTTCACTGACGACCGCATCGTTAGCCATCGCTTTTTTAATATAAAACTCAATATTCTTTGGGGCCACCGTCGTTTTGGAGGTCTGTTCTTTCACAGCCGACGGCGCTTTGTCCGTAGTTTGCGCAAACACCGAATTAGAATAAAGAACGATAAAAAGGGCGGCCAGCCAAAAGCGTGTGCGTTTTGCGATAATCATGAATTACATACCCTGAGGTTGAACGTAAATATTTAGCAAAAATAGACGAGGATGGGTAGGCGTGCGCGACCTACCTGGGGCCAACAAATCGATATTCGAACATCGGCGTTGAAACGTTTTTTACTTCACCCACAACAGTTTGGACGCCCCCCTTCAATAGGTCGCTCAAACCTTTCATGGGTTTCTCTGGATAGACTATCTTTGGAACCCCTTCAAGTTTGGCTTTCTTGGCCACCCAATCCACCGTGTCGTCAAAGGTTCCAAGTTCATCAACAAGTTTATTTTTCAATGCCTGTCGGCCCGTAAAGACACCTCCGTCGGCAAGTTGTTTAACCCGACCCACCTCCATCGACCTCCCCTTTGCAACGTCTTCTACGAATTGTTCGTAGATGTCCCCGATTAAACTGCGAATGGCCGTATCGTCGTCTTCATTATATGGACGAAACATATTGCCCATATCTTTGCTCTTCCCGGTGGTGATGGTGTGCACGTCTAGTTCGACTTTTTGAGCTATTTTGGAAACATTAAACAGTTGCGTGATCACGCCTATCGACCCCGTCACCGTCCCTGGGTTGGCGAAAATCTGATCCGAACCGATAGCGATATAATACCCACCAGATGCAGCAGTACTTCCCATCGAAACCGCGAGAGGCTTTTCTTTCTTTGCAGCTTTAACGGCCTCAAATATTTCTTGGCTTGGCGCGACTGCTCCTCCGGGACTATCAACACGGACAACAATACCGTCGATATTTTTATCTCGACGAAATTTTCGTAGCTGGTCAACGGCAGTCTTGCTTTCCATAATTGGACCAATCACCTCCACAACCCCAATACGTCCACTACCGTAATCTAAACCATCCCCACCCTCGCCCATCAGAAAGGTAAGTCCAAAAACGAAGAGGAAACACAATAAAAGTAGACCTCCAAGAAGCACGAATAAGGTGACGAGACTCCTTAAATTGCTGTTTTTTGGGGTTGGCTTTTCAGCCTTAACGGTAGCGACGACGGGGCTAGATGTTTCTTCCATTTTGTCCTCAAGTTGGAAAGTACTAGGTTGTACCAAATCGGATTTATAAAGGGAACTACTTCTACGCCGCATTGATTACTGGAAAAAGCGCCCATTGCGTCTCCTGCATCGAAGGTGAAGCAATCTATCGGGTCTTAAAAAAGGATTAGGTCTCCAAAGCCTCTTTTGGATTGAAATGCTTTTCAATCACGACATCGCTAAGGTAGACCTTCCCAAAACGTTCGGCTCCTACTTTCTGCGGACCATGAAAATCACTACTGGAAGTCCAAAATAAGCCAAGGCTTTCGGCGACCGCTTTATATCTTTGCTCCTGGGCATCGGAATGCCTTGGATGGAAGGCTTCAAGTCCATCCAAACCTGCGTCTGTCCAAATCGGAATCATTTCGTCCAAATTTTTATCGTTTGGAAGGGTATAAATCCCAGGATGGGCAAGAACAGCTATCCCACCGGCATCGTGAATAATCCCTATCGCCTCCTCAACACAAGGCCAATCGCTTGGAACATATGCCGAACAATCCTCGCCAATATATTGGTCAAACGCGTCTTGAATCGACGCGCCGTACCCTTTTTTTACAAGTGCTTGCGCGATATGCGGACGGGTATAGACGTCGGCGTGTTCGCTCAACTTAACGTCGTCTATGCTGATAGAGACACCTTGACTGTTGAGTCGCTTGATCATTTCCAACATACGATTTCGACGACGCTGGACCTGTTCTTTAGAGTAAGCGGCGATGCGCTTGGTATCTACGTGATACCCCAACACGTGAACGGACCTACCGTGGTGAGCGCTAATTTCTATCCCCGGTATAAATTGAATGTCGTATTTTTCAGCAGCTTTTTTAGCACGATCACATCCTGCCGTCGTATCGTGATCGGTAAGCGCCCAGATCTTAACGCCGAGTTCATGACATTTTTCGGCAAGGGCTTCCGGATCAAAAACACCATCTGAATACGTGGAGTGTGTATGAAGTTCAGCTTTTTTGAACCCCAGTTTCGGAGGACTAGGTTTTAACAATTTCATGGATACGCTCGGTTAAATTTCGGCCCAAATTACCACTTCTCCCGAATCTCCTCGATGATGGAGTCCATAACCAGCTCACAGGTTTGAACCGATTTTTCTTCTCCAATTAGCTCATCAACGGACAAATTTCTCCACCGAAGCTCTTCTGCTAATTGTTCAATAGAAGACAAGGATTCATCAAGGAGAACATCGGCATCTCCGCTTCCCATCTGAACAAGCGATAAATGCAATCGTTCTAACGCTGTAAAACACCTTTGAACCCGAGCATCCAGCTTGGCTTTAGCCGTCCCAAAACGCCTTCTTACACGTAGCTGTTCGACTATTTCCTTTAGTACCGCTTTAAGTTCTTTTCGAACGATGAGGTCTTTAGTTTTTAAAATTTTCTGATCCAATTCAAAAACTCGCGCCTCTAAATTCCGTCCTTCAGTGCGCTCCTCTGCAAGTTGTAATTCAGCAGCTCTTCGCGCGAAGGCAATAAGCGCACGAGAGGTTTCGTCGGCGATGTCCTTGGCACGTTTACCGGTGGCTTCATCCAAACGATTTAACTCAGCCAAGATTTGCTCATAGAGTACGCGACCGGAACGAAGAGAATCCCTTTCTTCACCGCTTGCTTCGGAGTAAGACTCCCGAAAACTGGATATCGTTTCATTCCGGATCCATTCTAATCTCTTTAGACCTGCGGCAACCGCGAGAAATAGTCCCCAAGTTGCGCTACTTAACACATTTTGAACGATATCGGTCAACGACGAAAAAAGTCCATTTGTTGTGAACACCGCAAGCATCAGAGCCACCGAAAAAATAATCCAACCAATGATTTTATCACTCAAACTGTCTGCGTCGTTCAACGAAAACGCCCCACCAAATAGGAGCCCTGCAACGCCGGCACCAATCGCCCAATGAAAACGAATCAAAAATACCCAAATAACTCCCCCCAAAATAGCAAGGACCAGACGAAGCATGGGTGTCGCAGACTTTACGCTAGAAAAATTCGCGACTAGACCGAGTATCGAGCCGAAGGTTAAGACGGTCAGCAGGGGAGTGATTGTGCCGACTGCTGCTCCCAAAACCGACGCAATAACCCCCGCGAGAATCCCACTCACCATCAGGACACGGAATTCTCGTCCAAAAGCTCGAGGATTTTTTAGAGAAACAGAAAGAGACATCGGAATTCCTATTCAAAAAGTTAGGCGCTAAAAATTCTAGCACTGATGATCAGAAAGAATCCAAGAGAATCGAATTTCCACGAGACTTCTGCTCTTTAATAAGACGCTTTTTACCTTTAGCTGTCGGCTTGGCCTGCATTTGTCTCTTCACCGCACGGAGGTTACTTACTTCTGCATCATAGCGTTTGGCTTTTTTGAATTTGTACTTCTTTCTCGCTTTCTGAACCCGCTTTTCCGTTGCGCTAATAATCGACTCCGCTCCTACCGCATCTCCGGAATCATAGACTTCCATGGCTTTCTGAAGGTTGGTGGCAACTTCGACTTGCTGAACTCTAGAAATCACATCAACATTTACCTTCGAAGCCACTTTAGATGCGTCGTTTGTTACAATAGACTTCAACTTAAGGCTTTGGTTCTCTGGCGTCTGATTTACCAAATCATCATAACTTAATGATACTTTGTAGATGGGCCTATCTCCTTGGAGAGTTGCGGTCGCATTCAGTTTTAACAAGATGCTTTTCTTCTGTTCGGAGTAAAATTCCGCCAAAGAAATATAGACTTTGCTTCCGCTGATGCGATGTGGAAATCCATGAAGTTCGGCTAAAGTGACACCGTCGTCAAGTTCGAGAACAACAGAAGTATTTGATGCGACAGTCGATGAAAGGCCTTTCAATTCAGCATCGAAAAAACTGATGATTTGGTTAGCGCGATCGACGAAATAATAATTTCCAGCGCCCTGATTTGCCATCTGGGTCATGAGCTCTTCATTATAGTCCAATCCAACCCCCATAGTGGTTACACTAACCCTCGATTTAAGGGCTTTTTTCGACAGCGCCACCAACGAAGGCGAATGGGTAATTCCAATATTAGCGTGGCCATCAGACATAAGGATCAC
>CALJNB010000078.1 GCA_937981985.1 uncultured bacterium
TTCTTGCGATATGCGGGGACGGTAAGGTTAATAATGGGGAAGGATGTGATGACGCAAACCAAGAGGATCTAGATTCATGTTCAAACACTTGTGTGTCTGCTGTGTGTGGTGATGGTATCGTCAATAACGGCGAAGCATGTGACGACGGTAATCAAGATGATTTCGACTTGTGTTCAAACGCGTGTGTTCTTGCGATATGCGGGGACGGTAAGGTTAATAATGGGGAAGGATGTGATGACGCAAACCAAGATGATCTAGATTCATGTTCAAACACTTGTGTGTCTGCTGTATGTGGTGACGGTATCGTCAATAATGGTGAAGACTGTGACGACGGCAACCAGGTTGATGACGATGATTGTTCAAATACGTGCGCGGATACAAGCGTACTGCCCAGTTGTCTCGCGTGGTTCGATGCCGGTGCTACAGCCGATGGTATTTACAAAGTGAATCCTTCTGGATTAACTGTGGATATTCTTTGCGATATGACGACCGATGGCGGAGGATGGACCTTGGTTGCATCCTCAAATAAGCCCTTAAAGGATAAGGCCTCCACCTCTTATCATTCAAATTATACAACACTTGTGCCGAATGTCCGACGCAATGGAATTTGGGATGGAATGCGACCGATAACCAATCCGAACTCAGACATCAGATTTACCTGCCAATCTGGAACGAATGCGGTTGATCTCTCTTTCTATGATATCCAGTGGTATGAAGAACTCACAGCTTCAACAAACGACTCCGCGATTTGTTTCGAAGAAGTAGGCAATGACACGCAGCCTGCCCCGGCGCGGCGTAACAATATCACAAATGAGACCCGCGTTCTAAACGACCGATGGGACTACGACGGTTCGCTTGTAGGCGAGGATACTTGTGGATCGTCGACGGACTTCACTGTTGATTTTGAGGATCGTGGTATGGACTCTAATCAAAGCGATGGCACGGACTGGGGGGAAGACGATGGCACAATGAAGTGCGGCCAGAGCGGTTTAAGCACTGGCTACTGGCAGATCTGGGTTCGAGAGTAGCGGTCTTGCCCAACAAGCCCTAGTTTCAATTTCAACGGATGCGCAAGGTGTCCGTTTTTTTTGATCAACTTGAACATTTTTTAAGGGATGAGTTGGTTGGTTCGTGTGATTCAAAAATGCGTCTCACCGTCCTGAGAATGTTTAAACTTGTCGTTTTAAGTTGACTCTCTTAGGTGTGCTCACTTAGAACGCCTTATGAAGATAACGCCCATGATGCAACAATATTTCGATGCAAAGGCTCGCTTTCCCGAAGCGATTCTTTTCTTTCGTATGGGCGATTTTTACGAAATGTTTTTTGAGGATGCAGCCGAAGTCTCACGCGTTCTTGGGCTTACCTTAACGGCGAGACATAAGGGCGAAAAACATGAAACACCAATGGCCGGCTTTCCGCATCATTCCGCAGCTGGATATATCAATCGTCTTATTGGTAAGGGTTACTCAGTCGCGATCTGTGAACAATTAGAAAATCCCGCTGACGTCAAAGGTATCGTGAAGCGCGATGTCGTTCGCGTCGTTACCCCAGGGATGGTTTATGATACGGAAACGTTGGATAGTAAGTCTGCGAACTTCGTGGCGGCGATGGATAAAACTAAAGATGGCCTCTTTGCATTGGCTTTTTTAGACCTCTCTACCGGCGAATTTAAAACAACGTTGGTTAGCGATGAAGAACACGTTGCAACTGAACTTTTCAGACTCGAACCCAAAGAGGTTCTAAGTCACGGTGATGCGTTCAAGGAATTGATTCAGCGCGCGAACGCATACCATCGAAGTCGGGATGAAGATTCTTTTCTTGAAAAAAAACTTCTTTCAAAAATTTCAAAGGGTGTTCGACTTTCTGAGCATATGGATTACGACGGTTATTTCTTAGATACAAAAGGCGTCGAAAGTTTGATTCGACAAACTAAAAGAACGTCGATTAATAGGGCTGTAAGTACTTTGCTCAACTATGTAGTTGAGACTTATCGCGGTATTCCCTCACATGTGTCCGATATTTCCTACTATGATAGTGATGCGTTTCTCGTAATAGATGACGCCACAAAAGCGAATCTGGAACTTACCGAAACTCTAATGGGAGCGCGCAAATCGGGAAGTCTGCTTCACGTTATTGATAAGACAGCGACCGCGCAGGGTGGTCGCTTATTGCGGACCTGGTTAAATTATCCATTAAAAAATCCAGACGAAATTAATAAGCGCTTGGATGTCGTTGAGGCGTTTACTAAAAACTTGGCTATGCGTCAGGATGTTCGTAAAGCGATGGATAGCGTCTATGATTTACAGCGTCTTTGCGGAAAGATCGCGTCTGGGACGAGTAACGCAAAAGATCTTCGCGCGTTATGGAAGACCTTTTCAGTAATTCCAGATCTAATAGAAAGCTTTGCTGAGTTGAAGGTGGATCGTTTGAACGAGCTTCGCGAACTCATTAATCCTCATGAGGCACTTTGTACGAAAATCGATTCCGCTATTGTCGAGGAGCCAACCGGAAAGCTTACCGAAGGTGGGCTCTTTAAACGCGGCTTCAATGATGAACTCGATACCATTCTGGATCTTGCGGAGAATGGTAAGGATTGGATTCTTAATTACGAAGCCGAGCAACGCGTATCCACCGGAATTCCAAAGCTGCGTCTAAAATATAATAAGGTTTTTGGCTACTTTATTGAAGTTACAAAATCCTATGTCGGCGAGGTTCCCGAAAATTATATTCGTAAACAGACCTTAAAAAATTGCGAACGTTATTTCACGCCCGAACTGAAAGATATGGAAGACAGTATTGTCGGCGCGACCACAAAGCGTTGCGATGTGGAATACGCATTCTTTGAAAAGCTGCGAAAAGAAATCGCAGCCTTGATTCCATCAATTCGACAAACCGCCGCCGCGATAGCTGAATTGGATGTTCTGGTTTCTTTTGCAGAACTGGCGGAGCGAAACGATTTTTCGCGTCCGACAATTTGCGATTCAATGGAGCTCGAAATTAACGAGGGGCGGCACCCTGTAGTAGAACAGAACTTAGACGGTGACCGTTTTGTGCCTAACGATAGTCGGCTTGATGGTGATATTTTTTTACAGGTAATTACGGGTCCTAATATGGCCGGTAAATCTACAATTATTCGACAGGTCGCGTTGATTGTTCTCATGGCTCAGATGGGTTCTTTTGTGCCCGCAACTTCGGCAAAAATCGGTGTCGTCGACAAAATATTTTCGCGTGTGGGTGCGAGTGATAATTTGGCCAAAGGGCATTCGACCTTTATGGTCGAAATGACTGAGACTGCGCATATCCTGCGTAACGCGACTGAACGTAGTTTTATTGTTTTGGACGAAATCGGTCGCGGAACGTCGACTTTCGATGGTCTTTCGATAGCCTGGTCTGTTGTTGAATATTTGCATAATACAATCGGTGCGCGGACGATGTTTGCCACCCATTATCATGAACTCAGCGAACTTATTCGTGTTTTGGATCATGCTGAAAATATGAGCGTCTCCGTCAAAGAATATAACGACCAAATTATCTTCTTAAGAAGACTGGTAAAGGGTGAGACGAATCGTTCATACGGGGTTCAGGTCGCTAAACTTGCGGGTCTGCCTGAAGAGGTTGTAGACCGAGCCAAAGAAGTGCTAGAAAACTTAGAGCGTGGACAGTTAAGCGAAATGGGACTTGATATCGGTAAGTCACCCGAAACAACTGAAAGTCAGCTTTCGCTGTTTAACTCTGTTCCAAAAATGAACGCTTACGAAATAGAAGTTTTGGAGGCACTAAAAGATTTAGACGAAAACGAAATGACTCCGATGCAAGCTCTGACCATGTTGGGGCAATTTCGGCGAACATTGGAGAAAGTATGAATTTGTCAAGATGGTCATTATTACTGGTAGTGGCGTTTACCTGTTGCAAATCTACACCTAAACCGATCTCTGAAAAAGCTGAAAAGGTTGCCAAACGCGAGGCCGCAAATAAGGCATTGGATGAGGATATCGACATAGCAACCGCGATTGCTAAGCGAACCTATCGGACTCATCTACAATTAGAAAAAGCACCGGCGAGTACGAGGGCGATTGATGGAGATGCCGCGGATTGGAAGGCGCTTCCTTTTAGGACTTTTAAAAAAAGGGACTCTATTGAGTCCGGAGTTTCTTTTTGGTCAGGGTCCCAAGATCTTTCCACACGGATCGCATTTGATACCGACGGTGGTTGGGTGTATTTTTTCATCCAAGTTAAAGACGATAAAGTTGTCGTTGGCACCAATGAGGATAATGTTGCCGACGGCGTCAAAGTGACCATCTTAGATCCAAATTTAGACAAATTGAAGCATACGCTTCCCAAGGGAATCGGGCTGGATGACTTCTTGGTTGAACCTCGCAGCTTTATTTTTCTCCCGGACGGACGCGTCATTGACGATCAAGGCAAACCTTTCTCGGGTGCCGAATCGGGCGTTTATGAACATAAAAAGGGATATAGTTTAGAGGTGGCTTTTCCGCTCGAAGCCTTCGGGTCGGTTTCTAGCCTACCGCTTCGAGAGATGGCGTTCCGGATTGATGTTCTTGACGGCGATGATGAAAACGCAATTGAAACGCAAACGGTCCTATCGACGGTTCCATCGGCGGTAGGTTTACGAAAGCGTTTTTCTAAAATTGATGTGAATTTACGTCCACAGGCAGAACTCAAAACTGGCGTTTCGCGTAAAAATGCTATCGGACGTTGGGAATTTGAAGGCGGTGGTTGGAGCTTTGTAAGTTTCGAAGTGGTTCCTAAAACCTGGGAGGCTCTAAGCGATTTATCTGTTCTGGAGGCTGCGCTTAAAAAGGACAAGGCGATATCCTCTCAATGTAATTTGGCGACAAATGATTTTCATTTAGTCGACGCCTATCAATCTCCCGGCGGCGGATTCGCCGCGGGGTTGGTAATCTGCGGAACAAAAGTTAGAAAAGGTAAATGTTCTTCCAAAGCCAAGACGCGTGTGCATTGGATTCAAGCAGAAAAAGATGATGATGGGAACTGGACGTCTAGCGATAAGATCGATGTCTTTTCCAAACCACTTGCCCAATGTGTTAATCAGTCGGCAAAGGGGCCTTTTTTGTCAGGGCTGTCAGTTTATCCCTTAGATATATTAGCTAAGAATATTTGGATGGTAGGTTGGACCGAAGGTGAGACGAGTCCTTCGTATACATCAGAAAAAAGTGGTGTTGTCTTACTCAATACCGATTCGGAACGTCCGATCATTGGGAATCTCATTACTGACGCGCAAGTGAGCGATGAAGAGTCTCGCACACTGTCTAATACATCAACTTATCTCGCATTATTAAACGATGACAATTCAGTTGATATATGCCAACGAGAGGCTTGGGAGGAACAATCGTGTTCTGATTTTTTAAGAGGATGTGAAAAATATGAGAAAGGGCTGCGCCATAACATCTATATGTGGAATAAGAGCGATAAGTATTTTGAAAGCTATGATCTGATCAAGCATGACAAGTGTCGCCACAATTATGATCTTCAACAAGAAAAATCGTATCTTATTTTACAACTTCCAGGGCGAATCGGACTGCTTTCGTTTTCGGCAGACGAATGGTGAATCCAGACAAGGTTTCAAATTTACCTAGCGGAAGTTTACTTCTTCTAAATACGAGTTTGGTGATGGGGGGAATAGCGATTATTTCTCTTGTTGTTGAGATTCTAACTGAAAGATGGTTGGCCAAAGCGTTAGGACTCCCGGTTTTCATGAGTTTGCCATTGGGTGTGGGTACCGGGGTTTTGATGTTTCTTACGTGGCGTTCAAAGAATGTTCGGCCGACTTTAGTAACTGTTTTGTTTGTAACCTATTTTGCCATTTTTTTTAGCGCGTTATTCTGGATGAAGGGAAGTTGATGAGAGAAAGTATTGTTGAGATAGCGAAAACGCTTCGTGACGCAGAAATAGAAAGCGTCCCGTGCGCACCGCCCTCCGAAAATTATGAACTTAATGATGAGATTGCTTACGGAGTTCAGAAACATAATATTGATATTAAGATCAAAGACGGTCGTCGTATTATTGGTCGCAAGGTCGGGTTGACCTCCGAAGCCATTCAGAGTTGGTTGGGCGTTGATAGACCCGATTTTGGAACCTTGATGGATGATATGTTGGTTGATAATGGCGCTTCTTTCTCCGCGACGCGCTTATTACAACCCAGAGCCGAAGCGGAAATCGCTTTCGTCATGGGTGAAGATCTGAAAGGTCCCACCGTCGTTAACGATGTTATTCGGGCAACCGACTATGTCCTTCCAGCGATCGAAATTATTGACTCACGAATCGCCGATTGGAAAATCACCTTTTTTGATACGGTCGCAGATAATGCTTCCAGCGGACTTTTCGTTCTAGGCGATAAACCCACCCGTCTCATAGATATTAATCTTTCCTTGGCCGGTATGTGGCTTAAGAAAAATGGCAAGGTTGTCTCTACGGGGGCGGGCGCGGCTTGCTTAGGGTCGCCACTAAAAGCAATTGCTTGGCTAGCAAATACTCTTAATGCGTTGGACACGCCCATTCAAAAAGGCGACATTATTCTTTCCGGCGCGCTGGGTCCTGTAACGCCTTTGGTAGCGGGAGATTATGTTCAATGTTCAATATCAAAACTTGGTGACGCGTCGTTTCGTGTTGTCTGACTTCATGGAGAAAAAATGAAAAAACTAGCACTTTTATTATTTGTAATCTTAGCTGGATGCGGTGACTCAGATTCAAGTCCTCAAGAGTATTGCTACGAGCATACCTTCAACGACGTTACCACTGGTAAACAATGTTTTTCGTCTAGGACTGACTACTGTTCTTCGTTGTGCGCCGAAACGAATACTATCAGTGTTCAAGCATGTGCAGCTGAGTGTGAATAAAAGAACCTTTACCTTTAACGAAGTAATTTTATATGAACCTAAATCATCTTATTTATGGAGAAGTTAACCAAGGCGCTCCAATCGTTTTTCTTAACGGGATGACTCAGTCGACAGCGCATTGGAAATCCCAGGCGAAGCACTTTTCGTCTAAGTATACAGTTTTGACCTACGATGCGCGCGGCCAAGGTGATTCTTCATTAGGACTCGAACCTCTCTCGTTGGAGATTCACGCGAGCGACCTACTGGAACTACTAGAACGCTTACAGTTTGAACAATGTCACTTAGTTGGGTTCAGTCACGGGGCTAGAATCGCACTTGCTTTTTCGTCCTTATATCCCGAAAAAGTAAAGTCGCTTACCTTATGTAGCGCAACAGCACTTCCGTCGGTACGGGCTAAAACGATTATAAAAAGCTGGCGAGAAGTTCTGAGTCGAGGTGGATTGGAGGCGATGGCTTGGTGTTCATTGCCCTCTATTCTAGGTCCCGATTACCTAGCTGCAAATGAGCGAATGATTCGAGGAATGATTCGTGCTTCTGTTGACCGCAATAGTTTGGTCGGTACAACTGCGCTTCTTGAAGCCATGATTGACTATCCAGACCTTTCGGAGTTCGCGACCGAAACCTCTTGTCCTACTCAAGTTCTTTTCGGTTCGCATGATCCGCTTGTTGAAAAAGAGGGCGCTAATGAATTGGCGCGTTTAACAAAAGGTGAGGTTTTTGAAATTATCGATTGCGGTCATACGATTCCGATCGAACGACCTAAGGTATTTCAACAACATATAGAAAAGTTTTTGGGAAAAATTGAAATTTCAAAGTGAATCGCTTTCTATCGTCCTTTTTTTAAATAAATTAAATAGAACGAAACCGATGATTGTTGGGGGAAGTCCCCCATGTAAAGCGATATCAAACCAATCTATCGCTGCCAAAGATTGACCCGTTTGCAGCCATGTGATCTTTTCAAGAAGATGCGGCGGACCAGAAGGGTAGGGAGCGATGAGTAGCCAAATCGCAATTATCAATAGTAGTGGTTTCATATCTAGAAGCTGGGAGAATTTATCGCTTTGACGTCTTATTTTTCACCAAGGATGATGATTTTTTTAATACGATCCAGTTTTGGGTGTTGTTCGTGCGCGTAGGGATTACCTCGTTCGGAAAATAACCGTTGGAATGTCGGCCTATTTTCGCCGTATTCAGTATTAACACGTTCAATTACCTCCAAACCTTCGACGATCTCGCCTAGGGGTGTAAATCCGGCATTATCCAAACGGCTATTATCAACGAGATTTATGAAGAGTTGATGCGAACGTGTGTTGGGTCCCGCCGATGCAAAACTAATGGTCCCGCGTTTATTCGATAAGGTCTGATGAGGATCGTCAGCGATCTTTCTCTCTTTCCATATTGCGTTTATTTCAGGGTCACCATGAATTCCGAATTGAAACATGAAATTATTGATCGCTCGAAAGATAAGAATATCTTCGTAGTATTTGGCTTTGACCAACGAATAAAACCGGTCGATCCCGATGGGGGCAGAACTACGTTCAAAAGAAATAACAAAATCGCCAAAGGTGGTGATGAATTTTGCGAGAAACTTTTCAGGAGCGCGTACCTCCGCCATCTCAGGAAAGAGCCGTAAATCAGCTGTCGGTACTTCCACTTTCTCTTCCAGATTTACCAATTGCGGTTGAGAGCTGGTTTGATTCGCGGCACCACCGCATCCGAAAAGAATAAGACTGAGAAAGAAGAGGAGGTTTTTCATTTAACGATTTCAGCTGATTTGATGTAATCAAGATTTGGATAACGTTTTGAAATGAACGCGTTTCCTTTCGCTTGGAAATTGCCTTGCACACCCGGTGAATTTTCTCCGTATTCGGTATTTAATTTTTTAACAACGTCCATGCCTTCCACCACTTTTCCAAATGGTGTGAAACCTTGGGCATCAAGTCGTGCATTATTACCTAGGTTGATGAATAATTGGGTTGTTCGGGTATCTTTTCCGGCGGTAGCAAAAGTTAGCATTCCCGGCGTGTTCGACGCGTCCTTATTAGCGGGATCATCGTTGATTTTGGCCTCTTTCCATTTCGCGGAAACTGCCGGATTTCCATGAATTCCAAATTGAATCATAAAGCCGGGTATAGCACGGAACATCGCGATATCATCAAAGAATCCGATTTTTACAAGATTGTAAAAACGGTCTGCACCGTTAGGGGCCCATGTTCGATTGATTTGAAAAACGATATCACCTTGTGAAGTTGCGAATTTAACTTTGTAAGTCTTTGGCGCTTTTTCAGTCGCTTTTTCTACTGCTAAAACGGTCTTGTTTTCGACCTCCCAAGTTGTTTTAGGTGTGTGGCGTACCGTAGCTGATTTTACTTCTTCTACTTTTTTGGCTGGAAGTTCCACTTTTTTGGCTTCGACTTCTTTTGTCTTAGACTCTACTTTCTTTACGGCGTCGGCGCTTTTTGCTTCGACAGCTTTGACCGCTTTATCTGTTTTAGGTGCATCGACCTTACACGAACTTAAAGATAATCCGGCGACGACAAGGCTTGAGATGAGAAATTTATTCATTAGGAATGCTCCGTTAAAATTTAGGTGGCAGACTTATCAGTCTCATCGTCCTCCCGCAACATTGTGTTTTTAGTTTTGCTTTTTAAAGCAAGCCTTGACGATACAAGTGGGCGTCCCAGCTGTGGATAGCCTCTTGTAGCACACGTCCTTCGGCTTCGTAGGAAATACTCTTTAACGCTTCCTTAATGGGGAGCCATTTCACATCATCAACTTCATCGTCGTGATCTTCAATACTTCCGCTGAGGTATTGTATAAGGAAAAAATGAACAATTTTATGAACTCTATTAACTTGGCCCAAATCTCTTCGCGTGTACCAATACTCAATATCGCTCAGGCTGGAGACTATCTCGCCTAAACATCCAGTTTCTTCTCGGGTTTCTCTAATCGCGGTTTCTTCGGAAGTTTCATCTCGCTCCATGGAGCCTTTTGGTAGGCGCCAACTCGGATTTCCACCTCGTGTTTCCACCTGAATTAGGCATACCTCCATTTCCTTCTCTATGATTCGAAAAAGGACGCTACCAGCAGATTTTTCAACAAAGTCAGTCATTCGCGAATACTATGAGTTTGAATGCTTTTCGTCTACCAGAAACTTGGAATCGATTCTTCAAATATCAGAAAGAAGGTCTCGAGTTGTCTATCAGTGATTGTAAAAGGAGGGGTTAGCGCCAATACTTCCGCGTTTTTACCTGAAGGCAAGACGAGAAAGCCGCGTTCTCGAAGAAAGCCCATGAATTCTAGGACCCGCGAGGGATTCGAAAAGACTAAGCCTTGTAGATAACCTCGCCCTCGTAGGGCTAAACGGCCTTGGCTCCCAGCTGCAAGTTTTCTTAGTCGCGTTTCAAATATGTGACCTTTCTTGGCAACTTCTTCGGGCCATTCTTTTCGTTGAAGTTCCTGTAACGTTGCTAAACCTGCCGCACAACTCACAGGATGACCCAAGAAAGTAGCTGTATGAATGGCTTCACCCTCTGAGTTTCCCCACCCGGCCATCACGTCCGGCGTTCCAATCAAAGCGCTTAAGGGATATCCACCGCCGAGAGATTTTCCAATACACATTAAATCGGGGACAACGCCCTCGTGATCGCAAGCGAACCACTTCCCTGTTCGCCCCAAACCCGTCCAAATTTCGTCAAAAATAAGGACGACTTTGTGAGTTTGTGACCATTTCCGTAACTCGGTCAGAAATCCTTCCGGTGCGACATGTTCACCACCTCTGCCTTGTATAGGTTCGATGATTAATGCTCCGACTGAGTACGCTTTTCGGATCTCGTCCAACGCATCCATACACACGCTGATTTGATCCGTATTTTTAGGAAATACGACTCGACTTACATTTGGGTTGAGTTGGTTTTTGAAGGGCGCCCGGAAACTTTTTCGGTACCCAGAAACAGCTAATGGCCCGTAGAATAAACCATGGTAGGAATCTTCAAACGAAATCACGTGCGTGTTTCCAGTTTTCATCACCGCAGTTTTCAAAGCGGCGGCAACCGCGTCCGAACCATTCAAACCGAGAATGGAATACGCCAGATCTCCAGGAGCAATTTCGGCGAGCTTCTCAGAAAAGTCGATTTTGATGTCGGACGGGTAAACATCGCCCATCGCATGAACGAGTTTTTCGGACTGTGCCTTAACTGCATCCACAATAACTGCAGGCCGATGTCCCAGAGAGGCAACGCCAAAGCCCGATGTAAAATCGACATAAATATTTCCGTCAACGTCGCGTACATTTGACCCGACTGCATCTTGCCAAACAATTGGATCTTGATCGACGCCAGTTGTTTCGGATCGGCGAGCCCGCCGAGCTGTAATTGCTGGGCACTCCGTAGAGGACAGGCGATCGATAAAAGCTAGACTTTTTGGGCCCGGAATTTCGGTAATAATTCTTGGAAGAGCCTCACCTTGGCCTAGATCGATGTGTTTGGGTTCTCTGGTCATTAGAATCTTAAGGTGAGACTGATGGTAGGTGTTAGCACCCAACTATAGCTCTTTTCTTGAATCGTTTCTGTGTCGGCGATTGTTAACGTCGTCGTTTCTACTTCGCCTCGCCAGAGGTAAGCGGCGGCCTTAATTCCAAAATTCTTTTTTGACCAACTTGTTCCGGCGCCAAGTGTAATGATGGAGTTTTTCGGAACTCCGAACCCAAGCGCTGGGTTTTCAAAATAGTCGACTTTGGTCGAAAAAGAATCTCGTCCATCGAGATATTCAGTCCCCAAAAACGAACCGTAAGTAAGGCCTGTGATCGCTTCAAAACGAAGGCTGAAAGAATCGTGGAGATAGTAGATGAGCGATGCTTGTAATGATAGCCAGTGTCCGCCACTTGGAAGACTCTTTTGCGTGTCGGTGTTGATGCAATCTCCCTGGACAAAATCACTATGAGATTGGCATGCATCGTGATTCTGTTGGTCAAGAATGTTCAACGTATTTAGGAATAGAAAAGAACCCGTCGAGATGATGAGACGATCGCTAATATAAAAGTCGGCGAGAAGGCCGGCTCCAAGACCCAAATTTGCTATATCTAGTTCGTCTTGTCCGGATTGGTAGGAGAAGAAGGGATGCGCACTGATAATGTAATTAGGGTCAGTCTTTATTCGGAACTTAACACTACCGTTAAACAAAAAGTCAGTGAACCCTGTGGGTAGCAGGGTCGAGGCCGAAATTTGAAAATCATTGGTTGGTGAAAAGGAAAAGGTATTTAGGAGGATATTTGTGGTTGTAAATGAAGTCGATAGTTTTTTGGGCGTAAATGCCGTGGGAAGAAGGATGGCGTGGTCGGCCATGGCGTCGATCGCATCTCTAGAATCCACAGGCGCGTCGTTACTTTCTGCACGGAAATAGTCGTATCTTCGAACAGAATTTTTGCCATACCCTGGATCAGCTGCGATCGTCAAAGGCGCCCTCTCAGGCCGCACCGCTTCGATTTCCGTTTTTTGGGTTTTGATCGTTTTCTTTACTTTTTTGGTGACTGGGGGAGCCAATTTTTCTTCTGTCGTTGTTCCTTCAACGATGGGCGCTTCGACGTTCTCTTGACCGTTAACGTTTACGCCAAAGCAAAACATAAGTGTTGCTATTGAGGTCGTCCTGAACAGGATTTTGATGTTAAATTCAGCCATTTGCCGAGCATAGGAATAGTCAATGTTTATGTCTAGAATCGTTTGTCTTTTGTTTTCATGCCGTTGAAAATTGAATGAAGGCGATTGATATGTTGCACAACTCTAGTAGAGTGGGGGAACAAAAAAGTAGAGTGTCAGTATGTATCGAATTCTAATCGTTGACCGGGGCGCTGAATTGCCAGTTTCAGCAGCGAAATCCAATCATGAGTACCGTGTTCCCATAAAAGGAGAACATATCATGGTCCGTTGGGAAGGGATTACAAAAGCATGTGAAGTCGAAGACGTTTGGACGCATGTGAACCTAGATAACGATCCGCCCTATCAAGGCGCAGTTCAAGTAGTGGTTAGATGGATGAAAGGACTGGATCCAGCCTTATATGTAAGACGGTTTAAGTCTTAGTCTTTCTTCACAGTGAAGTGATCTTTTTCTAGAACTTTGACGGGAAGCTGACTCATGGAGACTATAAAGCCGGGAATAGGGGCTTCGATCTCTGCGCTTTTTACACAATGCAATAAGGGGCGGTCATAAATTCTTCCACCAACTTTTCCTAAAATCGGATATTTCCAACGATCAAAAGCTTCTAGGATCTCGACTTCGTCGACCTTTTTGGTCCGTATAGTCACGATAGAATCGTTTCCCACTTTTCTGAGACGCTTTACAAAAATAGATTTTCCGCCAGGGGGTCGACCTTTGGGTACGGTTCCTTTGACACGGGCAATCCAAAACGAAGTTCCGTCTTTTTGAAACGAAATAGGTCCAGAAATTCCTAAAGTCAATCCTCTTGAAGGTGGCCAAAAGGCTCCTGCTTGATCATAACGTGGAGGCCCGATTCGTTTCAGGAATGCAACCAGTTCTACGTGAGAACTACGAGGCATCATTTCAAATCCTTTGACTTCGACCACTTCATAGCCAAGCATGTGGAGCCGGTCCATATCGCGGTATAAGGTCACGGGATTACATGAGATATAAACGAGGTCGGTGAAGTTTTTGTTCGCCAAGAAGGGAATTAAGCTACCGGATAAGCCGGCTCTGGCCGGATTTAGAATCCCCACACAATTTATCGGTGGCGAAGGCAGATCTTCTGTGGAGTCTTTTTTCACCAAGAATTCTCTTTTAACATTTTCACCCAAAATGGATGCGCCATTTTTGTTCGCATCAGCGATGGCGGACTCACTTGAATCGAACCCGATAATGTTTTGACCTGTGTTGAGGCCCAAGCTATGAACGCCAATTCCGCAGTAAAAATCGTAGACATTGTCGAATGATATTGTCGCTAAGTATTTACGAATGTGGGTGTGCATTAATTCTAGGACACTGGGGTTGACCTGGAAAAAGGATTGAGGAGACGACTCAAATTGTTTTCCGTTGAGTGTCCAATTGAGTTTCGCCTCTCCCTGTATGTGGAGCTGTGTCCCTGACATAATAGCCGTCGCTCCTTTGGGGGCGTAATTTATCGCTATGTTTTTGATACTAGTAATTGAGCTTACTAATTCAGAGGCTCTGTCTGGAGTTTTATCAGTTGTGCAAAATGTGACGAAAGTTTTCGTTCCATCGTATCGAATATCGATGAAATTAAAGACCTCACAGGCTTTAGGATTCGCTCTTAGAAATTCACGGATTCGCTCCGATGCTTCTTCGATGTGTGGGGTGTGCATCAGACAGTCTTCAATTCCGATAAATGCTTTTCCACCCGCTTGATAGAATCCCAAAGGTTCATTGGGAGTTCCGACCACCCAGCGGCATCGATGGCGATAGGCATGACGTTGAGGGGCCTCTTGCAAGTCCGATGGAGCGGGGAGGATTTCGGGATTATAGCCTCGGATAGCCGCGTCTACCTGGGTAGACATTTCCTCCATCCAAGCAGAATAGTTGAGTTCAAATTGTGGACAGCCCGGACATTGGGGGCCGAAGTGTGTTCCATCTTGTGGACCGCGATGTTTACAGGATTTCACTTTGAAGCTCGATGGTTGGACGTATTAAACGCGTGTACGATACTCGACCTTAATACAGCGATCGGCAACCACGTCAATACCAGCCTCAATAAGTGCGCGAGTAAAGGCGTCATTTTGGATGCCAAGTTGTAGCCAGACTCGTTCGGGCTGGTAGGCAAGGATTTCATCCAGATGCCCCATTAAAGCTTCTCCTCTCCGAAACATAACGAGCGTATCGCGCTGAGGAGCCTCTTCAAGAGTACTGTATTGCATAAAACCGACTTCGGGTGTTCGTGGATGGATGCCGATAATATCAAAGCCATATTCTTTCATTGCGTTTGCGACATCAAGAGGTATGCCTTCTTTAAGTCCGAATACAGTAAGTCTTTTTACTTTTTTAAGGATGGTTGATATTTCATCGGGGGTGGAGTGCATTTGTGCCATATTTGGATCTTTATCTATAATTGGGGGCGTGGAAGGATTCTTGAAACGAAAAGCGTTGCTGAAGTTGGATAGGGGCAGTCGCCTGTTCTTCTGGAGCGAGTTCGACCGAATATTGAGGTAGATAGGCTGAACGGAAGAATAAAGGTAAAAGAATTCCGGCCGTACAGACGCAGACAAGCGCGCCGCCAGGATTAATTCCGGTATTTTCGATTTCAATGACTCGTGTTTTATATCCAGGCTTTGAAAAACTGAGACGATGGCGGGTCC
Organism: uncultured bacterium; assembly: GCA_937981985.1. Lineage (GTDB taxonomy): Bacteria > Myxococcota_A > Bradymonadia > Bradymonadales > Bradymonadaceae > CALJNB01. Next base: position 15,197 of record CALJNB010000078.1, read on the forward strand.
AGATCCAGACGGGCTCAGAGAGCTGGATGGGGCTTTGACCTAAGGCAAATTTGTCATCCATGACAATTTCCGCACCTGCTGGACGTGTGTAGATATGAGTCGTCGAGGGCGAACAGGAAAGTGTTACAAATACTAGAGATAAACTTACAGCCTGGATCTGTCTCGACATCATCGTTTACGCGCTGTTTTTTTCGTAAACCAGAAGGGGTTTGTCTTTTTTAAGAACCACTTCTTCAGTGATGATACATTCGGCGACGCCTTCGAGGCTTGGGATGTCGTACATAATATCGAGCATCACCTCTTCGATGATTGCGCGAAGTCCACGTGCGCCTGTTTTTCGTATAACTGCCTCTTTTACAATTGCTTCCAGACCGTCCTGATTGAAACGTAACTTGACGTTCTCTAATTCGAATAACTTTTGATATTGTTTGACCAAGCTATTTTTAGGTTTCCAAAGAATATCGATGAGCATTTCTTCGGAAAGCGCGTCAAAAGTTACGATTACCGGAAATCTGCCAATGAACTCTGGGATAAGGCCGTACTTTGTAAGGTCTGAGGGCTTGACGTGTTTTAATAAAGCGTCGGTGGTTTCGGTTTTCGGTGTGACATCGGCACCGAATCCCATTCTGGAGTCGCCCATTCGCGATGCGATAATATCGGTTAATCCTTGAAACGAACCACAGGCCATAAAAAGAATATCCGAGGTGTTGACTTGGATGAATTCTTGTTGAGGTCGGTTGCGTGATCCTTCAGGAGTAATCATCACATTTGTGGATTCAACCATTTTAAGAAGTGCTTGCTGTACACCTTCGCCGCCAACGTCTCGCGTCGACGAAGAGCTTCCGCCTTTTCCGCCAAGCTTATCAATTTCGTCGATGCAAACGATGCCTTTGCTTGCGCGTTCGACATCTCGGTCAGCGGCAAGCCAAAGGTTCTTGACGATATTTTCAACGTCTTCACCGACGTAGCCGGCTTCGGTGAGGCTTGTTGCATCAGCTATTGTAAACGGCAAATCCAACTTTTTGGCCAAGGTTTGGGCCATCAAGGTCTTTCCAGATCCCGTGGGGCCGATAAGTAGAATATTTCCTTTCGTTAATTCTACATCAGAATCTTCGTGCTCTTCCTCACCTTCTTCAATTTCGTCGGCTTTGATGCGTTTGTAGTGATTATAGACGGCAACAGCTAAAGCTCGTTTTGCAGCATCTTGGCCGATGATATGTTCGTCCAAGAAAGCTTTGATGATCTTGGGTTGCATTTCTTCAACAGCGCGTTCTTTTTCGGGTTCCCTTGACCGGTCTTCTTCGATGATTTCACGGCACAATGAAACGCATTCATCACAAATATGGACCACCGGACCGGCAATGAGTTTACGGACGTCGCGTGCTTCTTTTCCGCAAAAAGAACATCTTACTTTGCTACCTGAATCGATCGTTTTCATCTTTACCTCTGACGCCTACCTAAGATTTATAGACACTGCTTTAAGGTAAACATAAGTTAGCGAAGATCAATGTCTTTCAAGAAATATCTTCAATATCGTCCGAGAACCCGTATCTCGTTTATTGTTCAAATTCGGTACACGTGAAGGCTTGACCTGGCCCTTTTATCCGAGAAGTAGAATTAGGGGCGAAAGTACTCATTTGAAATTCAAAATTATCTCAAAGGGAAGAGATGAGGTCTAAATTTTTAAGAATTTGTAGTTAGAAGGGAATGTCGATACATTCGCATAAAAACTTCACAAAAGCATTTCCAGTTCTCATATCCGCGATCAGCTGTTTTTTAAAACCCTTGGAAGTCAGTTCTTTTTTTGAATAGTTTTTAATCGCGATAAAAGATTTTCGTCTCAATTCAACGATCATTGGATCTTCAGGATCGAAACCTTTGGGGGCGCGCTTTAATGAGCTTCCGCCTAATTCAAAAGTATCTTTGAACTTCTTTGCGTTGATGATTTTCTTGTAGGCATTGGGATCGTCGACGATAGCGGTTCGGATCTTAAATAAAACTTTCGTTTCGGGTCCCCACATGCCTAATCCTAAAAAGCATTCGTTATTGTCCAAATGCAGATAATAGCCCGGCGCGTGCACGTCTTTTCCGTCCTCATGTTTGAAGTGAATTCCAGCATTGGTTTTATAGGGTGTTTTATCTTTTCCAAATCGGGTGTCGCGGTAGATACGTAATAGTGAACCACCTGATTTTTTATCGCTCGCGACAAAATGAGGAGAGATTTTCAAAAGAGGTTCTTCCATCGACCGAACAAAATCTAGGACGGGCGACCGTAAATCGTCTTCGTAACGATCTTTACGTTCTTTGAACCAATCACGGTTATTGTTGGCTTTGAGATCTTTGAGATACTTAAAAAGTTTCGGATCGAAATGGTCAAACTCAGTCATATTTATCCTCAATGGAAGGGCCGTATTGAGGACAGGGAAACATTTAAAACTGGAAATGACAATCAAATACCTGAAATTCCTCCCAGGTTACCGTCTTGTTTTTCAGGGTTGGCTTGATTGTTAATGCGTTGGTGGACATAAGCGAGTCCAAGGAGACTTAAACCTAGTCCCATGAACGAGAGTATGCGGTACAGGCCATCTAGGTTTGCGGTGTCGATAAGGAAGATTTTCAATATTACCAATCCTAGTAAGCCCATGCCAACTTGATAGATACGAATGCCAAGTGTGTCGTTTCGAACAATTCCTAGGATTGTTGTCACGATGGCAATCGACATCCAAACGAAGGAGTAGGTGTAAAGTTCCCCAGAACTCACGACGCTCCAGAGATCAAATTTTCCCTGCCATATATGTCGAATTTGCAAGTTGATAAATATGAAGGTCGCTGATGCGCTAAATGCTAAGGCACCTTTTCGTATTAAGGGTTCGTGGAAACGATAGGCCAGCCATCCGATAAGAATAGGTGCACCAAAGGTTAATAACATGATGTTGACTACCGGGAAGGTTCCGATGCCCTCACTAATCCAATCGATGTTGAGAAGCGTCAACCCAATTACCCCGTAATATATTGCGAAGGCAGCAAAAATTAACGTACTGGATAATACTCGATAAAGCGTTTTCAGAGACGAGGCTCCTAGCGAACGTCGGTGGTAAAAAAATGAAATCCCTGTGAATAGTAACATCGTCAAGGTCACCTCAATTAATGGGGCGGAAAACTTAAAGAGTTCGCCATCGTGAAACCAAAATCGTAACTCAGACCAGCATAAGGGAATGAAGAGAATCATAGCACCGGTCTCGGCCCAAACGCGTAATTTTGGATTACCCTTCAATAAGAACATGGAGAGAACCAAAGAGCCGACACTTCCCCCGTAAGTATAGAGCGACCAATGGATAGTTGTGCGGTACTCAATAATTGACGGATTGAGCGTGAGTCGAGATATTATTATTAAAGTGAGTAGCTTAAATAACCAGCCGGCTTCTTTTATTTTATATCGCTGAATAACCCAAGCTAAAGGGATCAATTGCAATGCTAAGGCGAGGGTGAGTGCTCCGTTATCAGTAACCATGACCGCTGCCATCGACGCGGAGAAATGCGCGGATAATAATGCGGTCACGAAAAGTGGAAGGTGAGAATGCCTGCAAGAAAATGCTGCAACCGTTGCATAGCTGATGGTCATCATGCCGAAGATCGCTCCCCATTGAGAATCAGTGATTCCCGTCGTGCTAAAATAGCAACCAAGTGCCATTAATATCGGAACGCCGGTGATGAAAATAGTCCACGTCATTTTGTAACTGCTTTGGCGGAGGTTACGGGCGCCTAACACAAGCGAGATCACGACGACCGCAATTGAGAATAGGATTCTTGTCATGGCTTCAGGTCCCTCTAAAGGGAGGGTCGTATTGCGGATGAGATGTCCGATGAGCTCTAATAGAATCATTATCGAAGGAACAAGGATGAATGATTGGCGCTTGTGCGCAGCTAAAAGAACGACTGAAAAAAGAGGGATCCAGGTATAGATTGCGGTTGGGAACTGGACGGGAAAAGGGGCATAGAAAACTTGTAGCAGTGAAACGAAAACCAGTCCGATCACAAGAATTCCATCGTGTTCGCCCAATTTATTTCGCTTTAGCAGAAACGAAAGAGGCTTGATTTTATCGACAGTAAACGTGTTCTTAAGGGTCCAATTTCCTTTGGGAATCGCGAGAAAAAGGTAGAAAATCGCCGCTAGATACAAGCCCTGTTGAATGGCTATATTGGGGTACTGTAACGACATGCACCACCACGCGAGAGCGCCGACAAAAACACCATTCCACAGCCATCCTCGGAACATGTGGTTTAATAAAAGGAGTCCGGCAGCGGTAATAATTACCGAGTACACGAGTGCTAGGGGAATAGCGCCGCTACCCGTGGAAACGAATAGAGGAACGATATACGCACCAACGATACCGATGGCGGCAAGTCCTGGTCCGTGTACGATCGCCAAGAGCATCGTCGCAAGAGCGACGGCGACGAGCAGGACGAACCCATATTCTTTGGGTACCATGTTATAGATATTCATCGCCGCGAGTATAGCGCCAAAAAGTGTGATGCTGCCGCCGCCGGCGAGTACGGCGAAGATGGGATTTGAAGTGCGCGTTTTACGTCGAAAATATTCGGCGCCCAAATGTAAAGCCAGTCCAGTAGCTGCACCCGCAAGAATACGAGGTAGGGGGCCTAGATAGCCTTGTTCTATGGAATATTTGGCCAGAAATACACCAGCTAACGCGACGCATAAGCCGCCAAGTGCGATCATCCAATTTCGTCCCAGAGTTCTGAGGAGATCGAAAAGTTTTTCTTTGATTGAAGGCGTTTCGTTGTTTCGTTTGTTTTTTGGGGTTGGTTTGATATCTGACTCGTCTTTGGGTTTCGATTCGTTTTTATTAGCGCTTTGCTTGGAACGGTTTTTATAGGTTGGCTTGACGTCAATGATGGTGCCGTCGCTTCCCGACTTATCGTTTAGAAAAGCATCGCGTTCGTTTTTGGGAACTGAGATGACGCCATCGGTTAAAGCGGGTTTTATTTTTTTTATCGCGTCAAAATTTGGGCGTTCAATGGAGTGTCTTCTTGGACCATGTAATTGTTCTTTTGGGATTAAAGGAGTGAACGGGAGGTCGTTAACGTTAACGAGTGCTGTGTTTTTGGGTACAAATTCGTCGGGCGATTTGGGTTGGATTTTTTCGCAGACATTCGCGGGTTCGGATTCCTCAGGTGGATGAAGAACTGCACTTTCTAGGTTTCTGACTCTGCGAAATAGCGAACGCATATTTTTGATATCACGTTCTAATGCCGAGATTCGAATTTCCAGCTCCGTATTATTTCCGGAGAATAGGAGATAAATAGCTCCAAGGAAAAGACCCACAATGACTAGTATAATGAGTTCCATTAGTTACCTCTTTGAATTTGGGCTATTGGAACGTGAAGTTGAGTTCGCTCATCGATGGGTGTCACGTTTTCCAAGCGTGAGGTCCGGATGACGAACGTGAATAAAAAATAAATGAGGTAAAGCGTTTTCAATATTGCCTCCTTCAGGCGATCTGGCGAAGGAGTTAGCAATACGAATGCCAAAGAATGTGTCGATTTTAGGGGATAAAATGCGGTCTGAAAGGGTATGTGTGCAAAATTTGTTGGCATGGTTGTCATTATTTGTTCATATTTCCGAGTGCGTTTTCTTGTTTGAGAAACCTGAGAAGACTTGTAGTTAGTTCTGGTTACTTTTCACTTGTACGGCCGAATTAAATGAACTTCATTCAACCCAAAGGACCACAGCGCATTGTTTGTTTAACCGAGGAGCCGACTGAAATTCTATACGCCTTAGGTGAGGGCCATCGCATTGTCGGTATTAGCGCATACACCGAACGTCCTCCTATTGCGAAAAAAGAAAAACCAATTGTTTCTGCATTCATCGGCGGGAGTGTAAAAAAGATCGTCAAACTGAAGCCTGACTTGGTTATTGGGTTCTCTGACATTCAGGCGGATCTCGCTGCAGAACTTATCCGCGCAAATTTGCAGGTTCTAATTTTCAATCAGCGCACGATTAACGAAATTCTTGAAGTAATTCTTGCGGTCGGTCGCCTCGTCGGCGCGGAGAAAAAAGCTTCGGTTTTAATCGCCGGCTATGTTCGAAATTTGGAAGCCTATCAAGTTAAGGCCGCACTTCGTTCGCATCGTCCAAGAGTTTATTTTGAAGAATGGATAGATCCAATCATTTCTGGAATTTCTTGGGTAAGTGAACTCATAGAAATCGTTGGTGGTGATGATATTTTTAAAGATCGCGCAAATGGAAAACTCGCTAAAGAACGTTTTGTGACTACCAAAGAGATTATCGAACGTAACCCTGAAGTTTACCTGGCAAGTTGGTGCGGAGAACCTTTTGATAAGGTGAAGGCTTTGGAACGATTTCCTGAAAATGGGTTTGCAGCTATCATGAACGACCATATCGTTGAGCTGCAACCCGATATCATCTTGCAGCCTGGACCGGCATGTTTAACCGATGGGGTTGCAGCCCTTGAAAGAGCGATTTTTTCCAAGACTCTAAACCGTCATGAATAAAAAGAGATGGGTCGTTTTAGTTGCTTGCATTACTTTTCTTCTCCTTGTTTTCTTTCAACGTTATTCCCTTAATGTCTTTTATCTAGCGGGGCAAGAAGTTCAATTTCCTAACTACACTGCAAATAAGAAGGGCGTTCGAATTTTCATCGTGGGTTCTGAGGAAACGCTTTCTGCGAAATTGGTAGAGCAAGTATCTAAAAATTGCACCAACATTTCGATCAGCACGAAGGTAAATCGATTTACTGATTTTGATTGGCAAGAGAAAGACGAATTGCATCGTTATATTCGTATTGGCGAATACAATGTCGTCTTAATTGAAACCTCCTCAATTGATTTTTTGAAGGAAAATGTTGACCGGATTGCGCGTTTCGAAGCATCGGCTCGCAAGGCTGATTCCAAGATTTTTTATTGGGGTCCACAGCTTCAAGACCGGGACCAAAATGGGACTATTAGATATCCCGACAATTTTATCCCTGATTTAGGGATAAATATAACTCCGTTGTGTGCGATTCTGGCGCGCTGAGTTTCGAATTTTCGGACATCTCGCAGTTTTGAACGTGCAAATTTGATGCTCTGTTTGCGCAAGAATGGTGGTCTCGTTGTGAAGAAAAGCCTTTATAGAAAGTGGGAACGAGTCGATCCTTATTTAGGTATGGGCGAATCACGATACCGACGTGCAAAGTCAATAATCTGGCGCTGATTTTGACCCTTTGCCCCCGCTTGTTCGTGATTTTCATTTATCGTAGATTTACATAATCAAAAAGATAACACGAGCTCGTATCACCTGAACTAAATCGTTTGGGTCGTGCGATACTTAATGGAGAGTTCATGAATATAAAGTTTTTAATCCCTATATTACTGGCAAGCCTCGCGTTGCCCTCTGCTGCTATGGCGCAATGCGTTCTCGATGCATCGCCGACTCCAACCGAGGAGTGCGATGACGGTGATGGAGGCGGTGATGGTTGTAATAACATGTGCGAAATCGAAGTCGGTTGGTCTTGTGCACGACCGCTTAATTTTGGCACATTTGTTATAAGCGATTTTGCTGGTGTGGATAGTGCGGCTTGGACAATTGATCCTTCTAATATTGAAGCCATTCAAAATACGAATACTAAGAGTCCAACATTGGCTTCTTGGGGGCTCGATGCATTTATAGGAACTTACTCTGCGATTATTGAAGTCCAGACCACCAATGATGATGACATGATTGGTTTGGGTCTTGGTTTTAATCCCGGAGACGAGGTCGGAAATGCGGGTCGTTGGTTGATGATCGATTGGAAGCAACTCGACCAAGGATCTGTTCTTGCGGGTATGGCTCTATCTTACGTGAAGGGTGCGCCGAATAACGGAAGTAGTGTCGGAAGCCATTCCTTTCCTAATCGTGAATGTCCCGATCCGAACAATTCCTGTGTCACCGAACTTACTCGTGCACGTACACTTGGAACGACGGGTTGGACGGATAATTTTGAGCATGAATTCAACGTGGTCTACCGACCCGATCGTTTAGTCGTAATCGTTGATGGTGTTTTAGAATTCGACGTAACACCTGCCGATTTCCCTGCCGGGACTTTTGACGGAGATGTATTTCCAGGGGGAGACTTCGCTGCTTACCAAATATCTCAAAACGCGACACGCGTTGAGTCCGCAGTGGGCTTAGGTGCTTCGACTTGTAATAAAATTGACGCAAACGACACGACCGTCAACGTCCTTTTCGGCGCTGGTACAGTCGCCGTCGATACGGACAATCTGATTGTCGATGCAAACGATAACGTGCTTCCTGGGTCGTTAGCCATTGTTGGTGCGCCTGCTGATGGAACCACAACAATTAACAACGGCGTGATTTCTTTCACTCCTGATGACGATACGGTTCCCGGAACCTACGTGATCGAATACACGGTTTGTGATGACCATCCCGTCGCACCAGATTGTGATAACGGAACCATTACTATTGTTGTTGGATTTCCCAATACCGATAACGATGGTGTTAATGACGACGTGGATCTCGATGATGATAACGACGGAATTTTGGACACGGACGAAGGCGACGGTTCAGTAGATACCGACGGCGATGACGTTCCTGATTCTCTTGACCTTGATTCTGATAATGATGGAATTTACGATATCGTTGAGTCTGGATTGGAAAGCGGCGACTCAGATTTTGATGCAACACTGGATTGTCCTGGCGGTTTTGGCGCTAATGGACTTTGTGACGCCATCGAAACCGCTGCTGACTCAGGTCTTCCTGACTACAATAATGATCAAACGACTGACGTTCCCAATGATACCGATATGGATGGTGTTCCAGATTTCCAAGATCTTGATTCTGATAACGACGGTATTTACGATGTAATTGAAGGGGGTTCTGGTTGTAATCTTTCCAATAACGATTCTCAATGTCGTAACGTAGATAATGATGATGATGGGATCGTGAATTCCCTCGATGATGGAAACACCTTCGGTGACGGTGATGGATACCAAGCACCAACAGATATTGATAACGACGGAGGTTACGACTTCACGTCTTTAGATAGTGACGATGATGGAATTAACGATGTCATTGAAGGTCCAGCCGATTGTGACGATACTGATGATAACGGTATTTGTGACGGCGTAGATGGGAATAGTGACGGTCTCATAGATGGCGTGCGCGCCGATGAGGTTGTTGATACCGACGATGATGGTTTGCCCGATTTTCAGGATTTAGATAGTGATGGCGATGGTATTCCAGATTCAAACGAAGGGACGGTGGATACGGATGATGACGGCGTGCCTGACTACCTTGATTTAGATTCTGATAATGATGGAATTCTTGACCTTATCGAAGGCGCATCGGGTTGTCTTGATACGACTCCAGCGGACGGCGTCTGTGACGGACCCGACGCCGATGGTGACGGGCTTGCCGATGACGCTTCGGGTACTCCTCCTGATACAGATGGTGACTCGGTTCCGGATTACCAAGATCTAGATAGCGATAATGACGGCATTCCCGATCTTGTCGAAGGTGGATCAGAGTGTTCTGATACGACTCCAAACGACGGTGTTTGTGATGGTCCCGATGTTGACGGCGATGGCGTTGCTAATGATATTGATCCGATAAATGGCCATGGTGCAACTCCAACAACGCCACCTAACTCCGACGGAAATGGCCCCGCCGATTATATCGACCTCGATAGTGATGATGATGGCGTTTTCGATATCGTCGAAGGTGGATCGGGTTGTACTGATGTAAATACTAATGCGGTTTGTGACGGTCCTGATAACGACGGAGACGGGATTCCGGACTCGATCGATGACCTCGATGGTTTTGGCGACACGACTCCGACCGTCCCAACAGACTCGGGCGGAAATAGTGATCCCGATTATACTGTTCTTGATAGCAATGGTGATGGTACGCCCGATATCATAGAGGTGGGGGCGTCCGAATGCGAGAACTCTAATCCGGTTGATGATGTGTGTGACGGTCCCGATACCGATGGTGACGGAATCGTAGACGATTTGGATACCAATCCTGGGTTCGGTACCGGTGCACCCGATCTTGACGGTGATGGTGTTTCAGATGAAGACGATCTCGATGACGATAATGACGGAATCCTTGATACAGTCGAAGGCGACGGTTCGGTGGATACCGATGGTGATGGAGTACCGGATTCTTTAGACCTTGATTCGGATAACGATGGAATCCCAGATGTTATCGAAGGAAATTCAGGATGCGCCGATGTTAGTATTGCAGATAGCGTCTGTGATGGACCCGATATGGACGGCGACGGTGTTGCTGATGATGCGACTAACCCAACTCCTCCGGATACCGACGGTGACGGCGTTGATGACTTCCGCGACCTCGATTCTGATAACGATGGAATTTCCGATGTTATCGAAGGCGGTTCGGGTTGTGACGATGTTGCACCTGCTGACGCAGTGTGTGATGGACCCGACGATGATGGTGATGGAATCCCAGATTCTATTGACACGCTTGGTGGCCACGGTGGAGATCCTGGAACTCCTCTGAACTCAGATCAAGATCCTACACCCGACTATCTCGATCTCGATTCCGACAACGACGGTATTGTTGACATGATCGAAGGTGGATCAGGATGTAGTGATGCCGATGAAAATTCGGTTTGTGACGGCCCGGATTCTGATGGCGACGGCATCCCGGACGATATCGATGACCTTGACGGATTTGGTGATTCATCTCCTACAGTACCGATCAACTCTGATGACGATTTATGGCCAGATTTCATTGATATCGATAGCGACGATGATGGAACATCAGATGTTGTCGGTTCAAATTGTGAGAATTCAAACCCAGCAGATGAAGTCTGTGATCTTCCTGACACCGATGGTGATGGAATTGTCGACTCAATCGATAACGGCGGAAACTTTGGTTCGGGTCCAGATATTGATACTGATGGAGACGGCGTCGCGAACCAAGATGATCTAGATGATGATAACGACGGAATCCTAGATACTGATGAAGGTGGTCCTTCACTGGATACCGATGGCGATGGAGTACCCGATGCACTCGACCTTGATTCTGATGACGATGGTATTCTTGATGCAGTTGAAGCAGGTCACGGCGAACCGTCTACAGACGGCGTTCTCACATGTTCAGGTGGATTTGGTGTTAACGGAGTGTGTGACGCAGTTGAATTAAGCCCAGATTCCGGAACGACAAATGCTCCTGCGAATAGCGATGACGACGCAACACCGGACTTCCAAGATTCGGATAGCGATAACGACGGAACAAGCGATCTTATTGAAGGCGGAAGCGGTTGTACTAACGTTAACCCTGCGGACGATAAGTGTGACGGACCTGACGCCGATGGTGATGGCGTGGTCGACAATATTGATTCTGTCCCCGGACACGGTGGCGGGAGTGCTACAACTCCGATCGATTCGGATGGAGACGGAACACCAGATTACGCGGATGCGGATAGCGTGCCTGCTTCCGGTGGCGATGTCTTACTCACCGGTGGTATAGGTGGACAGTGTTCTACCTTTGCAACGCCGGCCGATTTAGGATGGCTTGCATTACTCCTTGGATTTGGAATCTTTGGCCGTAGACGTAGACGCTAGTAAGATTTCTTAGTATCCCAAAAGGCGAGCGTGATGCTCGCCCTTTTTTTTTGGCGGTACGAAGTGAAAGTAGCAGTAATTACCGGCGCATCAGCCGGAATCGGAAAACGACTGGCGTTTGAATTCGCCGCAGATGGAATCAACGTTGCTTTGGTGGCCCGTCGAGAAGAAATGTTGGAAGCAGTCAGAGTCCAAATTCTGGAACAATACAAGATTCAGGTTATGGTCATTGTCGCAGATCTTACCGCGGACCAGGGACCCCAAAGCGTATTTGATTCGCTGCGTGATCATGAGGTGAGCCATCTAGTAAACAATGCCGGTTTTGGGACCAATGGATTATTTTGGGAACTCGATCGTCAGAAAGAACTCCGACAAATTGGTCTTAACATTTCGGCATTAACCGAACTCACGCATTTGTTTTTGCCTCAGATGGTAAAACGTAATTCAGGAAATATTTTAAACATTGCCTCAACTGCAGCATTCCAGCCCGGCCCAAATATGTCGGTTTATTTTGCGACCAAAGCCTACGTCTTATCTTTTTCCGAAGGAATTTCTAGCGAACTTTCTGGTACAGGCGTTAAGGTTACAGCCCATTGTCCGGGCGCAACCCATACCGAGTTTGCAGATGTTGCGGGAGTAAACGATAAACTGCTCTTTAAAGCTGGGGCCGCAACAGTAGATTCAGTTGCTAAACATGCTTACCTTTCTATGAGCAAAGGTAAGGTCGTTGCGATTCATGGATTAAAGAATTGGCTGCTTGCGTTCTCCGTTCGTTTTACGCCGCGCTTTCTGATTCGAAGTCTGGCCAAAGTAATTACGAAGTAGTTGTTTTTCAGAGATTTGAATAAGCGTAAATTAGATGTTAAACCTCATCCGTGTTTGATTGTTTTTAAATTCAGGAGTGAAAAATTTGAAAATAAGTTTGGTCTTGATAGTGCTTCTTTCGGCAGGCTGTACCACGGTTCCTCGTGGAGAAATTTCGAACAGGATGATGAACGATACAGAGTCATTAAAAGTTTTGAAAATGCGTGCAGAGTATGAATTACAATGTGACGACCTAACCTTTACCGCACTGAACAAATTCGGCGTCGGTGCAAATGGGGTTGTATCGGGTAACTCTGGCGCACAAATTGGTGCCGATGGTTGCGGTAAGCGTGGTGTTTACGTTAAGGCCGGAGCCGATTGGCTACTTAATTCGGGATCGAAGTCAGATGGCTGGTAAGAATGGTTTACGCTTCCACCTTCTGAACGCTTACCCGCACGCATTTTGATGCTGGTGTATTGCTCTTTTCTGCTTTGAGATGAATCGGAATTAAAATATTAGCTTCGGGGAAATAACTAAAAATAGATTTTCTCGGAACCTCATAGGGGACCACCGAAAAATTTTCCGCCCGTCTGATTACATCGTCATACTTGCTTTCGATGTCAATCAAGTCTCCGGCGTTCAATCCCAAAGCGCCCATATCTTTGGGATTCATCATCGCGACACGACGTCCGTTTTTAATTCCCCGATACCGGTCGTTATCGCTATAAATGGTCGTATTATATTGGTCATGACTGCGGACGGTCGAAAGCAAAAACTGATCTTCCTTTAGAGTGTTTTTAGGAATGTCATGAACTGTAAAGTGCGCCTTTTTTGAGGGCGTGGTAAATACTCCAACTCGCGGTCCATTGGGTAATTCGAACCCATTTTCTTCACGCACGCGTGCGTTGTAGTGTTCAAATCCGGGTATGACCGCTGCGATATCATCGCGTATGAGATCGTAGTTTTCCATCTTCGATTTCCAATCGATATCTGAAAATCCAAGTGCTTCGCCCAATCGACAAACGATGGCAATTTCACTGAGTAGATTTTCCGATGCCGGTTTTCGTGTTCCTTTGGATTTGTGAACAATACCCATTGAATTTTCAACGCTCACGAATTGGTCGCCCGATTTTTGAACATCGCTTTCGGTCCGTCCTATACAAGGAAGAATGAGGGCCGTTTTACCATGGACCAAATGAGACCGATTTAACTTGGTTGAAACATGAACCGTGAGGTCGCAATTTCGTAATGCTTTGGCAACGTAATTGGAATCCGGTGAGGCCGAGAAAAAATTTCCGCCCATACCGAAAAAGACTTTGGCTTTTTCGTTATACATTGCCTCGATTGCGTTAACAGCATCGTATCCATGATCTTTTGGAGGCTCGAAGTTGAAGTGTTCGCCCAGACTTTTTGAAAATGCTTCCGAGGGGCGTTCAATGATCCCCATTGTCCGGTCGCCTTGGACATTACTATGTCCACGCACCGGGCAAGCACCCGCACCCGGGCGACCAATATTGCCGCGTAATAGCAGTGTGTTTACCAGTGTTTGAACGTTCGCAACACCATTGACGTGTTGGGTGATTCCCATCGCCCAGCAAATGATCGTTCGTTCGGACTGGCAATAAATAGCGGCCGCTTTTTCAATCTGCTCTTTGGTCAAACCGGAGGATTCCAAAATATCTGACCATCTTGTCTTTTCAATATCTTCTAGAAAGGCTTCAAATCCGAGGGTGTTTTCGACGATAAATTTCTCATCGGTTTTTTTGTCCTCAAGTATCAATTTGCAAATTCCTTTAAACAGCGCGACGTCTCCGTTTATTTTGACCGGCAAATGAAGATCGGTAATTGGGGTGGCCAGATGCAACAAACCTGCAACTTCTTGAGGATGAGAAAAGGAGCCCATCGCGGCTTCGGCTAAGGGATTGACGCTTATTATTTTCGCACCATTTCGTGCGGCCCGTTGGAGTGCGGTCATCATTCGAGGGTGGTTGGTACCCGGATTTTGGCCGACAACAAAAATACAGTCGGCAATATCAAAATCTTCTAAAAGAACGGTCCCTTTTCCGATTCCTATGGTTTCTCCAAGTCCAACACCGCTCGATTCATGACACAAGTTTGAACAGTCAGGAAGATTATTGGTACCGAAGCGACGTATCATGAGTTGATATAAAAATGCTGCCTCGTTACTCGTACGGCCTGAGGTGTAAAAAATCGCTTCGTCAGGAGAGGCCAACTTATTTAATTTTTCCGCGATTAATTCGAAGGCTCTCGACCATGAAATCGGTCGGTAATGAGAGTCGTTTTCGGACAATATCATCGGCGAACTGATTCGGCCGGCGTTGTTCAACCAACGATCCGATTTGTCTAGAAGTTTACTAATCGTATGTTTTTCAAAAAATGCCGGATTTGCTCTTAAGATTGTCGCCTCGTCGGCGATCGCTTTGGTTCCATTTTCGCAGAATTCAAAGGTCGAACGATGCTTGGGGTCAGGCCATGCACAGCCCGGACAATCGAATCCTTCTTTTTGATTGGCTTCTAAGAGTAATTTTGCGCCATCTACCCAGCCTACATTTTTCTCGATCTGCTTAAGGGATTCAAAGAGTGCGGGAATGCCGCCGGCCATCTTTTTGGGCTTTTCTATTTTTAGATCAACGTCGCGTGATTTCGGGGAATGGTCGTTTTCAGAATTGCTCATTTCTTTTTTGGGCTCGTGAAAAGACCACGCTAACCCTTGCCGCTCTTTTTGTACAATGTTGCTTTAAATCGTTGAAACATCAATTTGGCGAATCGAACGAATTGCTGTTGGGTCTCCAGATATCTCGACCGCGTGAGCCACTAAGCTTTCTAATTGTTCGCGCGTCAGAGGTTTGTCGATGGCATTGATTTCGTACGCGATTCCATATTTTGGAAAATCGAGATGACTTGATTGCGTGCTTGAAATTCCGGCGTCGAAGATACAATCCGAAACGGCTTTTTTTGTGCCGCGTTTATCAGAGTGCACAACAGAAAGGATGTACTTGGGGTTGGCCGCACCCACACCGATAGAGCGCCCAGGTGAAAAAACGCAATCCCGTATGGTTCCATAAGTATTGAATTTTTTGGTGGTGCTGGCGACGAATTCTGCAATTCTCGGTTGAGCCTCTTGGGTTGCCGCACCAATATGAGGCGTACCAATAATCTCCGAATTTTCGGAATAAGGATTCTTCCAAATATCGCTTTTGCTTCCCGGTTCATCTGGGAACACATCAATCGACGCATAATTGATGAACCCTTCATCAACTGCTTTTTTTAGATCTGCAGGTTCAAAAAGAAATCCTCGAGCCGCGTTCAGGAAAATGCGAGGGCAATTTTCACCGCGATCGGCACCCAACAGCTTGAAGTGTTCGAATGTAAAGAGTCCCTTATTGGTGTCGCCTTGTTCGTCTTCGGCTGAGACATGAACACTCACGAAATCTCCCTTTCGAAAAGCTTGCTCAATGGTGTCACAAGCTTGCCAACCAAGCGCTTTACCGACTTCAACGGCGACTTCTCGCGAATCATAAAAGCAAATATCCATTTCAAACATCTCGGCCATCTGTGCCACTTGTTTACCAATATTACCCAAACCGATGATTGAAAGTGTTTTTCCTTTAATTTCGTAGCGTGCCTTATTGTCCTTCGTCCATTCACTTACCTGAGTTCTTTCCACCGCGTGAAAGATTCGACGGGCCATACAAATCATCTCGCCGAAAACCATTTCGACAACCGATCTTGCATTGGAAACCGGATCATTCATAACCAGCACACCGTGTTCGGCGCATTTTTGTTTGTCGACCGAATCATCACCAATACAACAAAGCATGACAGCGGCGAGGTTTTGCGATGCACTAAGGACGTCGTCATCTACGATAAAACGACTTCGTTTGTAGAGAAGATCATGTTGTCCATTTTTTAAGGTTTCGATGATCTTTGCGCGATCAAGAGTCGCTGATTCTGGCATACGTTCGGGCTCTATACCTTGTGCTCTCAATCGTTCGTCGAGCTTTTCACTCGGATTTTCTAGAATGAGTGCTTTTTTGAATCCGTTCTCTAAAATGCGTACGTGTGTCATAGTGTTTCCGTTTTCGGGGCTTGCCAGGGAGGCATGAAAATAAGCTATTTTGAGAAATTTGAAAGAGGTAAGTTAAAACAATATGGATGAATGTATAGCCAATGATTCTGGCTTCTTATTCTTTAACTTTTTCACTGAAACGTTTTTATCCAATGAGATCTGAAACATCGAAATCTTTCATTAAAGCGCCGGGCCGAATGCGATCGTCGATCGGACGTGTAATGTTCACCACTGTTTTTTTGTACTTTTTAATAGCGCGTTTCCAAGCGGCGAATCCACCACCGTCGGCGTAAACGGCTTCGGCCACATCGGCCATATCCCATCCGCCTTGTGAAATTTGGTATTCTACCCAAGCCCAACGAACGGATGTTGACCGTATATCGACCGATTTACCGAGACCTTGATGAACAATCCTAATCTTTTTTTCCAAAGATTTTTTATCTTCGAAGGGTTCACCGTCAAGTGGGGTACGTTTCTTGGCGACCAATGGACTCATCCCCAAGGCTACCTTGCAGATCGAAGATAACTCACCGACGAATTCCACCATTTCGTGAATGTCGTCTTCAGTCTCCTCAGGATATCCAAAAACCATATAAAGCTTAAGCTGTTTTAGACCATGGCGCGCCACAAGTTCAGCGGCGTGTTTTAGGTGTTTTTCTTTGATATGTTTTTTGGCGATCTTTCGCATCCGTTCGCTGGCACCATCGCTTGCAACGGTTAGTGTTCGTACGCCACCTTGGGCTAATAATCCGACGAATTCGTCATCAAGTCGATCGGCACGCAATGATGAAAGACCAATTTCGCGTCCGCTTTCTACAATCGAACGAACAATTTCCTTAATCTTGGGATGATCCATTGTCGCCGCACCAACCAGCCCAACTCGCTTCGCATGATCTGGAATCGTTGACAGCACCCTTTCTGGAGAAAAAGTTCTCATGCCTCCATTTGTCGTCCGTCGCATGACACAGAACGTACACCCACGGTGGCATCCTCGTGCGTTTTCAACCAAATGCATATTACTTAATTCCGTATGCGGTGTGGTGATAACCGAGTATGCGGGAAGAAGGTCATCGCGTGACTGGGCAATGGGTACCAGTTTTTCACCGTGAATGTGCGGGATATACACACCCGGTAAAGTTGCTGCTTTTTCGTAAAAGGAAGCGCGATCTTTCGCTTCAAACCACATTGCGCAAACGATGTGAATAAGTTCATCGGCTTCGCCTAAAATCATAATATCGGCGAAGGGCGCGATGGGTAGGGGATTAGCGAACGTGATTGGACCGCCAATCAATATGAGGGGCCACGATCTTTTTGAACGTTCTGTGGCCCTAGCTGGGATGCCGGCTAGCTCAAGCGCTTCAATAAGTCCCAACACTTCCAATTCGTACGAAACAGATACGCCTATAATATCAACTTCGCTGATGTAGGTTTTTGATTCATAGGTGAAGAGCGGCTTTCTAGCGGCACGAAATCGATCCGTGTCATCTGGCAAGAACGCGCGTTCACAGACGATTGAGTCCGATGCGTTGAGTGCCCTGTATAACGACTGAAACCCAAGCGAGCTCATTCCTATTCGATAAGGAGAAGGATACAACAAAGTGACGCGATAAGGGGCAGTTTTGTATATTGTACCTATCTCGTCGTCGAGTCGTTCATCTATGAGGGTTTCGATTTCATGTTGTTTAGCCATACCCGCTAAGCCTACCATGATTGTAAAAAATACCTAATTGAACTTTTGTCACGTTTAGAGCGATGAAATTCTATCTCGAACATCCAAATAAGGTGAAATGATACGATATTCGATTTTGGAGTTTTTCCTTTGTCAGATCGAATCGGTGACTATAACTTATCCAAACATCATCGGAGATAAAGCATGACAGCATCTACAATAGACAGCATCAAAGAATCGGTATCGGTTTACTATGGGCAAACGATCAAAAAAACTGAAGATTTCAGTTATAATGCATGTTGCGTGGCCGATTACGATAAGTCCTTATTGGAAAAGATCACACCTGAGGTTTTGGAAAAGAGATACGGGTGTGGATCGCCGCTTCCGGTTTTGTTGGAAGGAAAAACAGTACTGGATCTTGGATCCGGTGCTGGAATTGACTGTTTTATAGCGTCTCAATTGGTAGGCGAAAAAGGTCATGTTATTGGTATTGATATGACCGATGAACAGCTCGAGATTGCGAACCGAAACATCGCCCCACACATGAAAAATTTCGGTTATGGAAAGCCCAATATTGAGTTTAAAAAAGGATTCATCGAAGAAATTCCAGTCCCCGATAGTTCTGTGGACGTTGTGATTTCAAATTGTGTGATCAATTTGTCGCCAACCAAAGATCAGGTATTCGCCGAAATTTATCGGATACTGAAGCCGGGGGGTGAATTCTATATTTCAGATATCGTTGCGGATCGTCGCGTTCCACAGCGATTGCAGGATGACGAAGAGTTATGGGGCGAGTGCTTAACAGGAGCAGCATATGTAGACGATTTGCGTCGCATAACCGAAAAAGCGGGTTTTTTTGATATCAGAACGGTATCTTCTCGCTTTACAGATCTTGTGGAAGGTATTCGATTTTATTCGCGAAATATTCGTGGTTTCAAAATCGAACTGGAAGATCGATGTGAAGATTACGGTCAAGTTGTGATTTATAACGGTACGATTTGGGGGCATGATTCAAAATTTGAGCTCGATCAAAATCATCTTTTTCACGCCGGCGTCCCAGAACGTGTGTGTAAAAACACAGCTGATATGTTGAGCCAATCTCGATACGCGGATCATTTTCAAGTATCGGCGCCGATGTCCCATCTAGGACTTTTTGATTGTTCCGCTGACACACCAGCTTCGTCTGGTGCGCCAACGACGATCAATCTTCCGGAATCTTCGGGCTGTTGTTAAGTCAGTCAGACACTCTTACCCATTTACTAGAAATTGGGTGATCCTAACTTAGGGTTGAACTTTAAGGTTTTTCGCCAATATCAGATTTCCGACCTTTTGATTGTTCATCTGATCTTCTTGTAGTATCAGATCATCACTGAACCAATACAACGAAACGAACCCACAGCTTCTTTAGGTCTCACTAGAGACTCTAACGTTGTTGAAAGGTTGGTAGATTAGGGACAAACAATGATTAAAGTGAAAGCGATCGGCGGCGTTTTTTTTAAATGTGAGGATACGAAAAGCCTTGCGCATTGGTATGAAAAACATTTGGGGTTTGATATTTCCGAACACGGATTCTCGATGTTTAAGCCTCGCGAAATGCCAGCAGGTGGATTCACCTTATGGACGCCCTTTAAAGCCGATACGGATTATTTTGGCGACGGTCCACAGCAGTTTATGTTTAATCTTATTGTCGACGATGTCGTGGGGGCCCTCGCTCAGGTCAAAGAGGGCGGCGCCGAAATCGTGGGAGAAGTCGACGATACCGATTATGGGGTTTTTGGTTGGTTCATCGATCCTGCCGGTTTTAAGGTCGAACTCTGGAATCCGGCTAGCCCGCGGGCTAAAACAAAGCCCGATTGACCACTAGCGGGCGCAAATTCTTCTAACTTAGAGGGGGAAAATAGTTCATGAGGTTGTTATTCTTCGCTCTCGTGATTTTGGATTCGAACGTTCGGTCTTGGTCCGGGGATAATCGCTTTTTTGGAAAAAGATTTCCAAATTCCTCCAGTCGTAAAACTGCCCCAAGCCCAAGGGGCCCATTTATAGAGTCTTACAACCAACCAAACCGCCCAAAGTAGCATTGCGATTCTCCAAAACCAGTCAGAGATCGTGAGGATCGTTGGTTGCGGGAGCGCTGAAGTAGAACGATCAACATACCAACGGAAGATCCGATTCGTTGAGTTGGCACCTTTGACTTGCATATCGATATTGATCAAAAGGTTTGTATGAATGGCAGCATATAAAACACCAAGCGCCACGATTGTGATGAAGGGAATCGCAAGTTGGGCCAAATTGAACATACTTGGATTTTCCAAAGGGCTTTCATTTCGCCATCGTATAACCAGAAACCAGAAGACAATCGGTATGAGAGCTATCGGTGGAAGTTGGGATAGACCGATGACCAAAATCATCCATTCATACGTTTTCACGGGCAGCCCTTTGATTCGGCCAATGCCGAACGCAATGAGCAACATAATGAGTAGTCGCGGCCAGAATAAAACGGCAGGTCCCCAGGGCGAGCCCATCGCCCACAGTACCCAACGATCATCACCTCTTGAGATGCTTGTCTTCACGTTCACTGCGTCACTTCCGATATCCACCGGTGGAGCGGTTTCGAAGGCTTTGCGTTCCCAGCTTTGTTGCCATTCTAACACGATGTTTTGGGCCCCAGGTTTAAGAGGGACGGTTACAACATTTCCCACCGGTCGAATTGAAACGGTATTGTTATCAATATTTACTTTTTGTAATTCCGCGCCATCAGGAATTGTTATTTTTTGCCATCCGCCTTGGGAGGCTCGGACTTTCATCGACAAGTTAGCCAACAGTAAACGATTGCCCGGTGTAACAGTGTAATTTACGTTGGTGACCGTTGATGAAGCGCCCGAAACACCCTCAGGTCTATTGATTTGGATTTCCAACTGTTCTCCCGGCCAAGGGAAAAATGACGGACTCGAAATGCCATTCTTTATATGATCGATCGGAGCGATGCTTTTATTAAAACCACAGCGCCAGATTCTGGAACATGTCACCGACCATTGTTCGGTCCAGGGTTGGTCCGTCGCTGCGGCAAGTTTGATTGTAGGTTGTATTGAAAGCTCAGAAACAAAACGAATAGTCTTTTGACCGCGAGGAAGTTCCACGGCAACCATGGTA